>JBEBRR010000079.1:0-16696 GCA_040394735.1 Leadbetterella byssophila
TGATCACAGAGCCTACTGCGTGAGGACCCGCTGAAGCTGTCTTGGTCAGCTCGATAGCAGGAGCCTGTGTAAACGGTACCGTCTCATCGTCTGTATCGGTCACATCCGGACCGCTTGGTGGCGTTCCTTTCGTAGTCGCTGTATTATCAATCTTACCGTTGTTCACGTCCGCCTGCGTAACGGTGTATGTAGCGGTGAACGTGGTGGTAGCACCCGGGGCAAGGCTTGACACACTAGCTGGTGTGATTGCACTCAGGCCCGCCAGTGGGTCACTTACCGTTACATTATTCAATACTACATCACCTGTGTTTTTCACCTTGAAACTATACGTGATCACACTGCCTACTGTATGAGGGCCGGCTGAAGCCGTCTTGGTCAGCTCAATGGCCGGGTTATAAACGGTTATGGTAGCTACCGCATCATCGCAATGAGTGGGCCTTATTATCAGACAAATGGTATAAGGATAGGTATACGTACCCGTTGGTGTACCTGGTGGTACGGTAATGGTTCCATCGGGATTCATCACCAGACCCGGATAACTGGGTGTGCCCGGTGTCAGTGTGATCTCCGATGGATTGACCGGCTGACCTATAAACAGATCATTGACCAGAACACTGCCCGTGGTACCTCCGGCTATCCCGTTATAAGGTCCATACGTATCGTTATTCGCTTCAATGCATTCTATTTCTATTACTTTAACCTCTGAATAGGCCGGGCTTTCGCACGGACCTGTATTCGCCACATAAAATGCATAATAGGTTCCGGTCCCTACGGTCAGAATATCGGTATCGGAAAGTTTCGTTCCTGCCTGCCTGTTGACGGTTGTCCACCATTCCAGGTAGAACCCTTCAGGCGTATCATTCAAAATGGCATTATTCAAATCAGCGGTTTGCGTAGGACATATTTCCAGGTCCTGAACCCCCGGTGAGGTAGGTGCTCCGCATATGGTTACATCCGCTGTCTGGCCAAAATTATAGATCGTTTCCTGCTCATCTACAGATGTCCCATCTGCCATGCTACCGCGTATCCGGTGCCCTACATATCCGAATTTCTTACTACACTGCTTGATCAGGAGCGTAGTATGGCCACCGGTTTCCACCGCCATAATAAAATCTTCCAGATTTAATTTGGTATTATCATAAGTGGAGCCTGTGCTTCTTCCCGGCATTAACCCGGGAGTAGATACATAAGAAGTTGATGTGGCATAACCCAGCATACCGTAAGAGTTACCTCCCCATGCCCAAACTTTACCATTACTGGTCAGGACATTGATCGACGCATTGTTCTGTATCGTAGTACCTCTATCGTGTTCCATAGGACTTATCCATACTACATTGCTGCCGATGGTATAGGTGGACCCGCCCGCTGTAGTACTGGCTGTCACCTGACCCCAAACATTGGAATCTGTTGTACCTCCGTTACCTAACTGGCCGTATTCGTTTTCGCCCATGGCATAGAGTTTTCCGTCCTTCGCTAACAAATAATAGGTTTTTCCATTAGATGACGCAGTCATCCCTATCATTTTCGGCGTAACTCCGGAAGGTTTAGTGATCAACGTCGCATAGTTTCTGGCTTGTGCATTTCCACTGTTTATCCTTGTGCCTTCGCCCCAGGTATAAATATCTCCATTCTTAGTGAGCGCCATAAAGGCCTGATAGGTACCTCTTACGGCTACCACATCAGTTAGAGGCGTATTAGCAGCGGTACTTACCCGGTGCCAGAGGAGATCGTTGGTATTATTATCTGTTGCACCGTCTCCATAGGCGTTGCCGTTCACGGTGAGTGTATAGGCCGCTCCGGTACAGGTGACAATAGCCAGACCCTGACGGGTACCAAACATCATCTTCACATCTGTTGGGTTGACCCCACTGGGTAAGCCATCCGCTTTAGTTCCTGAAATACCATAGGTACCGATATCAACTTTTCTGAATGACCCTGTTGAAACATTGTTTACATTGGGCACCAAAATACCTGCATCACCCCATATATATAGACCACTGGTAGTCAATACCGCAAACTGTTGGTTGTTTGAGCTACTGGCGCCTGTAAATTTCAGGACGTCGCCCGTCAACAGGTTAGTTCCGCTACCAAAGTTGGCGCCGGTTAACAATCCGCGGGCGTCAGTAGTCGTAAGTACATTCCCGTTTTGTCCGTTTCCATCCTGGGCTACTCCCTGTCCCCATACTTTTACTTTACCATCCGCTTCCCTGATCATACTGGAGTGGAAAACTCCTACGATATTATCATATTCTATGGTATTGGGGTCTGTACTGTAAATATACGTATTGGGGATACAATTCCCCGTCACGCAGTTTTGCGCTTTTACTCCCTGCGATACACCTGCAATTAAAAACAGGAACAGTGTTACTATAAAACTGTGTATTACTCTTTTCATTTTTTATCGCGTTTTTGGGGTTAAAGTGTAAGGCTGCACCTCTCCGTTGAAATCCGTAAAGTTGAGCTGTATATTGTTGCCGGCTTCGGCCTGGCCTTCCAGTACAAATTCAAGGGTATTCGCTCCGGGTTTCAGGGTGGCTTCTCCGTTCTTCAATTTTCCACTGACCGTTGAGCCTACTCCAAAGCTGGTTACGCCCTCCTTGTATATCGCAGTGCTATTGTCATACGAAGAATAATTGACAGTGACGCTAATGATGATGCCATTGGCCGGCTGTCCGCCCGGAACATCTTTCGAAAATTGTATAGTGGAAAAATCAAAATCCACCTTTGCAGGTTTTACCTTTATATTCAGCTTTTCCGGAAAGTGCACATGCTCGCATGAGTTGGGATCATGATCACGCACTTCGTGGATATCCAATGTATAGCTTCCCGGCTTACTGAAAACATACCCGCTTACATCCCCCTTACCGCTGAGAAGAACCGATCCGCTTTCGTCTTTCAACTCCCAGCTGACATTCTCTCCCAAAGTATAGGAAAAGGGCGAGCTGAAAGAAAGCACCAGGTTCCCTTCTCTATCCTGCTGTGCAAATGATGAAAGAAAAGACCGGATACCGGATCCCTCCCCCTGATAGTTGTTTTGTGCAAACAGCATCGGGCCATTTAAAAGCATTAACAAGACGACAAAACCATACTGCGGTTTGAAGGGAGGCCGTTTGTGAATTATATTTTTCATGATAAAAATATTTATTATTTTGAAAATTTTGTCTTTTACAGGTAATAAGGCACTCTGCATTCTTGTAAAAATATTCTTCATTACAACTACGTGAGTTTGAAGATTGCGATGGCAAGCAAAAATTGCCGGGAAGAAAATAAGGCAAAAACCTTTACTTAACCACAGGAATGATTTCTGGAAGGTAAGCATCACAGGGTAAATTTTAACAATAACTAATTTATTTACAGGTAATTAACTAACTCTTCATATACCATTTCGCCATTTGAGGCTGCAGGAGCCCGTAAATCGGAACCGACCGTATACTTGGAGTACAAATAGTAATGACAAATTACGTGCCGCAATTTGGGTGATCGCTGAAAAAAGCGCAGATAACAAATTAAACACTACCTTTGCAGCATGATTACTGTAAAACCCAGACCGGTAACCCACTGGTTGCCTATCACGAAAAAGGAAGTCGAAATGCGGGGATGGGAAGAAGTGGACGTAATCATCGTTTCAGGCGATGCT
Source organism: Leadbetterella byssophila (assembly GCA_040394735.1). Lineage (GTDB taxonomy): Bacteria > Bacteroidota > Bacteroidia > Cytophagales > Spirosomataceae > Leadbetterella > Leadbetterella byssophila_A. The sequence continues at coordinate 3,638 of JBEBRR010000079.1, forward strand.
TATGTAGATCACCCTTCCTTCGGCACCGCCGTGATCGGCAGGATCATGGAGAGTGAAGGCTTAAGAGTGGCTGTTATCCCCCAGCCCAACTGGAAAGACGACCTGCGTGATTTTAAAAAATTCGGCCGACCCCGGTACTTCTTCGGAGTAACCGCCGGCTGCATGGATTCCATGGTGAATCATTATACCGCCAATAAGCGCCTCCGTTCCAATGATAGTTATACACCGGGGGGAGAAGCCGGCTTCCGGCCCGACTACGCTACGGTGGTCTATACCAAAATCCTGAAAGAGCTTTATCCCGATGTGCCTGTTCTTATCGGTGGCATAGAAGCCTCTCTGCGGCGGGTGACCCATTATGACTATTGGCAGGACAAGCTCCTGCCGCCCATCCTGGAAGATGCCCCGGCCGACCTGCTGGTGTATGGCATGGGCGAGCAGCCTCTCCGGGATATCCTGAACCTGGTTAAGAAGGGAGTTCCCCTCAGCAGCATAAAAGATCTGAAGCAGATTGCCTATATGGAAGACAGCTCCGGCGAAATACCGGAATATAATGGCTGGAATACGGTGGAACTGGCTTCGCATGAAGTGTGCCTGAAAGACAAGATCCGCTACGCGGCTAATTTCAAGATCGTAGAGGTGGAATCGAATAAATGGCAGGCCAACCGCATCGTTCAGAAAGTGGGAAAGCGCTCGCTGGTGATCAATCCGCCCTATAAAACCATGGATGAGGAAGAAATGGACCGGTCATTTGATCTGCCCTACACACGTTTGCCCCATCCGAAGTATGCCAAAAGAGGCCCCATTCCTTCGTATGAAATGATCAAGTTTTCGATCAATATGCACCGGGGCTGCTTCGGCGGCTGCAGCTTCTGCACCATTTCTGCGCACCAGGGGAAGTTTATCGCATCCCGTTCGGAAAAATCTATTATGAAAGAGGTGGATGAACTGGTGGCCCACCCCGAATTCAAAGGGTATATTTCCGACCTGGGCGGCCCTTCAGCCAATATGTACCGGATGAAAGGAAAAGACGAAAACATCTGTAACCGCTGCCAGGCGCCCAGCTGCATCCACCCGGTGATCTGCTCCAACCTGGACACCTCCCATAAGCCGCTGACGCAGATTTACCAAAAAGTAGATGCACATCCGGGCGTCAAAAAGGCTTTTGTGGGTTCGGGTATACGGTATGACCTCCTGGTAGATGACTTTAACAAAAATAACCAGGACGGCAATCATGATGAGTACCTGGAACAGCTGGTCACCCGTCATGTTTCCGGCCGTTTAAAAGTGGCTCCGGAGCACACGTCAGATGCCACCCTCCGGGTAATGCGAAAGCCCTCTTTTAAATATTTCCATAAGTTTAAGCAGAAATACGATCGTATTCAGGAGAAGCACGGTCTTAAACAGCCGCTGATTCCGTATTTTATCAGCTCCCACCCGGGCTGTGAAGAGGCCGACATGGCTCACCTGGCCGCTGAAACCAAAGATATGGGCTTCCGGCTGGAGCAGGTGCAGGACTTTACCCCTACTCCTATGACCGTAGCGGAAGTAATTTACTATACCGGTGTTCACCCCTATACCCTGCAGCCCGTAAAAACGGCCAAAACCAGGGAAGAAAAGCAGGCACAGAACCGTTATTTTTTCTGGTACAAGCCCGAAATGAAAAACTGGATCCGGAACCGGCTGCTGAAACTGGGGGAGAAAGACCTGGCGACCAGGCTTATAGGAAAAATTTCACCTGGCGAAGCACCGAAACAGCATAAGAAGAATAAAAGTAAACGATAAAAGGATTGATAATTAAAGATTGACGATATATAACCCTATGAGGGTTGCCACTGTCTAATCGTAAATCTGCAATCGTCAATCCCCTGCACGCGTCACCTGCCTTACAAACTCCTTCACTCCTTTATTCAATTCATTTCCGGAAGCCTCCAGCACCCGTACAAACTGGCTGCCGATGATGGCGCCTGAAGCGTGCCGGGCAGCCTTCTCAAAGCTGTCACGGTCTTTGATGCCGAAGCCCACGAGACGCGGATTTTTCAGTCCCAGGCCATTTACCCTTTCAAAATAGGCCTCCATGTGCGTATTCACTCCTGAAGTGGCCCCTGTTACACTGGCTGAAGAAACCATGTAAATAAAGCCCGAAGAAGCTTTGTCGATCTGCCGGATCCGCTCATCGGAAGTTTGGGGTGTGATCAGAAAGATGTTCAGCAGGCCGTTCTCTTCAAACACCTCCCGGTATCCGGACAGATACTCATCCAGGGGCAGGTCAGGAAGAATGACTCCGTCTACCCCCAGCTCACGGCATTTCTGACAAAACGCCTCCACCCCGTACTGGTATACAGGATTAAAATAGCCCATGAGGATAACGGGCAGGGTAATGCCCTCCTTCCGGAAGTTCTGCAATTGTTCAAAAAGCCGTGCTACGGTCATACCGTTATCCAGCGCCCGCTGGTTGGAAGCCTGGATGGTCTCGCCGTCAGCCACCGGATCAGAATAGGGCATGCCGATCTCCACGAGGTCGGTTCCGGCTTCCTGGAGAGCGGCCAGAATGGTGCGGGTATCTTCCAGTTGAGGGAAACCTGCGGTATAATATATACTTAATATATCTTTCTTCTTCTCCGTAAAGAGTTTTATTATTCTGTTCATCTGTATAAAATTGACCATTTACGATTAACGGATGCGGATACATTCATTGCCAGGTGTGGCAGTTGCCACACAATCGTAAATCCAAAATCGTGAATTTTACTTCTCCTGGTAAACTACGTGCATTACTGTCTGCCCTACCGCCTTCAGGGTTTGTCTGTCAATTGTGCTCATATTATCCCCCAAAGTATGATGATGCGGGAAAAAATCTCCGCTATCTCCGTTCATCCGGTAATCTATTACATCGATCATAGGAATACGCAGGTTCTGAATAACGGGTACGTGGTCGTCCGTAACTCCTCCTCCCCTCCGGTTAATAAAATAATTTCCATACCCCAGCTGAGAGGCAGTACTCCAAACGAGGGAAACTATACTTGGAGCCACCTGAAATGAAGTATCTTCGTGAAAAAACCGGGCATCCGGCGCCCCTACCATATCCAGTAAAATCCCGTAATAGGCCGAATAGGAAGGTTTATGCGGGTTTTTCGACCAGTATTCTGAACCCAGACACCATCCGCCGTAGGTAGTATGAGATATATCTCCGGTATAGCTTTCCGGCGCACCCCAGTCTTCCACATCAAACAGCACAAAATCCACCCCTACTCCTGCAGAATCTTTCACCAGATTCCGGGCAATTTCCATCAATACGCCTACTCCGCTGGCGCCGTCATTGGCACCGTCGATCGGTTTATTTTTCTGACCCGGGTCTTTGTCAGACAAGGGCCGGGAGTCCCAGTGCGCTGCCAGCAGAATACGCTTGGCTGCTTCGGGCCTGTAGCTTGCCACCAGGTTAATACCGGGAACCGTCTTGCCGTCATAAAGAACTGCACTGAACTTCTGCTGAGTCACTTCGTATCCGAAAGATCTGAACTTATCACTCATCCATTCTGCGCACTTCTGCTGCGCCGCACTTCCCGGAACCCGCGGGCCGAAACTTACCTGCTTTTCGATATAGGCATAAGCTGAATCCGATGAAAAAAACGGTACGGCCACAGGCGCGGTTTCTTCCGGCACGTCTGTTTCCTCTGTTTTTTCTGCCTTACGGCAAGAGGAGAAAAACATCAGATTAACCAGGAAAAAGAGGCAACACACCCTATAAAACGACATATTTTTACAGTTTTTGAGCAAAGTTAGTTGATTTTTAACTTTCCCGTGTATAAATTCGTATTGTATTTGAGGGGACTCATTTACATACGTGCTATAACAATTGCTTTTCTAATAATCACACTATCATGAAAAAGTATCTTACTATTTCAGGAATACTCCTGTCGTTTAGTTTGTTTAGTTCATTCACAGGGCCGGAAGCGCCGGATTCGAAAAAAAAGCATTACAGCATCTTCGGTAAGAAGTACGCCGGTGTGACCATTGTAAGCGCCAGCCTGAAAGGACATGTCTATTACCTGGTGAGCGGTCACGGCGGACCGGACCCCGGAGCGGTAACCCGGGTAGACGGCCATACGCTCTCCGAAGACGAGTACGCCTACGATGTTACCCTGAGACTGGCCCGCAACCTGATCTCGCACGGTGCCAAAGTGTACATGATCGTACGGGATGAAAATGACGGCATCAGGGATGAGAAATACCTTAAGATGGACAGCGATGAAAAAATTCACGGCGGGCTGAAGATCCCGTTAAGCCAGACCGAAAGACTAAGGCAACGAACGCGGGTAATCAATAATCTTTTCGAAGAGAATAAGCGCCAGGGCTATACTACCCAACGGGTGATTGAAACCCATGTAGACTCCCGGCAAACGGATAAAAAGATCGATGTTTTTTTTTACTATAACCAGGACAAGGCAGAAAGCAAAAACCTGGCCTATCACCTGCGTGACACCCTGCTGGAAAAATACCAGGCCAAGCAAAAAGGGCGGGAATATACCGGGAGCGTGTCTTCGAGAGGATTATGGATGATCAATCAGACCGTACCGCCCATTGTTTATATCGAACTGGGAAACATCACCAATGAGCAGGACCGGAAACGGCTTCTGATTGCCGATAACCGCCAGGCGCTGGCGAACTGGCTTTCGCATGGAATACTGAAGTACAAGTGAGATGAATGCTGAATGGGGAGTGAATGCATTCAGCATTTACAATTTACAATTCAGCATTAATTTTTTAACTTAATCAGCAGATCTACCGTTACGGTCGCGGTGTCGTGTATTTTGATAAATTTTACCGGAGACTTAGGAACTATGTTATAGGCATCCAGAGAAATGTTCTGGGTGGCATACATCCGGAAGGTATCTTCTCCGGTACGGATCACCGTGGTTTTTATTTTTTGAGGAAGTTTTTTCCCTGCTATGGTCAGGTGGGTGGCCGCATCAAAGTATTTAGGTATATTAAGCGGCAGCTCATTCATCTGGTGGAGGGCATTTACAGCGACCAGCTCCAGCTCAATGTGCGGATATTTATCGGCTGACAGGGTTTCCCTCAGGTCATTATTGATATTCTTATTCCGGCAGTTGATCATCTTCACATCCAGCTTCAGCGCGGTATTCTGAAACTGCAGTGCACCGGAGTTCCCGGCAAATTCAGCCAGCTGATCTGTGGCGAAATTAACGTTATCAAGGCAGCGGCAACTTACCCGCGTGAGATTGGTATCCAGTTCCAGCGAAACCCTGCTGCTCGTTTGAATACTGTAACGCACTTTCTCTTTGCCTCCGGCAAAAAACAGAAGAAAGATCAGGAGTAAACGGGTCATGGAATGAGGTTATTTTATATCGGGAAAATTGGCTGAATGCGGTTCCCGACTACGCTCGAACTGTCAAGCGGTTGCCCCTCCTGTCAGTTCGAGCGTAGCCGAGAACCGGATAAATTTAACTGTCTGCACCACCCATCAGAATCCTACTATGGCCTGCATCACAAATCCATCGAATTTTCCGCCGCTAAGCACGTTTCCGGTTGGGAAGTCGCTGTAGGTTTGCTTCATCAGCTCTCCTTTCATCATCACATTCGGAAGGATGAACCATCCGGCGGCCACTGCGGTTCTGGTACTGCTTTGGTCAGCGGTATTGTTAGTCAGGAACTGGCCGGTTACGGTATTGATACGGGCTCCTACAAAAAGGTTCTCTTCTTTACCGAAGCGGTAAACCAGGTCAGCCGCATACTGGTTAGCTTTTCTTTTCTGGGTTTCTGCGTGCACCTTGCCTTTGGCATTTTCCAGGGTACCGAAGAACTCCAGTCCTTTGTATTTCACAAATCCGTTCAACTGAAGCGCAGTGATCTGGTTGGCAAAGTTTGGAGTCAGCCTGCCGGTAGCATAATTGTTGGCAGGGGTAGAAGCAGCTCCGCTGGTAATGGCAGGCGCCATGGCCATGAAATACTGGCTACCGGTGCGGTCTCCCGCATAAAGCGTATTGCGTCCCTGGTTATTATTATGGTACACAGAACCGGTCAGTCTCACTCTTGTATCCTCGTTCAGGTTCTTATCAATACCTACTTTGGCATATAGTGAAGGACTTCTCTTATAAGTCTCGGTAGTGCTTCCGGGTTTCAGCGTAGCCTGGTGGCCGCCGTTGATCAGGCCATTGGAAACCCCGACCATCCCGATCACCCCGTTTTTCTGCGCATATACCTCACCGGCAATCTCGGTAGCGAAAGCATCCATGATATAGTTTTCCACAAAGGGGTTGTACATGGCATGGCCGCCGTCGTTTCTGCGAAAGTGCGCATCGCCGTAGTTTACTTCGAAGTGTCCTGCTTTGATGGTGATGATCTTAGACAGATCCTGCCATAGCTTGCCCTGGAACGGGATCTTGTCGATCTGCAGAAAACCGCCTTTCACCCAGGTCTCCTGGTGGTGTTTGGAAGACAGGTAAGTGGTCAGGTTCAGAAGAATCCCGTCAGCCAGCTGCGCATCCAGGTAAAGGTTGGCCATGGCCAGACCGAAACCGGGATCCAGGCGGTAAAGCTCTACAGAACCGTCATTTTTATGATCCAGTGACTGAAACTGCTGTGTAAAACCGGCTCCCAGCTTAGCTTTAACGCCGTTGAATTCCGATTCCTCTTTTTTGGTTTCAAACTGGTTAATTCCCTCTTTATCATACGGTCTCAGATTATAAATCTTAGGCTGTTGTCCGAAAGTAAGCATTGGCACCATACCCAGCACCAGTATGCGTAGTACATTTTTCATTGTATTAATTTTTTTAAGTTATTTTTTTACAGTAAGATCAAAGATCACATCTACTTCATTGTCTACTTTCAGTGTTCCGGCCACGAAAGACGGGGCTTTCAGTCCATGGTCACTGAACAACACCCGGTCAGATCCCTTGATTTTCAGATCGCCGTTAGCCAGCGGAGTAAGGGTAACCGTCATAGTTGTATTTTTAGCTACTCCTGCCACGGTCAGCTTTCCGTCTACTACCGCTACAAAATCATTTCCTTTTTTGGTCACAGACCTGGCTTTTCCCAACTCATAGGTGATCACCGGAAATTTATCGGCATTCAGCGCCTTATGGGTTCTTGAATCCATCTGATCCGAATCTTTGTCGCTTTTGATATCTTTTACGTTAACTTTCAATACGGCTGAGCTGATGGCGGTTACCTCATTGTCTTTCACTTCGATATTTCCTGTAAAAACAGACCTGGAAACAGTAGACGCCCATTTATGCATAGTAGAATTTCCCTGAACCTTAATGTTCGTGGTTTTGGCGGTATACGTTTGGGCCATTGCCACATTAAACATTCCCACAAGGGTAAGAAGGACTAATAGTTTCGGTTTCATGATACTTTCTCTTTGTTTTTGTACCACAAAATTTCACTCTTTAGCTTTCTAATACTATGAGCAGGGTTTTAAGCAAACGTGAATAGTGTCATGTAAATTTATGACGAAGGTCAGGCATTTCAGAAACAGAGACCTTCAGGCAGTAATAAATACTTCATCAGCTTACAGGCAGGCAGCATTTACATTTTTAACGTTCCCGATCTGCGATATACGTGGAAGCCGCGCAGCCACTTATTTTTCTCACGGATATCACAGGTTTATTTGATCACAAAGGTGGTCTGGCCTACACGGAAGCCCTCTGCATACAGCTCTACCTTATACTGACCCTTTTCATATTTCTTATCCCTGTCGTAAATAAAGTCTACTGTCTGACCGCCGTTATTATAGTAGATCACCTGTTTGGCAGTATATACGGTTTCCTTTCCTCCGAAGTTAAAGGTGCCTGAACCCAGCGCCATATCCGAGAGTACATTACCGGTGGGCTCCAGGAGGCGCATATAAATGGTTTTGTTTTCTTTCCGGGTAAGCGGATTTTCCGCCAGGCGGAAGCTCACTTTGATGCGGTCTACCCTTTTCGACTTGAATTCGTCGCCGTCCCGCTCCTTTCCTCTCCGGTTAATGGCCGTAACCAGATAATTCATGGGCCGTAATGCGGCACCTATGGTCACTTTTTCATTCAGTTCGCGGTTAGTGACGGCATATTGGGTTACGGTATCGGTCAGGGCGTCTTTCTGACGGGAAAGCTCGGTATTGGCATCTTTCAGGGTCACATTGGCCCGGTTCAGCTCCTGGTTTTCGCCGGTCAGGCGGGAATTATCCGCCCGGAGACGCTTCAGCTCATCTTCCTTCTGCAGAAGCAGCCGCTCATAATTCCGGATCCGGGCATTATACTCCTCCATATTCACAGAGTTCGTATGGATAAGATTCCGCTTGTCGGTTTCCAGGTCGATTTTGATCGCCTCGAGTTCATCGATCCGCCCCCCCAACGCAGCCAGCTCACTCATTTTAATGTCTAATTCCCGGGCAATAGAGTCCAGCTTAAAGTTGGTTTGGATAATCTCCGCGGTCTTCAGCTCTATCTCCCTGGATTTATCATCCACATTTTGTTTTTCTTTAAAATAGAGGTATCCGAAAAACCCGGCTATGGCGAGGGCAAGAATAAGTCCGGCTTTAACTATTGAATTGTTACTTTCATTCTCCATGGGGTACACGTAATTTGTGCAAATCTAATTAATATTCTGAATATCAGGAGAGGATAAGCTTATTTCGGTGTTTTTTTCTTAAAAAGGCCTCCGCACGCTTCCTTTTTTCCCGATCTTTCTTAAATTTGCACCTCCAAAGTTCGGGATGTAGCGCAGCCCGGTAGCGCATCCGTCTGGGGGGCGGAAGGTCGCAGGTTCAAATCCTGTCATCCCGACCAGCAAAATGAAAGCTCTTGCGAAAGCAGGGGCTTTTCTGCTTTATAAACGGGATTAGCTTATTTACATAATCTATATGAACAAAATAGTCACCAGCCTTTTGATTGTGACCCTGATCGGGGAGAATGCCTGTGCTCAGGTTCATCTGACGAACGCCCGGGTAATAGACAGCACCCAGGCTTCGGAAACCCGTAAAATCCTGAATGATCTGCCAGATGATACGTTTCAGAAGAAAGTTTTCAGAAACGGTGCAGCAGAACTGCCCTACCGGTTTTTGTTGCCCAAAGACCTCGATGCGTCAGGCAAATATCCTTTAATAATCACATTTCATAACTCTTCCAGAACGGGAAATGACAACGAACGTCAGCTGGAACCTCTGGCGCGTATCTGGCTAAGAGAAGAAATCTATAATAACTTCAGGTGTTTTGTCATTGCACCGCAGTTTGAGCACCGTTCTTCAACTTACAAACCAAATAATGAAGGGATGCTGGTATCCGCCCCTTCCGGCGATGTGCATCAGGTGTTGGCCTTATTAAAAGAGGTGGAAGATAAATACCCACAGGTAAACCAAAACAGGATTTATCTGGCAGGTTATTCCATGGGGGCATCTACTGCTCAAAACGTAATGAATCTACGGCCTGAGAAATTTGCGGCAATGGTTTCCATAGCCGCTGTTCCTGACTTGTCTAATCTTAAAAAACTGAGGAAGAAGAACATCTGGTTAATACACGGGGAAAAAGATACCGACAACCCATACGAGGGCAGCAGGCAGCTGTATGAAAGGTTAAAGAAAAACAGGAAGCTGGTTTTTACAACTTTTCAGAATCTTCAGCACCATACGATTGCGATTCCGTTCCTGTTAACCGATGAAATTCCGCGCTGGTTATTTGAAAAACAGAAATGATAATCAATCCCTCCCCCTCCCCTTTATTAGAACTGAGTAGATATGCCCCTTTACAAACGTTTGCTATACCAGGGCAGGAAGTGTAAATTTGGAGGATCAACAGCAGCCGGCAGTAACTATAACCGTAAACACGTGATGAAAAAATATTCAGCAGCCTTATTTTTAGTACTGGTCACGGTCTCCTTTAAAATGCAGACCAATGTTCCGGCTGAGCAAAATGCCCCACCTAAAATTTCCTTTACTTTCGACGACGGGCAGGTAAATGATATAGGCGAATATAAATTGGAAAAGTGGAATCAATTGCTGCTTGACAACCTGGAAAAACACGATCTGAAGGCAGTTCTCTTCTCTGCCGGTGCCAATAAGACCGGTGAAAAAGGCCGGTATGTCTTAAGCTCCTGGAACAATGCAGGGCATTTAATAGCAAATCATACCGTTTCCCATCCCAATTTTAATAGTGATAATACAAGTCTGGAGGATTTTAAAGGGGAGCTGACCCGGAACGACGCCATCATAAGAAAATATTCGAACTATTCCCCGTATTTCAGATTCCCCTATTTAAAGGAGGGGAATACGAAGGAAAAAATCGAAGGGTTCAGGGATTTTATGAAGCAAAAAGGATACAAAAACGGCCATGTATCAGTTGATGCTTCCGACTGGTATATTGACAGCCGGCTGATAAAGCGCCTTAAAGAAAACCCCCGGGCTGACATTTCCGGTTTCCGGGAGTATTACAAAAAGCACCTGTTTGACCGGGCGATGTTTTACGATTCCCTGGCTTATCAGCTGACAAACAGGCGGATAAACCACGTGATCCTCTTACATCACAACCTGGCAGGGGCGTTGTTTCTCGACGACCTGATAAAGCATTTCAAAGCCAACGGATGGGAAGTTATGGATGCTGACAAAGCGTATGAAGACGTCATTTACCGGGAAGCCCCCGCCAATATTCCGGCAGGGGAAAGCCTCATCTGGGCACTGGCCAGACAAAGCGGCCGGTTTGAAAAAGCACTCAGATACCCTGCCGAGGATTCCCGCTATGAAAAATCGCTGATGGACCAACTGGGGCTTTGAAACTTACCGCCGGCTTGTGCTCTTTTACCTGCCCGGCTTGTGCCCGGGATAGGATTCTCGCGCCGGCAAAATAAATTCTTCGTCGTAAGGCTGTGCGCCGGCACCGTTGGTATATAAGGCCACACGTTTTACGCCCGTAGCAGTACTGCCACCGGTGCCGTTGATAACGTTCAGAATATTTCCCGGCCCGGAAAAACGGGTAACACACATTTTTTCAAGCTTTACACCGGGGGTGTTGGGTATTTCAAAACCGTTCTTCTTATTGACGTTCCCGTCGGTTCCGGTGAAAACCGCATACGACCCCATTCCCATGCTGTGGTGTTCTTTCACCGTATTGGCCACTTTGAAGGCGGCATAGCCATCCACCCGGCCTCCCTGGCTGCTCCAGGTTACCTGATTCGGCGCATCGTAGGGCGGTTCGTTCTGGAAGAAAAAGGTTCGGCCTCGCTCTCCCAGCCAGAGCACTTCGTATTCCTGGTAATGTTCGGCAAACAGGCCGTACAGCGTAACATCGCTGCCCGTAACGATCAGCCCGTTTTTACACCGGTCCCTGGTCCAGCGCAGGTCTCCGCCCCGCTGCGAACCGTGGTCGGCGCGCCACAGCCAGAAGTGATCCCCCACCACGTGATTGCTGTTTATTTGCATGGATACCTGCAGCTGAACATTTTTGGATTGCACCCCGCCCACCCGGCAGGTGATGTCTGCCAGCATCAGGGGGGTAGCCGCATGATCGGCATTAGCGCCTTCGTCACCAATTCTCACCTGGTAGGTGGTGCTGTTAAACGAATCCATCAGCAGACCCGCAATGATAATGCCGTCTTTATCGTCGGCGAAGATACATCCCCAGGTATTCTTCTCTGTGGGCTCGAGGGTCACGGAGGCAATTCCGGCTCCCAAAAGGATAGCCCCTTTTCGGGTCACCCGGACAGGGGCATTCAATGCATAATGGCCGGGCGTGAAAAATACATTCTTCCCCGCCTTCAGCGCTGCATTGATCTCCACATCGGTATCCCCCTCCCTGGCCACGTACCACCGGGTAAGCAAATCCTGGATTTCACCCGCTCCCATATCGGTTGCTGACCAGGAAACGCCTGCCCTGTCTCTCTGCCATGCCGGAACAAACACCTTGTATTCGCCGTCATTGCCGATAAACAGGAAGGGCTTTTCACGGATCACGGGGGTAGTGGCAACGGGCGTATTCACCGCATCCGGTTCCGGCGCATTCACGCAGCCCTGCCAAACCATGTTATACGACCCGCCCATCGCTCCCGATCCGGAAGGGAATACCGTATTCCGGGTGTACCACTGCTGCTGTCCTCCCCAGTGAGGCCGTGATGTGGTATACCGGGTATCGGCTATAAAGCCGCCGCTCCCCCAGAAGTTCGTATTTCCCACGTCTGAAATATACTTCGATGTGCTTTCAATCTGCATCCTTCGTGCACTGGTAGACTGGGAGACCGTCCAGGCAAAATCGCGCATAACGGTCACATTCTCCATAGAGCGCCAGAAGGTACACGTAGCGTTTGCCCCGCCGGAAAGATGGGGCCGGGTGAAGACTGCCCCCAGTTTTACATCTGACGGCACCCTCCCTAAACCTCCAATATGCGAATAGAATCCCAGCTCAATGGCATTTGCACCGGCCGATGACGCCGTACCCTGCCCGCCCGGGTCGTAAGTCTGTTCATTCACATTGGGTTTGAAGTAATACGCCTGGCGCCGGGTGGTCCACTCCCCGTTCGGTCCGCCGAGCCCGGTAGTTCTGAAATGCGCATTGATTTCATTCCGCGCGGTTTCCGCCGTTTCATATTTCCTGTCGTAGAAATACATATTTTCACCGAAGAGCTGGTTTTCCAGCGAAAGGAGGATGGTGATGGAATCACGCGTAATTTTATAATAATTCTCGTATTTGTTTTTATCGGGTTTACTGTCGGTAAACGATAATCCGGCAGTGGTACCCACCGGCACAAAGTCTGTTGCCAGGCGGCTGCCGCCCCGGGTGATCTCATAATTTCCCGAAGTGCCGAATGCCGGCCACGACAAGGTGATCTGGTGTTTCTTCTTATTGTAAACAATCCTGCCCGCCGGCTTATCGTCAGGGGAGGAAGGATTTGCAGAAATGTCTGCAACCAGCATAAACATACATGCTGCAAATAAGTAGATCGCCATTCTATTCATCAGGGTATTCTGTTTTTATTGATTTTAACGGGTTATTACAAAGCCGGTTTTTCAGGCCCCCCAAGATAGTAAATAAAAGGATACCCCGGCTCGCAAAGAAAGGTTTATTCTCCGGGCCTGAT
>JBEBRR010000080.1:0-16665 GCA_040394735.1 Leadbetterella byssophila
GGTAGTAGAGAAGCTGATGCTGCCGTCTGTGCCGTTACAGGTAACCGGACCTCTGGTTATTTCCGGAGTAAGTATGGGAATAGCCGGGTCATTCAGGAGGATAATGGAATTTATGGCGCCAGCTCCGGCCGTGTCTGCTGAAATACTGAAATCTGTGTAAAGGCCGGAGACAAGGCCATTGATTGTAAACTCTCCGCCGTCGGCCACGGATATCACTTTTTCAACGGAGCCCCCGGCATGAGTATAGTCCAGGGGATAGCTGCCGGCAGGCAGGTTGCTTTCAAATGTAATTCTGCCTTCCGTACCGGAGCAAGTCAGTGGTGATGCAGTATCTTTCATTATGAAAACGATATCCAGCGGATCGATCTTCATCCGGGCGATTAGACGCAATGTGTCGTAGCTTTCTCCTGTGATCAATGCCACGGCGTTCTGTTCTCCGACCCGGGTGCGTTGGTTCAGGGTATATTCCACAGCAGTTCCTTCCGGCAGAGTACCTGCAATCAGCAGCTCTTTCTGTGTACCGTCATAGATGAAAGAGGCATCGCTGAAGCTGACTCCCGTAACCGCTGCCGGAAGAATGGTCAGCACCTGCTCTACATCTTCTGCAGCTTCATAGGTCTCATTACCTGCCTGTGAAGCAGTAATAATAACGGTGCCTGTTTTTTTCAGGTTAATTTTCCGTACGCCGCCCTGGGAATACACGTTGGCTATGGTGTTGTCACTGCTGCTGTAGCTGACCGCAAGGCCCGGGCCGGCAGTGGCGGTCAGCACCGGGTGAGGTGATCCGTAGACCACTGTGCCAAGCGAAGGGAAAGTGATGGTCTGCGTTTGTCTGCGAATTACATTTATCGTATAGGTTTTGGTGTTGCCCGCCTCTGCTGACACCACTATGCTGACGGTGTTTGTTCCGGGAGAAAGAGTTATTTCGTCCGACTCGCTTCCGCTGGCAAGGGAAGTTCCGTTTATTTTGATAGTGGCATGCATGGCCGCGACAGGGGTGAAAGTAATCGTACTTTCGGTATGGGGGAGAGTCAGGGTATAAACGGTTGTTCCGCTGCTGAAAGCAGGAGAAAGGCTGCCTTTACCCGGTACCAGGCTGGTCAGATTGGCATTGGCAGACCGGGTTCTGAAACTTCGTATGGAAGATTCTGTCGTGCCGTAGCTGTTTTCCCCGGTAAATCGGAAATAATAGGTGGTATTTTGGGTAAGCCCGGTAATCTGTGGTGCATAGGTAACCCCTACGCCCGCTCCTGTATAGCCACCTAAAGGGCGTATCGTAGTGCCTGAGCTAAGGGTTGGGTCTGTTCCGTAGATAAGAGTTCCTGTAGCTGTGCTGCTTCCGGCATTGAGCGTAGCCCTGACATAAGCAGAAGTGGCGGTACGGACATAGATGGTTCCTGCCGGCTCATAAGCTCCGTTCGATACAGTTGTTAAAGTGGGGCTGTTTCCAAGAGTGACCGTACCGGTAGCCACTACCGTACCGGCGGAAACCGGATCGGTAATGGAAAATGCTGTATAATCTATACCGGAATAGGTTGAAGCGTTAAGTCCGGTTAGTTTGAATTCTCCCGAACTGACGGTTACAGAACGGCTTTGCGATACTGAACCCCGCAAATAGTTTATCGTATAGTCGCCGTCAGGAAGGGAAGTGGTAAACGCAATGCTTCCTGAATTAGTCGAGCTTGCAGTAGGGTTTACCGCGGTTCCAATGATCAGCGTGGCGGGGTCAGGCTCATTCACGACCACGTTGCCGGATGCCGTACCCGCAGATACATCATAATCCAATCCACTTGCGGTTGACCGGTCAGAGGCGACGGCCTTGAAAGTCTGCTCCACGGTCTGGGTCTGTGCCGGGCCCCAGGCGAAACATAAAGCAAAGAGGAGGTTAATGGCCCCTGCTTTTGTATACGACCGACGACCACTATGTATAGATGAATTCATATTGTTTGTTTTATTTATATTGTATAGGTATTCCCGGGTTTTCCCACTTCCTGCATATCCTGCTCGATACGGTCCAGCTTACCCTTGTAATGCAGGTAGACCCACGCTACAAGCATAACCAGTAACAGAGCGAGTACCAGCAACAGCTTCGGATTGACAGATTTGATACGCATAATTAGGATGCGCAAACATAGCAGGGCATATACGTAAAAAAGGAGATTCCAGGCGTTACAACAGGCGTTACAATCGTTCAGGAAGGGGTCAGAGGCCGACAAAATAATCGGTATAAACCATGGCCGCCGTATGGTCAGCCGAGAGACCCAGTTTTTTACGCAGGCGGTGCCAGGTGACCCGCAGGGATGCGGGTGAAATACCCAGCGCGTGAGCGATCTCCGGGTTGGTCAGTCCCAGACGGAGCAGAAGCAGAAAGCGGATTTCTGCAGAAGTAAGGTTGGGGTGGCGTTCCAGCAGTTTTTCCGTAAAGCCCGGGTATATCTTTTGAAACTGTTCTCTGAAATCCTCCCAGTCACTTTCTGTGAGGATGGTGCTGGTACGGAGTTGCTCAAGGACATGATCATCCGCACCCTGGGGTTGACTATCTTCTATAGACTGAATGATACGTGAGTTGTGATGGATCTTGCGGGTATACCCGTCAAGCAGTTTCCGGGCATTGTCCAGTTCCTGCCGGGCGCTGTCAAGTTCCAGTTGCTGGAGCCTGTGCTGCGTACGGTTGCGGTATATGGTAGCACGGTATATCAGCAGTATGCCGATCAATGAAGCCAGAAGTCCCCCGATAATCGTGTTGCGCACCAGACGTTGCTGGGTAGCTGCGGCCTGCAGTTTCTGGAGAGTTGCCTCCTGGCGGCTTGCCGTGATCTCCTGGTTGGCGCGCATGAGCTTCAGGGCGTTGAATTTCTCATTAAAGAGCCTGGCGGCTGCCAGTGCGGAGTCGAGGTACAGCGCGGCCTGCCGCTGCTGCCCCATGGCAGTATGCCATTTGCTCATTACGGGATACAGCCGGCGGAGCCGGTCGGTCTGCTGCGACTGCCGGATATAGCGGTAAGCCTTGTCCATGTAGGCTTTGGCTTCTTCCAACCGGCCCCATTGTATAAGCATATCTGCCATAGGAGTAGCGGACCCGGCGGCCAATCCCCAGTCTTCATATCGCTCGGCAATGCGTATGTCCATTTCGAGCAGGGGAACAGCTTTTTTATAGTTGCCGCGCAGGTACAGGTTTTGGCCCAGATTGCCGGAAGCTATACCCATCCACTGCTCCGATTGCCCGGTTGCCTGCCCGAGCAAACGGTTGAAACAGGCGTCAGACTCATCCCAGCGGGTCAGCTCGCGATAGGTGAGTCCCATGGTATTGAGCGCATGCAGCCACCTGTTAAGATAAAACGTCCGGACGGGCAGAGCTGTCACCTGCCGGAAGTATGGAATAGCCTTTTCATAATCACCGAAACGGTAATATGCGCGCCCGATCTCTTCGAGGTAGTTAGCCTTATCGGGGAATTTTTCCACGTCCATCTCCTGCATCATATGGTCGAGCCGGAAATACCAGCGAAAGCCCTGTTCATATTGGGCCAATCTCCAATAGTGCTGCCCGATCTGCCAGACCGTCCGGCAGGCGATGTGCGTTATCCCTTCTTTCTCTGCCCGTTTCAGGGTGAGTAGTAATTTGTCCATGCCTCCACCGGAACCGGCCTTTTGCGCATAACAGGCTTCCAGCAAATCTGCTTCCCGCAGCAGCTCCTTATCTCCCGTACGGGCGGCCAGCTGCCGCAGAGCCGTCAGGGTATCCGCCATTTGCTTTGCCGGCATCAGGGTATCGGAAACCAGGCGGTATAACCCGTTAATGGCATCCAGCCGTTCATGATAGGGTTTGTTCATCCATGCGGGATCCTGAGCGGATGCCGGGGCCGGGCAAACCAGTAAAAAGCAGGATAGGCATAGGGTAATAAGTATACGCATCGGGCGACAAAGCTAAAAATTTTTTGTAAGGTCATTGCTGTGCAACAAAGATTTATTGGCCGGCCGGCCTGTTTTGATTTTTCGCTTTTACCCTGTGATTACCCGCCGGATGAGGGCACGAACCAGTGAAAGAATTTTATAGGCTAAGGTTACTTTTGCTAAATGCGTTCGTCTGAAAGACATAACTGAACAATTAACTCTATTCCGGGAAATGAACGTATTACAACTTGTCAAGGACCAGCTGAGTACAGCTGCTATCACTCAGATCAGTGATTTTTTGGATGAAGATCCCCAGGATGTAACGTCGGGATTGTCTGCCAGTCTGCCCGTTATTCTGGCCGGACTTATGCAGAAAGCTTCTACTACCCAGGGGGCAGGTTATCTGCTGAACCTGCTGAAAAACGATAACCGCAGTGAAGAGTTTACAGAAAACATTGTGACCTCGCTCAAAGGCGGACAGGGAGCCGGACTGATCTCTGCCGGTAATGGTATTCTCAGCTCGCTGTTTGGCGATAAGGTGAAAATGATAACCGACCTGGTGGGGAATATCTCCGGGCTTAAAGCCAATGCTTCTTCCCTGCTGAACCTGGCGGCTCCATTGCTCATGGGCGTTTTAAGTAAAAAAGTTAAGACTGACGGACTGGATGTTGCCGGACTGGGAACCTTGCTTATGAGCCAGAAAAGTGCAGTGAAACAAGCGCTGCCGGCCGGTATGGCGAGTATTCTGAATATGAACTCCCTCGACGATTTTGCAGGCGGTACTGCCCGTCAAACCGTTCCGGCAGCAGGAGAGTCCAAAGGCGGATTTGCCGGGCTCCTTCCGTGGCTGCTGCTGGGTTTATTGGTGCTGGGCGGACTTTACTTCTGGAAAAGCTGCCAGAATAAGGCCTCCGGGACGTTATCAGAAACAGAAGATGCAGGGATGGAAAATACAGAACAGGTAATTCTGAAGACACTTTCTACAGGTGTAAATCTCAGCTTTTCCGAACAGTCTATTGAGAATGAGCTAATTACCTTCTTGGAAGATAAAAACAGACCGGCAGATAAGGAAACCTGGTTTAACTTCCGTAAGCTGACTTTTGAATCAGGAAGCGCGGTGATCGATTCCACTTCGGAAATAGAAGTAGATCATATTGCTGAAATCCTGAAGGCTTTCCCGGAGGTCAGCATCAAGGTAGGTGGCTATACGGATAATACCGGTTCTGACGAACTGAATACCCGGTTGTCTGCCGAGCGGGCAGCGCACGTAACGGACGCTCTCGTCAAAAGAGGAATTTCACCTGCCCGGCTGGAATCAGAAGGATACGGGCCGTTGCATCCCATAGCGGATAACGCTACGGAAGAAGGCCGTAACCAGAACCGCCGGATTGCGGTGCGGGTAACCACAAAATAGATCTGAATTCACGCAAAGACCGTTCCCGTTCGTCAATAGTCAATAAATTTACGATGGGCGGGGCGGGAACATTTCAGGATGCGGCTGCTAAATCACTTGCGGCCGCATTTTTTGTTTCCACAAATATCCCTTATTTTTGCTCGTTATTTAGATTTAGTATAAATTGAAGCTTGCGGGGTATCTGATATTACTTATTTTGGTTGCATGCATTTCTGTATTCATCGGGGTAAAGGATATTTCTGTAATGGATATTTTTCGTCCGGATGAGGAGCAGAAGCTTATCCTGACGGTAAGCCGGATACCGCGGACTCTTTCGCTCATCCTGGCGGGAATAGGCTTGAGTATTTCCGGCCTGATTCTTCAGCAGATCACCCAGAATAAATTTGTGTCGCCTACCACGGCCGGGACCCTGGATGCGGCCAAGCTGGGTTTACTCATCGCTTTCCTGTGGGTGCCGCAGAGTGGCCTGTTTAACCGGGCCCTGCTGGCTTTTGTTTTTACCTTTGCAGCCAGCCTGGTTTTTCTGAATATCACGGACCGTATCCGTCACCGGAATATTATTTTTGTGCCGTTGGTAGGTATTATGTTCGGTAACATCCTGAGCTCGGTTACTTCCTTCTTTGCTTACCGGAACAACATTGTGCAGAATGTGAATGCCTGGCTGGTGGGCGATTTCTCCTCTGTTCTGAAAGGCAATTACGAGGTACTGTTTTTTTCGGTTCCGGCCATTTTTATCACCTATCTCTACGCCAATAAGTTTACCGTGGCAGGTATGGGTGAGACCTTTTCCCGGAGCCTGGGCCTGAACTACCGGCAGGTGGTCAACATAGGGTTATTCTGTGTTTCGGTTACTGTCAGCGTAGTCGTTATCACGGTAGGGGCCATTCCTTTCCTGGGGCTGGTAGTACCCAATGTCATCAGCCTGATGTATGGCGATAACCTCCGGAAAACACTGCCGTACACCGCCCTGTTCGGCGCATTGTTTTTGCTGGTCTGTGATATAGCCGGTCGCCTGGTGATGTTTCCCTTTGAAGTGCCTATCGGTGTAGTGGTGGGTGTAGTGGGTGGCGTATTGTTTCTCATTTTGCTTTTCAGAAGACGATGAAGAAAAACAGCACCTCCATAACCTTTTTAACGATGCTTACCCTGCTGCTGATAGTGGTGTTTTTTCTCTATGACCTGACCGGAAACAGGGAATACGTGCTGGAAAGGCGGGCCTACAGGATAGCAGCTCTGCTGCTCGTGGCCTGGAGCATTGGCTATTCTTCCCTGGTTTTTCAGACCCTGACCGGGAACCGGATACTTACTCCTGCCATTATGGGGTTTGAGGCCGTTTACCTGCTGTTCCAGACGGTCATTGTGTTTCTTTACGGGGATAAGACGTTCCAGGTATTGACCGAGTCGCGGAACTTCGGGTGGTCCGTACTGATGATGCTGGGGTTTGCCATGCTCATTTATCTCTTTGTATTCCGAAGGGAAAAGAACAATATGTATTTTCTTCTTCTGACGGGACTGATTCTGGGTACGCTGTTTACCACACTGAGTTCCTTTGTGCAGATGTTGCTGGACCCGAATGAGTTTTCCCTGGCTGAGGCCCGGATCTTTGCGTCATTTAACCGGATGAATACGGCGCTGCTGCGTTATGCCGCAGGTGCAGGAGGGCTGATGCTGATCCTTGCCGTAAAATATCACAAATACCTTGATGTACTTGCCCTGGGGCGGGAACAGGCCATCAGCCTGGGCGTGAATTATAAGTGGGTAACCGGAGTCTTCCTGTTTATTGTTTCGGTACTGGTGTCGGTTTCTACGGCGTTGGTGGGCCCCATTACTTTCTTCGGGATCCTGGTGACCAACCTGACTTACGAGCTGTTTAAGACGCACCGGCATTCGGTTCTGCTGCCGGCCTGCGGGCTGGTTTCTTCTGTTACGCTGATCGGGGGGCAGTTTCTGGTGGAGCACCTGTTCAATATGACCACCACCATCAGTATCCTGATCAATTTCATAGGCGGAGTGTACTTCCTGTACATTCTGTTGAAGGCAAAAAAGTTATGATTGAAGTAAAAGATATATCACGGTCTTACGGGGAGAAGATCATTCTTGATGAAGTATCGGTAACTATCCCGAAAGGAAAGGTCACGTCGCTGATCGGCAGCAACGGAGCGGGTAAAAGTACGCTGCTGTCGATTATCAGCCGCCTGCTGAAACAAAACGGGGGAACGGTGCTGCTGGATTCCCGGGATATTGAAGCATATAAAACCCGTATCCTGGCGCAGCATTTATCGATATTGAAGCAGGCGAACCATACAGACCTGAAGCTGACCGTCCGCGAGCTGGTAAGCTTCGGGCGCTTTCCCTATTCCCAGGGCCGGCTGACCGCTGCTGATGAGGAACAGGTAGATCAGGCTATCTGTTATCTGAATCTCCAGGAGATAGCCGGTCAGTATATGGATGAGCTTAGCGGAGGGCAGAAACAGCGGGCTTTTCTGGCCATGGTGGTGGCCCAGGATACCGACTACATCCTGCTGGATGAACCCCTGAACAATCTCGACATGAAGCATGCCGTACAGATCATGAAAACCCTCCGAAAACTGTGCGATGAAAGGGGGAAAACGATCGTTATGGTCATTCACGATATCAATTTTGCATCGCAGTATTCCGATTTCATAGTGGCCCTGAAAGACAGCCGGGTGGCCTTCTTTGATACGGCAGACCGCGTGATTGTGCCGGAGGTGCTGCAAAAGGTGTTTGACATGGATTTCAAAATTGTAGAAACAGACGGAAAGAAAATTTGTAATTACTATTAATAAAGATGAAAAATATCCTGAAAATTTCAGCGCTGGCTTTGGCCGTCGCTTTAACAGCCTGTAACAAAGGCTCTGACGGCAACGCCGGAGATACGCTCACCGTCATTCATGAACTCGATACCGTACAGGTCAGGACTTCGCCAAAACGGGTGGTGGCCCTGGATTACGTGAGCCTGGAAAACCTGGATGTGCTCGGCATAAAAGTGCTGGGCGTTCCGAAAGAGCATTTGCCGCATCATCTGGCCAAATACAGGGATGACCCGGAGGTAGCCGACTTGGGCTCGGTGAAAGAGGTGAATTTTGAGAAGCTGGCGGCGCTGAACCCTGAAGTGATCTTTATGTCGGAAAGACTGGAAAGTTCCTATCCGGAGCTCAAAAAAATTGCGCCTACTGTATTTATCAAGATCAGCCAGGATGATTTTCTGAACTCATTCCGGGAGAAAACCCGTATCTTCGGTACTATTTTCGGAAAGGAAAAGGAAGTAGATGCCGAGTTGGGCCGGATTGACGATAAGATCAAAGAGGCCCGGGAGAAAATCGAAGGCTCGGGCGGGAAAGGGCTGATCACTCTTTATAACGGCGGTAAATTTACGGCTTACGGCAAAGGGTCGCGGTTCGGGTTTATTCACGAAGCGCTTGGCGTAAAGCCGGCCGTGGATAACCTGGAGGTATCAAGACACGGACAGCCCGTTTCCAGTGAATTTATTCAGCAAACCAACCCGGATTATCTCTTTGTAATAGACCGGGGCGCCGTGGTAAACAAAAAAGCAGCCGATAAATCGGAAATCGAGAATGTGCTGGTGCAACAGACTAACGCTTACAAAAACGGGAAGGTCATTTACCTTAACCCGGAGATATGGTACCTGGCCGGAGGCGGAATACTATCCGTAGCGGCTATGGTAGATGAAGTAGAGAAGGCATTTTAAATAGCCCCACAGACGCCCGGATCTGTATTTGGGTATCCGTGGTGCACACTAAACCCGATAATCATGAAAACCAGAATCATCAGAAATGTTTTACGGCTGAAGAAAAAGGAATACATCACCCCGCACCTTATACGGGTGATCCTGGAGGGCGATGCCGTGGAAGAATATAAAGACTGTACGCCGGGGAATAATAACAAGATCTTTATTCCGCCCGCCGGGGTCAGAGAGGTACATTTTCCGGAGTACAATGAAGAGCTGGAAATCTGGCTGCACCCGGAGCCCCATCTTGTACCTTCTGTACGAACCTATACCCACCGGGCCATTGACCTGGAAAAGAACGAAATGGTGATTGACTTTGTACATCACGGTGAAAATGGCCCGGCCTCGCGCTGGGCCATTCACGCACAGCCCGGTGATGAGCTGGGAGTAGCCATGAAGGCGGTAACGAAAGAGCTGGTTCCGCGCACCGGCCACTACCTGCTGGCAGGCGATGCCACGGCCATTCCCGTGCTGAGCTGTATTCTGGAATCTTTGCCGGCGCCGGCTTCGGGGGTTTGCGTAATAGAAGTGCATGGTCCGGAAGATGAGCTCCGGATCCGTACGGCAGCCGATATCCGCTTCGTGTGGCTGCATAACCCGCATCCTGAAAAGGAAAGTAAGCTGGCGGGCACAGTGAAAGAGCTGGAACTGCCCGAGCGGAACCGGTTTGCATACATAGCTGCAGAATACCGTACTGTGAAAGAGCTGCGGGAATACCTCCGGGATAAGAACTGGTCAAAAGAAGAGTTTTATGCTTTTTCTTACTGGAAAGCCGGAGTGGCTGAAGACCAGTCGGCGCAGGAACGCAGGGCAGAACGGGAAAGATAAGATTTGCCCAGGAAAGATTAATTCATCACACAAGAATGGGGTAATAAGTCAGGAGTAAGTAAAGAATTCCTTTAACTTTGAGGAAGCGAAGTCAATTCTGCTTATGTTTGCAGGCAGACCGTGTAACCTTTATGTAATAAGTTAGCAACTTACTTTATAATGAATAAAATAACCCGAAACTTCTTTATCCTCTTACTTCTGTATTTCTCTGCTTTATGGTGTAACGCACAGATTGTCTACGAAAAAGGCTACTTTGTAGATAATGAAGGTAAAAGAATAAATTGCCTGATCCGGAATGTGGAATGGCTGAATAACCCGGTAAAATTTGAGTTTAAACTCACTGAAAACGCAGAAAGAAAGACTGGGGTAATTGACTCAGTAGCTGAATTCGGAGCAGAGGGTTCTTTCAGGTATCTTCGCAGACAGGTCAAAATTGATACCTCAAGTACCAATCTCAGGTTTATTAGTGCCAACAGGAATCCCGAATACAGTGAGCAGCTGGTTTTTCTGAAAGTGCTGGAGGAGGGAGAAGCCTCTCTTTACATGTACAGATGGGGTGCAGGAACCCGTTATTTTTATAGTTTGAAAAATAACGAAGAGGTTAACCAGTTAATTTCCAAACAGTACAGAAACCCGCAGGGAGCTTTGATGACCAATGACGCTTATAAGCAGCAACTTTTGTTCCTTACCCAATGTGAAGCTATAAAATCTTCGGCTGTGGAAAGGGTTTACTTCGGAGAAAAAGATTTAATGAAGCTATTCAGAAAGTATAACCATTGCGGAGAGGATCTGTCTGAGGGAGAGAGGAATAAGGGCTGGGAGTGGCATATCGGTTTACGAACCGGGGTCAGCCTGGCAGAGTTAGAACTGGTAAACCTGGTTTTCAGCTCCACGAACATCGGGTTGGAGAAGAAATATGCCCCCCGTTACGGGCTGGAGACTGAATTGGTATTTCCTTTTAATAAGAAAAAATGGGCAATGGCCCTCGAACTGACCTATCTCCGGTTCAGGTCAACCGCCGGCCCCAGCAACTCTTATCTCCTGGAAGGAGATTTCAGTTACCTTAATTATATTCTGGGTGTGCGTCATTTCTTCTACCTGAATAAGCATTCGAAGTTATTTGTGGCCCCCTATTTAGGAACAGCCACCTCTTTAAGCTCTAAAATAGACTTCATAAGGGCCAATGGTGAGACTGCCTTTTCCATACCGGTAAAATCAGGAGTCAGCTTTGGTGCTGGCGCAGGGTATAAGTTTAATGACCGGATCAGTTTAGAAATCCGCTACATGGGGCCGCGAAGCTCATTTTTCGCTTTGGATTCTTACAATGCCGTTTACAATGAAACTAACTTAACTTTCGGTTACAATCTGTTTTGAACCCGGAATGAAGGCAAAAGAATAAATTGCCTCATGGGGAATGGTTGAATAATCCGGTAAAATTTGAGTTTAAGTGTTCTGAAAATACCGAAAAGCAGACGACGGTATATGGCTCCTATGATTAGTTCTTTTGGCTTATTTTATGGGAAAGCTGTGCATCACGAAACTAATCTTACCCTTGGTTATAATTTATTCAAATAAAGTAGCCCGGGTCTTAAAAGAAAAAATACCTCACTCCGAAAGAAGCCTTCTCATTTGCGCGTTAACAAGAAAATGATGAAATTTACGTTTTCTAAAGGCTTAAATGATTCACCATGCGGATACTGGCTTTTCTCTTTTTCTTTTCAGCGGTGGCATGGGGGCAGACCCGGCCCGGCCCTGCAGCGGGAGAAAGCACCTTTACGGAAGGCATGATGTTTTTTGTACTGGAAGATTATGCCGGGGCGCTGAAACGCTTTGAGACCTTCGTGAAGGTGAATGAGAAATCCGCGGCCGGATTTTATATGAAATCCAGGGCAGAAAGTGCGCTGGAGCAACATGCAAAAGCAGAGGTAAGCGCGGCAGAAGCGGTAGAGCTTGACCGCAGCAGTCCTTATTTCCTTCAGAACTATGCCGGCATTCTCCGGAAAAATCATAAAAACAGGGAAGCGCAGAATGCCTGGCGCGAGCTGATCCGCCTCAGACCCGCACAAATGGAGGCCTATTATCACCTGCTGGAACTTCAGGCGGATGCGGGAGAATCAAAAGAGGCGCTGAAAACCCTGGAGTTGGCCGAAAAGCAATTCGGTACCTCTGAAAAAATCACCAAAGCACGCCAGCTGATCCTTCTGAAAGAAAATAAAGTGGAGGCGGCCATAAAAGAAGGCAATAAGCTGACCGAAGCCAACCCGGAATTTGTACTTAACCAGGCCGCCATACTGATCAGTAACCAGCAAAGAAAAGAAGCTGTGAAACTTCTGGAAGAAGCGGTTACGGCACACCCCGACCTTACAGATGCCTACGGCCTGCTCAGTGAACTTTATACCGGTGAAAAAAATAAGCAGGCATCTCTGCAGCTGATGGATAAGGTATTGCAGCAGACCGCATTTCCTTATTCGCTGAAAGTAAATGTGCTGGGAAATCATTTAAAGGCTTTTGGGAACGATGTTACTGACCTGGAGCCCCTGCTGGAAAAAGCACAGGCCCTAACGGCGGCTTACCCTGATCAGGCCCGGGCTTATCTTTATACCGGTGACATCAGTTTCCGGATGGGGAAATCTTTGCAGGCCCGTGAGCAGTATAGTAAAGCCGTAGCCTTGGATAAAAATCAGTTTGAAGTGTGGCTGGCCCTGCTTCAGATTCATTATAACCTGGGCGATTTCGCCCGCCTGGAAAAAGATGCCGATAATGCCACGGTTTATTTCCCGAACCAGCCGTTGATCTGGCTGTATCTGGGACTGGCACAGGTACAAAATCATGAACCTGATGACGCTGAAATAGCCTTTGAAGAAGCGCTTCGGCTGGGAGCAGATGCTATGATCAAAGCAGGAGCGGAAGCCGGGATGGCAGAAGTAAAAGGGGGAGAAGACCTGGAGGCCCTGGTGAGAGCACACCCGGAAAATCCTTATGTGCAATATCTCTTTGCCAGGAAATCCCTGGCTTCCCACCCGGAAACCGCTCTGAAGCTTGCCGCAGAACTAAGCGGTAAACACCCGGAAAATAATTTCTATAAAGTACTTTTTGCCCGGGCTTTGCTGTCAGTTAAGAAGGCGGAAGATGCCCTGAAAACACTGGAATTCATCCGGCCGGAAGAGGCCTTGCTGAGCGCTGACTATTTTGATGCAAAGGGGGATGCGCTCGCAGCTCTGGGAAAATCTGCCGAGGCCCGGGAAGAATGGGAAAAAGCTTTACAACTGGATAAAACGAACAAAACCATCCAGGAAAAAATAAAACAGATCTGATGCGAATTTA
Source organism: Leadbetterella byssophila (assembly GCA_040394735.1). Lineage (GTDB taxonomy): Bacteria > Bacteroidota > Bacteroidia > Cytophagales > Spirosomataceae > Leadbetterella > Leadbetterella byssophila_A. Next base: position 13,227 of record JBEBRR010000080.1, read on the forward strand.
CCACATACTGACCGTTCTGCTTATTCTTATAATGGCATCCTGCCGTTCAGGAAAGTTGCAGAAAAAAGGAATAGACCTGGGGAAGACCCCGGCAGATTCTACCGTTCTTCACAATGATTTTGCGGTGGCCGAACCCCGGTTTACCGAGCTCCGTTTCAAGTCGGAAGCCGACATTTCATCGGCTGCGTTATCCCAGAAATTTCCCGTAACTTTTCATATCCGGAAAGATTCCATCATCTGGGCGTCAGTTTCAATAGGACTGGAGCTGGGCCGGGCAAAAATTACAAAGGATTCCCTGTTTTTTTTAGACAGATTTAACCGAAAAGCCTATATTGGAACCTGGGAAGAGCTGAGCCGGGCATCCGGGTTTGATCTGAACTACTCTCTGCTGCAGGCGCTGCTTACCGGGGGGATGCTGTTTCCTGCCGGAGAGGGAGACCAGGTGGAGCCCGGAAGCACCGTATCACAGATCCGCCAGGTGAGGAACGGAGTCTCCTTTGAGAGCCGGGTAGATAATTCGGTCAATAAGCTTTTTGAGGTAACCGGAGAAGATCCGCGTAACGGGTCGAAGCTGGAACTGGGCTTCAGCCGCTTTGTGACCCGGAATGACCAGTTGATCCCGTCGGTTATTTCGATGCTGCTTACCGGAAAGAGCAATGCCCGGCTGGAGATTACTCATTCCCGGATTGAGTTTGCAGAAGAAGGACTGAGTTTTTCCTTTAGCGTGCCCGCAAGTTATAAAACAGAGCCGCTTCCCGGAATTTAGAAATTATGAGATTAACATTTATATTACTGTTGGTAGCGGTTTCGTCTGTTTTCGGACAGACACAGAAGAGTCGTGCGGCTTTAGAGGCGGAAAAGAAAGAGAACCTGGAAAGAATAGAACAGGTAAAGAAGATCCTGGGCCAGACCCAGAAAGAAAAACGTACATCGCTCAGCCAGGCACAGGCTCTTCAGCGGCAGATAGAAAACCAGGAGAAGAAAATATCTCTTGCCCAGCAGGATTTCAACCTTATTCAGAGGGAAATGGCGGAAAACCTGGCCACGCAGGACACCCTCCGCCGCGAGCTGGGTACCCTGCAGAAAGAATATGCGGAAATCATTGTGCGGGAAGCCAAAAACAGCAGAAAGCTGACCCGGCTGGGCTTTCTTTTTTCATCTACCTCACTGACCGAGCTGTTTATGCGTTACAAATACCTGAAACAGTACGCGGAAAACAGGAAAGGGAAATTTGAAAAGATAAAGAGCCTGACCGAAGCCCTGAAAAAACGGCAGGCTGAGCTGGCCGAGGGCAAGGTAAAGCAGGCTAATGTGATTCAGCAGGTGTCTGAAGACAAAAAAGGGCTGGATGACCTGAAGCAGAAGCAGGACCAGGTTGTGAGGGAGCTTACCTCGAAAGAAGGACAGCTGAAAACCGAGTTGAAAAAGCAACAGGATGCCCTAAGACGCCTGAACTCCGTGATCTCGGTGGCCATTGCCAAAGAGCGCGCGGCGCGTAAGGCCGAAGAGGAGGCCAAGGCGCGGGAGGCGGCCCGTAAGAAGGCCGAGGAGGCTGCCCGTCTGGAAGCCGAGCGGAAGGAAGCCGAGCGGCGGAGAGCAGAAGCGGCGAAGTCTTCAGGAAAAACAGCAGAAGAGGTACCGCCTCCCAAAGCTGAAACCGCGCCTAAACGTGAAGAGGCACCTGTGCCGGTAGCCGAACCTACCCGGTCAGAAGTGGCTACCGTGGCTACAGGCAAATTCAGTGCAGCTAAAAACCGGCTTTCGTGGCCGGCAAGCGGCTTTATATCCAGTAAATTCGGAGTGAGAGACCATGCCGTTCTCAAAGGGATCAAGGTAGATAACCATGGCGTGGATATCCGTACAGCTCCGGGAGCCGAGGTACGTTCGGTATTTGAAGGGGTGGTGCTGGATATATCGGAAATTCCCGGGCTGAACTACGTGGTAGCCGTGCAGCACGGCGATTATTATACTGTATATGCTAACCTGGCCAGTGTGGCGGTACGTGTAAATCAGAAAGTGACCGGAAGAGAGATCATCGGAACCGTAGCAGAAAAAGACGGTGTTCCCGAGATCAACTTCCAGGTGTGGCATAATTTTACCAAACTTAATCCTGAGCTCTGGCTGGGATCCAAATAACCATCGGTATGCAATCGGAAATCAAAAGAATAACCACCAATACCCTGCGCGAGTTTAAACAGAAGGGCCAGAAGATCGCCTGCCTTACGGCTTATGACTTCTCTATGGCCAAGCTGGTGGATGCCGCAGGCATAGAGGTGATCCTGGTGGGTGACTCCGCCTCGAATGTGATGGCAGGGCACGAGACCACTCTTCCTATTACGGTAGACCAGATGATCTATCATGCGCAAAGTGTGGTGCGGGCCGTAAAGCGGGCACTGGTGGTGGTAGACCTGCCCTTCGGAAGCTACCAGGGTAATTCTTCCGAAGCGCTCCGTACGGCGGTGAGGATAATGAAAGAATCCGAGGCGCATGCCGTGAAGATGGAAGGGGGCGCGGAGATCGAAGATTGCATCCGCAGGGTGCTGAGTGCCGGAATCCCGGTGATGGGCCATCTGGGCCTGACCCCTCAGTCGATCTATAAATTCGGAACGTATACTGTCCGGGCCAAAGAAGAAAAGGAAGCAGAGCTGCTGAAAACCAACGCAAAACTACTGGAAGAACTGGGCTGCTTTGGCGTGGTGCTGGAGAAAATTCCTGCCCGCCTTGCCGGTGAGGTAAGTGAATCACTGGATATTCCTACTGTAGGCATTGGTGCGGGGAACGACTGTGACGGCCAGATCCTGGTGATTCATGATATGCTGGGTATCAACAAGGACTTTTCACCCCGTTTTCTCCGCAGGTATGCTGACCTGGCGCAGGTGATGAACACGGCTTTTGTTAACTATATCAATGATGTGAAAGCCGGTAATTTTCCCAATGAAAAAGAATCCTACTAAATGATATTCAGAACTTATCCGGCTTTACGGTACCTTGTCTTTCTCATAGCGGGTATTCTGTCTTCGGATAAGCTGAATTTCCTGTGGATGCTGGCAGGAGCCGGAGTCTTCTTTCTTTGTGGAGTGCTGGCGCTGAAGATAAAGGCATTAAGGCACCTTATCCCCCTGTCTTTTTTCTTTTTGGGCGGGATTCTTCCCCAGCTTCACCGCGGAACGGTTCCTATGCTGCACCAGGCAGAGGGAGTGATGGTGGAAATAGCCTCCTATACGGAAACCAAACCGGCTTCCTACAAAGTAACTGCCCGGGTATTGGGAGAGTACAGGCAGGGAAAATGGCAGCCATCCTCCGGTAAAACCCTTCTGTACTTTGACCGCAAAGCCGGTACCGTGCCGGAATTCGGGGAAATTTATATTTTAAACGGGCCGCTGCGGGAAATAGAAAGCCCTAAAAGCCCCTATGAATTTAATTACAGGGAATACCAGGC
>JBEBRR010000081.1:0-16491 GCA_040394735.1 Leadbetterella byssophila
TTGAAATGGGGGAAATTCATTTTATAACTTTATCCAACTCAGCTTTTATATTATTGAAATTAGGATGTGGGGCATCTTCATTTTTGATTTTACCTTGTCTATCGGTAATCATATAGCGGGGGATAGGACTGATATTATATTTTTTATGAATTAAAGTTACGGTAGGGTCAAGCAGAAGATAACTGTCCTCATCAGGAATCCGTTCTTTTCTCGATATTTTGGCCCAAGCCTTTATATTTTCATCTTTCGATATATAAATTACTCTGATCCCTTTAGTGGAATATTCTTCTGCAATCTTTCGGGTATGTGGTAGATTTATTCTGCAACCACCACACCAGGTAGCCCAAAAATCAATATATTTAGCGCCGTCTTGGCTCAACAAATTATCCCAACTTACAAATTTTCCGGTTTTCAAATTATACAATAAAGATTCTTTCAAATAATCATAAACCGGTTTTACAATTTCTAGACCTGTACCACCAAAATCAGCGTATTTATCCGTTACATACTTTTTTAATGCTTCGGATTGTGCAGTAGATAAGTAATTGTCTACCAAATCTCCCAAGTCTTTGGCTCTATAAGCCATTTCTATTACTTTAAAAAGGAGGTAGTCCTGCTTCTCCCCCTCATATTTTAATTGAAGTTTTGTATAAAAAGGCGTGAAATTTTTTTCTTCTTCTTGTCGGTTCAATTTTTCCGCTAATGCCAACGCTTCAAGTAAATAGATATTACTGTCTTCAAAACTCCACAGAGGATTGAGGAAATCTTTTATATATGAATTGGTTAACAGGTTTTTATCTAAGATATTGTCCATCCTACAATGGTCAAGAAACTCATAATAATGACGGTATTGCAAGACTTTTCTTATTTCGTGTTCATACTCTATAGACATCGGGTGACTCACTCTGTAGGCTTCCAGGAAATTAAGCCGCTTATTATACAGTTCCTTTACCTTATAAAGCAATGAGTCTGCATTTTTTCTTTTGTGAGGAATAATGTTAAAAAGACCCTCAAAACTGCCTATGATCTTCTGCATTTCCACGAAGAAGTTTAACTCATTATCTCTGGTTTTATTTTCCGAAGTAGCGGCTATACTATTTGGCTGCCATTCTATAACTACCTCTTCTCCGCTCTTAATAAAAAAAGTGCTATAAATATGTTTTTTGTCGGGGGTGAAACATCCAAAGACAAGTCTGAAAGAAGACTTACTTTCAATATGAAGAGTGTCATATTTTTTTTGGGTAGTATAGTAGTTAAATATTACAGATGGTGTAAGCTCTGACTGAATTGACAAAACCATTTCGGCAGAGTTTACAATAACAACTGTCGCCATTTCTTGCTTTACAGTTGCCCATACACTACTATTAAATGTAATTATAAAGAGAATAAATAATTTAATCTTCATTATATTTCAGTTAATGTTACTTTTCGAAACTGGTGTAGGTTTGTTTCTTTTTTTTCTAATTCATTCTCTTTTTGCCAATCTACAATAAAGACATTTGACTCCAGTCCCCTGTTAATTAGATAATTATATACTGCTTGAGCTCTATACTTTGCAAGGGTCTCGTTTAAGGTTTTGTCGCCCACTCCATCTGTATAGCCTTTAATCTTTATTTTTTTTGCATATGTTTTATTTACTAAGTATTCAGCAATTTCATTTAAAGTCTTGATAGTTTCAGTTTCTAATATGTATTTACCTTGCTCAAAATATAAAACTGGCATACCGGATTCATTAAATCGGTGTGGTTTAATTTCTGCAATAGTGTGTTGACTGGAATCGTAAACTATTTCCTCCACTTTCTCGGTTATTTTTTCGGATTTTAGAACTGTGCTAACAATGGTATTTCCATTGATTTCGTTTTCAGCATAGGCACATACATCTACTAGGTTTATTCCCGGAAGAGGCCTATATTTTACCTCAGACAAAACCTCATCCGCCGACGAAAGTGTCTGGATTACATATCGGGAATTACTGGTCATTATTTCACCATTTAAACTTTTCTGTAAAACCAAAATATGATTTTCACAGTGTAACGTATCTCCATAATAATGTAAAATTTTGTATTTATTATCCATATTAGGAGGTTTACAAAAGATAGTATAGCTCACATTTATATTATCCTTATCCACCCTTAATGTTTTCATACTCAATAAAGCAGAAGAATTATGTGCGAATTCCCCATGGAAGTTTAGTTTATACACCTTAGATGGATATCCGACACTTTCAAAAACTAAATAATCCGCTTTATGCTGTAAATGAAACTCGTAGCGATGATTAAATATTTCTTCACGATGTGATTGCCCAAGATATTTCTTTCTGCCATTACTTGAACTATAAATCTTGGTGGGCAGGTCTAAACCGGTGCTGTCGTCGTAAAAAGATCCTTTTATAAGGATATCAAAATTCTGAGAGTATACTGTAACCGTACCCTTTATAAAAAATAGTAAGAAAAATAATATATTTTTAAAATTCACTTCAAGCAAAATTATTGACGTTTTATTGATGGAACTATTAAATTAGTCAGTACCAAATGTTTCTGTGATATAACACTTACAGTTTGGATAATTTCCTGAAAATACTTTCCAGAGTTTTTGAATATGAATAGGAGCATGTTTAAATTTTACTACTGAGTTCTACTTTGTATATTTTGGGCTAAAACTTCGTAGGGTTGTTCATAGTTACTCTAACAATCTCTGCAATTCACCCAAAGCATCTTTAAAGTTTATCTCAAAAATAAATCTTAAACATACTCCAGTTTCTTATAAAGTTAAGTTAATGTACTGCTTTATAAGGTACACAACTGGCCTGATTATGCTTCAGCACATGCTTTAAAATAAGTATAGTTATGACCACTGTTATTTAGTTCATTTACTAAAGCAGAAGCTTCATCAAGATCTAATACTGCTGTTCCGCATCCCCCGCTGTCAGGGTCAAGTCCTGGTCCCGGTATTGCACAGATATGACACCCTCCTCCCGAAATATTTTTCATTTCTGTTCTGCTAAGAACTGCACCCATGAAACTAGATAAATTTTTCATTTAATTAAATTTTTAGTTAAGAATAAATTATGTTTGATTTCGAAATCCTTACGCCAATAGTTCTGCTTTTTGCATGGTGAGCATTGAACCTATTTCATCAACATTTATTCCCGCCGATTTCCTTTTTCCATTAATAAAAAGAGCAGGAGTGCCTTTTATTTCTGCATAATTAACCCAATGATTATGTAACCTCTGAATTTTGAAGCTTTCTTTTGTTTCAGAATGGCTTTTATAAGCCTTATTCCATTTGTCAAAATTCTTGTCGTTCCGGTTATACCATAGATTCATAGCTTCAGCTTGTAGGTCTTGGGGCAGGCTAAATAATTTTCTTACAAACTGCCCTCCTGCATTAGTCTCTCCGGAAAGAAAAACAACCTGGCATTTTACATTTGGGTTTTCTTTCACTAACTCCTCCAGTTGTTTGTGCATTGAGGCACAAGGACTGCATAAAGGGTTACTTACTAATGTAATTACGTGCTCAGCATCGTGATTGCCGAGAAATACGGTAGGCATATCATTGGGTATCTCAGGCATTTTGGGCTGATTTTCTATGAATGATTTAAAGTAAGTAGGATTGGCATATATTTTATGCAGCTTCTTTTGTAAGATATTTTGTTCTAATGCTTTAACAGCAGTGGTTTTGTAAAGCAGCAGAAAAACTATGGGTATTATAAGGCCTGTTAAATTATATTTTACCTCTCCAAGTGTTGCGTCAAAATTAAAGTTTGAAAAAACAAGAAGTGCCTCCAGAATAACAATAACCACTACGGCCAAACAGAGTGTGCACCACAATTTAGACCTTACGCTCTGATACCATAAGGAGTAAGCACTAAAAATGACACCTCCAATGCTAAAACAACACTGCATATTGAGAAAAGTAATGACTGTACCGGAATAAAAACTGAACAAGAGCGCGAAAAAAGAACCAAAAAAGTAGATGAAGCCCAGGTCAGACCAACTTAGCCACGAGGTGATATGCGCAGCCGGGCTATCCAATATACTCTGACAGTTTATAGTTTTACCGTTATTGCAAAGCCTGTTTATCCAATCATTTTTACTATTAATACTCTTAGCCAATAATAAACTACTAAGTACCATGCCCATTGTCTTTAGAAGAATAAGCATCGACAATGTGGTATGAGCAAGCAATGGCTGGATAAAAATACCTGCTACCAAAGTACACAAGCCTATAGCAAATGGAATTCTCACCACATTGAGAATTTCACTCTTTCTTTTTCGGGCATAGTTTTTTTCCCCGGATACCGAGGACGTTTCTGCTAACAAAGCTATCCCTTGCCAGGATTTTAGAAAATCTTCCTTTGGGGTTTTTATCCAATCTTTCTTCGTATCTAACCAATCTACATGAGCATCAGTTACTTCTTTTACCAGGGCAAATGTACCTCCGTATTGATGCAGATAAGCCACAAAAGGCGTGGGTAGTTCATCAAAGCGATCCTTTTCCACTTTTATTGCTGCATTTTCTATCCTAAAACGATCTAGTGTTTCAGAGTATGCTAACAGAGAACCCTCATTAGGGTGGCTGCTTAAATACTCTAAAGCACTGGTTTTCGTCACGGGAACTTTCAACGCTTTTATAAGTTGAGTGAAAGTATGTTCAAAATTGGTTTTCATTATTTTTCGTTGTCACACTCAAACAACCAATAAATGATTGTTACTTGAAACAAAATTCAACAAATGCAACTTCGAAAGAAAAAAAATGTGATGAAACGTTTTTTTGACAGCTATTTTGTTATGAAGAGCCGGTTTAGAAGGATGAATCATCTGTGCAACTGTATAGTAAGGTGTACATCATAAACACCTTCCCGGTCATTTTGCTGATAATTATAACGGTTTTGGTAATAGATTTCCAGTTGCCTAAGGGCATTATTCAGACCTATGCCTTTTTCGTTCTGCTGAATAGTGTTTTTCCCTTTTTGATTAATTTGATTTCTGCTATGCAGATAAAGCACATTTGCCTCTATATTGATTTGTATTTCTGCCCATGTGAATTGGTTGGTGTTATTCAGGCCATGTTTGATGGCATTTTCAACAAAATTCACCAGAATTAGTGGAATGATTAACCAATCACCACCATTCCCTTTTATGTTTAACGCCAGTTTTTTATGCTGATCTAATCTAAGTTTTTCCAATTCCACGTAACTTGTCAGAAATTCCAGTTCCCTGCTTAACGGGATGTAAGAATTTGAATTTTCTGTAAGCGAATAATCCAGAAATTTCTGTAGGTTTAATACAATGTAAGTAGCTTTCTCATTTCCTAGCGAAACTTTGTAAAGACTGTTTAACATATTGAAAAGAAAATGAGGATTGACTTGTGAGCGAAGGTAGTTAAGTTCCAACCTCAATTTTTCTTCCTGCAGTTTTTGATTAAGATAAGCACTTTTGGCCAATTCAAAGGCGGTGCGAAGACTCAAGGCAAGAATGAGGTAAAACAGGCTTAAAGTAAACGAATGGTAAAATACCTGTGTGTTTATGGGAATCTCCAGAAATTTCAACGTGCCCATCTGATGGAGTATTGCAGAAGTGCGGGGTGATGAACTACCATAATAGTTTAACAGATAAAAAGCATAATATGTAAAATATTGATACAATATGAGCACCCCTATTATACTTAATACCCCTTTTTGGTATTTTTTATCTGTGCGGAAAGAATAAATAATGAAATGATAACCACTAAATGCCAGCAGTAAGACACCTGCCATAAAATACTCTCCTGACGGTAGAGTGAGGATATTGGACGAAAAAATAAAATATGCAAACAGGGCCAGGCACAACCAGAAAACCAACGAAAGAATGATGCGCTCAGCCCTGCTCTTGTCAGAGAATAAAAAATCAACCCACTTCAAATTATCTCATTTTGTAGAAATTCCGGTCGTTGGCCATGTAATTGACCTTATATTGTTCTCCGTGTGAGGGATTAGTTCGCCGATTATTTCTTTCTTTAAAAATTTCTTTTCTGTCTTTTTTGCCATCATAATGTTAAAATTTATTATGAGGCAAAATTCCTATGTTGGCACCTTCCGCAAAAAAAGATGTGATACTATGTTAATAATTTGTGATCTGCTCAAAATACCAGGGATAAATCAGCTGTGATCAGGGATAGAAAAGTATCAATGACGTAATGTCCGCTTTCCTATTTTTAGCTTAAGATTCTCTTTATAAAATGGAGTGATGTTTATTTCCTTCCCATTCTTTAAAATTACTGTTCCTCCTCTTTGTTCCATAATTTCACTTATAGGTACAATAACTGAACGATTTACCTGCACAAAATGAATATGAGGTAAAACTTTTATAAGCTCGTTTAGAGTAGTGCGTATATGCAAAAAGTCAGATGGGAGATTACGATGAATTCTTACATAATTTCCATCTGCTTCCAGATAGGCTATAGCACTAAAATCTACCCAGACCAGATGATCTCTTTCTTTCTTTAAAAAGATTCCGTCGGCATTGGCCGGTTGTATCCGGGCTATGGCTCGTTCCACGGCTCTTACTAATTTTGCCAGAGCAATGGGTTTAACCAGGTAATCTACAGCGTTATACTCAAATGCTTCCGTAGCATAATTTCTATAGGCGGTGGTGAATATAATATTAAGTTTTTTAGAACCTAATAATTGAACAAATTCAATGCCGTTTGTTTCAGGCATGTTAATGTCCAGAAAGATAATGTCGGGTTGAAAGTCATTGACAAACCGGAGCCCGTCCAGGGCATTGTTGAAAACCTTCAGTATACTAATATTTGGTAATTTTGAGATTAAAATTTCCAGAACTTCCCGTCCGTCAGGTTCATCATCGATAATGATACAGGTAAATCTTTGGTAAGTCAACGTTATTTAAAATTTCGATTTAGACAAATATATCCATTTTCTTTTCTTTTGCATACACGGAACGATAGTGCTTAAATAAAAAATGATAGAGAAGCATTTCATATAGAAGCGGTTCCACTTTGAAATGACGGTTAATGTGCATATGAATTATAGAAGCACGTTCTTTGCTATTAAAACCAGTCAGATCGGAATTCTTAATTTTAGTATTTAAAACCTGGATCAGGCGGGATTCCTGAATTCGATATTCTCTGTTTAATCTCCTTACTTGATTTTTATTGTGCTCTTTAAGAAGCCCGTCTCGCTGTTCTCCACAAAACGTGATTTTATCGGGCATTGACATATCAGATAACCAGCTATGTATTTGTAATAGAGAGTTTTCAATACGGGAATATTCATCTTCAACTGCTTTTAGCGCACTTTCACTGTCTTTCATGAACAACAGCTCTACACGTTCCATATTAGCGTAACGATTATATTCCGGTTTATACTCAGCGATCTGGATTTCATGAATATATCCCGCTTCGATCTCATCTGAAAAATACTGGTTAAATAAGCCCAGACAATCTTTGTAAAAATCCGTATGAGAACCATGATAAAATCTTAGGCGAATATGAAATTCCGGATCCGTATAACGAATAAAGAACCACTTTTCTATTATATCTTTTTCTTTTAGAAATTGGATGAAGGAGGGCATTTTTTCACGAAGGATCCTGTCGCCTGAAACGGTGCTGGTATAAAGTTTAAGGTATAGCCACTCACTTCCGGGAGCATATTTCCTGCCACTTTTTTTTATTTCGGGTATAAATGAGGATCGGTTTGATTCTCCTTTTATTGGTATTACAATCTCAGAGGCATGACCGTTAAGGAAACATCTATCGGGTGTGTATAGAAATTCACAGACTCTAATCTTTTCTTCTTTTTGTAAAAAATCCTGGAGAATTTTATGACACAATGGCTGCTGTAAATCAAGATAGAGTTCATTGTCTCCCTCAATAACTACAATATACTGAGGAAGATCTTTTTTTAATTCATGATAATTATTTTTGGAAAGATTCCAGGTAGCTCTGGATAAGATAATCTTCTCAAACACTACCCTCGGGAGGTAATCAGAATCTTCCAGAAATGACCACTCAAAGTGTAGTTGGGCAGAATAAGGCTGCAAATCTCCTAAAAAGCAATAGACGGGTAATCCTAATTCGTAGTTATGTGCATTTGAGAGAACAGGGATAATACGCTTATTGTACTTTTCAGACCGGAGAACCACCTTTTCGTTAATAACAGAAACCCACAGGTCATCCAAAGTAATACATTCTTCGTTCCCAAGATAGGTAATCTGGAAATCACGTAATTGGCTGCGAAGAACAATGTTTCCCGTTTTACCTTCTGGAAGGTGGATAACTTCAGCCAATAAAGCATCTGTCTTGGATTGTTCAAATGCAGTGATTGAGCGCAATTTTTCTGTCAGATTTTCATTTCCAAGAGAAAACCTTGCCATGAGATTAACAGCCGAACTTCCCCCGGCATTTTTAAGGAAGAAATAGAAATCTCCCTGATCCAAATGTTCAATTGATTTGGCCAGGATGCTGCCAAAGATATAGAAAGTATTATTCCTGCCTGCACCATCATTGTCAAGATCATTTAGGCTCAGTTCTATCTGTGAGTTGCCTGATTTTATACATTCAACATACTTCTTTACTAAGGTTTTTTGCCATTCATTTATAGTAAAAGTCTCCTTTTCAGCTAACGGAATGCTTCTTAATCTACTTATCAGTTCACTTGTGGCTGTGATTTTGTAATCACCATAAGAAATACCTGTTTCCGGATCGAACAAATGAGTCAATTTGACCTCCTGGTTTTCGTAACGTTTTATAAACTGATTACAAAAAATTTTCATCCTGGAGTTTCCTCTCTGTTGAAAAAGCGGACCCAATCTGTCTATACTCGAAACGATATCTGTAATAACCTTTTGTGATATCCTTCCATCAGGATAAGTAGTAAAACTATAGGATAAGTTACCACTTGTTGGGGTTAATTCATTTGTAATATACGCTAATGTAGAAGCAGATATCCGGTTTTGCCGTACAATATATTTTTCGAAAGTTTCATAAAGCTTAAATTCATATTCGGAAAACAGCATCTGCTCCTCCAGCATTTCCTTCACAATATCCCTTGCTTCGGCATTGTCAGTTTTTTTTTGACCGAGAATCTCTAATAAATGCAGGTACGCAATTCCTCCACGTGCCGCTTTAATAATCTCTGCTATTATTTCTGATCTTTGAACTCTGATTTGACGATATCTCTCCTCTGAATACTGAAGGTAATAGAAGCTGCTCCCTATAGTATATAGGGAAGTATTTACATGCAGATACGAATGGAGTAGTTCAGACTCGTTTAAATATTGAGTTATCTTTTTTTTAGTCAGGATATCCGGTTCTTTTTGAACAATTATATTGTCAGTAAAAAGCTCAGATGTGTCAGAAAGGTTCGCAGTAAGGACTCCCGCAAATTCACCGAAAGGAGTAGGCCGGGTACACCAACGTGAGTAATATTTATAAAGAGTCTTTTCTACCGCAGCATTTAAATTATGGGAGATCGCTGCATTAAAAATTTGTGGTGCAGCATTTCGGAGAGCTTTCATGAAGAGTTGGTTACGTATTATTTCATTTACATCAAATAAAATGTTATTGACCTTTCCGGAAGGGATGCGAAGTTGTATAAAATTGAATGGTTCCATAAGGCAATTGGGGATTCTATGGAGTATAGGTTTAAATAATTTTTGGATATGTCCATCCATTATAAAAGAATATAATGGTTTACATATTGCAAATATTACTTAATGGAATAACTTTTCAAATACTGTCTGGACAGTAGGTAAACTCGGCTCTTACAAATCTACTCTGAGAAGAGTTTCCCAACCAATCTTTTAAAAACCCGTCTAAAATATACAATTTCCTGAATTTAGAACCCGATTTGAAGAAGAAGACGGATGAATTTACAGGAATATTAGAAAGATAAAAATCTGGGAAGGCCTATATGAATAACAGCTGATCAGGTTAATATTATATTACTTCATTCTTAAAAATGACACTATTCCCCAGCCAGTAATTAATAAACTCAGTACAAACAGAAGTAGCCTCATACATTCCTGCATGGGCAATATGATCAAGAATCAGGGCGGACGGGTGCTGCAACAAAGCGGTTTGCTCCAGGGCTTTTTGGATAGGTACAAAGGGGTCCTGCTTTCCCAGGATCTGGAAAACAGGAAAAGTAAAGCTTCTGAGTGTTTCCGTATGGTCACGCCGGTTTTTCATAGACTCCGTGGCGGTCATCAGTGCCTGAGGATCCAGCCGGGAATACCGCTGAATATTTTGGGCTATCAGGTCGGCATTTTCCGTTCGGGAAAGCTCGGTGAACATATTGGGATAGAAATTCCGGATAAAGGCGGCTGAACCGTTTTTCTCAATAAATGCGTGGGTTTTATCGCGTTCTTTCTTCTTCTCCTCGCTGTCTGCCGCCGCAGAAGAATGAAACAAGCCGAGCCCGCTCACTCCAGATAGATATTGTGCAGCATACTCCAGGGCAATATACCCCCCCATGGAATGGCCGATAAGCACCGGTTTCTCAATTGCCCTTCCGGATACAAAGGTCCGCAGGTCATTGACGTAGTCAGTGATAGTGTTATAACCTCTGTGGTGAGCATGCTCAAATACGTGTGAGGTATGATAGGAGTGAATTCCCGGAAGGAATTCCTCCCATACGGCAGAATCTTCACCAAAGCCATGTATCCATACAATATCCATAGCGTTTATTTCTTTTTTTTGTACTCTGCTCATTACCTGCAGACCTTCTGTTCAATGTTAGTTGTTCACTGTTCACTAATACGGATTACCACAGTGTTTCAGGATATTTCCCCTGCCCGATCAGCTTCAGGATTGCATCCCGCACAGGTTCTTTATCTTCCGGATAAGTAACGCCGAACCAGTCGGATGAATTGCTGAAAACCCTGCATTTCCCTTTGCCGGCTTCCATCAAATTGCTCATTACCTTCGGGATGTAGAACTCAGCTTTGGGGGCATTGAGGTTTTCGCGGGCATAGGCATGAAACATCTTCTCGATCTCGGGGAAAACGCCCGGCTTAAAGCCCCAGAAATTCATGGAAACCGGCGTGTTGTCGTCGAGGATGACGGGCTCCCCCAGGTCATGGAAAACAATATTTCCGTCAGGCAGTCTTTCAATTTTGGTCCGCTCAATCACATCGGTAAGGAATCCCTCCTCATCCACACTGCATACTCCTCTTGATACCGTTCCGTTTTCTGAAAGCGTATTTTTCAGCTGGTAGCTGATGAGCGTATGAACTGTTTCGTCTTTGTCGTTTACCAGGAAATCAGCAATGGTCTGAAAGGCCTCTGTGCCGTAAAAATCATCGGCATTGATCACTGCAAAAGGGGTTTGGGTGTTCTCCCAGGCACAGAGCACGGCATGTCCCGTGCCCCAGGGTTTTTCCCGCTTTACATCACTCAGGTCAGCCGGCAGGTAAGAATCAAAGCCCTGTATGGCAAAATCATATTCAATTTTCCCGTCCAGCTTGGGGCCGAAAAGCTTGATGCAGTCGTCGCGCAGCTCCTCCCGTATAATAAAGACCACTTTGCCAAAACCGCTTTGTATGGCGTCAAACAGTGAATAATCTATGATGGTTTCGCCGTTAGGGCCGAAAGAGTCGAGTTGCTTTATACCACCGTAGCGGCTGCCCATTCCGGCGGCAAGAATTAATAAAGTAGGTTTCATTAACAGTATTTTGATTTAATCGGTGCAAAAATAAGGCTTTGGTCGACAAAAGTGTTACCCTTATGTAAATAATACCGAACGCTTATCCACTGAAACCATAATTATATCGATTGATTATCGCTTTTCTGGCATATTATTCGGGGATTTGTCTAAATTTCGGAATTATAACCTAAACTGTAAAATATGAAGAAAGTATTTCTACTGTTGCTTCTTTTCGTAGGGCAGTCGGCGGTTTTTGCACAACCCAACCAGAATGGTGTGCAGGATAAACGGCCCGGCTATTACTTATTTAAGAATGCTACCATTCATGTGGATCCGGGCACTGTTCTGGAAGATGCATGGCTTCTGATCAGGGAGGACAAGATTGAAAAAGTGGGGAAGAACTTTGACTATCCCAAATCTGCTCAGGTATTTGATCTGAAAGGAAAGCACATTTATCCTTCTTTTGTAGACATTTATTCCGACTACGGTCTGCCCGAGCTCCGGCGTCCTATGGGCGGCGGCCGGGGAAGTTTCTATGAAATGAAATTCGAATCGGATAAAAAGGGGGCCTTCGCCTATAACCAGGCCATCAAGCCGGAAGTAAAGGCGGCCGAAGTTTTCAGCATCAATGCCAAAGCGGCCGAAGAGCTCCGTAAGATCGGTTTCGGTTCGGTGGTTTCCCATGTAAAAGACGGTATCGTAAGAGGAAACTCGGTTCTCGTGACCCTGGGCGAAGAAAAAGACAGCAAGTCGCTTATCAAAGCTGATATTTCTTCCCACTACTCGTTTCTGAAGGGAATGAGCACCCAGACCTACCCGGTTTCTCTCATGGGCTGTGTGGCGCTTCTCCGCCAGACCTATTATGATGCCGACTGGTATAAAAAAGCAAAGGAAGTGCAGGAAAAAAACCTTTCCCTGGAAGCCTTTTCGGCGAATCAGGCCCTGCCTTCTGTTTTTCAGAGTGCAGGCTTTCATGATGCGTTGCGCATTGGTAAGCTGGGCAATGAATTCGGGGTAAAATATATTATTAAGTCGGGAGGAGATGATTATAAGCGGATTGACGAAATAAAGGCATTGAATACGCACCTTATTCTTCCCCTGAATTTCCCGAAAGCCCTGGATGTGGAAGATCCTATCGATGCAGAAAATGTGGCCCTGGCGGATCTGAAACATTGGGAGCTGGCTCCCGGAAACCCCGCTGCCGTAGCTTCGAATGGAATTGACTTTTCACTTACGGCGTCCGACCTGCCGGTGAAAGCAGCTTTCTTTACGCAGCTTCAGGCGGCTATTAAAGCAGGCCTCAGCAAAAAAGATGCGCTGGCAGCTCTTACCGTGAACCCCTCGCGTGTGCTGAAGATCGAAGATAAGGTAGGTACCTTAAAAACCGGCCTTCTGGCCAATTTCCTGATTACCGACAAAGATATTTTCGAAGAAAAATCGAAAATCCTTGAAAACTGGGTGCAGGGGGCAAAATTCGTGATCAATGACATCTCAACTTCTGATATAGCCGGAAAATATAATACCAATATTCCCGGGTTTAACCGCTTAACAGTTTCGGGTGAACCGGAAAAACCAGCCATGGAGCTGGCCATGGATACGGTGAAAGTAAAACCCACGGTAGTACGTGATAAAAATTTCCTGACCATTTCTTACAAAAAAGGGAACGAAGGAGTGGCCCGCATGACAGGTCTTATCTCAGACCGGAAGATCACCGGCCAGGGAGTGGATGCCAAAGGGCAGGCATTTAACTGGACAGCCACGCTTATCGAGGAAAAAGCAGCCGTTGCCAGGCAGGATTCGGCCAGAACCGGCTCCCGTCCTGCAGCAGCCAAAGGCGGTTTGCTCTACCCGTTTGTAGCGTTCGGTAACAAAGAGCTGCCGAAGCAGCAGGATCTGCTGATTAAAAATGCTACGGTGTGGACCAATGAGAAAGAAGGAAATATTGTAACGGATGTACTGGTGAAAAACGGCAAGATTCATTCGCTGGGTAAAAACCTGGCAGTCGGTAATGCCAAAGTGATTGACGGTACCGGTAAGCACCTGACCAACGGTATTATTGATGAGCATAGCCATATTGCTTTATTCTCGATCAATGAGGTGGAATCGGTTTCTTCGGAAGTAAGACAGGAAGACGTGATCAACTCGGAAGATATCAATATCTACCGCCAGCTGGCCGGTGGGGTAACTACCTCACAGCTTCTGCACGGTTCAGCTGACTGTATCGGCGGACAATCGGCCATTGTAAAGCTGAAGTGGGGAGAGTCTCCTGATAAACTGATCATTCCGAATTCTCCCAAGTTCATCAAATTTGCCCTGGGGGAAAACGTGAAGAGAGGAAACGCCAGTACCACTCCTAACCGCTACCCGATCACCCGGATGGGAGTAGAGCAGGTATTTGTGGATGCCTTTACCCGTGCCATAGCTTACAAAAAAGAGTGGGAGACTTATAACAAGGCCAAAGTAAAAACCGGTCTGACCGCACCGAAAAGAGATCTGGAGCTGGATGCGCTGGTGGAAATCCTGAACGGCGAGCGGAACATTACCTGTCACTCTTATGTACAGTCAGAGATCAATATGCTGATGAAGGTGGCCGACTCACTGGGCTTTAAAGTCAATACTTTTACCCATATTCTGGAGGGGTATAAGGTGGCTGACAAGATGAAAGAAAGAAGCATTAACGGCTCTACTTTCTCTGACTGGTGGGCATACAAAATGGAAGTGAAAGAGGCCATACCTTTCAATGCCGCTATCCTGAACAAGATGGGCATTACCACGGCTATTAACTCTGATGATGCTGAAATGGCAAGAAGGCTGAACCAGGAAGCGGCAAAAACCGTTCTTTACGGTGGCCTTACCGAAGAAGAAGCCTGGAAAACCGTTACCCTTAACCCGGCAAAAATGCTGAAGCTGGATGACCGTCTGGGCTCAGTGAAGAGCGGCAAGGATGCTGATCTGGTGCTTTGGACAGACAATCCCCTGTCTATCTACGCCAAGCCTGAAAAAACTATCATTGACGGGACCATCTACTTTGACCTGGATACCAAAGAACAGAAAGAAAAAGAACTCAGCGAGGAAAAGAATCGCCTGATCCAGACCCTGCTGGCTGAAAAAGGCAAAGGAGTTCCTACAGAGAGACCTGTGATGCGTCAGCGGCAGGAACACATCCACTGTGACCATATCATGGAATATGACGGGGTGTCTGTTGAAAATCTGGATCTTTTCTTACGTATTTTAAACGCAAGCGGTAAATGAAAAAACTAATTATATCTGTATTTTGCCTGCTGTCGGGAGTGGCATTTGCCCAGAATCCCGGAGTGGGAAAAGCCTCAGCGGAACCTGTAATTTTTTACAACGCCCATATTTTTACGGGTGACGGAACCGAGCACACCTCCGGTTCCATGGTGATCGAAAAGGGAATTATCAAAGAGGTTTCGGCTGCTGACCTGTCGGCAAAATATCCGAATGCCCGGAAGGTGAACGTGGAAGGAAAGCATGTGTATCCCGGTATCATATCGCCGGCGAATACGCTGGGACTGGCTGAAATTGAATCAAGCCGTCCTACGCTGGATTACAATGAAATGGGCGATTATAATCCCAATGTGAGGGCATTGATTGCCTATAACACGGATTCGGAAGTCATCCCGACCGTTCGGGGTAACGGGGTGCTGATCACCCAGGCGACACCCACCGGCGGAATAATTTCCGGCCGGTCTTCCATCTTTTACCTGGACGGATGGAACTGGGAAGACGCGGTGCTGAAGCCCGATGATGGTATCTGGCTGAACTGGCCCAGGAGAATGGCTCCCAGCTTCAATTTCGAAACCATGACCCGGGAGCTGCGGAAAAATGAGCGTTACCAGAAGACGGTAGATGAGCTCCGTGAGCTTTTTGCCCAGTCAGTGGCGCAGAAAGAAGGCGGCAATCCGTACGATAACCTGAAGCTGTCTGCGCTTCAGGGCGCTCTGACCGGGGAGCAGCGTCTGTTCATCCAGGCCGGAACCGACAAAGAGGTGATCGAAGCGGTTAATTTCTGTAAGGAAATGGGTGTAAAATACCCGGTAGTGGTAGGATCGGTGACTTCCGAGCTGGCCATTCAGACCCTGAAAGAAAATAATGTTCCGATCATTGTTTCTCCCACGCACCGTTTGCCTGAGCGGGTAGATTCGGATGTCTGGGAAGCTTACAAGCTTCCGGCTTACCTGGTGAAGAAAGGGCTGACTGTAGGGTTGCATTACAATGATTCGTACTGGAGAACCCGTAACCTTCCGTTTGTGGCAGGAAACACCGTAGCTCATGGGCTGACCAAAGCTCAGGCACTTTCCCTGATTACCTCTTCCAATGCAAAGATACTGGGGATAGACAAATGGGCGGGTACGCTTGAAGCCGGTAAGCACGCCACTTTCGTAATCAGTGAAGGAGATATCATGGATATGCGGACAGCCAAAGTGACCCGGGCATTTATCCGGGGAGCCGAGGTAAATCTTGACGACAAGCAGAAAAGGCTGGCCAACAAATACTTCGAAAAGTACGGAATCAGTAAATAAGGATTGTTTCTTTTATATAAAGGAAACCGTCAGAAAGTATTTGCTGAATTAGAACAGACCCTTCTGCAAGCCCGGGTGTATAGCAAGCCTAAATGGTCAGTTAATGCATCCTGAGCTTGCGGAAGGGCTTTTTTTTAGCGTCTGCTTTTATTTACAGTACGTTTGCGATAATTTTGTACTTTCGGATAGTCAAAATTAAATTTCCATGCGTAGTGTTGTTTGCCGGTCAGAAGTTAGATGCACCAAAGTATGCGCCGGCTGTCCTAATGAATGATACTCACTACTCGGAACTCACTACTC
>JBEBRR010000082.1:0-16412 GCA_040394735.1 Leadbetterella byssophila
GGCAGAGGAGCCTACGCAGAACTGTATGGTAATTGAAGATGCCACCAACGGCATCGTGGCGGCCCATCGCGCAGGAATCTTCTGCGCTGCTTTCAAAAGCCCGCACACCCATCTGCAGGATTATACTTTGGCTGACCTGGTGGTGTCAGATTACCGCGAACTGCGGCTGGAGCAGATTGGCCGGTATTTCAGGACTGAACCATAAAGCCATACAAGCTCTGGTTTCTGATCATTACAGCCTTTATACCGGAGAAGATTATCCGGCTGAGGGTATATCATAAATTACAAAGAAGGAGCTGAAAAGCAGCTCTCATTGCGGCCCCATTTTTTATCCTCAGCGGCTACGTGACCACTTGTAATTTCGCTTCGGGTGGGCGGAGGTCTCCAGGCTTACTCTCCTGGTTTTGCTCTTAATATGCGGTCTTTTATAGCTGACGGCTTCTGTGGGTTCCGTTAAAATGCCGTTCCCTTCCGTTTTTGCCGGCGAGGGGTGTCCGGCCGGACTGGTTTTATAATTGGACGGATGCGTAAGAGGGTTGTTATTGCGCTGAGCGATTCCCTCACCTGTTGAAAACAAAAAAAATATCAAAGTCCCTCCAAAGGTCTTTAGCAGATTTTTCATATAGATGTTTCGTATATTGAGACATGCGAAATTAATCGGTTTTTTTGTATATTTATTAATATTATTCTGTTTTTTTAGAGAAAACATATATTTTCAATTGAATTTATTAGTGAAGTAAGAATATTACAAAATTTAATAAAGCATTTCCCTGTATTTGATAAATTTCCGTTTGTTCTGTAGCACATTTAACCGAATAATATTCGGAACCAAGGGTGTTTGATGCTCAGGAAGACATTTTTGGAAGAGGGAAAACCGGATGCATAAGAAGTACACAAAACAGCGGGATGATTGTCAGCGGGAATGCATGGCATGGAATCCGCCCATACCTTACCGCTGATATTGTACTGAACATTTTTTACCCCACATTCGACCGATAATTACCCCGTCGGAGGTCAGGCGGCTCCCTACATTTGCTCCCTGTAACTATTTTACAAACGTTCAACCTTAACAGAATGAATAGATGTTTTACGCAAAAGCGGAGCCTGGGCTTCGTTATGATGCTGTGGTTAGCCTGTATAAGTGCTGCCTACGCACAATCACCCCTCACCATTACCGGAAAAATCCTTCATGAGGACCGCACACCCGCTGTGGGTGCCATTGTTACACTCAAGGGAACGGGCACCGCAGCTGTTGCCGATCCGGAAGGAAGCTACCGCATAGCTGCACCGGGGAACGGGACCCTCGTATTTACCATGCTGGGCAGTGTGCCCCAGGAGATTCTCATCGATAACCGGACGGTGATCAACGTAACCCTGCTGGAAGACGTTTCCCTGCTGGAAGAAGTGGTGGTGGTAGGCTATGGCACTCAGAAGAAAGTCAATCTCACCGGCGCCGTGGCCCAGGTGGGCGGCGATGCCCTGATCAACCGGCCGGTGGCCAACGCTACGGGAGCGCTGCAGGGAGTATTGCCCGGTGTCACGGTATTCAGAGGCAGCGGACAGCCCGGCTCCGAAGGCTATGGGATACGTATCCGGGGCTTTTCATCGGCGAATGCCACCAATGCCCTGGTGCTGGTAGACGGGATCCAGATGGACATGAACCTGCTGAATCCCGATGATATCGAATCTATTTCCGTGCTGAAAGATGCCTCGGCATCGGCCATTTACGGTGCCCGTGCCGCGGGCGGGGTAATACTGGTGACCACCCGAAAAGGGGCCGCCGGGAAAACCCGGATCAATTTCAACAGCTATTACGGTATCAATGCCACAGCCCGCCAGCCTCAGCGCCTTAATTCCTGGGATGAGCAACTGCTCATTGACGAATCGCGCATTAACGCCACAGGAAACCCCGAATTCAGTGCCGAGCAGATGGAGTGGCTGCGTAACCCGAACTTTTCGGTAAGGCCTAATCCCACCCAGGACCGCTGGGAGTATTTCGGTAATAACAACTGGCTCAGGGAGGGAATGGATAAGTATAACGCAATGCAGAATCACACCCTGTCTGTGAGCGGCGGAAACGACAGGATGAATTACCTGCTGTCAGGGAGCTATTATAAACGGGACGGAGTGCTGCGCTACGGGCCGGACGATAATTCGAGATACAACATCAAAGCGAACATCAACGCAGAGCTCAATAAGTACATGAAGGTGGAGGTAGTGGCCGGGTACATCGGCTCTGTAGTGAACGAAAATGCCTATGGCACCGAGCAGATCATTAACCGGCTCTACCGCAGCCGTGCCCGCCAGAGCCTTTATGTGCCTGAAGAAGATATCACCGGCCAGCCGTATAATGGAGACCTGCAGATTAACGCTGTAGACATTGAAAAGAATGCCGGGCTGGAACAGCGGCTCTACGAGTCGTTCACGGGGCGGGTTAACCTTAAAGTGCACAGCCTCGTTAAAGGGCTCACCTTTGACCTGTCGGGCTGGCGTAACCAGGACTACTATTCCATGGAGAACGACAGCCGCACGCTGCTGTGGTACGGTCGCACCACCAATACGGTGCGTTTCCGTATCAACGACCCCAATACGAAGAATATGGTTAAAAACCGGGGATATCACAACAACGTCCAGGGGGTGCTGACCTATAACCTTTCGCTGGCTGACGCGCATAACTTTACGCTTCTGGGCGGGGCATCCTTTGAAGAATACCGGCGTGATGAGTTCTCGGCGGGGGCGCAATCCATGATCACCAATGATTTTTTCAGCTTTAACTTCGCTGACCCGCTGACCAAGACCAACGGCGATAACAATGCCACCTGGGCCATGGGTTCTTTCTTTGGCCGGTTCAATTATAACTTCCGGGAGAAATACCTCTTCGAAGGATCCTTCCGGTACGACGGAAGTTCAAGGCTGGCTCCTGAAAACCGCTGGCAGCTGTTCCCCTCTTTCTCGGCGGCATGGCGGCTTGACCAGGAGCAATTCATGCAGGATCAGAACCTTTTTTCGTCGCTCAAGCTACGGGGCTCCTGGGGGCAGCTGGGCAATGGTGCCGTACTGGGCCTGTATGACTATATTGCCCTGCTGACCAGCGGGCTCACGCAATCGGGCAACCTGGTGTTCAATGATACGCGCACTCAATACCTGTATCAGTCGCAGCTGGCCTCTCCGCAGAAGACCTGGGAGACCGTACAGCAGGCAAACATCGGAATTGATGCGGGTTTCCTGAGGGAAAGGCTTACGCTCACGGCAGATTATTATGTAAAGCGCAACAAGGATATGCTGGCGGAGCTGAACCTCCCCAGCCTTATGGGTGTGACGGTACCCGTAATGAATATCGGTGAACTGAAAAGCTGGGGCTGGGAGCTGGATGTACGCTGGCGGGATAAGATCAATGCGCTGGACTACCGGCTGGGCTTCAACATCTCGGATAACCAGAATGAGCTGGTAAAATATGATGGCCGCAACTCGCTGGGCAACGGCGGAGTGATCCCCCTGCTGGAAGGCTACCCCCTGAACACCGTCTGGGGCTACCGCACTGACGGCTTCTTCCAGTCGAACGAAGAATACCAGGCCTATAAGCAAACCGTATCCACACCGTTTTTTCCTAACAATGCCGGTGCAGGGGATATCAAATACCTTGATCTGAACGGTGACGGGGTCATTTCTCCCGGAGCGGCTACACCGGAAAACCCGGGCGACCTGGTTTACCTGGGCACTACCAACGCCCGGTATACGTACGGTTTTGACCTCGGGCTCAACTGGAAAGCATTCGACTTTTCGGTATTCTTCCAGGGCGCTGCACAGCGCCGCTTCCTGATCAATGAGGGTACCCTGTCTCCCATGCTGGGTACGGCAGATATGCCATGGACGATCCACATGGACCGGTGGACCCCGGAAAACCCGGATGCCTACTTTCCGCGTATGTACCAGACCAGCGCCCATAACTACCGGGCATCTGACCGCTGGGCACAGAACGGTAATTACCTTCGTCTTAAAAACATCCAGCTGGGCTATACGGTGCCCGTACGCTGGAGCCAGATCCAACGGTTCCGCGTCTATTTCTCCGGGCAGGACCTGTGGGAGAAAACAGACGTCATGAAGGTGTTTGACCCCGAGGTAGGCAACAACGTCAGCGCTACCACGTACCCCTTCTACCGATCCTATTCATTTGGTTTAAATCTTACTTTTTAAAATCTTTCCGAACATGAACTATACGAATATTACCGGCTGTATACGCAAGCTTGTTTTCTTCTGCGCCCTGGCGGGGCTCGGCGGCTGCAGCCTGGATCGTTTCCCCGAAAGTCAGTTTACCGATGCCGCTTTCTGGAATACCGAAACCGACCTGATGAATGCAGCCAACAGGCACTACCAGCTGCTGGCCGGTTTCCAGCTGGACAGCCGGGGAGATGACAATGTGAATCAAACGGCTAACAGCACCAGTAACGGTACCCGGAACATTCCGGCCAGTAGTGCCGACTGGAGCAATGCCTACCGTGATATTTTTACCGCTAATAATATCCTTGAAAAAGGAGGGAAAGCACAGGTGGCGGAGGAAGTCAGGAACCGCTATTTTGGAGAAGCGCGGTTCTTCCGGGCCAGCGCTTATTTTGGCCTGGTACAGAAATATGGCGATGTTCCCCTGATCCTGAAAACGCTTGATATTGATGCGCCCGAGCTGTCGATGCCCCGTACGCCGAAGGCAGAAGTCATCCGGGCTATTTATGACGACCTTGATTTTGCCGCGCAATGGCTTCCCGGCCACCGGCAGCTGCCTGCAGCTCAGTACGGACGGGTTACGAGGAGCAGCGCACTGGCGCTAAAGGCACGGGTAGCGCTGTATGTAGGTACCCGGGCCAAGTTTCATAATGATGGCGACTGGCAGTCGCATCTGAACATGGCGATACAGGCCTCACAGGCCGTCATGGCCCAGGGGCACCAGCTATACCCCACCTACCACGGGTTGTTCCAGCACGAGGCCGAAGGCCCTTCGAACACCGAAAACATCTTTGTGAAAATATACGGGGTAAGTGTGTCTAACCTGATAGTGGGCCACAGCTACTCACGGGATATGGAAAACGGGCGGAATGCCCCCACCCGTAACCTGGTACGCCAATACCTGTATTCTGACGGCCTTCCGGCTTTTAACGATAAAAATCAGCCTTCTGCCACCCGGTCTGCTTATTTTGTTGAAGAAAAAGACGAGCAGGGGTACAATACCGTCTTTGAAAACCGGGATCCGCGTTTGGCCATGACCTTATTCCAGGCGGGAGAGCAGGCGTACAAAGGTCCTTGGGTGCCTACCACTACCCTGGGTTCAAGAACAGCTTATGCAGCAAAAAAAGGCTTTAACCTGACCGACTGGCAAACGGCTGGCGCCGGTACGGTAGATAAAATCCTGATCCGCTACGGTGAAGTGCTGCTGATTTATGCAGAGGCCAAATATGAACTGGAGGGATCCATAAGTGATGCCGACCTTAATCTCACCGTCAATGCCCTGCGGAAACGGGCAGGCTTTGGCGTGACGCTGACCAACGCCTTTGCGGCTGCCAATCACCTGGATATGCGTGATGAAATCCGGCGGGAGCGTACGGTGGAACTCGCGCTGGAAGGATTCCGGTACGACGATCTGATTCGCTGGAAAACGGCAGAGGTCCACCTTGCAGGGCAATTGCTGGGGGCTAAATTCAAAGCGGAAGACTGGCCGGGAGCAGATCCGTCCACCCTGAGGATCAACAGTGACGGGGTGCTCGTTACCGAAGACACGAACGTCCGGTCGTTCAATCCGGGAAGAGACTACCTTTACCCCGTACCTTTGCAGGAAATCACATTAAGCGGGGGAAATGTGGTGCAGAACCCCAATTGGCAATAATACCTGAGATAAACATGCGTATTGAGCTTTGAGAAAAATAAGACCCTCCGGAGAGGGAACCACCTGAACCTGAAAGTGTATGAACAGGCTTTAAAACGGGTGGCGAGAGGCACCCGGAACTCACTACTCAGAACTAATATTTACCTATGAAAATACAACATATCTTCCTAATTATGCTCCTGTTATCCGGCGGATTACTTTCTTCGTGTGAAGACAAAACATATCCTGCCGGACTGGAGGAATTCGAGCACCACTACTATATTGTGTATGTGCCGAATAATAACAGCGCGGTGACGGTAAACAGGGCGCAGGCCGGCTTGCTGAAATTGCCTGTTCAGTTTTATTCTTCGTTCACACGCTCCTACGATGCCGCGGCTCATTATTCGGTGGTCACTCCCAATGTTGCCAACCCGGCAGTACTGGGGGTGGACTTCCAGATTACCGACCGGCAGGGAAATACCCTTCAGCCGGGAAGCGACGGGAAATATTCCCTCGTATTTCCCCAGGCAAAAAAAGCCACCGATACGGTGTACGTAAAATTGCTCAATAACCCTGCACCGGGGCGGCGGGTGGTGGAGATCAACTTTGAAGACCATATTACGCCTGATTACCGGGTGGATATTTTTTCAACGGCATTCAGACGAACCCTTAATATCGACTGATTGAGATGAAATTGAAGATTAAAGCAGGCTTTTTGATTTTAGGAATACTATTCCTGTGTCACGTTGGTCACTCCCAGGAAACAAACGTGGAACAGGCCTTCCGCTTTACAGAAGCGCAGGCCGGGCTTCAGTTGCAGGAGGTTCGCCGGCTAACGGCCGACGGCCGTGTCTCGCCGCGTACATTAGATCCCGGCGGCCGGCTGGTGCTGGTTCCGTCCGGTGACTGGACCAGCGGATTTTTTGCCGGAATCCTGTGGCAGCTGTATGCCCGTACGAAAGCAAGCAAGTGGCTGGATGCTGCGCGGGAAGCCACCGGGAAGCTTGAAAAAGAACAGTACAATGGCCGCACGCATGACATGGGCTTCAAGATTTACTGCAGCTATGGTAAGGGTTATGAGCTCACCGGTGATACGGTTTACCGGGATGTGATCATCCGTTCGGCAAAGACTCTGGCTACCCGGTTTAATCCTGTGGTCGGGTGCATCCGTTCCTGGGACCACAACCGGGATAAATGGGAGTTTCCGGTGATCATCGATAATATGCTCAACCTGGAATTGCTGTTCGCCGCTACCCGGCTTACCGGTGATTCCACCTTCTACCGTATTGCCGTATCGCATGCCAATACCACCCTGAAAAATCATTTCAGGCCGGATGGGGGCACCTATCATGTGATCAGCTACGATCCCCGGACGGGTGAAGTGAAGGCCCGGAATACGCACCAGGGATACAGCGATGAATCTACCTGGGCACGTGGTCAGGCCTGGGCATTGTATGGCTACACCATGTGCTACCGGGAAACGAAGGATGAGCAGTACCTCGGTAAAGCCCTGGAGATTGCCGCCTGGCTGAAAAGCCATCCGAATTTTCCGGAAGACGGGGTACCGTACTGGGACTTCGATGCGCCGGGCATTCCCCGTGAACCCAGGGATGCTTCTGCAGCTGCTGTCATCGCCTCGGCATTGTATGAGCTTCAGGGCTTTGCACCGGGAAACCCCGGCCTTCGCCGGCTGGCAGACCATATTGTTCATAGTCTCGTCACTTCCTATACCGCTCAGGCAGGTACCCACAGCGGGTTTACCCTGCTGCACAGTACAGGATCGAAGCCGGCTGATTCAGAAGTTGACGTGCCCCTGATTTACGCAGATTATTATTTACTGGAAGCGCTGACCAGAAAAAAAAGCACCCGGTGAGTACAGAAAAAAACTGGATATACCCAGTTTTTTTTCGATATTGTAACTCACAATTGTTAGTTCAGAATAACCTATGCGCGGTTTTGTCGTATTCTCTGTCCTCCTGGCTGCTTTACTGTTGCCGGCCGGCACCGTATTGGGTCAGGGTACAGAGAAAACGGTCAAGTTTACGCAGATCGGGTTAAGGGAAGGACTCTCCCAAAGCAGTGTTTTTTCCTTATGCCAGGATTACCTCGGTTTTATGTGGATCGGTACGCGTGACGGGCTGAACCGGTATGACTCCCGGAAATTCTATACCTACCGGAATATATCTTCAGACAGCACCTCGCTTTCGGATAATTATATCTTATCCCTGTTCGAAGACGGGAAAAAGCGCTTGTGGATCGGAACGAGATCCGGTCTTAACCGGTATGACCGCCTCCTCGACCGCTTCGTGCGCGTGCCTCTTCCCAGCAGCCGTTTCGGGAATACCCCGGCTCAGCCGATGGTATGGTCTGTGGTGGAAGATGAAACCGGCCGGATATGGTTTGCTACCAATCAGGGCCTGTACTGCCTGCATGAGAGCGGCCGGCTGACACTCGTATTTGATGCCGGGAAATACCGGGATCTGCCTGTGGGATGCAACAATGTACAAGCGTTCTATGAAGACAGTAAAAAGAACGTCTGGCTGAGCACGGTTAACGGTGTCCTGCTTTTTGAGCCTTATCGCAGCGGATCAGCTCTCCGTTTGCGCAGGCACTTCCGGCAGCGTGAGGGAGAGCTCAACAGCGAGGATGTCAGGGTGGTGCAGGAAGTGAAAGACGGAGTTTTCTGGCTGGGTACGAAAGAAGGCGGGATCAACGTATACAATACTTCCACCGGGCAATTTACCTATTATGTCAACCGCCCCGAAGCAAAAGGGAAATCCATAGCCGGAAATGATGTACGCTCTATCATCAAAGACCGGTTTGGCGGATACTGGATAGGGACCATCAACGGGTTAAATTACTATTCGGAAGCAGAGGGTTTCCGGACCTACTCGGCCAATGATTATGACCAGTTTTCGCTTAGCAATAATTCCATCCGGCCCATTTTCCAGGATGCCCGTGGCTCGGTCTGGGTCGGCACGTATTATGGCGGAGTAAGCGTCTATGACCGGCATATCCCGATTTTTCAGAACTATGCCTATAGTCCGTACGTGAGCAGCCTGAGCTACAATGTGGTAAGCGGTATCCTGGAAGACAGCCGGGGGAACCTCTGGGTAGGTACGGAAGGAGGGGGGCTCAATTACATGGACCGCGCCGGGCATGTTTTCCGGCAGTTCCGTCATGACGCCGCCGATCCCGGTTCCCTCAGCCACAACCATGTCAAATCACTTCACCTGGATCAGCGGGGCGATCTGTGGGTAGGTACGTACCATGGCGGACTGAATCTGCTGAAGCAGGGAAGTGACCGTTTCCGGAATATCCGGCATGATCCTGACGTGCCTAATTCCTTGTCCCATAATAACGTATACGCTATCAGGGAAGATAAAGAAGGAAATCTCTGGCTGGGTACGTATGGCGGAGGCCTTAATCTTAAAAAGCCCGGCAGCGATACGCACTTTGAAAGTTTCCGGGCGGAAAAAACAGGCCGTTATCATATCAGCTCCGATCTGGTACGAGCAGTTTTCATTGACAGCAGGGGGAGTCTCTGGGTGGGTACGGAAGACGGGCTGAACGTCAGAAGGCCGGGGGAAGACCATTTTGAGGTATTCCGTTTTTCACCGGATGATCCCCGCAGCATCAGCGGAAACGTTATTATCAGCATTTTTGAAGACAGCCGGAACCGCATATGGTTAGGCACCTATAAAAACGGGCTGAACCTGTATGATCCTGGCACGCGGTCGTTCAGCCGCTTCAGCGAGCGTGAGGGACTTCCCGGTAATAACGTCTTCGGCATACTCGAAGACCAGCAGAAGCTATGGCTCAGTACCAATAACGGTATCTGCAGCTTTGACCCCCGGACCGGCCATATAAGAATTTACAATTCCAAAGACGGTATCGGGGGCAATGAATTTTCTACCGGCGCCTATTGCAGGGCCCGTGACGGTCAGCTGATTTTCGGTGGTACCCATGGCCTGACCTCTTTTTATCCCCGGAGTTTCAGTCCGAGTAACTATGTGCCTCCGATCGTATTCACTGACTTCCGGTTATTTAACGAACCCGTAGTTCCCGGTAAAAAGCATGTCCTCGAAAAGCCAATTTCCGTTACGGATACTATTGTGCTGACCCATAAGCAGAATATTTTCACCGTGGAATTTTCTGCGATCAATTATGTATTGCCCGAAAAGAATAAGTATGCCTACCGCCTGAAAGGCCTGGAAAACCAATGGAACTATGTAGATATACCTTCGGCTACCTATACCAACCTGCACGCAGGGACCTATACGCTGCTGGCCAAAGGGTCCAGCAATGACGGCATCTGGAATGAAGTGCCGGCCATGCTGACCATCAGGATCCTGCCGCCCCCCTGGAAAACCTGGTGGGCTTATACCATTTATTTTGCACTGGCAGCGGCCAGCATTTATATGATTATCCGGTTTACCCGGATCAGGAGCCGGCTGGAACATGAGCTGCAGCTGGAACACCTGGAGAATGAAAGGCAAAGGGAGATTAATGAAATCAAGCTTAATTTTTTTACCAGCATTTCACATGAATTCCGGACTCCCCTCACGCTCATCCTGGCGCCTGTACAGCACCTTCTTAACCACAGGAACCTGGATGAAAATGCGCGGACCATGATGGCAACCGTAAAAAACAATTCGCTTCGGCTGCTTAACCTGGTAAACCAGCTGCTCGACTTCAGGAAACAGGAAAGCGGAAATTTTCAGCTGTCGGTTCAGGCTCATGACCTGGTAAAGTTTATCGACCGGATCGCAGCAGAATTTACGCATTATGCCGGGGAGCAGCAGATTTACTTTCAATATGACAGGCCTGAAGAAGCCATTGAGGTGTGGTTTGACACGGATCAGCTGGAGAAAGTGATCTATAACCTGCTCTCCAATGCATTTAAGTTTGTGCCGGAAGGCGGCAGTGTAAAACTGGTTGTTGAAAGGAGGGGCCGGTCTGTTGATTACCCGCATGGCTCTGTATTCATTCGTGTATGGGATAACGGTGGGGGGATTCCTGCTGATAAGCTGTCTTCTATTTTTGAATTTTACTACCAGCTTCAGACAGGACACGAAAAAAGACGGGGCCATCTGGGCTCAGGGATAGGCCTGGCCCTGGCCAAAAATCTGACGGAAATGCATGGCGGAAAAATTGAGGTAGAGAGTTATGACGGGAATGAAAAACCTAGCTATACCTGCTTCACGGTGGAACTGCCACTGGGAAGTGCGCATGTAAGACCGGAAGACGCCTCCGGGCAGCCGATAGAGGAGCTGCAAAGTCTGACGGAAGAACCGGTGACCTATCACCCGGATGCGTACACCGACAACGCACCAGGGAATAATAACCGGCCGCTTATCCTGATTGTGGAAGACCATGAGGAGATACGCACGGTGATTGCCCGGAGCCTGCCCGGGGAGTATATAATATTGGAAGCTGCAGACGGGCAGGAGGGCTGGGAGCTGGTTCAGTTGCATCTGCCTGACCTGGTGATCACTGATATCATGATGCCGGTAGCCGATGGCCTTTCGCTACTGAAGAATATCAAGCAAACCCTCGAAACCAACCATATCCCGGTATTGCTGCTCACAGCACGTACCGCCATGGAAAGTGTTATTGAAGGCTTGCAGTCGGGCAGCGATGATTACCTGACCAAGCCGTTTCACCCGGAAGTCCTGTCGCTCAAAATACGGAATATTTTAGCGGCCCGGGAGCGCTTCCGTAAAAAGTTTATCCGTGATTATGTATTGACTCCGCAGCAGGAAGTCAGCGAGCCTGATGCCGGTCAGCAGTTCCTGCATAAGGTGATCCGCCTGATTGAAGACAACCTTGCAGAAGTGAATTTCAATGTCAATGTGCTGGCCAGGGAACTCAGCATGAGCCGGCCGGTACTTTACCGGAAGCTGAAGCAGCTGACCGACTTAAGCGTCATAGAACTCATCAATATACTGCGGCTTAAAAAAGCGGCCCAATTGCTGGCCCAGGGCCATACGCAGGTCAGCCAGGTGGCCTACCAGATCGGGTTCAGCGATCCGAAATATTTCAGTAAATCATTCAAAAACTACTTTGGAAAGTCGCCCAGTGAATACATTGCACTGAATGGCATTGAACAGGCAGAAATTATTGCTCAGAAATTTAATTCTTTTTCCCATGAAGACACGATTAGCCATCCTTAATCTCCTGATTTTTCTTGTTTTTCAGCCGGCAAAGGCGAACGACCCGATACCTGTGCGCGGGTTTTGTATCGCGGTGCCCGGCCCGGACAGGTTACCTGAATTCATCCGTTTTATAGACGAAGAGCTGGCACCGCGGGGTGTCAATACCCTGGTGCTCCGCGTCGACCACCAGTACCGGTTCGAAAGCCGGCCGGAATTGGCGGATGAGGGGGCTTTGTCAAAGGCAGAGGTCAAGCAATTGGTGGCCATCTGCCGGCAGCACGGTATCCGGATCATCCCGCAGATCAACCTGCTGGGGCACCAGTCCTGGGCAGAACAGACAGGTAAGCTGCTGCAGGTATACCCGCAATTTGATGAAACCCCACATGTACAAATGCCCGAACAGTACAAATGGCCGAATGCAGACGGCCTGTACTGCAAAAGCTATTGTCCTCTCCATCCGGAAGTACACCGTGTGGTTTTTGACCTGGTGGACGAGATATGTGAGGTTTTTGAAGCCGATGCATTTCACGCAGGCATGGATGAGGTGTTTTATATCGGTCATGATAGCTGCGGACGCTGCGCAGGCAGAGACAAGGCGGAACTATTTGCCGGGGAGGTTAATAAGATTGCCAGCCACCTGGCGGCACGCAATCGTCAGCTATGGATCTGGGGTGACCGTCTCATTGATGGCAGGATCACCGGCATGGGCATGTGGGAAGCCAGTATGAACAATACGCACCGCGCCATTGACCTGATCAGCAAAGAGGTAATGATCTGTGACTGGCACTATGAACAGCCTTTGCAGACCGCTGTATATTTTGCCATGAAAGGTTTTTCGGTAATCACCTGTCCCTGGAGGAAGGGAGATGTGGCTACCAGGCAGCTGCAGGATGTGCTTCATTTCCGGCAGCAGTCTACAAAAGAACTGGCACCCCGCTACCGGGGCATGATGCAGACCGTGTGGTCAGGCGCAGGATCTTTCCTGGATGAATTCTACGGCAGAAAACCTGCTCAGCCAGAAAGTGAAGCGGCCTGTTTTAAGGCGCTTGCTTCGGAATGGAGCAGGGAGTAGGGCAGCTTTGCTACACAAACGTCTCAGTGCCGGATCATTCGTCTCCGAATACATTACCGTTTTTATCGCCTGCAATCACCCAGCGCAGGGCATCGATAAACAATTTGTTTTGTGTGGCGTCACTGAAAATATTGCTGCCATGTCCCATATTGAGATAGATCATCCGGTAATCTGTATTGGTCCATACTACCGGGGTGTCTCCACCGGGAATGATGTCTTTCAGACCGAACGGGTAGTTTTCCGGCGCCAGTGAGAGCAGCACCTGCACATTGCTGCGATCACGCTGGCTGGGTTTCCATTGGGTACCATTCGTTGATGGGCGCGATGAATGAATCGGGCAGCCCCCTGGTAAGAGGGTGTCCGTGGGTATCCACCACCAGCTTTGCCGGCATGGGCGGCCAGTTGTTGCGGTGAAACACAGCTCCGCCGAGAAAATCCACGAACCAGGGCCAGTTGGTCTGGCGGTCGTTGTAGGCGGCCACGTGAAAGCCATACCATCCCCCGCCGTTTTCCATGTATCTTTGAAAAGCTTCGCGTTGCGCCGGTTCATGCACCACGTCATTCAGCATCATTACCAGCTGGTAGTCACGTAGCTTTCCGTGGTTCATGTCAGCCATATTGCTGGTGGTATCAAACACAAAGCCATTGCCGATAGTGAGGTCTCTGAAAAAGCGGATGGCATCATGGGCAAAATCTGCGTGCGCGCGTTCTACCTGCTTATTATAGAAGGCCAGTACCTTAAAACGGGGAAACTGCGCAAGGCTTTCTTTCGGAGCCATAAGTGCCAGGGAAAGGAGCCACAGGGTCCGGCGGATCAGTAAGCAGTAATATCTCATAGGTATACAAATTAGTTTTGAGCAGTGAGTTCCGGGTATGCCGATATAAATCAGCACCGGCAAATATAGGATTCAGGTCTTACAGAAAGCGTTGCAGCAGATAGTTGAACGATTTTTACTGCTAAAGTAAACGATAATTGCCCCTATATGACAGGATATGCCCGATACCTTTGCAAGAAAAGTCACCCGTTCCGAAAAGTAAAAAACAATGAGTTCCGGTCAAAAAAAAGTAAATATTATTATCCTGAAGAAAATCTGCCTGGTCCTTTTATGGGTATCCGCAGTAACGTATGACCTGCAGGCCCAGTGGTTATGGGATATGCAGAAAATGCTTCATATTAAAAGTCAGCTGACCTCTGATACCTATGCCGGTGCATACAGAAAGCTGATAGGGGAGGCGGATGCAGAACTCCTTCAGGAGGCCTATTCCGTAACACAAAAAAAGGGCATAGCCCCCAGCGGAGACAAGCACGACTACGTCAGCCTGAGCCGTTACTGGTGGCCCAACCCGGATACCCCTGACAGCCTGCCTTACATTTACAAAGACGGCCGGTCTAACCCTGAATTAAATCATTACGACCGGAATACACTGGGCAATATGTGCGCCGCGGTAAACACCCTGTCTCTGGCCTACTTTTACAGCAAAGAGGAGAAATATGCCCGGAAAGCGGTGGAAATCCTGAGGGTATGGTTTCTGGACGGGGATACGCGCATGAATCCCCACCTGGAGTATGCGCAATTTATTCCCGGAAGGAATCAATCCAAGGGGAGGCCGGAAGGGCTGATCGACAGCTACTCGTTCGTAGAGATGCTGAACAGTGTCCGGTTATTGAACGGTTCACCGGAGTATAGCCCGCAGGACCTGGAAGCGCTCAAGCAGTGGTTTGCTGAATTCGCCGCCTGGTTCCGGACGAGCAGCCAGGGTAAAAAAGAAAACGCAGCTAAAAATAACCATTCCACAGCCTATGATTCCCAGCTGATCACCTATCACCTGTTTGCCGGAAATGAGAAAGCGGCGCGTGACATCCTCCGCGATTTTCCCCGGAAAAGGATATTTACCCAGATCGAACCGGACGGCAGGCAACCCCATGAATTATGGCGTACCCTTGCATATCATTATTCGCAGTACAATCTGAGCCATATGATTGACGTTTGTGCCACTGCCCGGCAATTGGGGATTCCGCTGCTGAGCAGTGAATCGGCTGACGGAAGATCGATCTTTAAAGCCATGGATTACCTCACTTCTTTTCTGGGCAGGGAAGTAGGCAGCTGGCCCTATCAGCAGATCAGCGGGTGGGAAGATGAGCTGCAGGATGTTTGTAATGATCTGGTCCGTATCCTCGATCTGGACCCCACCCGGCATCCCTACCGTGACCTGATCCGGAAATACGCCCGCCAGGATGTAACTGACCGGTGGCGGCTGCTGTACGGGGCAGAGTGAAATATTTTAAGAGTGAAGCACTTCAAAAGACTTAACCGGCCGGGCATATGATCAGAATATAGTTTTTGCGATCCCCCCATCCAGAGGAATGGCAGCCCCTGTGAGGAACGAAGCATATTCCGAAGCCAGAAACGCTGTCAGGTAACCGTATTCCGAGGGTTCTCCCAAACGTTTGACCGGTATGGTATTCATTTTCTGTTCACGAACCTGCTCAAGAGGCGTATTCTCCGCTTCGGACTGCATTTTCATCAGGCTCTTCAGCCTGTCTGTTTCAAAGTACCCCGTCAGGATAGAATTGACGGTAATGCCTTTTTTCGCTACGGCATTGGAAAGCGACTTGCTCCAGGAGACCAGGGCGGTACGCATAGTATTGGATAACACCAGGTGGTCCTGTGGCTCTTTGACCGTCATAGACGATACATTGATGATACGGCCGAATCTCCGGCTTTCCATGTAAGGCAAAGCAAGATGAGTGGCAAAAACAGCATTCCGGAATAACAGGTCGAAGGCCTGCTGGTAATCGTGTTCTCCTTTTTCCAGCACATCACCGGCAGCCGGACCATGGGTATTGTTTACCAGGATATCTACGGTATGGGTGGCGAAGAATGCTTCCAGGTTTTGCTTGTGGCATGAGTAATCTGTAAAATCTGTTACAACATATCCGTGTATCTGTCCCTGGGAAGTGTCTAATTCCGCTACAGCGCTTTTCAGCTTTTCTTCAGAACGCGACATCAGCGTGACCTCTGCACCACATTCCGCCAATTGCGCAGCAACGGCTTTCCCTATGCCCGACGAACTGCCCCCTACGAGTGCCCGTTTACCTGAAAGCTTTATTTCCATTTTGTTTTACGAATAAGGTATAAAAAATTCAATTCTTTTAAAAAAAAGGTTGGTTTCTGAACTCTGTATAGATCAGGTTAAGTAAGTTTAAGCTGCTTTCGCTTTTGTTTGATAAATTCAGAAACAGAAGTATTAATAGTGAAAATTTTGGAATAGTTTATACCCGGAAAGGTACAAATTTATAGTACGGTAATTCTTACTTTCCGATACAAAA
>JBEBRR010000083.1:0-16211 GCA_040394735.1 Leadbetterella byssophila
CGAATTTAGATTGATTCTAAAACAATAATCCGCTAGCTTTGAGGCTCTATAAGTAATTGCATTATTCTAAGTATTTTAGCTCTACTTTAAAACATTCATTATGTCCTGGTTAACCAAAACCCTTACCAGTTCCATCGGTAAAAAAGTACTGATGGCACTTACAGGTTTATTTTTGTGCACCTTCCTGGTGGTACACCTTTCCGGTAACTTTCAATTGTTTAAGCACGATGACGGTTACGCCTTCAACACTTACGCCGTTTTTATGACCACGTTCCCCGTAATCAAGGTTATCTCGTACGGGAACTATTTTTTCATTCTCTTTCATGCCTTCTGGGGATTGTACATTACCTATAAAAACCGCCAGGCCAGACCGGTGGGGTATGCAGTGAACCGGAATCAGTCGTCGCCCTACAGCAGAAACATGGCCATTCTGGGTACTATCCTTCTGGTATATATTGTAGTGCATATGAGCGACTTCTGGTACAAATTCCATTACGAGCACCTGCCTTACGTGCAATATACCGAACAGGTGAATACCGGGGCGATTACCGCTGCAACAATGGACGAGGGATACACGCAGGATGTAAAAATGGTGGAGACCTTTAACGAGGCAGCCGGTACACGCACAGTAGTGGTGAAAGATCTTTACAAGGTGGTTTCTTATGCCTTCCAGAACATCGGACTGGTTATTTTCTACGTTCTGGCCATGTTTGCGCTGGCTTTTCACCTGGTTCACGGCTTTCAGAGTGCCTTCCAGTCGCTGGGCCTGAGACATTCCAAATACACTCCCCTGGTCAGGGGCATCAGTGTTTGGGTATTCGGTATACTGATCCCTGTGGGGTATGCAGCCATGCCGCTTTATTTCTATTTCTTTAAATAATCATTCGTTTCAGATATGACATCTTCAAAACTGGATGCAAAAATACCTCAGGGGCCGATAGCCGAGAAATGGACGAAATACAAGTCGACCATTCCGCTGGTTAACCCGGCCAATAAAAGAAACCTGGAAATCATAGTAGTAGGTACGGGGCTCGCCGGAGCTTCGGCTGCTGCCTCACTGGCCGAAATGGGCTACCAGGTAAAAGCTTTCTGTTTTCAGGACTCTCCGCGCAGGGCCCACTCCATTGCGGCTCAGGGCGGGATCAACGCTGCAAAAAATTACCAGAATGACGGTGACTCAGTGTACCGTTTGTTTTATGATACCATCAAAGGAGGAGACTACCGTTCACGGGAAGCCAATGTGCACCGCCTGGCCGAAGTTTCAGGCAACATCATTGACCAGTGCGTGGCCCAGGGAGTACCTTTTGCGAGAGATTACGGCGGAATGCTGAGAAACCGGTCTTTCGGGGGCACACAGGTAAAACGTACATTTTATGCCGCCGGACAAACCGGTCAGCAGCTGCTGCTGGGAGCGTATTCTGCCCTGGAGCGCCAGGTGGGTCTGGGTGCCGTGAAAATGTATTCCCGCCA
Organism: Leadbetterella byssophila; assembly: GCA_040394735.1. Lineage (GTDB taxonomy): Bacteria > Bacteroidota > Bacteroidia > Cytophagales > Spirosomataceae > Leadbetterella > Leadbetterella byssophila_A. The sequence continues at coordinate 1,471 of JBEBRR010000083.1, forward strand.
TGAAATGCTGGATGTGGTGATCATTGACGGTAAAGCCCGCGGTATTATTGCCCGTAACCTTACCACCGGTAAGCTGGAGCGCTACTTCGGTCATGCCGTTCTGCTTTGTACGGGAGGCTACGGAAATGTATTCTACCTGTCTACCAATGCCATGGGCAGCAATGTGACCGCAGCGTGGAAAGCACATAAGAGAGGAGCCTATTTCGGAAACCCCTGCTTTACGCAGATTCACCCTACCTGTATCCCCGTGTCAGGCGATCACCAGTCGAAGCTGACGCTGATGTCGGAGTCGCTGCGGAACGACGGCCGGATATGGGTACCGAAGCAAAAAGATGAAACACGGGCGGCGAATGATATTCCTGAAGAAGACCGTGACTATTACCTGGAAAGAAGGTACCCGGCTTTCGGTAACCTGGTTCCCCGCGATATCGCTTCACGGGCTGCTAAAGAGCGTTGTGATGCAGGATATGGTGTAGGAACTACCAAGCAGGCAGTTTACCTCGATTTCCGGTATAACCTGATCAATAAATACGGGAAGGCGGAAGCATCGCGCCTGGGCATCGAAAACCCCGACCTGGATACCCTCGTGAAGCTGGGAAAGGAAGTGGTTAAGGAAGAATACGGTAACCTGTTTGATATGTATAAGCAGATCACCGGAGAAGATCCCTATGAGGTGCCCATGAAGATTTATCCTGCCGTGCACTATACCATGGGGGGCTTGTGGGTAGATTATAACCTGATGACCACGGTTCCCGGTATGTATGCCCTGGGAGAAGCCAATTTCTCTGACCACGGGGCTAACCGCCTCGGCGCCTCGGCACTGATGCAGGGCTTATCTGACGGCTATTTTGTAATACCGATCACTATCGGAGCCTATCTCTCCAGCGAAATCCGGACCAAGGCTATTCCTACCGATCACGAGGCTTTCGTGGCTGCGGAACGGCAGGTAAAAGAACGACTGGAAGACCTGAAGAAGATCAATGGAACCCAGAGCCCGGAATCGTTTCATAAGCGCCTGGGACATATCATGTGGGAGAAATGCGGTATGGCCCGTAACGAGAAGGGACTTACAGAGGCCATCGGTGAGATCCGGGAGCTGCGGAAAGAATTCTGGAAAGACCTGCGGGTAACCGGGGATGTAGATGAGTTTAACCCTGAGCTGGATAAAGCCGGGCGCGTGGCCGATTTCCTGGAGCTGGGTGAGCTGATGTGCATTGATGCCCTGGACAGGAAAGAGTCATGCGGCGGACACTTCCGGGAAGAATACCAGGAAGACGGCGGTGAAGCCAAGCGTGACGATGAAAACTTTATGTTTGTTTCGGCATGGGAATACAATAAAGAAAGCGACTGGACACTTCATAAAGAAGTTCTTGAATACGAAAACATCAAAATAGCCCAGCGTAATTATAAATAATCTAAACTATCGTAGTATAATGAGTAACGAGAATATGACCATACACCTGAAGGTTTGGAAGCAGAAAAATGCCGGATCTAAAGGTCACTTGGAAGACTACAAAGTAGAGAATGTTTCGCCGGATATGTCCTTTCTGGAGATGTTTGACGTACTTAATGAAGAGCTGATTCATGATAATAAAGAGCCTATTGCATTTGATCACGACTGCCGGGAGGGAATCTGTGGCATGTGTTCCATGTATATCAACGGGCGTCCGCACGGTCCTTTAGAGGGAGTAACCACCTGCCAGCTGCACATGCGGAGCTTTAAAGACGGCGATACCATTGTGGTAGAACCCTGGAGAGCGGCTGCTTTCCCGGTGATCAAAGACCTGGTGGTAGACCGTACCGCTTTTGACCGCATTATTGCGTCGGGAGGATACGTCTCTGTCAATACCGGCAATGCCCAGGATGCCAATAACCTGCCTATCGGTAAGGATAAGGCTGACCTTGCGTTTGCTGCCGCCGCCTGTATCGGTTGCGGTGCCTGCGTGGCAGCCTGTAAGAATGCCTCAGCTATGCTGTTTGTTTCCGCCAAGGTTTCCCAACTGGCCCAGCTGCCCCAGGGAGAACCGGAAAGACAGGCCCGGGCACTTAGCATGGTAGCACAAATGGACGCCGAAGGTTTTGGTTCCTGTACCAATACCGGCGCCTGCTCGGCAGAGTGCCCGAAAGAGATTTCACTTGACAATATTGCCCGCCTGAACAGGGAGTTTATGGGGGCCAGTTTGTCAAAGCCCGAATAATTTGCTTACTTTTGCAAAACAGGATAAGAAACACCCGTTATCGAAATGGGTGTTTTTTAGTTTTGTGAAATTATATTAATGGAAACCGCGTTAGGTTTTTTGTAGCGTTTACTAAAATTATATGAATGGATTAATTATGGCGGCTCAGCTTTTGCTGGCGCTGACTATTCTGGTAGGTCTGCATGAATTCGGACACTTCCTTTTTGCAAGGATCTTTAAGATCAGGGTCAATAAATTTTATATTTTTTTCGACTTTCTTTTTCCTCTTCCCAATGTGCTTAACTTTTCTCTCTGGAAAAAGAAAATAGGAGATACTGAATACGGTCTGGGTTGGTTCCCCCTGGGCGGCTACGTGGATATCGCCGGTATGGTGGATGAGACCAAAGATGCTTCCCAGCTTTCTGCAGAACCTCAGCCCTGGGAGTTCCGGGCCAAGCCGGCCTGGCAGCGGCTTTTCGTGATGCTCGGCGGGATTATCGTGAATGTAATTCTCGGGATGATGATCTATTCAGGGGTTAAATACGTCTGGGGAGATACCGATTATGCCAAATCAGAGCTCAATAAGGCCGGGGTCTACGCCTATCCCATGGCAGAGAAAATTGGCCTGAAGACCGGCGACAAAATCATTAAAATAAACGGACAGGATTATAAGAATTACAGCGATATCACGGCGGCTATTGTGAATGAGAATACAACATTCACGGTTCAGCGTGATTCGCAGGTCCTCGACATCTTTGTGCCGAATGAGCTCATCAACGATGTGGCAAAGAAAAAAATGTTTATCTCTCCCCTGTTTGAATTTGACGTGTATGCAGTGAGTAAGGGAGGGCCGGCCGAGAAATCGGGCCTTCGGGTAGGGGATAAGATCGTCAGCCTGAACGGCGAACCGGTAAAATATTACCAGGAATTTACCCCGAGATTGAAATCCCATGCCGGGAAAAAGGTGGAGCTGGGCTTATTGCGTAACGGAACACCGCTGACCATTAATCCTACCGTCAATGCAGATTCCACCATAGGCTTTACCATGACCCCGCTTCTGAATGTTACCAAATCAGAATTCTCACTGGGCGGGGCTATTGTGGCGGGCTCGAGGGAAGCACTGAATATAATACCGCAGCAGATCAATGGTTTTGCCCGGATCTTCAAAGGGCATATTTCTCCTCAGAATGCGCTTACGGGACCTGTGGGGCTGGCACAGATGTTTTCACCGGCCTGGGACTGGGAGAAATTCTGGATACTGACCGGGATGCTTTCCATGGCGCTGGCCTTCATGAATGCCCTTCCTATACCGGCGCTTGACGGCGGCCACGTGCTCATGATACTCTATGAGATGATCGTAGGAAGAGCCCCGTCAGAAAAGTTCATGGAAAGAACGCAGCAGGTAGGTACTTTCATCCTGCTGGCCCTGATGATCTATGTGCTCTTTAATGACACGATAAAGCTGTTCTGATTTTCAGACCTTCTTTTAATCTGTGAGAATCTGTGTAATCTGTGAGCTGAAACAAACGTTTTCAATTTTCTCACAGATTACACAGATTCCCACAGATTTTTTGTTTATGTATGGTTTAAAAGCCGGAACATTTTCAATAGTATGCTTGCATACGATGGCAGAATGATTAGATTTGGAAAAATTTACCATAATGAGTAAGGATAAAACGCTGGATTTCCATATCAAATGGGTATGGCATGCTATTTCCAGGATGTATAATATCTATGCAGCTGCGGAGGATATGACCATGTCAATTGGCTATGTCTTATTGAATATAGATATTGAAAAAGGTACACCCGCCACTAAAATCGGCCCACAGATAGGAATGGAGGCCCGCAGCCTGACCCGTATGCTGAAATCGCTGGAGGAAAAAGGGTGGATATACCGCGAGACCGACCCGAATGACAAACGATTTGTCAATGTATTTTTGACGGATGTTGGAAAAGAAAAGCGTAATTTTGCCCGTGCGGGAGTATTGGAGTTCAATGACCGGGTAATGAAAACCGTTTCCAAAGAAGAGCTGGATACTTTCCTCAAAGTAATAGAAAAAATTAATACCATCATTGAGTCAAATACAGATGAACCAATCTCCGCTACGAACTTTCAATAAGCTGATGAGCGCGCTGGTCCTGGGCGTAATTCTTGCTTTACCGGGAAAAATGTCTGCACAAAGTGTTGTTTATTATCCCTTCAACTCGGTTCTGGGCATAAGCTCCAACCCGAATAACCTTTTCTGGGCTGATTTCCGCCTGTTTACCAATTCCTACTTTACTTCGGTGACAGGCGAGATTTCGCCGCAGTTTACCGTGTACAGCACATCACGGGCTGACTACTATACCGGTGTGGGGCTTAAGCTGAATTTCTATAATATGTTTAATAATTATAACCCGGTAGAAGGTTATTTTATGAATGCAGGGGTGAAGGTCCGGCCTTTCGATAAATTCAAGAAGCTGCATATTGCCTTTGAAATCTCGCCGTATGCCGTAAGGCAGATGGATGCCGGACTTTTCAGGACCATGCTGGGAGTAGGGTATAATTTTAACCAGTGGAAATGAGAATAAGGCCCGGCGCATATATCGTTCGTAATAACCGGATCCTCACTTTAAAATATACTTATCCCGGGGGAGTTATCTATGCGCTGCCCGGCGGCAATCTGGAGTTCGGGGAAGAGCTGAAGACAGCTCTGGCGCGTGAGTTGAAAGAAGAACTGGGAATTGATTGCACCCCGGCAGAAATCATGCACGTAGCGGAGGTTATATACGAGAGAGAAAATACCATTCATTTTATATTTGAGTGCCCCGACTTTATCGGAGAGCCTCATATACATCCTGCAGAAACCAAAGCCGAGGAAATTGCCTGGCTGCCTTTGACAGACCTGGACAGCTTCAGCCTTTATCCCAATATCGGAAATTTTCTGCTGAGTAATGAGGCACCTGTATTCCTGGGGGTAGTGAAGCAGCCCAGGTATTAAATAAACCTGATTTCCGGGCTTAAATCCGGAATCACATTGAACATAAAAAAACTGCCCCCCGTTTGGGAGGCAGCAAATCAATTGAATATATTTTAATCTCTGCTACGGCTGCTTCTCGAAGACGAAGAAGTTCGGGCCGATGAGCTGCTTTCTGAACGGTTGGAAGAAGAAACACCTGAACTTCTGGAGCTGCTTCTTTCTACCGAGCTTCTGGCCCGCTCACTAGAGCCTGACCGGCTTTCCGCGGCTGACTCTTTCCGGGAAGCCTGAGGTCTTGCTGACTCTCTGCTTCCGGAGGGCGCGGTCCTTTCCGGAGACCGCTCCATTGTCCTTCCCCGGTTTCTTTCGGGAGCAGCAGCACGTGAAGACTCTGTTCTCCCCTGAGTGGCAGCCCTTTCCGGCGCAGCTGACCGTGAAGCTCTTCCAGGAGCAGAAGCTCTTTCCGGGCTCATGGAGCGCGAAGATTCCACTCTTCTCGCTGAATAATCCCTGGATCCCGAACTGCTTCTCGAAGGGGTAACCGTCCGTGCCGGGCGGTTGCTCCAGTGGGTGGTATAATTATTCCGATGAGTATAGTACACATGCTTTACCGGGTAGTAGTTTCTCGGAACATATCCCAGCCGGACGTTGCCGTAACCCCGTTTGTCGAAACGGTAGAAGTCATAAGATGGTCCGAAGTACCAGCGAAGCGGACCGGTGATCACTACCCCGGTATAACCGTAGTATCTCCTGTCCCAGTCAGAGAGCTCCAGGCCGATGGACCGGTTAAGGTCTACCACATCCATCCAGATTTCATCCTGCTCCCAGCCGCTGTAATAACCGTCCGACTGAAAAGCCCATTCTTTGCGCTCGATGTTTTCCAGTCTCCTGTACAGGCGGTTAGCCTCCCGGTTAGTCAGGTATCCTGAGCGGATACCATCGGAGATCCTGACCCGTACGTCCCAACGCCAGTCGAATTCTTCGTCATAGAAATACCTGTCGGGCCCGTCTATGTATTGCGCTTTCACTGAAAGGGCGGCGAAGAATATTACCACGAATGCTATCCACTTTTTCATTGCCGTAATTATTTAGGTTTTGCTTATTAGATGGAGAATCGGCTAAAAGGTTTTGCTAACAAAGTGTTAATAGCTTAGATTTGGGGGAGTGAACAGCAGACTATGATATTTTCAAAGCAGGTAGCGGTTATCGGGGGAGGGAGCTGGGCCACGGCGCTCATTAAGATCCTGACGGAAAACAACGTCAAAGTGAAGTGGTGGATGCGGGATGCCGATGCCGTAACGCATATCCGTAAATTTCATCATAACCTGCATTACCTCAGCAGCGTGGAGCTGCACCCGTCGAAAGTAAAACCTTACTCTCACTTAAAGGAGGCTCTGAAAGGCGTGGAATGGGTAATCCTGGCAGTACCCTCCGCCTTTGTGGAGGAGGCGCTGAAAGATGCAGACCCTGCCTGGTTTGCAGGGAAGAAGATCATTTCGGGGGTAAAAGGGATTATTCCCAGCACCAGCCAGCTCGTCACCGACTGGTTTTCAGAGCATTTCGGGATTTTACCGGAGAATATTGGTGCCATTGCCGGGCCCTGCCATGCGGAGGAGATTGCCCTGGAGAAATATTCTTATATCACTATTGCTTCTTCCGGTACGGAAACGGCGGAAAGTTTTTCCCGTTTGCTGGCCTGCCGTTTTGTAAAGACTTCTTTTCTGACCGATATCCATGGTGTGGAATACGCCGCCGTGATGAAGAATATTGTAGCCATGTCATGCGGAATAGCCCACGGGGCGGGTGCCGGCGACAATTTCCAGGCGGTAATGGTATCGAACGCCATCATAGAGATCGAGCGCTTCCTGGATACGGTAAGCCCTCTTCAGCGGAACGTCAATGTGTCGGCTTACCTGGGAGACCTGCTGGTGACCTGTTACAGCCAATTCAGCCGGAACCGTACCTTCGGCAATATGATCGGGCGGGGCTACTCCGTCAAGGCAGCCCAGGTGGAGCTGAAGATGATTGCCGAAGGATATTACGCCACTCAGTGTATTCAGCGGATCAACGAGGTTTACCGGGTAAACCTGCCCATTGTGAAATTTGCCTGGGACGTATTGTATAAAAATGAAAAACCCCTTAAGGCTTTTGAAGAGCTTAAGGGGAAGTTCGTTTAGTCTATCAGGTTCTGGCTCACCAGGTTATCGTATAATTCTTTCAGCTTGACTTTCCCGGGAGCGCGGGCTTCTATTTCGCTTTCGTCCAGCAGGTTGGCCTGCAATCGCTGGTAGGAAGGATTGGTCCGGATGATGTCATAATCCGGGGTTTCCTGTACAAATTCTTCATACAAACGCACCAGCTTGCTGTCGGCGGCAAAAAGATCGAACTGCCCGGCTGCTACCTTAGGCGCTGCTTTCCGCGGCTTTTCAGGAATGATGGAGTGAATGCCCTTACCCAGGCGCACCTCTTCCTGAGGTGCGGTTTTTACCGGCTGGGGCTGAGGCTCATTGTTTTCAAATTTCGCCGCTACGATGGTCACCCTGATTTTATCTTTCAGGCTGCGGTCTACCGCGTAACCGTGCTTGAATATCTGGGCCTGTGACCGGATCTGCGTCTCCACAAAATCCATGATCTTGGACTGGTCGGACATCTTAATCTTATATTCCGGCAGCTCATCGGAGTAGGCCATGGAAACCAGGATACGCTTGGCTCCGCGGATATTGCTGTTTTCCAGCAGGGGAGAGCTAAGGGCTTTTTCAATGGCCTGGAAAGCTCTTTCCGGACCAGAGGCTTCTGCCGTGCCCATGACGGCATGCCCGGCATCACCCAGCACGGTCTTCACATCGGCAAAGTCAAGGTTAATGATACCGGGGCGGGTGATCAGTTCGGCGATGCTCCGCACCCCGCCGGCCAGCACTTCATCGGCCATTTTATAGGCCGTTTCAATATCCATATCGGCAAACATATCCGCCAGGCGGTCGTTTTTAATGATCAGGACGGTGTCGCAGTACTCTTTCAGCTTTTCTATTCCGTTCAGGGCCTGCTCCAGCTTGTGCGTGCCTTCGTGCCGGAAAGGGTCGGTTACCACACCAATGGTCAGCCGTCCGAGCTCGCGGGCCACCCGTGCTATTTCAGGCGCGGCGCCTGTACCGGTACCGCCTCCCATGCCTGCGGTAATGAAAACCATTTCTGTAGGGGTGCCCATAACGCCGCGGATGGCCTCCTCACTTTCCAGGGCGGCATCACGGCCCACTTCCCAGTGGGTACCGGCGCCCAGGCCTTTGGTCAGCTCGGCGCCCAGCTGGATCTTCACCACGTCATCGGGAAACTGGTTCAGCACCTGCTGGTCGGTATTACAGGCCACGAAGTCTACATCGCGCATGCCCTGGTTATACATGTTAAGCATGGCGTTGCATCCTGCACCGCCCACACCTATTACCTTAATGATTTTATCCAGGTTAGACTTCAACTGTATCTCGTAGTTAGGTTCGAATATCATTTTACATTTTGCACGTTATATTCATCATTCAGATCATTCGTAGGTTTACGGAATATGCCGCCCATAAAGCTGAACAACCCGCTGCCTTTTTCTTCCTGGGCAGCAGGCTGCTGGGTTTCTTCTTTGGGCTGGGGATGCATATTTACAATAGGCCGGGGGGTAATAATACGGTTATCTATCCGCCGGTCAAAATGAAAAGCCGGCGCCGTGATCAGTCCGAGAAGTGTAGAGTATTTCGGACTTCTCAGCTGCTCAAAGCCGTTGAAATCAATGGCGCTGTTGAACAGGGTAGGGCGTACGATAACGTTTTTACACACCTGGGAGAAAATCCCGGCAATATTCATGTAGAGCGAGGTGCCGCCGGTAAGGATGATCCCGTTCAGCAGGTGGGCTTTATATCCTGACTTGGTCAGTTCGGCGCTGACCAGCGCTGCAATCTCCCGCAGTCTCCATTCGGCCACGGTTACAGCATTTTTAAGATAGACCTCCTTGGCCGGCATACCGAACTTCCGTTCGATCACGATGACCGGAGACTCTTCCGTAACGGAAGGGGGAATGCTGCCGCATACTTTTTTCAAGAGCTCTGCCTCCTGGAAGGTGATGCCGAAAGCTTTTTCCAGGTCATAATTAATGGTATTGCCTGCAATGGGAATAACCGACTGGTACCGCAGGCTGTTCCCGTGGTATACACAGATCTGGGTCATCTCGGCGCCAATATTGACAATAGCTACGCCGTCACGCTTGGTTTCCGGCTCTTCCGAAGAATTGTTGAGGAGGGCACAGCTGTCGGCTATTGCATTAAGAATCACATTTTCCACGTTCAGGAACCCCGAGGTAGTACCTTTGGCGGGTACCTGGTTCACACATTCCAGAAGGTAATGGAGATTATCTGATTTGGTGGTGATAAAACTGAAATCACCACTGAGCATATTGCCTATTTTACCTACAATTGTAGCAGAAGCCTTTTCATCGCCTACATAAAAATCTTTGGGAAGGCTGTGAATAACCGTATGGCCTGCCGGCACTTTAAATGATTTATTGGCGTCATCGGTCAGCCGGTTCACATCTTCCTGCAGAATTCTGTTCATTCCTCCTGAAGTCACTACGCGTGTATTTTTGGAATGCGTATTGACCGACAGGTTAGTAATGTTGATGTTAACCGTATTCAGTTGAAATTCATAATCTGATCTTTCAAAATCACCGGCCAGATCATCCAGTACTTCACCAATAAACTCACTGGTAATCTGAGCATTTTCCACGTTTCCGAACCTCAGCACTTCATCAGCCGGTGTCACGTGCCGCTCACTGAAACCTATCACCTTTATCTTCTTCTGCTGCTGTAGTCCCACTACAGCAGCAATCTTTGAACTCCCTATCTCCAGTCCTATGAAACACTTGCCCTCCTCCATAGTGATTTGTTGTTTAGATTGATTTATTACTGTAAACTTACTTAAAATTACCTACTTACATACGATTTGACCATCATATTTAACACTAATGTGCTTAAAAGTGCTCCATTGCTCCCGTGGCAATATTTTTTTATAGAAAACCATCAGCTTTTCCAGCTTGGCCTGAACTTTCTCCGGCCTGCCGAATTCAATGATATTTTCTCCTAATAACGGCTCCATTTTTATTTCCTTGCGCCGGTCTACGTCTATCCGGGTGATCTGGGCATTCCAGAACTCATCAGCGGTAATGGTGTTGACCAGGTCAAGCAGGTCTTTGTTCCCGGAAGACTCCAGTCCCTTTTTATCCCGGAAAAAGTCACCGCTCAGCAGCAGCACGGTGGGCGTGAAGTTTTTGGAGACCGGGAAAAAATGACCGTTTTCATCCATATAGCGATCGGGGAAACGGCTGTTTCCCAGGATCCGTGCTACCGGTTTATACACTTTCACATCCAGGATAAGGTTACCTTTGAGATCAAGATAGGCCTGGCAATCGCGGATGATCCCGCTGTTTTCCACCCTTCTTTCCAGCTTTCTGAGGTCAATGGACGCTACGGTCTTCCCCATGAGCGGCTCATTCCCCTGGTTGGTGGCCCATTTTTCGACATCCTCCTTCTTTACCAGTAGCTGCTGATCATCTTTTTCAATACGGATAACCAGCCCCTGGCAGCGGCGCACCGTATCGCTTTTGGCGGAGGAGAAAACCAGGAACAGGGCCAGTGCCGCCAGCGAGACGCCCCCCACCGTATGAAGTATCGTTTTGAAATTCAGCTTTTTCATAACGTACCTAGGTATTCATTGGGATTCTCCATGGTTTTGAAGCGATCACCCGCCTTGGGCTCCAGGTCGGTCTGACACCATTCTTTCAGGATCTTCACATCCTCATTCCACCTGGTTCCGTCCCAGAATTCCAGTCCTTTATGGTCACGGATCTTGTACAGGGCAGCCGGCTTGTAGGCGGTTCCGAGATATGCATGCCGGCGGCCATTGTCTTTGGCCCACCGGATCACCTTCCACATCATCCATTTCCCGAGCGAGTGGGTTCGCATATATTCCGTATCAAAAAATGCAAACCAGTAATGCACTATCTCTTCATTAACGGCCGCAAGCACATAGCCCATTACTTTCTCCGCGGTCCGGAATTCAAAAAGGTGGCTGCCGGTTTCCTGCTTCAGGATATAGTTCCAGCGTTCCATGCTCATGTTGTCTTCGCCGATCCGCTCATTGATATACCCTTCACAGAAGGCCATAAACTCCGGGTTACGGATATCAAATTCCTCTTTGGGAATAAGGTTCACGGTGATTTCAAGAGGCTCTACCATGCGGTTGACCCGGCGGTTCTCTGAAGTGTCGTCAAATTTTTCAAGGTTGACCCGGAGGCTCCGGGCAAAATAATATACTTCCCGTTCCAGGACTGAATTTCCTGTATAAGGAAGAAACCCCTTGTCATAGAGCTCACTTAGCTCATCCTGCGATTCTTTTAACGCATACAGGGCATAATTGAAGGTATAAGTGGTGTAATCTACCGTGTTTTCCGACAAGAATATTTTCATTTTTCAACCAGTTTAAGGATTTCTTTTACTATATCTTCTGCGGCTTTGGGCCGGGCAAAGGCGCGGATGGCGCTTTCCATGGCCATTATCCGGCCGGGATCACTGATCAGTGCGGTAACGGCTGGAACCAGTTCTTCGTTCACCCGGCTGTCAGGAATAAGCAGGGCGGCTTCCTTCCGGCTCAGGCTTTCTGCATTTTTGGTCTGGTGATCTTCCGCAGCGTAGGGAAAAGGTACCAGGATAACCGCCTTACCGATGAGTGAAAGTTCCGATACGGCCAGGGCGCCTGCCCGTGAAACCACGATATCAGCAGCAGCATAGGCCCGGTCCATTTCATAGATAAAGTCGGATACAAATACTCCTTCCAGGCCTTTTACCAGTTCACGGGCTTCGTTTATAAAACTCTTTCCCGTCTGCCAGATCACCTGCAGTCCGGCCGAAAGAAGGCTTTGCAGTCCGGCTGCCAGGGCCTTATTGATGCTCAGAGCGCCGAGGCTGCCGCCAATAACCAGCACGGCGGGCTTGTCTGCAGACAGACCGAACCCGGTTTTGGCTTCTTCGCGGCCTACCCCAGAAAGAAGCATATCACTGCGCACGGGGTTGCCCGTGAAAACGATCTTCTCCGGGTCAAAGAACTTATTCATATCGGGATAGGCCACGCATACCTTTTCGGCTTTCCGGGCCAGTATTTTATTGGTAACGCCGGCATAAGAGTTTTGCTCCTGTATAAGCGTTTTTACTCCCAGGAAACTGGCGATCCGTAGCGTGGGACCGCTGGCAAAACCACCTACCCCCACGGCAATGTCCGGTCCGAAAGATTTGACCACCCGGTAGCCTTTCAGCAGGCTGTTCACCAGTTTAAAAGGGAAAGACAGGTTGGCCAGCAGGTTGGAACGGTTAAAGCCTGCTACCGGCAGGCCCACAATAGTATACCCTTCGCGGGGTACTTTCTCCATTTCCATTTTCCCGAGAGCCCCTACAAACAGGATCTCGGCATCCGGCCGTTGCCGCTTCAGCTCATTGGCAATGGCCACAGCCGGGTAGATATGTCCGCCGGTACCGCCTCCCGATATAATTACTTTCATGTGCGCTGAAGTTTGGAATGTTTACTTACACTTAAAACAATACCCATGGCAATGAAGGAGAACAGGGCAGAGGTACCGCCCCGGCTGATCAGCGGAAGGGTCTGGCCGGTTACAGGCCCCAGGCCTACATTGATGGCCATGTGCGCAAACGCCTGGAAAACCAGCAGAAGGGTCAGGCCCACGCACAGCAGCCCGCCGAAGGCCCTTTCCGTATGGTCGATATTCACGATTCCCCGGGCCAGCAGCCACAGGTACAGGCCCAGCACGAACAGCCCGCCCACAAGGCCGTATTCTTCAATAACAATAGAGTAAATGTAGTCGGAATAAGCCTCCGGCAGCACATTTTTCTGGCTGCTGTTTCCGGGACCCACACCCAGGATACCCCCTTTGGCAATGGCTACATGGGCAAAATTCTTCTGGCTGCTTTTGCCACCGAGGTAGCCCCCCACATAACCGTCGCGGTCCAGGTCTTTGCCGATAAATCCTTCCGTACGGTCAATAACGGTAGATACCCGGCCCATCTCTTTTCCGGTAGTAACCTTGATGAGAAACCCTGCCACCAGGGCAAGGGAGATCACCCCCAGGATCACGAGGGTAAGCGAACGAAGGTAGCGACCCGGAACTTTTCCTATCCACATGATAATGAAACAGGTAAAACCCAGGATAATGGCCGAGGAGAAGCTGGAAAGCGAGATAAGAAACACAATCAGCCCGCACCAGGCGATGATCTCCAGCAGGTCTTTCCGCTTGTATTCGATATGGATCTTGCTGGCCAGCATGGCAGCCAGGTTCACAATGAGCACCAGTTTAACAAAGTCGGCCGTCTGGAAAGAAAGCCCCATAACATTGATCCATCTCCGGGCATTACCGATGCTTACCCCGAACATCAGGGTATAGATCAGGAGAAAAGGGGAGAGGTAAAGCAGAATCTTGGCTATGTGGGCATACCGTGAAATGTCTATTTTATGCACAAAATAGGTAACCACCACCCCAATGACCAGGAAAAGAATATGTCTCAGGATAACGGCTTCGGTATTACCGCCTGCCTGACGATAGGCGAGGCTGCTGATGCTGCTGTATACTGTTACCACGCTGATCAGCGAAAGGAGACCTAATATCCACCATATCTGCTTGTCACCCTGCAGATGGTTCTTTAGTTTTTCAGTCATAAATCAGGATCGTTTAGGAAAGCATGAACCATCCGGAGATGATTACTCAACAAATTTATGATTTTTGAAAGCACATAAAAAACAAAGTAGGGATTAATATTTGCGGTCAAAATGAAAAAGGGGGAAAATCGTCCGGCTTTCCCCCTTTTTCATTTACGATGACAGATTTACGATTAGCGGCAGGATACTACCGCCGGTAAAATCGTAAATCTGCTAATCGTCAATCATAAATTACTTTTTCAGCGCATCACGGATCTCGGTGAGCAGCTCTACTTCGGTAGGCCCGGCAGGTGCTTCCGGGGCAGCAGGTTTTCTTACCTTGTTGTAAGCTCTCACAATAATGAATAATACAAGACCCACGGTCAGCAGGTTAATGATGGAGTTGATCCAGGAACCGTAACGGATGGCATTTTCCGGAACGGCAGTGCCGTCTGCTCCCACGGAGGCGGGGGTCAGCACATACTTGAAATCAGAAAAGTCGGCGCCGCCGGTGAAGTACCCTATCACAGGCATGGCAATATCCTGCACAAAACCGTTAACCACGCCGCCGGTGGCAGCGCCCAGGATCACCGCAATGGCAAGGTCAATGACATTGCCGGTCATGATAAACTCTTTGAATTCTTTGAACATAGTTTTAAAAATTACAGGTTGATTAAAAAGTAGCTAAGAAACCAATTCCGAAACCGCTGGCACTTTGCCAGCTTGATCTTACCGGATCAATGGGTTTCGGAGTAGAATTGTTATATACCTTATGGTCAAACACATCTTTGTCCAGTATGCCTATGTAGGTAAAGTTTACGTTCAGGTATTTGTTGATCTTGGCGGTAGCCAGGAGGTCTAAACGGTGATCCAG
>JBEBRR010000084.1:0-15826 GCA_040394735.1 Leadbetterella byssophila
GTGCGAAAGCCTCCTGCCAGAAAAACCAGGTCGCTTACGCTGAGGTTATCGGTAAAATCATATTCTCCCGGTTGGTTGACTTCCCCACTGATACTTACCTTGCGGGCTTCCCGTAACTCAGTAACTGAGCGCACTATCAGCTGGTCTTCCCGTTTCAGGGCAACATCTTCTCCCCCATTAAGTACTTTGTCAAGGTCCAGGGTAATGAATTCAGGATCCATATTTTCCCGCTGACGTTTCAGAATGGCACGCCCCCGGAAAGCGTCCTCGCGCAGACCTTCTGCTTTTCGAATGAGTTGAGATACCGTCTGCAGGTCTTTATCCAGCGCAAATTCTCCGGGACGGAACACCGCACCTATTACTTCTACGCGATTGATATAACGGTCAAGGATGGCACTGGCATGCAGCACATCACCGTTACGCAGCAGGAAGTCTTTTTCCATGACAACATCAATATTCCTTATCTCCAGCTCCTTATCCGTCTTTCTTTTCAGGGTGAGCTGGGCGGTATAAGCGTTTTCCGTAAACCCACCACTGTAGGCCAGTAATGTACTGAGACTTTCGCCTGCTTTGAGTTCGTATTTCAGGGGGCGCTTGACCTCACCGGTCACCTGCACAATAGTCTCTGAGGCTGGAATAAATACCACATCCTGGTCTTTCAGACCCACATCGCCGGTAAGAAGACCTTTTTGCAGGAATTCATAAAGATCCAGGTGATGAATAACTTTATTGTTCCGCAACAGCTGAATGTTCCGGAAAGAGCCGATACGGGTAGGGCCTCCCGACTGGTACAGCACATTAAACAGGGTGGCCAGGGAGGAAACCGGGTAAGTTCCGGGATGCTGAACCTCGCCTACTACCGTGACTTTAATGCTTTTCACTTTGGTCAATGTGATGTCCAGATTCAGGCTGCCATTATTCAGCCCCGCATACAGGGAGCCCAAACGCTGAAGAATCTTAGATCGGGCCTCACTAACCGTCAGACCGTTTACATAAATCGGGGCAAAATGCTCTATTTTAACACTCCCTTCTTCAGAGACCCTAAGACTGTAATCTTTGGCCGCATAACCTGTAATGCTAACCTGAATCTCATCTCCTGTTCCAAGAACATATCCGGGAGCTGTAGGAATACGCAGATTGGGTTCAAAGCTCAGAGCCTTATTCCGGAAAATAGAAGCTCCGTAGAGCTCTTCCTTAATGATGGGCTGTTCCGCTTTGACCTGCACTTCCGCCCGTTCACTTACTTCCTCGATCTGTTCCCGCACGGTAGCGCTGACGGTCTCACTTGTCTTGTCTGTGCCGCTCTTGATGCGGTTAACCCGCTCCCGAAGTTTAATGATGTCGGCATCGGTATACCCCCGGGCCTTGGCCAGGGTTTCCACCTGCTCTTCGCTCAGCCCCCGGCTCTCCATCTCCTTTAAAAAACTTTCAATCTGTTTGTCGGTGACACTCTCCACTGGCGGGAGGGTTTGGGCATGGGCTGCTGTAGCAAAAACAACAGCCAAAAGAACAATTTTCAGTAGTTTCATGCAGTTAGTTTTAGTCTTTATGCTTTGATTCTCAGACAGCCGCAATTCAGAGGCCGCAAGATAATAAGTATTTTCCGTATTCCGGTGGGGCGCTTCTGCTTTGCGCGGGCATTCCCGGAATTGTACAAATTCTAATGGGGTAGTTTTTCTTTTTTTCTGCCAGGTCCGGGAATACATATTATCCCCGTCAGAAGTCTCTGACCCTTTGTGCATTTTATAGAGGTTTAATTTTTTTTCGCAAAGATAGGGAATAATTGACGATTGACAATTAACGATTGACGATTATATGATAGGGGGTGCGTGAGTCAAATTTCCCGCTGCTCCTTCAGATAATATCCACCGGTTTTTGCAGCTCCCTTAAATTCAATATGTTGCCCCTCTCTCAGGTACTTTAGCCATCGCTCCATCGTTTTTTCCGGTACGTTCATAGCGGAAGCATAGTAGGGTTTTCTTTTGCCGGGCGTTTCTTCTATTAATCTAAGCAAGCCCTTTACACCCTCATTTACACCCTCATTTACACCCTCATTTACACCCTCATTTACACCCTCATTTACTTCTGCCCGCCTTGTTTTCGCCTGAAAAATAGGTAATGCATTATAGACGGTTACTCCAAAAAACGCCATTTTATTAAACTCAAATACGGCATCTCCGTTACCATTTTCATTCAGTTCCTGCTGTACACTTTGTATTCCCCGGTTAAAACGGTTTACATAACCCAATACTTTCATGGCCTCAGACAACACCGGGTTGCGATAATCATTAATGTCCGGAAAGTTTTCGGGGCGGGCGTTCCCATAGAGACCTCCGGGATTAACGACTTCTATCCTGTCTTCAAATTCATAAAATTTTATGGGCGCATTGGATTCATAATCCCTATGCATGATGGCATTCATCAATAACTCCCTGATGGCCAGGTGCGGATAACTCCGTTTGATCTCTTCCCGTAAAGCGCTTACAAATACCGGATGCTTTTGCTCTATCCCGGTTTGAATAAACGTATCCAGACTGCTAAGCACCGTTACCAGGTTGCCGGTAAATTTATGTTCATTGATAATTTTTGCAGCAACTGTTTTCCCTTCAAATTTTACATATTGGACATACGCGCCAAAAAAGTAATATTCCGGGCGTTTCCCGAATAACAATACCCCCGCATTGGTAGGGCAATTATTTATGACATCGTAAAAACGCAGAGATGACATTTTTTGCTCTGTATTCCGGTGATCATCCGTTAATACATCCACAGCCTTCGGTAAATAAAACCCGTTGAAAATATCTGTTTTTAAGTTATTCATACCGGCTTCAAAGCACGGACGTAAATCAAATGTAGCTCCCTGGATAGTTCTTTTTTCTACTAATAAACGCTCCTCCGATTCATTTGCCGTTGCTTTCCGCGCTCCTATACGTATCCAGATTTTCCCCTTATATCTGACCGGGGGGAAAAGAGAAGGTTTTACCTCCGCTATTATCACATCTCCCTCCGGAAAAGAATATTTATAAACAGACATCACCGGCTGCGGGAGTATATTACCATCCGACCGGATCCCTGCAAGGTCTTTAAGCAGCTTATCGGTAGCTTTCAAACCACTAAGATTTCCCTTGTCGTCCACCCCTATAAACAAATACCCGTTTTGCCTGGTGTCTGTCAAATCATTGGAGAAAGCACATATCGCCTCACAAAACTTCCCGGTATCCGTAGTAGATACGGTACGTTCCAACCGTTCATTCTCCAGAGTCTGCAGATACAAGAATACCTGTTCCTTTTCCAGCATATCAATAAGGCGTTTTAGTAAGTTATGTGTGTGTTATTATTTTTACTAGATGATGGCTTCTGTTTCCGGCTTCGGCTTTACCGCAGTTTCAGCGTCACAATACTCACAATAGCCAGCAGAATCCCGATGATCCAGAAGCGGGTCACGATCTTGGATTCATGGTAGCCCATTTTCTGGTAATGGTGGTGCAACGGGGCCATTTTCAGCAGGCGGTGCTGCTGCGCATATTCCAGCCCGTGCTTTCTGCGCTGGTATTTGAACCAGAAGACCTGCGCCATCACCGACAGGTTTTCAACCAGGAATATCCCGCAAAATACGGGAATGAGCAGCTCCTTCCGGAGAATCAGCGCCATGGTGGCAATGACACTCCCGAGCATCAGGCTGCCGGTATCGCCCATAAACACTGAAGCCGGATAAGAATTATACCACAGGAAGCCCACGCAGGCTCCCACAAAGGCTCCTGAAAAAATGGCCAGCTCTCCCGAGTTGGGAATCAGCATGATATTCAGGTATTCCGCAAAGATCTTATTTCCCGACAGGAAGGCAAAAATGGCCAATGTTACCCCGATGATGGCCGAAGTACCTGCTGCCAGGCCATCGATCCCGTCGGTAATATTGGCCGCATTGGAAACCGCCGTGATGATGAAGATACAGATCAGCACATAGGGCAGCCAGCCCAGGCTTTCCGGCAGGTAGCTGGAAAGAATGTTATAATCCAGGAGATTGTTCTTGGTGAAAGGCACGGTAGTCTGGAGCGACGTCGTGTCCAGATAGTTCCCTCCCCCGG
The DNA here is from genome assembly GCA_040394735.1 of Leadbetterella byssophila. Taxonomy (GTDB): domain Bacteria; phylum Bacteroidota; class Bacteroidia; order Cytophagales; family Spirosomataceae; genus Leadbetterella; species Leadbetterella byssophila_A. The sequence goes on from JBEBRR010000084.1 coordinate 4,086, forward strand.
TAAACTGCCTGATAGTCACATTCTTATTATAATAGAGGGTCAGCCCTACAATCAGCCCCAGGCCTACCTGGCCGATAATCTTGAAGCGCCCCTGTAGCCCTTCCTTATTCTTTTTAAAAACTTTGATATAATCATCTGCGAAACCGATAAGACTGGTCCATACGGTAGCCACGATGAGCAGAATAATGTATACGTTATCGAGCCGGGCAAACAACAGGACCGGGATCAGCAAGGAAGCCAGTATAATAAAACCACCCATGGTAGGCGTACCCTTTTTCTCCAGCTGACCGTGCAGGCCCAGGTCACGGATACTCTCCCCGATCTGGAGCATCTGCAGTTTCCTGATGATCCGCTTTCCATAAATGGCCGCAATAGACAGGGAAACGATAATGGCAGCGGAAGCACGGAAAGAGATGAACCGCCACACACCGGCCCCGGGCAGATCAAACATTTTGTCGAGGTACTCAAATAAATAGTATAGCATATTTAACGGGGATGTTTCGGCAAAATTAAAGAACAATATTTAAGAGAACAACTAACAGTGAACAACTAACAGGAAAGGAAAATTTTACTTTATTAAATACTAATATATACCGAAACTGGTCACTGTTAGTTGTTAGCTGTTCACTTTTTCTTTATCTTCACTCCCTAAACACAGCTTAAAATGAAATCCCTCCTCCACTTACTCCCCTCCGCAGCGGGGCAGTCGCTGCGAAAAATTTCCTATCCCAAAGGGCATATTCTGCTTCAGCCGGGCGACATCCCCGATAAGATCTGGTGGGTGGAAGAAGGCCTGGTGCGTGAATTTTTTATTCCCGCGAAGGGCCGGGAAATAACCACCCAGATCGTCCCTGCCGGCACATTCGTTTATTCCCCTTTCAGCTACCTATGTCAACGGCCCGCTGATACCGTCATTGAAGTGATCGAAAAGTGCCGCCTGGTTCCTTTGCCCCGCCACGAAGTAACCTCCCCTTTTTTTCATGCCGTGCTGGAACAGACCGTGATCCGGGCAGAAAAGCGCTTTGGGGTTCTGCAGCTGAAACACCCCGACCAGCGACTTGAGGCCTTTGAACGGTTCTATCCCGAACTGAGTAACCGCATACCGCTGTACTATGTAGCCTCCCTGCTGAACATTACGCCGCAGACCCTCAGCCGCATCCGAAGTTTAAGAGCATCGCGCCTGCGCACCGTATAACGGCTTCACTACCTTGGCTTTCTTCATATTGAACAAAGAAAGTGAAGGTAGTGAAGGACTTTCCGTACCGGAAAAATGATTTTTCGTCCCATTAAGCACTACAGGATTATCACAGTTTTCTAACTTTGTACGTTTCACTGGAAGGAATCTCTGACAGTCTATCATTTCCTTTCAAAAATTTTGTATAATGAAAAAAACCTGCATTCTTCTGACTGCCTTCTTTCTGGCAGCCTGCTCCGAAACAAAGAAAGACCAGGCGGCTGATCCGCCGGCCCATAGCTATACATTGGTTTTCCTGGATAAAACCCAAAGTGTCAATCCCAATGATAACTTCGTAAAAACCAAGTATGCTTCCGCCATAAAGAACCTGGTAGATGAAAATATCCGTACGGAGGGCGATGTCCTGGAAGTATATTTCATCCATGAAAATACTTCCAAAGCCCGGGCGTTGAGTATCCGGTCGCGCACCGCCCGGGAAGCCACCGACGGTCTCAGTCCTACCGACCGGGAAGCTGCCAATAATGCCTACGACCTGAGCATAAAAAAGGAGCGGCAGATCATTTATAATGCCCTTATGCAGAAGTTTATGGAAATGAACACTTCAGCTTCCAATTCGGAGACCAATATCAGTGCCGGGGTACCGGTCATCACAGCGGCATTGGAGACTCACCCTATGGTGAAAGCCTGGTTCTTCTCCGACATGGTGGAAAGCATGCGTTCAGGACGGGATTTTCATAACCGCCCTCCCCGGAACCAGGAAGAGGCCGCGGTCTGGGCAAAAGAAGATGCTGCCCGTTATGCCGGCCAGGGACTCTCCGGAGCAGAGGTATATATGATTCTCCCTTTCTCCCCCCATAGTTCCAGTAAAGTGAATAATCCGAATGTTACCGGGTATTGGAAAGCCTTTTTCGGCGAGCTGGGCGCAAGGAAAGTGACAGAGGAATAAAACATAAATTTACGATTATTCAATTTCCTACCGCCTTAATTCCTGCCTGCACCATCGGATCCTCCCTGTTGATCACCTGGTAATATTCATTATTCAGGCCGTTACTTTTCCAGATATTCCGTGCGATCAACGCCTTGAGAGTTTCCCGGATATATCTTTTGGATTTGTTATAGCTTTTTTCACTGAAGCGGGCCCGGTTTCTCACGGCCAGCGCATTGAAATCGGCCAGGATATCATCCGTGACCCGGAAATTCTGAAGATAATGGTCAAAACCTTTCGCTTTCAGCGCGGTTCCGTATTTTTCGGAATAGCTCATGGCAAACTCCCGGAAAATATTTTTGCCGAAAAGATCCAGCAGGTAATCGGTATAATAAGAGGTATCCTGGGGCACAAAAATATCCGGGGTAATTCCGCCACCGCCATAGACAACCCGGCCGCCTTTGGTCTTAAATTTCAGCTTCTCATTATTCCGGATACTGTCAGCCACAAACATCTCCCGGTGATTGTAGCGTTCCAGCATTTCATCGTAATATCCCTGCTGGTCACCCATCTGATAAGGGCGCTGTATGCTTCTCCCGCTGGGAATATAGTAGCGGGAAATGGTTAGCCTCAGCTCGGATCCGTCTGATAACTTGATAGGCACCTGTACCAGTCCTTTTCCGAAGGTCCGGCGACCTACCACAGTGGCCCGGTCGTAATCCTGCAGGGCTCCGCTCACAATTTCCGAGGCCGAAGCCGATCCTTCATCCACCAGTACCACGATCTTTCCTTTCTCAAAAATCCCCGGCTTACCGGCTTTTACTTCGTAATTATTAGAGGTATCTTTCCCTTTGGTATACACGATCACGTCGTTACCCGGTACCAGCTCATCTACCATATCCGTGGCCCGGTCCATATACCCTCCGGGGTTTCCGCGCAGGTCAAGTACCAGCCGGGTCATGCCCTTGTCTTTAAGCGTTTTCAGGTGAGTATAAAACTCTTCATAGGTACTTTCGGAAAAACGGTTTACTTTGATATAACCCGTTTGCGGGCTCATCATATAGGCTGCATCAATAGAGTAGGTGGGGATTTTATCCCGCTTCACGTTAAAGGTCAATGGCGCATTTATACCTCTTCTTTTCACCAGCAGCTTCACCTGTGAACCCCGGGGTCCGCGCAGCGACTTATACACCAGGGGCGTGTTCAGGGTCTTGCCCGTAAGCTCAACGGTATCTGCCTTAAGAATAATGTCCCCGGCCTTGATGCCGATTGCCTCTGACGGCCCGCCTGTCAGCGGGGATATCACAAAAAGAGAGTCGTTAAATATATTGAATTCCACACCGATACCGTCAAAGCCGGTACCCAGATCAGCACTGGCAATTTCCGCATCCTGCGGCGGCAAGAGCACGGTATGAGGGTCGAGCTTCTCCAGCATTTTTTCCAGTCCGTAGGTTTCGAGCGAGTCGAGGTTCACCTCATCCACATAGCTCTTCCGGATGTTCATGAGCACTTCCTTGTACTTGGTGCCTATACCGCCCGTTCCGGCTACTGCAGTGCCGGTACTTCCAAAAAATTTTGCTCCCAGATAAATCCCCAGCGCCAGGGAAAATGTCACGGCCAGTGGCGATACGATCGCCCTTTTACTATTCTTATACTCCATTCAACCAAAAAATCAAACCCCGGACGGGCCGTCCAGGGGCTATTTATTTTTACGTTCCTCCGGAACAGCAGGAAATACCTTGTTTAACACCTGTGACACTCGGAACTCACTACCCGGAACCTCAATATTGCTATTAACGAAAACCATCCTGATTAAGTTTACACCTTAATGATCATTTTTTGTTTTCTCAGGTACAACAGCACCAGGCTCCAGAAGAATACATTCACCAGTGCAAAAACCAGCGAGGAATCACGGGGATCATTGAAAACCGGTACCAGTCCGTTTTTGTAGAAAGCGGAAAGCAGCGCCTGACCCTCTCCTGTCTTAATCATGTTCAGCGCCCGGGGAAGAATGCCCGCCCCAAAGAAAATGATAATGGGGTTGACTCCCCACATCACCAGGAAAGAGGTGACCGGCCGCACGGGCCTGTCATCACAAAGGTAGCTGATCAGCGCTATCAGGATAAAACCCAGACCTGCCGTAAGAAGAACGAAGGAGCTGGTCCATAACGCTTTATTTATCGGAAAGTATTTTGACCAGATCAAGCCGCATATCAGCAGTACTACTCCCGTATAAATGAGATTTTTCCGGTCGGCCCGGATACGGAGCAGCATGCCGGCCCAGGTGCCTGTCAGACAGGATATAATGGCCGGGAAAGTACTTAAAACCCCTTCCGGATCCCACGGCCGGCTACTTGACCATACATGACCTCTCAGGATAATCTCATCTGCCCAGGCGGCCAGGTTGGCGCCTCTTTCGAAGCCTGTAATGCCCGATCCGGGAACAGGAACATAGGTCAGCAAGAGCCAGTATCCGACCAGCACAATCACTGCGAGCAGAAACTGCGCCCGGAAAGGGAATGTCCGGAAAACCAGCGCAGCAAAGAAATAGACAATACCCAACCGCTGCAGCACACCGGGAATCCGCACCTTGGCAAAATGAGGCAGCCCGCTATAGGCCAGGAATAACATAACGGCCAGGAGAGCCAGGGCAATATACAGTTTGATATGGGTTTCAAAATTACCCAGCAGCAGAAAGCCCACAAAACCGGTGATCATGAGGCGGAACAACAGCAGGGTCAGGTCCTGCGCCGGGCCAAACTCTATGCGGGAAAAAAAATTCAGGAAGAGACCCAGTGCCACCAGCCGGAGCGAGCGGGTCAGGATTTTCAGGAACTGTTCCCTGTTGAGGCCGCCACCCGCCTCAGAAGAAAACGGCAGAGCCATCCCCATGGCAAAAACAAAGAAAGGAAAGACCAGGTCTGTGGGGGTCCATCCGTGCCACTCGGCATGAAGAAGCGGAGCATATACATTTCCCCAGTCACCGGGATTATTGACCAGGATCATTAAAATCATGGTCAGCCCCCTGAATACATCGAGCGAAACAATTCTTTGCTTTCCCAAATGAATACCTTAAAATTGCTATAAATATACAAAACACAAGTGAAAAATTACCTGATTTTAGTTGCAGGAGTTATTTTTTTAGCGTCCTGCCGTACGGGAAAGATCACCCGGGCCGTCCGTAGCAGCGATTCCCCGCTGTTTACGGGTGTCCTGATCACCGACACCCGCACCGGCAAAACGCTGTACAGCCGGAATAGTGAAAAGCCTTTTGTGCCCGCATCAAATACCAAGATTCTGACCCTTTATGCATGTATAAGTACATTGGGCGACAGCATCCCGGCATTTCGTTATTTTACCCGGCAGGACACCCTCTTCCTCCTCGGGACCGGTGACCCTACCCTTCTCCACCCCGACTTCCCCGAAAGTGCTGCACTGCCCCTGATGAAGAAAGCAAAGGCCATTGTGATATCAGACCAGAATGTCCAACAGGCCCCCTATGGCGCAGGCTGGGCCTGGGACGATTATAACGATTACTACCAGGCAGAGATCTCTTCCCTGCCTGTGTATGGAAATGTGGTCCGGGCTGCGTTGCAAAACGAAAAGGTCTTTCTCCGGCCGGGATATTTCCCCCTGAAAGATACCCTGTTGAACGGTGCAACGATCCTACGTAAACCATGGGACAATGTATTTTATTATTCGCCGGCAGCCCAACGGGGCAATAATTTCACCCAGGAAATTCCTTTCCGGACCGGCTTTGATCTTACCGCAAGGCTACTGTCTGACACCCTGAAGGTACCGGTGATTCACCGGCATTTTGAAATTACCGGGCCGATGAAAATCGCCTACAGCCACCCGGTAGACACCGTGCTTCGCAAAATGATGCAGCAATCGGATAACCTGCTGGCCGAACAACTGCTGCTGCTGGCCGGAGGTACCCTTTCTGACACCCTCTCTACTGCCCTGAGCATCTGCCACCTGAGCCGACATTTGCTGAGCGATATCACCCTGCCCTATCGGTGGCGAGACGGCTCCGGCCTGTCGAGATATAACTTGTTCAGCCCGCAGATCATGGTGCACATCCTGGATAAAATGTACCGGTATTATCCCCGGGAACGGCTCTTTTCGCTGATGTCAATAGGCGGAAAAGCAGGAACCTTGCGGAACAAATACAAGACGGGTGCCGGACCTTATGTTTTTGCCAAAACGGGTTCCATGAGCGGGGTATATAATGAGTCCGGTTTTCTCATCAGCCGCTCGGGCCGTCTCCTGACCTACAGCGTCATGAAGAATAATTTTACCAATGCGGTAGCAGAAAACGGCAAAGCAACGATGGAGTTAGTGGAGATAGTGCGGAAGAAATTCTAAGATCGGGTAACGGCTTCGCCTATTCTTTTGAACCATATAAGGCACATAAGAGCGGCACAGCCGCATTAACTCCCCTTTATCTCCGAGATCACCGCCGGTGCCTTCCCGTCCTGGATCTTCACCCGCAGCTTCCCGGTAGTAACCGGGTTAATCTTCAGGATACGCTTGTAGCCGATGGTAGTGCCACGGGCCACTGGAGTCCAGCTTTTCCCGTCATAAGCCTCCACCTCAAATGCTTTTACCCGCTGGCCCAGCGCAATGTATTCCGACAGCTGGATATAGCGGATTTCCACCGGTTGCGGCAGGGTAATTTCTACATTCGCCCGGATCTCCTTCGCCGCCCAGAAGGTATGCGGGTCACCGTCTGTAAGACGCGCGGCTTTCTGGGTCCGGTCATAAGCCGCAGAAGTTTTTACCCTGCCTTTTTCAAGCAGGTTCCGGCTCAGGCGTTCTTCCACCAGCCGGTGAAAGCCTTTGAGATGCTCCACGTCTTTCTCGTGAAGCAGACCTCTGCGGTCGGGCGGAAGATTCAGAAGGAGGTTGGAGCCCCTGCCTACAGAGCTCAGGTAAATATCAAAAAGCTCTTCCGGGGTTTTCACTTTCCCGTCTTCTTCCGCATGATAAAACCATCCCGGCCGGATAGAAACGTCTACTTCGGCAGGTATCCAGCGGGTACCGTTCTCACTGCCGGTACCCAGCAGGTTCTCTATACGGGGTTTCCCGGCATACAGGGTGTCAGGGGTGATGTTGTTCCAGTTGGTTTCGCCTGCAATGCCCCGTTCATTCCCTACCCAGCGGATATCTGGCCCGGCATCGCTGAAAAAGAGGACATCGGGTTCCATTTCCCTTACCATCTGAATAGTCCCGGGCCAGTCGTAATACCGGCTGCCGTCTATCCGCCGCCTCTCCCGGGCCCCGCCGTAGTATCCGTCCCCCCCGTTTGCCCCGTCAAACCACATTTCAAATACCGGCCCGTAGTTCTCAAAGAGCTCTTTCAGCTGATTCCTGTAATAGGTAATGTAGGAAGGAGTGCCGTAATCTGCCCGGTTCCGGTCCCAGGGAGAAAGATATATGCCAAACTTCAGACCGAACTTTTTACAGGCATCCGAAACCTCCTTTACCAGGTCGCCTTTCCCGTTTTTATACAGGCTTGACGCTATGGTATGGTCGGTATAGGCGCTGGGCCACAGGCAAAAGCCATCGTGATGCTTGGCCGTAAGGATCACCGCCTTGAAGCCTGTTTCCTTTAACGTACTCACCCACTGCTCCACATTCAACTGCTCCGGGTTGAATACCGAAGGACTCTCGTCACCGAAACCCCACTCTTTGCCGGTAAAGGTATTGGTAGTAAAATGAATGAAAGCATAGGTTTCCAGCTCATGCCAGTCAAGCTGCTGCCGGCTGGGAACGGGGAATACCGGTGCCGGAGATTTTACCGGCTTCGGGCTGCACCCGGTGAGATAAATTACAATGAAACCCAGGATAAGGGCGATTCGTATCATAGGAGATCCTGTTTATATTTTTAAAATTATTTTCATTTAATTTCTATCCTTCGGCAGGCTCGGAAGGACAGTAGTGCCTCATTTGTTATCCCTGTCATGCTGAGCTTGCCGAAGCCCCAAAGGGCCTGGCGGAACATTTAATAATTTTTTTTATCAAAAATACTAAAATCCTTCTCATCTTTGTTCCTCTCAATAAAATATTGTAATATTCTTCTTTATTTTTGCATCTGAACCTAATAGGAATTTAATGAAAAAAATCATTTTCAGTCTTTTGTGCTGGGCGCCTCTTGCCATTTCCGCACAGACTCCGCTTCCTCTGAACGATTTGTCAGCTTTTGACCTGAAAAGCAATAACTGGCAAATTGTGGGGGATGTAACGGCGCCTCTGGGCGAGAAAAACACCCTGACGTCCCGGCCCGGAACGGGCATCCTGATGTGCCGGCATGAGTCAAAGGAGTACGGAGAGAAATTCGACCTGTTCACCAAAGAGGCTTACGGCGATATGGATCTGTCGCTGGACTTCATGCTGGGTGTGGGATCTAATTCCGGAATTTACCTGCAGGGCCGCTACGAAATTCAGTTGTTCGACAGCTGGGGCGTGAAAAATCCTAAATATTACGACTGCGGCGGAATTTACCAACGCCGGGATACCAGTAAGCCTGACGGCCAGAACCAGTATGAGGGCTATGCTCCCCGTTTTAACGCCTATAAAGCTCCCGGCCTCTGGAATACCATGGAAATATCCTACCAGGCACCCCGCTTTGACGCGGCCGGCAAAAAAATCTCCAATGCAAAAATTCTTTTTGTAAAGCTGAACGGCCTGCTGATTCATGAGAACGTGGAGCTCAGCGGCCCTACCGGCGGCCCCGTTGCTGAAAACGAAGTGCCCCTGGCACCTTTACGTATCCAGGGAGATCACGGATCTGTGGCATTCAGGAATATCGTAATCAATAATTTCAACAAAAACCCCGGTACGGTTTCAGACCTGACCTATAAGGTGTACTACGGCAGCCATATGCATGACGCCGATCTTTCCAAAGTAAAGATCAATGAGCAGGGAAAAACCGGTGAGATCACCTGGGAAGTAACCAAAGAGCCTAACAATTATGTATTCTTCATCAATGGTAAATACCATGCGCAAGAAGACGGCGAATATACGTTCGTTACCCAGCTGGGAGGACACAGCTACCTGAAAATAGACGGAAAAGAGGTGCTGCCTAACATCTGGATGCGTTCCGGCGAGAGGGTTGTGAAAGTACATCTGACCCGGGGAGAGCATACCTTTGAGATATTCAACAATAAAAGAGACAACTGGATCAAGCCTGCGCTGGGATTCTGGTCTGCAGGTCCCGGATTTCGTCTGACACCCCACCATTCTGCTGGCTCGGTGATCGCCTCAAAACCCCAGGATCCCATCATTGTGAATGCTGCTACACCCACCCACCTGCGGAGCTTTATGGATTGGAAGAAGAAGCCGGAAGATAAGAATTTCAGGGTGGTGCATGCCATTTCCATTGGTTCACCGGAGGGTATTCACTATACTTATGATCTTGACAAAGGCGCTGTTATCCAGGCCTGGAAGGGCGACTTCCTGGATGCAACCCCTATGTGGGATGACCGGGGCGACGGCTCATCAAAGCCGCTGGGCAGCCTTACCCTCTTTAACCATGATCTGCTGCTAAACCGTATCGGAGCCTCCGCCTGGAGCGATACCGCCGGCACAGGCTACCGCCCGCTGGGGTATGACCTGGATGAAAATGACCTTCCGACATTTCACTATAAAATAGCAGGACAAAAAGTAAGCGACAGGATCAGGATTTCTGACGGGAAATACCTTGACCGGGAAATACGTATCACCGACGGGCAGGACCTGGCCGGAAGAATTGCCAGCGGAGACCTTATCGAGCAGGTAGATACCCACCTTTATGCAATAGACGGTAAAAAATATTTTATCCGGATCGAAAAAGGCCGGGATGCAGTGATTCTGAACCGCAAGGAACTATTGGTAAAACCGGAGGAGAACATCCTGAAATATGCTATTATTTTTTAAAATAGCCTGTAGCTAAAATTTTATACAAAATGAAAAATATATTATTATTCACTTTGCTTCTCCTGTGCCTTCAGACCCGTGCACAGGAGTCACCCAAAGAAGAAGATTTCTATAAAATTGTAACCCTCCCGGTACCTGAAGGCGTATTGCTGGAAATAGGCGGAGTGGAAATGCTTCCTAACGGCTCGGTGGCGCTGGCCACACGGCGGGGAGATGTATGGGTCATCGATAATCCTACGTCCGTGAAACCCTATTTCCGGAAATTTGCTTCGGGGCTCCATGAGGTGCTGGGACTGCTGTATAAAGACGGCTCCCTGTACTGTGCCCAGCGGGGCGAGCTCACCAGGCTGACCGACTCAAACGGCGACGGCCGTGCAGATAAGTACGAAACCGTTCATGCCTGGGAAGTTTCCGGCCACTACCACGAATATTCTTTCGGACCCAAGCTGGCTTCTGACGGAAAATTCTTTGTAAGCGGAAACGTGGCGTTCGGCGACATCGAATGGTGGCGCGGCGAATCACGGGCCAAAACCCGGGGAACTATCTTTAAGGTTTCCGAAGACGGGCAACTGGAGCTGTTTGCTGCCGGGGTGCGGTCTCCGGCCGGGCTGGGTATGGTAGATAACGAGCTCTTTTATACGGATAACCAGGGCGACTGGTTCGGTTCAGGAGGTGTCTGGCATGTGCAGAAAGGGAAATTTTACGGTAACCCTGCCAGCCTCAGATGGAAAGAAGTAGCTAACCTCGTAGGTTTTACGGAAGAAGAATTCTATAAGGAAAGAGATGTTAGACGGGTACGCGATGCCGGCGGAAACATCCTGAAGCCGGAAAATGTGACAGACGAAGTGCCGCAGACCTTCTATGAGCTGAAAGCAAAGTTCCCGAGTGTTCAGCCGCCTGCCGTATGGTTGCCCCACGGTATCCTGGGAATCTCCAATTCGGAGATCCTGGCAGATAACACCAAGGGTGACTTCGGCCCTTTTTCAGGGCAGCTTTTTGTAGGCGACCAGGGGCAGTCAAAGATCATGCGGGTATATCTTGAAAAGATCAACGGCGAATACCAGGGGGCTGCCTGGGATTTCCGCTCCGGCTTTCAGTCGGGCGTACTCCGGATGGTCTTTGCTCCCGACGGTTCGATGTTTGTAGGAGAAACCAACCGGGGCTGGGGCTCAGCGGGTGACGCCAACCAGGGCTTTCAGCGATTACTCTGGAACGGCAAGTTACCGTTTGAAATGCTGACCTGCAAAGCCATGCCTGACGGTTTTGAAATTGAATTTACCATGCCGGTAGACCGCAAGTCAGTTGAAAACCTGAATTCCTATGCCGTGCGCAGCTTCCTGTATAAGCACCACCCGGTTTACGGTTCACCCCCGGTTAACGAAAAAGACCTGAAAGTAAAAGGGGTGCGCCTGAGTGAAGACCGGAAGACCCTCCGGGTAGTGATAGATGGCTTACGCCCGTATTATATTCATGAACTGAACCTGGAGGGTATCCGGGCAGAGCAAAGCTCCTGGTCGCTGGTGCATCCAACTGTTTATTATACGCTCAACGCTATTCCGGAAGGAACCAGGCTGGCAGCGAATGAAATAAAAGGGACTGCGACCAAGGCCCCCGCGGCAACGGCACCTTCCAAAGCAGCCGGCGCTACGGTATCTCCTGACGGACGGAATCAGCCGGGAGCAGCAGCAAAGCCTGCGGCAG
>JBEBRR010000085.1:0-14979 GCA_040394735.1 Leadbetterella byssophila
ATAAAGAAATAATACCTATGGAAAGAAAAGAATATCTTCATCGTAAAATAAGTGAAATTCACACCGAAATAGGCAAGGCGGTCATTGGCCAGGAACACCTGATCAACCGCCTGTTGATCGGTCTTTTTACAGATGGTCATATTCTGCTGGAAGGCGTGCCCGGACTGGCCAAAACCAAAACCATCAACTCGCTGGCACAGGTGCTTGATCTGGGCTTTCAGCGGATCCAGTTTACGCCGGACCTCCTCCCTTCCGACCTGGTGGGTACCATGATCTATAACCAGAAATCAGGTAATTTTGAAGTCAAGAAAGGACCCATCTTTTCTAACCTGATCCTGGCAGATGAGGTTAACCGGGCCCCGGCCAAAGTACAGTCAGCCCTCCTGGAGGCTATGGCAGAGAAGCAGATTACCATAGGAGAGGAATCGTTCCGGCTGGATACCCCTTTCCTGGTGCTGGCCACCCAAAACCCCGTGGAGCAGGAAGGTACCTACCCCCTCCCCGAAGCGCAGGTTGACCGCTTCATGATGAAGGTATACGTAGATTATCTCGACAAACGTTCAGAGCTGGAAATGATACAGCGGGTTTCGGGCTATGATTTTAACCCTAAGATCCATCATGTGCTGAATAAAAGGGAAATTGAAGAGATCAAACGGCATATCAATGCGGTAACCATTTCTGAAACCCTCGAAAAGTATATTGTGGAGCTGGTTTTTGCCACCCGCAATCCTGAAGAATACGGTCTGAAGGAGGAGGCCCGTTACATTCTTTTCGGCGTTTCGCCACGGGCAGGCATTTCACTTTACAAAGCCGTTAAGGCACATGCATTCTTTAATCACCGAGACTACGTTCTTCCTGAAGATGTCAAAGCCCTGGTGAGTGATGTTTTCAATCACCGGATCATCCTGAATTACGAGGCTGAAGCCGATGGTATAAATACGCGCCAGATTATTTCTTCGGTGCTGCAGAAAGTAGCGATCGGGGGGTAATAAATGCCATGATCGGCGGACCTTTCACTTTTAATCTTCCAGCAGATTCCCCAGGAAAGTAAATCTCAGGAACAGCGAAATCAGGAAGAAGAGAACCGCCCAGTTCAGGTACTGGTAATAATAATCGGTCATATCATAAACACGGGCGCTTTCCGCCAGGCTTTTTTCCAACCGGTCAATCTGTTCAAAAATCCGGGTAAGCGCCGTGTTATCGGTAGCCTGGAAGAAACGTCCTTCAGGACCTCCCGCAAGCATACGGAGAGTTTTCTCATCCACTATTTCGCGGGCACCCGGTTTTCCGATGGCGATGGTGTAAACCCGTACCCCGAAAGACCGGGCCAGCTCCAGGGCAGTTTCCGGCGGAATAGCTCCCGCTGTATTATCGCCGTCGCTGATAACGATGGCGACCTTCGACTTACCCGATACGTCCCGTAATTTATTAACACAGGAAGCCAGCGCCATTCCGATGGCCGTTCCGGAGGTTCTGATCAGGCCGGTGCGCAGGTCTGCCAGGTAGTCCTTGAGAGAGGCGTAATCTGTAGTCAAAGGACTGAGCGTAACCGTCTCGCCGGCAAAAGCCACCAGCGCGATGCGGTCGTTCACCCTTCCTTCAATAAAACTGCGGCCTATATTTTTTGCTGCCTCAAGCCGGTTGGGCTCCAGGTCATCTGCCAGCATGGAGTCAGAGATATCCACTGCTATGGCGATGTCTACCCCTTCCGTAAAGTTTTCAGATCCTGAACCGGCCCGCTGAGGCCGGGCAAGGGCCAGAACCAGACAAGCCACCCCCAGCATGAAAAAGAAAGGCACCAGGAAGCGAAACTTCACCAGCAGTCCCTGGTTTTTTGCCAGGCTGTCCACTGACAGCAGAAGGGTCTGCTTCCGGTGAGAACTGAAAACCCATTTCAGAAAAAAGAAAAACGGGATGAGTCCCAGAAGCCACAAGAGGTAGGCGTTAGCCCAGTAAAAGGAGAATAACGTTTTAGGATAGAACCAATCAAGTGAGAACCAGTTCATTTACTCCGGTAAAAATCTACAGCATTCCGTACGCTTCCGTGCTCCATCAACAGGGCTCTGGCAGTGGCATGGTCTGTCTCGGTCTCATTCATAATCATACGGGTTCCGCGCTCTACCAGCTTTTCATTACTGAGCTGCATATCCACCATCTTATTTCCCCGTACTTTGCCCAGACGGATCATCAACGTGGTGGAAATCATATTCAGCACCAGCTTCTGCGCCGTACCTGACTTCATGCGGGTAGAGCCGGTCACATATTCAGGCCCTACCACTACTTCTACCGGAAACTGTGCCTCCGCCGCCACCGGGCTTCCTGAGTTACAAACCACGCAACCGGTGAGCAGGCCGTTCTCATTTGCAGCTTTCAATCCGCCGATAACGTAGGGCGTCCGGCCGGATGCCGCAATCCCTACCACTATATCCTCCGGCCGGGGACCGAACTCTTCTATGTCTCTCCAGGCCTGCTGCGGGTCATCTTCCGCATTTTCCACGGCTTTACGGATAGCGGAATCTCCCCCGGCAATAAGCCCGATCACCAGGTCAAACGGTACGCCGTAAGTAGGCGGGCACTCAGAAGCATCCACAATCCCCAGGCGCCCGCTGGTACCTGCGCCGATATAAAACAGCCGCCCGCCCCGTTCCATTCTTTCAACGGCCCGGTTGACAAAATTCTCAATTTGCGGAATCGCTTTCTCCACGGCCAGAGGCACGGTCTTATCTTCGGAATTGATTCCTTCCAGAATATCCCGTACCGATTTTTTCTCGAGATCATTGTGTCGGGAAGTAGCTTCGGTAGAAAGCCCCTTAAGGTCTATCTGGCTCATTTGAAATTCTGGCTATAATATTTGTAAAACAGGGGGATCGTCTCAATTCCTTTCATGAAGTTAAATACCCCGTAATGTTCATTCGGCGAATGCAGGGCATCCGAATCCAGGCCGAAGCCCAACAAAATAGATTTCAGTCCGAGCTCTTTTTCAAACAGCGCCACGATAGGAATGCTCCCTCCGCCACGGGTAGGTACAGGTGTTTTTCCAAAACCCTCTTCCATCGCTTTAAAGGCAGCTTCATAACCGGCGGAGTCAGTAGGTGTCACATAAGGCTGGCCGCCGTGGTGAGGTTTCACCTTAACTTTCACGGTAGGCGGGGCAATAGCAGTAAAATGGGCCATGAACAGGTCAGATATTTCATTCCAGTCCTGGTCAGGCACCAGACGCATGGAAATCTTGGCAAAGGCCTTCGAAGGAAGCACAGTTTTGGAACCTTCTCCGGTATATCCGCCCCAGATCCCGTTAACATCCAGAGTAGGACGGATAGAAGCCCTTTCACGGGTGGTATATCCTTCTTCACCGCTGACTTCGGCTATTCCCAGGTCTTTCTTGTAGGCCTCCAGGTCAAAAGGAGCCGCTTCCAGAGCTTCACGCTCTGCTGCGTTCAGCTCCTGCACTTTGTCATAAAAGCCATTAACAGTTACCTTTCCGTTTTCATCATGCAGCGAAGCTATCATCTTTGCCAGCACATTGACCGGATTGGCCACCGCTCCGCCATACACACCGGAATGAAGATCGCGGTTAGGGCCTTCTACTTCCACTTCCATATAGGCCAGTCCTCTTAAACCGGTCTCTACCGAAGGAATGTCGTTTCCAATGATAGATGTGTCGGAAATAAGGATAATATCGGCTTTCAGCTTCTCTTTGTTCCGTTTAACAAACTCTCCAAGGTTCTCTGAGCCTACTTCTTCTTCTCCTTCAAACATAATTTTCACGTTGCAGGTAAGCGCATCGTGCTTCAGCATGGCTTCAATGGCTTTCACGTGCATATAAATCTGCCCTTTATCATCGCAGGCACCGCGGGCAAAAATGGCTCCTTCCGGATGAACGGGAGTGGTCTTGATCACCGGCTCAAAAGGGGCGCTGTGCCACAGCTCCAGAGGATCCGCCGGCTGCACATCATAATGACCATACACCAGGACAGTCGGGAAAGAAGGATCTACTTTTTTTTCGGCAAATACAACAGGGTGACCGGCCGTAGGGCAGATCTCTGCCATATCCATACCGGCATCCAGAAGCTTTTCCCGGATATATTCGGCAGCCCGCAGCATATCCGGCTGATGCCGGGAATCTGCACTTACCGAGGGGATTCTTAAAAAGTCAAAAAGCTCGTCAAGGTAGCGTTGTTTATTCGATCGGATGTATTCTTTCATGTAATTATGTTTTTCAATTCTGCGTTTCTACAGGTATCAAAACGGGGGATACCGGTCAGGTTTGGCTTCGCTCATCAGTTCATACACCACATCAAACACCGTTTCCGTATTGGGTTTGGAGTAGTAGTCTCCGTCATTACCATAAGCCGGCCGGTGTGCCTCGGCGCTGACAGCCCTGGGCTTGGAATCGAGATAATGGTAAGCGTTCTGTCCTTCCAGCACCTGCTGCATCATGTAGGCGGTGCATCCGCCAGGCATATCCTCATCGGCAAAAACCACCCGGCCCGTTTTTCTAATGGAATCCAGGATCACATGATGAATATCAAAAGGCAGCAGGGTCTGTACGTCGATCACTTCGGCACTGATTCCGAAGAGTGCCAGCTGCTCTGCCGCCTTCTCCACTATGCGGCACATAGAGCCATAGGTCACCAGGGTTACGTCTGAACCTTCGCGGATGATCTCCGGCACGCCCAGCGGCTCACAGATCTCGGTCAGGTTGGAAGGCATCTTTTCCTTGACGCGGTAGCTGTTCAGGCTTTCAATAATGAGAGCAGGGTCATCGCCTTTGATAAGGGTATTATAGAAACCGGCCGTTTTCACATAGTTGCGCGGAACCACCACGTGCATTCCCCGAAGCGAATTCAGCATGACGGCAATGGGTGACCCCGAATGCCAGATTCCCTCCAGCCGGTGACCGCGGGTTCTGACGATCAGCGGAGCCCGCTGTTTCCCTACGGTTCTGTAACGCAAAGAGGCCAGGTCATCTGTCAGGGTGGCTAGCGCATAGTAAATATAATCGAAATACTGAATCTCCACAATGGGCTTCAGGCCTCTCATGGCGGCACCGATCCCCTGCCCTATAATGGTAGTTTCACGGATACCTGTATCTGTGATCCTCAGCTCCCCGTATTTTTCCTGAAGTCCTGCAAAACCCTGGTTTACATCGCCTATTTTCCCGATATCTTCCCCGATAGCAAAAACCCGTGGATCAGTGGCAAAGAGGCCGTCGAAATAGGTATTGATAATGGTTCTTCCATCTACCAGCTCACCGTTTTCGGGGTAAACCGGCTCTACCCGGCCCACATTCAGCGGAGAATATTGGGTTTCAGAGTACAGATGCGTATTAAACTTTTCCCGGTTTACACGTTCCAGCTCTTCCAGCAGGGCCCTGCCCTGTTCACGGAGGGATTCCCCTGGCAGTATCCGGATAAACATTTTCAGGGCGGAAATGCCCTCTTTCCGGGTCTGGAAAGGACCGGGCACCAGCTTAATTTTTTCAAGAACATCTGAAAAGCCGGTGACATGCGCAGCATTCTCATCCATAAACCGGGCTATCCTCCCATTATGCTCATCTATTTCCTTCCTGTATTCTTCCCAGGCTTTTTTCCGTTCATTTTTCACGAAGCTTTCCGCTTCTTTTTCTATGTGGCCCAGCTCTTCTTCGGCAGCAATTTCATTTTCCAGGATCCACTCCCTGAAGCGCGGGTTACAGTCAAAATCCAGTTCCCATTGCAGGCGTCCGGCCGATTTATAGCGCTCATGCGAACCGGAGGCCGAATGGCCCAGCTGTTGCGTGATCTCTTCCACATGCACCAATGCCGGGATGTGCTCTTCCCTGGCCAGCTTTTCTGCCTGCCGGTAAGCCCTGATCAGTCCGGGGTAGTCCCAGCCTTTGACAGTAATGATCTGTAAGCCGTTTGTGCCGGGCTCTTTTTCAAATCCTTTCAGTGCCCGCGAAATACTTTCCTTTACGGTCTGGTATTCTATCGGCACTGAGATACCGTAACCGTCATCCCATACCGAGATGACCAGGGGCACCTGCAATACTCCGGCAGCATTAACGGTCTCAAAAAACATTCCCTGTGAAGTGGAGGCGTCTCCTATAGTGGCATAACACACTTCATTGCCGTGCTCGGAAAAAGGATTTTCCCTCTGAAGTTCCTGAACATGGCGGTAGAGCTTGGAAGCGTAGGCCAACCCCAGGGAGCGGGGAATCTGCCCTGCAGTAGAGCTGACATCCATTACGCTGTTTTTCATTTTCTTCAGCTCCAGCCAATCTCCGTTATCGTCTATCCAATGGTTTCCGAAATGGCCGTTCATGGCCCTTCCTCCTGAATTTACATCATGGTCCAGATTCGCGTGTGCATACATCTGGGCAAAAAACTGCTGCCAGGTGAGCCCGCCTATAGCAGCCTGCAAAGTCTGATCGCGGTAGTAACCGGACCGATAGTCGCCCGCCTTAAAAACTTTGGCAAGCGCTATCTGAGCCAGCTCTTTTCCGTCGCCGAAAATCCCGAACTTCGCTCTACCCATGAATACATCTTTCCGCCCTATAACGCTGGCTACCCTGCTTTCACAGGCCAGACGGTAGTCTCTGAGAATTTCCTCTGCAGTGAGACCAACATCTCTGAAAGTAGTGTTTTCAATAAGTATTTCACTCATAAGGTCTATTGATTAAATACGCTCATGTTCAATGTACATGCCGTAAAATGATCAGGTTTCGTACGGTAAAGTTAACCTAAATTTTTTAAATTTTAAGGGTTTAAAAGCTTTGTTAACGTGGTGTTAAAAATTTTCATACCTCAAAAAAGCCTGTTTAATTTGTATCGTTATAGTAGAAACGCCTTTATTAAACTAAAAACAATCTAACGATGAAAAAATTATTTTTTACCCTGGCAGGTATCCTTTTTTTTGCAGTGGCATCTCATGCTCAGGGGAAACTGAAGTTTAACAAAATGGTTCATGATTTCGGCAAAGTGAAAGAGGCCGGTGTGATCAATTATTCTTTTGAGGTAACCAATACCGGAACCGCTCCTGTGGTAATTACCAATGCGCAGGCATCCTGCGGATGTACTACACCCGAGTGGTCTAAAGATCCGATCATGCCGGGTCAGACCAAAACCATCAAGGTAGGGTATGACACCAAGAACCGTCCGAATGCTTTTCACAAAACCATTACGGTAATCAGCAATGCGGAAAACAGCCAGGAAGTTTTAACCATTAAGGGAGATGTGATCCCTAAGGCTAAAACTGCAGGGAAATAAGTCCGGCTAAAGAAAAATTTGGTGAAAGCCGTCCGAAAATCGGACGGCTTTCTTATTTTTAGGCGAAATACCAAATTTTCTGTTACATTCTGACCAAAAAGCCTTATGACGATTCTTTGTATCTGTACCTATTTCAAAGGAGTGGACTTCCTGCATTCAGCCAAGGCTGAAGGGAATTCCGTTCTTCTCCTGACCAATAAAAAACTGGAGCACAAGGCCTGGCCGCGGGAGTGTATAGATGAATTCTTTTACCTAGAAGATATCGAAAACAGTTTCAGCACTTACCAGACAATCATTGAAGGCACTGCCTATATTTTCAGGAGCAGGAGGATCGATCTTGTGGTGGCCCTGGACGACTTTGATGTGGAGAAAGCTGCACTGGTACGGGAGCATTTCAGGATACCCGGCATGGGGCAGACCACTGCCCGCTATTTCAGGGACAAGCTGGCCATGCGGATGCAGGCACGCGACCACAACATTCCCGTTCCGCAGTTCAGCGCTTTGTTCAATGACGGGGATATCCATCATTACCTGGATACCGTTCCGGGGCCGTGGATTATCAAACCCCGCTCTGAAGCCTCTGCCACCGGCATCAAAAAGGTGCTGAGCCGGGAGGAAGCCTGGGATCACATTAACCAGTTGGGAGAGAAACGGCATAATTATCTCATCGAATCATTTAAACCCGGCGACGTTTTCCATGTAGACTCACTCGTTTACGAAAACAAGATAATATTTGAAAGATGCAGCCAGTACCTGAGCACTCCCTTTGAGGTAGCTCATGGCGGAGGCATCTTCCGGTCTGTTACCGTAGAACACGGCTCACTTGACCAGGAGGCCCTCTCCCTGGTTAACCACCAGGTGGTAGAGGCTTTCGGCTTACGGTTTTCAGCAGTGCATACGGAAATCATCCGGTGTCACAGCGACGGCAATTACTACTTTCTGGAAACCGCCTCTCGGGTAGGAGGTGCCCATCTTGCGGAAATGGTGGAATTCTCTTCCGGAATCAACCTATGGAAGGAGTGGGCCCGGATAGAAACGGCCGTTGGCGATAAAACCCGGTATAAGCTGCCAAAAGTAAGCAAGCATTATTCCGGCATCCTGATCACTCTTTCGGGACATCAGCACCCTGATATGACCCCTTTTAATGAGCCCGAGGTGGTATGGACCATGGACGATGAATATCACGTAGGTTTAATTGTAAAGGCCCGAACACAGAAAAAAGTGATCGAACTGCTGGATAAGTATGCCCGTATGGTGATGGATCTGGGCTACCATGCTTCGGCTCCCGCACCGGACAAAACCCTGCATTAGTGGATAAAAAGGAAATAGTAATACAGGCCCGTACCCTGTTCAGACAACGGCTGGAAGAGCTGGAAAGGCATGTCTTTGCGGTTCAGGAATCCGCTAACCAGGAGTCGAAAAGCAGCATGGGTGATAAATACGAAACCGGGCGGGCCATGGCACAGAATGAAGTCTTCATGCTCCGGAGCCAGCTGGAAAACCTGAAGCTGGAATACGGAAAGTTCGAAGCGACCGATTTTTCCGTTGAAAGGGAAGAATGTGCTGCGGGTAGCCTTGTGCAAACCGGAAACGGGTGGTTCCTGCTGTCAGCAGCGTTGGGGAAGGTTTCTCTTCCTGGCCGGATGGTGATGTGCATTTCTCTGGACTCGCCCCTGGGAAAAGCCTTGTCAGGCAAGAGGAAGGGGGATATATTTTTAGTCAACGGGAAAGAAGGCCGGGTTCTGGAAGTTAAATAATTTAATAGTTTGTGAGCTGCATATACCGAATTTCAACCTTTAACGAAGGTCATCCGGCTGTGCAATGATGGCTTAAGCAGTTACCGTTAAGCCGTCATAGGCCAGCTTTATGCCGGCCGGAAGTTCTTTTTCCACTTCATGGTGGAGGCCCAGTTTATGGCTGATATGGGTGAAGTAGGTGGTTTCCGCTCCCAGCTCCCGGGCCAGGGCTACCGCCTCAGAAAGTGTAAAGTGGGAAATATGGGGAGTACGCTGAAGCGCATTTAACACCAGAACCCTGGAGCCTTTGATTTTTTCCTTTTCCGGTTCTGAAATAAAATTTGCATCTGTAATATAGGTAATATCTCCGGCCCGGAAGCCCAGTACAGGAAGCTGATGATGCATTACCTCCACCGGCCGGATGACCAGGTCGCCTATCGGGAAGGGTCCGTTACCGATGGCATGAGTGCTTACGAGGGGAATACCCGGGTAAGGATTCTCCTGGAAAATATAACCGAACTCCTGCCTGATCTGAGCGAGCACGTGAGGCCGGGCATAGAGCGGAACAGCTTCTTTTTTGCCACGGAGATAATTGTACGGGCGGATATCGTCTAACCCGGCAGTATGATCCTTATGCTCATGGGTGTAGAGAACGGCATCAATACGGACCCCGCCTACTCGCAGCATCTGCTGGCGAAAATCAGGACCGGTATCGATCACCACAGCGGTGCTTTCCGAGCGGATAAGCACGGATGATCTGAGCCGCTTGTCGCGGTGATCCGCCGACCGGCATACCTCACATGTACAAGTAAGAACAGGCACCCCTGAAGAAGTGCCTGTCCCTAAAAAAGTCATACTGATCACAGCTTTTTACTTATCGGTGAGCTCTTTAACCACCATTACCAGCTTATCAAAATTGAGCGGCTTCATCAGTACCTCGTTAAAGCCGGCTTCTTTAAATTCTTCTTCCGAGTAGTTCCGGGCATTTCCGGTGATGGCCACTACAGGCACCTTTGCTTTCTCTTTATCGGCAAGAGCACGGATAGCCTTCACACTTTCCATACCATCCATTACAGGCATATTGATATCGAGCAGTATGATATCAAAATGGTCTTTCTGCAACATCTGCAATACCTGTTCCCCATTTTTTACGGCTGTAATTTCAAAATTCTGGAATTCCAGGATCTTTTTCACCAGGTTCTGGATGACGGAACTGTCCTCAGCTATAAGCACCCTGTTTGGACTAGGCATATCTTCAAAGTTTATTTTCCTCAAATATAGGCCAAATATAGATTCTACAAAAGTACGGAAAGATCGATTTCCATTATTTTTTATATTTCCATCAGGATTATAATTAATTTTGAGCAAAAAAAGCCTTTTGGAACTCATCGATCTCCGGCCTGACAAAAAAATTTATTTTGCCTCTGATTTTCATCTGGGAGCCCCTGATCCTGAAAAAAGCAGGCTACGCGAAAGAATGATCTGCCGCTGGCTGGATGAGATCAGGGCCGATGCCCAGGTGGTTTTCCTGGTCGGCGACCTTTTTGATTTCTGGTTCGAGCACAAACGGGTCATCCCGAAAGGCTATTCCCGCTTCTTCGGCAAGCTGGCCGAGCTGAGTGACGCAGGTATACGCCTGATCATTTTCCAGGGGAATCACGACATGTGGATGCGCGACTACTTCACCCGGGAATTTGGTGCGGAAATCTACCGTGAACCCCGTGAGTACCTTATAGCAGGCAAGCGTTTTCGGGTAGGCCATGGTGACGGACTGGGCCCGGGCGACCGTACATACAAGCTCCTGAAAGTGATTTTTGAAAGCAGGCTGTGCCGCTGGCTTTTCCGCAAGCTTCTGCACCCTGACCTCAGTTTGTGGCTGGGCTATACCTGGGCGGGAAATTCGTGGAAAAAACATGACAAAGAGGAAGACTACGACAGCTTCATCTCTAATGAAAAAGAGCTTCTTTATCTGTACTGCATGGAAGAGGAGAAAAAGACACACCGAGATTATTATATCTTCGGACACCGTCATCAGAAACTGGATATTGGCCTTACAGAAAACAGCCGGTATATTAACCTGGGCGACTGGATACGGTTTTTTTCTTATGCGGTCTTTGACGGAAAGGAACTGCAACTGAGAGAGTTTGGTGTGAGCTAAGAGTTATTACGCGGTTCTCCGGAAATGCCTTCACTCCTGGCCATCGCGGATGGGAGACTCAAACACAGGAACTTGAATAACTTCACTTTCTTCATGTTCAGTTATTTTCAACATGAAGAAAGTGAAGTTGATGAAGATGGTAAATCCGGTTACACTTCCCAGCCCTTCCGGTACTTGCGCGTTACAAACTGGTTGGCTTCTTCCATATTGGTAATGCGCATGTTTTCACCGTCCCAAAGCAGCTTTCTGCGGGCAAAGAACTCCCACGAGCCTTTCTCATTCTGCCTGCGCAGCATATAACTTCTGATGGCCAGGTTCCCCATAAGCACGGTTTCGGTCATCGGCCCGGCGTAATCAAAGGAAGAAGTAAGGCCCTTATGCTCTTTGCTGTTGAAGCCCGCTTTGCAGGCATCCACCCACAGCCGCTGATGGCCGTATTCAGGCTCTCTCTCCCCGGCAGGCTCCTGCGGAAACTCGGTGGTGCCGTCATTCAGATATAGCTTAGGCGTCATCGGCGAGCTGTCATTGATGTTGGTGGAGATAATCCCCTTCTCACCGATCATCAGCACCCCGTTATTGCTTCCCGGGCCGCCGATATCATGGTCTGCCGGAATAATCTCCGGATGCGGGGGTCTCAGTCCGCCATCCATCCAGGTCATTTCTATTTTGGAAGCATTCTTCTTTGTTGCATTAAAGTGGAGCGTGATGATGGACGACGGAGGCGCGCCCTCCGGGTTATAGTCGGCATTCCACATTTTAGAGAATACAGATCCTACGCTGCACTCCGCGTCAGTGGGATACATCAGGCCCAGCGTACGGAAAGGAATATCGATCAGGTGACAGCCTACATCTCCCAGGGCACCGGTACCGTAATCCCACCAGCCGCGCCAGTTAAAGGGATGCATATTGGGAATATACGGGGTTTCTTCTGCCGGTCCCAGCCACAGGTCCCAGTTGAGGTCATTAGGCTTCTGGCTGGCGTCGGGTTTGGGCATCGGATTTCCCTGGGGCCATACCGGACGGTTGGTCCATATCTGCACCTTGGATACCCTGCCGATCTTACCGGAGTCTACCCAGGCCTGAACGTTTTTCAGCAGCGGGTTGGAGGCACCCTGGTTTCCCATCTGGGTCACCACTTTGTTTTTCCGGGCCATTTCGGTCAGCAGCCTGGCCTCCCGGATATTGTGGGTCATAGGTTTTTGCACATATACGTGCTTCCCTCTCTGCATGGCAAATGCCGCTGCCGGGCCGTGCACATGATCCGGGGTAGAGATGGTCACTGCATCAATCTCCTTCATCTCTTCCAGCATGATGCGGTAATCCGCATAAAGTTTGGCCTTGGGAAAATCTTTTACGCTGGCGGATGCACTTCCGGAGAAGTCCACATCACAAAGGGCCGCCACCCTTTCCCGCCCGTTAACGGAAGCATTCTTAATATCACTCCGCCCCTTACCGCCGGCACCAATGGCGGCCAGTACCAGCTGGTCACTGGGCGCAATAAATCCCGGTCCGCCAAGCACATTCCGCGGAACAATATAAAAGCCCGCAGCGGCCAGGGTACCTTTTCGAAGAAAATCTCTCCTTGAATTGTTTGTTTTTTTCATAAGGTCTACGAATAGTTTTTTCAAACTTACCGGTTTTTTTTGTAAGCGGAGTATCCGGCTGCCATTTTGTATATTTTTTTAACTTTCAGAAGGCTCAAACCTCCCGGCACCGGCGGGATATCGCAATTTTATTTCCGTTCGGCAATTTCTGTTTCCACCAGGATATATTCCCATCGAATCTGTAAGACGGGAAGGCCTTTCCGGCCATCAGTAAGAGCAATTTTCAGGTTTTCCTCGCGTTCCGGTAACTTTTCAAAAGGAACGCCAACCCGGATATAATCGCGCAACGGATCATAACGGGTACCGTACTGGCCGGTCTCCGAATTCAGGATCATCACCCATTCTTTTTCAGAGGGTATTGACCAGAGGCTGTAAGTTCCGGCCCTGACCTTTTTTCCGCCAAAAAGGCAATCTTCCGAAAAACGGATTTCCGTAGCATCCCCCGAACCCGTGCGCCATACAATATCATAAGGTACCCGGTAGCCAAAAATCCTGTCTTTCCCTGCCTGGGCTTTATTGTATTTAACAGATACTTCCAGCTGACCGATCTGCTTTTCAGATTCTTCACTCTTGTACAGGGTATCCATGATGATCCTGAGCAGAACCGCCATCACTGCCAGTAATATCAGTGTCCAGAAAACCGTGTTAAAGAGTTTATTCATCGCTCACTGCTTATGGCTGCTTAGCTGTTCTGAAAGTTTTTGATCCGGTTTCGTTCAGCACAATCACCCCGGCATTGACTGCCCGCATCTTTTCAACATAGCTCCTGCGGTTGGTAGCGTCGAGGATGAGCTGCGTGCCCTGCATGTCTGTCCCCGGATCCAGGGCATTATCAGACACCATGGTATACCGGGCCGGGGGTATAGAGCGGGTATTCCTGTTTTTCACCCAGAAAATATCGCCCAGATCCGTCCGGATAAGCTTATTCTCCCGGTCAGCCACCGGTTCGGTAACCTTGTCCGAAATGCCCAGGGCATCATAGTAATTACGGAGATGATACCTTTCCACCAACGGTTCGCGAATGAGGGAATCAGAAGACAGAAATACTACTGACCTGCCCTTTACCAGGCTTACACCGTACCCTTTCGGAATATAATGAAACGTAAGTTCTGCCTGGCCGTACTGCAAAATCCTTTTGCCGGCACCCCAGATCATCATGAAAGCAAACAGCGCTGCCATCATTTTCAGATACACCACTCTTCTGAACCTGAGCCAGGCCTGAAAAAAAAGGATCACCCCATACAGCAAAATCACCCCTGTTACGGACAACGCCAACCCATAGGTCACTGCGGCCGGCAGGGTATGAACATAGTAAACAGAGGCATTCATGGCCATGATAAGCCCTTTGAAAAGTCCGCCCAGGAGGAAACCCGCCACCGGCACCTTAAACAGGAAAAGCAGCAATAAGCCCACCGGTAACAACGGCATGGAGATCAGGCCTACAACCGGGTTAGCCAGCAGCATATAGTTCGGAAACTGGTGAAAATAGTACAGCGTGAGAGGCAGGGTGTAGAACTGGGCCGCAAGAGATACGGCGGTGGCCTCCCATAACCACTGAAACGCCCGCAGCCGGAAATGCAGCCTCCGTTTCAGCCAGGGGTAAAGCACCAGTATTCCCAGCACTGCCAGGTAGGAAAGCTGAAAGCCCACATCATAGATCCAGTCGGGCATAACCATCAGCAGGACAAGCGCCGAAAAAAACAGGGTATTTACCGGGTTACCTGACCTTTTCAGGAAGATCCCCACCTGGAAAACAGTAAACATAAGGGTAGAACGGCAGACACTGGGGCTCAGCCCTGTGAAAACCGCATACGACCATAAAAAAAACAAAACACAGGCAATAAAAGGCAGCTTCCGGCGGTCAAGCAAAAGCCCGAACACCGCATTGAGTACCCAGAATAAGATGGCGATATGCATCCCGGAAACCGCCAGAGCGTGTACAGTTCCCGTATCCGTATACCATTGCAACGTTTCCATATCGAGCTCTGAGCGCATTCCGCCGATCATAGCTTCCGCCACTCCCAGCTGGCCGGGGTCTGTCAGCACTTCGCTGAATACCCGGTGGGTATACACATTAGCCTGGTGGGCATACCGGAACAGCGACCTGCTCTCCGACGTACCTGCTTTCCGGAAGTCATTCTGCCGGAGAAATTGCTGGTGAAAGACCTGGTTCCGCGCCTGGTATTCCCTGTAATTAAATTCATAGGGGCTTTTAGGGCTTTCTATTTCCC
>JBEBRR010000086.1:0-14970 GCA_040394735.1 Leadbetterella byssophila
ATCTCATTCTGAGTCGATGTAAAGGTTTGTGTCATAGGCATATTTAGTTTTACTCATCAATTTTCGCAGATTGATAAGAGCATAACGCATACGTCCTAATGCAGTATTGATACTCACCCCTGTGGCTTCGGCAATCTCCTGAAAACTCAGGTCTTCGTAATGCCGCATCACCAATACCTCTCGTTGTTGCTGGGGAAGCTTTTTAATCAGGCTTCTCAGGTGCTCATGAGACTCTTTTTTGATCTGAGCTGATTCTATTGAATCTTCAGCAAAATTCAGAGAGTTAAAAACACTACTACCATCCTCAAACACTACGTTCGGATAACGTTTTGCTCTTCGAAAATAGTCAATGGCAAGATTGTGAGCTATTCTAAGTATCCACGGTAAAAATTTACCTTCTTCATTATACCGACCTTCCTTCAGCGTTTTAATGGCCTTGATGAAGGTGTCCTGGGTAAGGTCTTCAGCTACATAGCTGTCTTTTACCACAAGATAAATGGTAGTGTAAACTTTAGATTTGTAACGATTAACAAGAATAGTGAAAGCATTCTCATCACCTCTTATATAAGCCGATATAAGCTCACTTTCGTTAACTTTGTTTTTGTCCATTATATTTTCACATTAGTTAACGTAGAGCTTTATACCATATTGTATCAATCCGTGTTTAAGATGATGAAATTGTTTACAGGGCAGAACGTGGTTTTTACTATTGGAAAGCAGGTGCTGCCGCAGTTTTGTCTCAAAAATCTAAACTATTTGAGACTTTTGCAAATTTTCGCACAATTTTTATGCCGCATGCTCACTTTTTTTCAAAATCTGATAACTGGTATGATTTTTGGAATTTACTTAGGGCACTGAGATCGACCGGTTCTTCGTTTTAGTTTACAAGGGTGCGCTAAATGTCAGAAAGTATATATGTTTTCAAGGATATTTACGTTAATATTATTACTGATTGCTTTTCAAGCCACTGCCCAGCGGGGAGGCGCCCAGCGTGACCTGATCATCACGCAGGCAGGAGAGCAGATCCGTTGCAGGATTGTGGATGAGTCTTCCATGCGGTTTAGCTATATTTATGTAAATGAAAAGGGCAGGCCGGTAAAAACCGAGATCTTCAAGACACTCATTTCCTCTTTTAAGTATAACTATTTTCCGGAAGATCTTCCTTCAGGAGAAAAAGGAGCATCACCGGCCGGGAACAGGCCTGCGGTATCGGCCGGTTCTTCTAAAACCGACAGAAAACCGGAAAGTCCGGCCGCGAATGTTCCGGTGCGGGAAACACTTCCACATGGGACAGGGAACGGGACTGTCCCGGGTGAAGCAACAGTGAAAAAAGAAGACCGGGGAGAGAAGCAGGAAGAGCTTGCCCGGAAAGAATCAAAGAACTCTCCTGCCGGCGAGATAAAAGGAGCTCCTGCGGCAACAGCGGAAAACCGGACCGGGAAGGTGGCGTCAGCTTCTGAAAAAAAGCCGGAAGAATATATGTCGCCGCTGAAAGGCAAGACCGAGTTTACCAATTACCTTAAGTACCGTATCGGCTTCAAAGGCGGGCTCGGGAATATCATTGACGAAAATGACATTAAATCAGACTGGGGGCTATTCAATGAAAAGCTCAGGAGGGGGTGGGTGTATGGAGTAGACGCTGCCGTTTTCCTGAATGACCATATCGGGGTAGGCGTGACTTACCATAGCTACCAGTCGTCAAACAAGAATGGCAAATTTGACTTTCCTAACCGGGTAACGGGGGAGGATTTCCGCACGGGATCACTGGAAAGCAAAGTAAATCATAAATTTGTAGGCCCCACCCTGCTCGGCAGGATAGGGATGGATTACAAGACCTTTATTGTGGCCACTGTCAGTCCGGGATACTATTTTTACAGTGACAAAGGGCTGGAAAATCAGATGAACTATGTTTACAAAGGAGGTACCTGGGGCGGAGCGGCGACCCTCGGAATTGATTTTCTCCTGGGAAACAATGAAACCGGCCGGGATGTGATCCTGAGTTTTGAATGCGGCTATAATTACGGACAGCTGAAAAGCCTGGATTATGGCGGAACCACAGGCCGGCGTGACCTGGCCACACCCGTTCAGTTGAGCCGCCTTGATTTTGCAGTAGGATTACGGTTCACGAGATTTCCGAGGTATCTCAGATAACAGGGATTCCGTACAGGTCGAATTCAGTAGCAGAGGTGATTTTCACCCGGGCGAAATCGCCGATCCGTACATAGTGTTCTGCGGGAATGAGCACCTCGTTGTCCACCTCGGGAGAGTCAAATTCGGTTCGCCCTACAAAATGGCCGCTTTCTTTTTTATCAATCAGCACCCGGAATTCTTTTCCCACTTTGGCCTTATTTTTTTCTTCGGAAATGCCCTGCTGCAGTTCCATGATAAGGTCAGTTCTCTCCTGTTTGTCTTCAGCGGTGACATCATCTTCAAAGGAGTAGGAGTGGGTTTGCTCCTCATGAGAATACTGGAAAACACCCAGGCGTTCAAAACGCTGTGATTCCACGAAACGGTACATCTCTTCAAACATTTCCCCGGTTTCGCCCGGATGCCCTACGATGAGGGTGGTTCTCAGGTGGATATCAGGAATTCTCTGCCGGATGGTATCCAGCAGCTGCTCGGTTCTGGGGCGGTCGATGCCGCGGCGCATTTTTTTCAGCATCTCGCTGGAGCCGTGCTGCAGCGGCATATCGAGGTATTTACAGATATTGGGGCGCCCGGCCATCACGTCAAGGATGTCCATCGGAAACCCGGCAGGATAGGCATATTGCAGCCGGATCCATTCCAGGCCTTCTATGTCGGACAGCCTGGCGATCAGTTCCGACAGGTTTCGTTTTTTATACAGGTCGAGCCCGTAATAGGTCAGGTCCTGGGCAATGAGGATGATTTCTTTGGTGCCTTTGGCCACCATATTTTTCGCGGAGAGGAGCAGCTCGTCCATGGGGCGCGACTCGTGTTTTCCGCGCATCAGCGGGATGGCGCAGAAGCTGCAGGGCCGGTCACAGCCTTCTGCGATCTTCATATAGGCGTAGTGGGAAGGAGTGGTAAGAAGCCGCTCGCCGATCAGTTCATGCTTGTAATCGGCTTTCAGCGTTTTAAGCAACCGGGGAAGCTCATTGGTGCCGAACCAGGAATCTACCTGAGGAATTTCGGTTTCCAGCTCGTCGCGGTAGCGGTGGGAAAGGCATCCTGTGACAAATACTTTCTCCACCTGGCCGGCTTCTTTGGCATCCACATAACGCAGGATAGTGTCAATACTTTCCTGTTTGGCATTATCAATGAAGCCGCAGGTATTGATTACCACAATCTGCGAATCATCTTTGGGTGATTCGTGGCTGACATTCATCCCATTGCCCCGCAGCTGGGTGTACAGCATCTCGGAATCGACCAGGTTTTTGGAACAGCCCAGTGTTACGATATTGATTTTCGCCTTTTTATTGCCCTTTGTTTTCATTACCACCCTTTTTGAGGTGCAAAGGTCGGGAAATAGTGAATAACTAACAACTAACAGTTAATAGAAAAAACAGTAAACAGTAGTGGTACATTCATTTGAATAAAATACGAATGTTCCGCTACTGTTTACTATTCGTTGCTCACTGTTCACTTAATAAAGCAGTACAAAGCTTCCGTTTTTGCTGATTTCCTGGCCGTTGGTCATTTCGGCTTTCAGGTTATACAGGTAATTACCGAACAGGGCTTTGTCGCCGTTCGGCATGCGGCCGTCCCAACCCTGGGCGGGGTCTGTTATATCCGCGATTTTCTGGCCTGATGAGCTGAAGATTTCCATCCGGAAATTCCGGATGCCTCCCAGGCTGCCTTTTACGGCGAAGATATCATTGATCTGGTCGTCATTGGGAGAGAAGGCGGTAGGTAAAAAGAGGGAGCCCTTTACGGTAAAGGTAAGCAGGTTGGAAAAAGATTCCGTGCCGTCGGTGCCGATAGCCTTTACCCGGAAACTGCCCATATTGGTAAATGAGGCGGAATTGACGGAGTGCGACTGTGAAGCGGCGCTTACCGGCAGGGTGCCGAGGATATTATTCATATTGTCTCCTTCGTAGTAGATTACCTCGTACTGTGCAATATCCGTATCGGTAAAGGGATTGCCGGTATTCCACTGAAGCACGTTATTGCCGTCTTCCGAAAGGTAAATCGAGGCCAGCTCCGGTGAAAAAGCCGATATATTGTTACATTCATCCACGTAGCGTACCTTGTATTTCTCACTTTGGGTCACCGGCCCGGGATCGGTGATGACCGGAGCAGAAGGTCCGGCTGGCAGGGTTTCAAAAAGAGAGTAAGCAGTACCGTCATGCCTGAACAATTCCCAGCGGTCCAGGTTATAAATACTGCTTTTCCCCGGATCAAAGCGAACCAGGTTCTGCCTGTTTTCAGTACTTACAAATGCATTCGGGGGATAGTCGGTCAGTTCCAGCCGGTGATCAAAGCAAAGCTGATTGGAGAGGCTGGTGCCGGAGTAGTTGGTGCCGCTGATGACGCCGGTATAGGTCACGTTCAAACGGTAACAGATTTTTTTCGAACAATCGTCATGGTTGTCCTGGTAGGAGGTGATCGTATTTACCTGTATAGATGCTTCGGCCACTCCGTTACTGATTTTCTGTAAGGCTGCACTCCGCTGGCTGCCGGAAGGGGTATGGCTGAGCCATTGCAGATAATTGGTGGCCGGAGCAGGAGGAACGGGAGAGGTAAGCGGAACAGAGCATATATCAGCGGAACGTAAAGAAAACAGGCCGCAGCCGGCCGCTGTAGCAGGCTGAATAAAATAGCAGTAAACCCGGTTGGGGTCAGGAGGCGTGTCTGTCACTATGTTGGACGGGGTGAGACCGGCGCGCACCGGCGCGAGCCCTACATTAGGCTGGCCGCCCTCGTAGCGGAACAGGTTATAGGTTTGCTCGTACTGGCCCCGAAAGTCGATGCTTATGCTTTTGTCTTCCAGTACTTTAAGTTCTTTGATTTCCGGATAATATTCATAGTCCCGGCCGGTAAAAGTGTAAGGGGGGACTAATGTGGTCAAAGGTTCGGCAGCACATCTTTTGGAACCTCCCTGCCCGGTGATCTTAATGGAATTCGGAACGTTCTGAACGGGGAAGCTGTAAAGAAAGTTCGTAGTTGTTACATTATGCACGGTTCCGTTCAGCTCGATCTGGTAGCCCGAATAAGTATTCAGGGGGTGATCGGGGATGATAATGTCTATTCTTGTGGGACTGGTACAGAAGTTATAGCTGAAAACCGGGGTAGTGGAGTGGCGTACCTTTATTTTTTCCGGAAGGCAGTAGACCGTTTCCTTTCCGTCTTTTTTTCCCACCTGGATTACCTGGTACAGTCCGGGTTGGGTCACCGTACTGAAATCAAGGGTGGCGGTGCCCGATGCGGTCACTTCCTCGTACGATTCCCCGCGGTAATTATAGTAATATTTCGGGCTTTCCACACCGCCGGTATTGGTGATGGAAACGGCTTCATCATGGCAGATATCCATGCTGCTCAGGGTAAACCCGCCCGGTACATACCGGCCGTCGGTACAGATACTCTGAGCAAATGAGCTCATGAAAGGAAGCATGCTGAAGATCAGAAAAACAATTCCGGAGGATGCTCTCACGTAACTTTTAAACTTTTAAAGCTGGTATTGGTTTTTTGCGACTAAATTTGGGTTAAATATAGCGGATTTTGAGGAATGGGTGATGAAAAGGAGATAAAAAGATATGAACCCTATGGTTTTCTGCTGGTACTGGGCATGTTTTCCATGCTGGCCGTGATGCTGTTTGCCCTGTATAAATTCAGGCGAAACTTACTGGCCGGCGTCATCACGGCTCCCGA
The DNA here is from genome assembly GCA_040394735.1 of Leadbetterella byssophila. Classification (GTDB taxonomy): domain Bacteria; phylum Bacteroidota; class Bacteroidia; order Cytophagales; family Spirosomataceae; genus Leadbetterella; species Leadbetterella byssophila_A. Next base: position 5,830 of record JBEBRR010000086.1, read on the forward strand.
GCTGGGTCCTCCGGCTTATACGGCGACGACCGTTCTGGTGCTGGCGTTTATTTCACTGGTGCTGGGTTCCGGTTTTTTCCGGCGACAGCAGTTTCCGGCTTTCCGGATCTGCCTGGCGGGTTCGTTTGCGGGTACCCTGCTGTTTGTGCTCTGGCAGATGGCGGGTCTGTCTCTCGGGAAAGTAACGGGCGATCCTTTTCAGCAGGGCCGGTATTACCTGGCTTTTCTGAGCGGTGTTCACCTGCTGTTTGTATTATCGGGCCTGGTGGCTAATGCCGTACTGCTGGCCCGGGCTTATCGCACGAAGGCGTACGTGGAATCATTTATTTTCAGTGTGAACCCGCCCAATATACTGAATATGAAATTACTGGTAAGGTATATGGGGTTTGTTACGGTGCTATGGGTTGTGGTTATTATTTTTCTCAGAGGTCATGCTGCATAAAACCAGGGGAATTGTCTTAAACTATATCCGCTATAAGGAAACCTCCATTATTGTGAAGATTTATACGGAGGAGTTCGGGCTGCAGACGTATGTGGAAAACGGGGTACGGAGCGCCCGGAGCAAGGGAAAGATCGCCCTTTTTCAGCCTCTGACCCTGGTTGACCTGGTGGTTTATTTTAAGCCGGGCGCGGAAATTCAGCGGATCTCGGAAATCAAATGCGGGCATCCGTTTTACAATATCCCTACTGATATTAAAAAGATGACGCTGGGGATATTTATTGCCGAAATCCTGGTTTTAACCCTCCGGGAGCATACCGGGAACCCCGTGCTTTTTGATTTTCTCCAGGAAGCCCTGCTCTTCCTGGAACGACAGGAGGAACAGACCGAAAACTTCCACCTGTTTTTCCTGATGAGCCTCAGTGCATACCTGGGCTTTGGCCCGGAAACTGTCCGCGACATGCGCATGCAGCTGCAGGAGCACGCTATTACCGTAAGTGCCAGAGAAGAAACCGTGCTGCAGAAAATACTGGAAATGCCTTTTGGCGGACGGCTGGATATCTCAAAAAGTGAGCGGATGGCAGCGCTCGACCACCTGGTCTGGTTTTACCGGGTAAACCTCGACGGGTTTGCAGGGGTACGATCGGTTCAGGTGCTCAAGGAAGTGCTGGAGTAATTGTCACATGGGTCAGGTGTATTTGTCTTCGTGCCTTTCACTTCGTGGTTTTTTGAAAAATTCAGAAAGACCACGGTGGTGTTTTTACAAAGTATACGATGATAAAAGAGGGAATGCGGGGTTATACTTTGTTTTCTATGCCTTTCAGGAGGCGTTTGATATTCTCGCGGTGCGAAAAAATCAGTAAAGCCGTTAAGCCCGCCGCGAGCAACTGAATCTGAAGGTTGCCCTGAAACCGCACCAGCGTGTACACCAGAAAAACCAATACCCCCACAATGGAACCGAGTGAAACATACCGGGTGGCGTAAAGAATAATGCCGAAAGCCGCTACACTTGCCAGGGCACCTAAAGGCGAAAAGGCCAGGATTACCCCAAAGGCCGTAGCAATCCCCTTGCCGCCTTTGAAGCCGACGAAGGGTGAAAACAGGTGACCCAGCACGGCAAATATGCCGACCAAAAGTGTATTTTCGGGGGTGAATCCCAGTTTTCGGGCAATAAGCACCGGGATCAGTCCTTTCAGTAAATCAATAAATAGTACAATTATACCTGCCTTTTTCCCCAGTACCCGCAGTGAATTGGTAGCGCCGATATTTCCGCTGCCATGCTGCCGGATATCCAGGTTATGAACGTATTTAGCATACCAATAAGCTGTTGGAACAGAGCCGATTAGAAATGCAATTGCATATTCCAGGAACATCATTCGGAATTAAAATTTCGGCAAAGCTACAAAAATGAATCGGGATACAATATTAAAAAAGTGCAAGAGTGGGTTGCGAGTTGTGAGTTCCGGGTGGGACCTGACGCAATTACCCGGAACCACTAAATATTCTGCAGCTCTTTCATCAGCTTCACCAGGTTGCCGTCATTGACCTCTTTGATTTCGTCGGCCAGCTCCAGGAATCTTTCATAAACTTCGTTAAGCTCTTCTTTTTCGATCTCGTATCCCAGCAGGGCCAGACGGTGCTTCAGGGCATGCCGGCCGCTTCTGGCTGTAAGAATGATATCTGATTTGTCTACCCCCACCTCCTGGGGAGTCATGATCTCGTAGGTTTCCGCATGTTTCAGGAAGCCGTCCTGGTGAATACCCGAGGAATGGGCAAAGGCATTCCGGCCCACAATGGCTTTATTGGCCTGTACAGGCATACGCATGGTTTTGGAAACCAGCCGGCTCAGGGGCGCCAGCATTTCCGAGCGGATGTCGGTATGCAGCCCCAGCTGCTTATGGAGCTTGAGAATCATAGCTACTTCTTCCAGCGAAGTGTTCCCGGCTCTCTCACCGATGCCGTTGATAGTGACTTCCACCTGGCGGGCCCCGGCGGTCACCCCGGCAATGGTATTGGCCGTGGCCAGTCCGAGATCATTATGATTGTGCATGGACAGGATGGCCTTATCCACATTGGGCACATGGTTCATCAGGTAAGTAATACGTTCATGCATCTGGTGGGGAAGGAGGTAGCCGGTGGTGTCGGGCAGGTTGACCACGGTGGCTCCGGCACTGATCACCGCTTCTGTCAGGCGCGCGAGGAATTCAATATCGGCACGGCCGGCGTCTTCCGCGTAGAATTCCACATCTTCCACAAATGTCCGGGCATACTTTACAGCATCCACCCCTCTTTGCAGGATATCTTCGCGGGTGCTGTTGAATTTGTATTTTATATGAGTGTCTGAGGCTCCGATGCCCGTATGGATACGCGGTTTCCGGGCATGCTTCAGGGCGTCAGCAGCTACTTCAATATCATTTTTTACGGCCCGGGTAAGCCCGCATACGGTGGCATTTTCCACCGCCCGCGAAATGGCTTCCACGGCTCTGAAATCTCCGGGGCTTGATACCGGGAAACCGGCTTCAATAATGTCCACACCCAGCTTGTCCAGCTCTTTGGCTATCATGATTTTTTCGTCGATGTTCAGCTGGCATCCCGGAACCTGTTCACCGTCTCTCAGCGTGGTGTCAAACACGTAAATCTTTTCGCTCATCCGTATTAAAAAATTGTAATTAAATGATAACACAAAAATAGGGAAATTCAGGTGTGAAGTAAAGTAAATGGTGCAACAGAGAGCTAATTAAGAATAATATGCCAACCATTTCGAAAGTATCTGATATTTTATTCTGTTACTATGAATGAATATGTCTAATTTTACGGCCATATTTTTTGTTTTTCAGGAATAAAAGCCTGTTTGGAGTGGAAAAACCCGTTTTTAAGTAATGATAAAGAAGACCAAAATAGTGGCTACGGTGGGTCCGGCCTCGGAAAGTGAAGAAATGTTAATCGCATTGGCCCGGGCAGGAGTAAATGTTTTCAGGCTTAATTTTTCTCATGGTACCCATGAAGAACATAAGATAAGAATAGACAGGATCAGAAAGATCAACCGGGAGCACGGCTTTCATTGTGCCATTCTTCAGGACCTTCAGGGCCCCAAGATCCGTGTGGGCCTGATGGAAGGAGGTAACGCAGGCGTGCCTCTGGAGAAAGGAAGCCGCTTTATCTTTACCAACGAAGACATCGTAGGAAACTCGGAGCGGGCCAGTACCCCCTATGACGGCATGTACCGCGATGTGAAGATCGGCGACCGCATTCTTATGGACGACGGCAAACTGGAGGTAAAAGTAATTGATATTGATACCGAAAAGCACGAGGTAATTACCGAAGTAGTTTACGGAGGTTTGTTGAAGCAAAAGAAAGGGGTGAACCTGCCCAATACCCATATTTCCCAGCCGTCTGTTACTGAGAAGGATTTCAGAGACCTGGATTTCGGACTGGCCCATGACGTGGACTGGGTGGCGCTGTCGTTTGTGCGTACGGCGGAGGAGATCCTGGGGATCAAGGAATATATCCGGGAAAGAGGTTCGCAGGCGCGTGTGATCGCCAAAATGGAGAAGCCGGAGGCCATTCAGAACATGGATGAGATCATTGAAGCCACTGATGCGGTGATGGTGGCCCGGGGTGACCTGGGAGTGGAAATGCCATCAGAGGAGGTGCCTATCATCCAGAAAAGACTGGTCAGCAAATGTCACCTGGCAGTGAAGCCCGTAATTGTGGCTACCCAAATGCTGGAAAGCATGATTGACAGCCCTACGCCTACCCGCGCTGAGGTGGGCGATGTGGCCAATGCGGTGCTTGACGGTGCAGATGCCGTAATGCTGAGCGCCGAGAGTGCTTCCGGTAAATATCCATTACTGGCGGTTCAGACCATGACCCGTACCATCCAGCATATCGAAGAGTTCGGAGATCCGTCTGTGCTATATTACCGGCATCATACGCGGGTGACCGACCCTCACTACGTTTCAAAAGAAAAAGATAATGATAATGTGATCATGATGGGCTGCCGCCTGGCGCGTGACCTTCGTGTAAAAGCAATTATCGGTGTGACTACTTCGGGTTATACGGCCTTCCGCCTGTCGCACCACCGGCCTAAATCACAGATTTATATTGTTACCGGCAACGAAAAGCTGCTTAACCAGCTAAGCCTTTACTGGGGGGTGAATGCGTTTTCCCAGAAAGATCTTGAACACGCCGATAATGAGCTTATCCTGATTGACGAGGCCAATAAGTTCATTGAGAAAAAGGGACTCCTGCTAAAAGGAGATAAATTCATCAATATGTCAAGCTACCCGCTCGGAAAACAGCACAGAACGAATAACCTGACGCTGATGACGGTGTAGAATAGTTAATTGTAAATGTTTAATGCTGAATTGTAAGTGCTGAATGAGCCGGCAACATGATTCTCCATCAAACATTAAACATTTACAATTAACCATTTAGCATTTATAATTCACAATTCAGTATTCACCATTTCTTTTAATAATCCCTTAACGGTGCGGTAACGATCAGGTTATTTCCGGTGCAGATATTTGTACACATGAAAAACCGATATCGCACCGTAGTCATTTCCGACCTCCATCTGGGCACCGGCGGATCCAAAGCCCGCGAAGTGACGGAATTTCTTAAGTCGTGCCGCTGCGACCGGCTCATTCTTAACGGCGACATTATTGACGGCTGGCAATTGAAAAAGTACGGTTCCTGGAAAAAGAAGCACACGGGATTTTTTCGGGTGGTGCTGAAAATGATGGACCGCTACGATACCAAAGTGATCTATATCCGGGGAAACCATGATGATTTCCTGGATAACGTACTTCCGCTGGTGATAGGAAAGAATTTCCAGGTGCGGCGCGATTATATTCTTAAATCCGGGGAAAGAAATTTTTACGTTACCCACGGAGACGTTTTCGACAGCGTAACCTCCCACATGAAGTGGCTGGCTTACCTCGGTGATCTGGGCTACACTTTCCTGCTCTGGCTGAATAAGCAGTATAACCGTTACCGTACCTGGCGCGGCCTGCCCTACTTCTCGCTCTCGCAAAAGATCAAAAACTCGGTGAAGCAGGCAGTGAATTATATCACGGATTTTGAGGAAAAGCTTTCAGAGATGGCCCGCGCCAAGGGCTGTGACGGCATCATCTGCGGGCATATTCATCAGCCCGCCATCCGTGATATTAACGGGGTGCTCTACCTGAATTCGGGTGACTGGGTGGAGTCGCTTTCTGCTTTGGTAGAAGACGATGAAGGCAACTGGGAGCTGATATATTTCCAGGAAAAAAGCGTGGAAGCTGAACTCCCCTTAACCGTGTCACTGGCCATTACAGGATGAAATTTCTGTTTATAGTTCAGGGAGAAGGACGGGGACATCTGACCCAGGCTATTGCCCTGGCGGAAATGATAAAAACATGGGGACACGAGGTTGTGGGAGCCCTGGTAGGCTCTGACAGCGGCCGGCGGGTTCAGGACTTTTTCAGAGACTCATTTCCGGCAGAGATTATTCCCTTCAGCAGTCCTGCACTGGTGTACAGCCGGAAGACACGGGCGCTTTCCCTTCCTAAAACCCTGTATGCAGCAGGCCGCAATTTCCATAAATATACAGCCAGCCTCCGGAAGATCCGCCGGGTGGTCCAGCAGAAAGAGCCGGATGTTATCATTAATTTTTACGATAGCCTGGCCGGTATCCATCAATTCCTGTTTCCTGAAAAATGCCCCATGATCTGTGTGGCGCATCAATACCTGATGCTGCACCGGGCGTTTGAACATCCGCCGGGCAACCGGCTGAACCGGCTGCTGGTGAACCTTAACTCCAGGATTACGGCGCTGGGCTCGGAAAAGAAGCTGGCCCTGTCCTTTTACGCGGGGGAGCCCGACAGGCAGCGCCGGATTTTCCTGGTGCCGCCCCTTTTACGGCAACGTCTGATGAAGATGGAGACCCGGGCCGGTGACTTTTTCCTGGCTTATGTTACCCAGGAGTCTATGGTGGAGGAGATCGTGGCCTGGCAGAAGAAAAACCCGGACATTAAAATTCATTGTTTCAGCGACCGGTCCATAACGGGTGAAATTGCAGAAAACCTGCACTTTCACCGGATTGACCCGGAGAAATTCCTCGCTATGATGAGCGGTTGCCGTGGGCTGATCTCCACAGCCGGCTTTGAGTCGGTAGGAGAAGCGATGCTGCTGGGCAAGCCCGTTCTGATGGTACCGCTGCGCCGGCATTATGAGCAAACCTGTAATGCCCTGGATGCTGAACGGTCGGGCGCCGGAATTTACCGCACTTCCTTTGACGCCGATCCGTTCCTGGAGTTTATACCTCAGTACCGCGACTGCCGGCAGGAATTCAGGGCCTGGGTGGACCAGGCGTATTCCCTGTTTCTCAGAGAGCTTATCTGTATCCCTCAGGATGCCCGAGAGGTCCGTACAAACAGGGTAAGTATCCCGGCGACTATCATGGATACCCCGCCGATAATGAGGGCATAAACCGGCTCACTGTTAAAGAAGGTCTTCAGGATAAAGCCCAGGATGGTGCCCGCTACAATCTGGGGAATCACTATAAAGAAGTTGAACACGCCCATATAATATCCCATTTTGGCCGCCGGAAGAGAATTCGAAAGAAGGGTATAAGGTACTGAAAGAATACTGGCCCAGGCAATTCCCACGCCGGTCATGGCCAGGATAAGCTGAGTGCGGTCATGCGCAAAGTAGATAGAGATCAGTCCTGCCCCGCCCAGGGTCAGCGCCAGAAGGTGCGCCTGCCGGTTGCCGAGCAGCGCTGCCAGTTTGGGTAATCCGAAAGCAGCAATGGCACATACCAGGCTGTAGAAAGCAAACATCACCGATACCCAGTCGGCCGCATCATTATATATTTTTGACGTAGGATCATGTGAGCCGAACACGTGCCCGGTAACAGCCTGGGTAGTGTAAATCCACATGGCAAAAAGCGCAAACCAGGTAAAGAACTGCACGAGAGCCAGTTGCTTCATGGTAGCCGGCATATTCAGCAGGCCGCTAATAATATCGGTAAAGCCATTGGAAATGCTGTTTTGGCGCAACAGTCCCGCCAGCAGGAACAGGATACCGGTCAGCGCCGCTCCGCCGGAAAGGATAAACAGCTCCCTATCCAGGTTGTTCAGGCTGATCAGTTGCCAGGAGAGCAGTCCTAAGGAGAGGAAAGCCAGCCCATAGAGCATCTGCTTCCGTACAGGCACATCACCGGATATAATTTCACCGGTCGTATTGCTCTCAAATTGTTCCAGTTCCTCCGGTGAATATTCGGAAGACCGCAGCACGGTCCAGAGTACGGCCAGGAAAAACACGATACCGCCGCAATAGAAAGACCATCTGACCGATTCAGGGATCACCCCGGCCTCAGCCACATTAGAAAGGCCGATCCAGTTACTGAAAATATAGGGCAAGGCAGAACCCACCACTGCTCCCACGCCGATAAAGAAGCTTTGGGTAAAGAAACCCAGTGGACGTTGCTTCTCGTTCAGGTTATCGCCCACAAAGGCCCGGAAGGGCTCCATGCTGATATTGATGGAACTGTCCATGATCCAGAGGGTACCGATGGCCATCCAGAGGGCCGGAGAATTCGGCATGATAAATAACGACAGGGAGGCCAGGAGGGCGCCGATCATAAAGTAGGGTTTTCTCCGGCCGAAACGGGTCCAGGTTTTGTCCGAAAAATAGCCTACAACAGGCTGAATCAGCAACCCGGTCACCGGTGCGGCCAGCCAGTACAGGCCGATTTTATCGACGTCTGCACCCAGTGTTTCAAAAATCCGGGAAGTATTGGCGTTCTGCAGCGCAAATCCGAACTGTATACCTAAAAATCCGAAACTCATGTTCCAGATCTGCCAGAAAGAAAGGTCAGGTTTTTTCATTGGGTTATTAAAAAGTGAAATTTACTCTATTAAAGGTCAAAACCAAGGGCTTTATTTCTTTTTTGAGTTCCGCTTTTTTTTAAGGCACCCCGGCGGGAGCTGCACCTGATTCGGTATCTGTTCTTTATCACGGCAGAATGCGGCTCCTGCAGGCCTTTAAAAGCCAATACGCTTTTGCCGGGGTTTAAGAATGCCGGGATAGAATTTCACTCTTTCGCCGGAAGTCCTATGGTTTTCTTATTTAAGTACAATTGTCTGAAAATCAGCAAGAAAGCATATCCTATGAAATTTTGAACGAATGCTTGTACTTTTTCATGAAGCATGGTATTATTCCAATATTTTCGTAGCATCCTGGAAGGAACTTTTTTTTGTTAATTGACACGTATTAAGTAGGTTATGTACCTTTGTGATGTTGAAAGACAAATCATTAAACGAAATTAATTACATAATCAAAAAACCGGGATAATTATGAAAAAGCTTGTAATCGTATTGGCACTGTTAGCAGGATTAAGCACTTCTTATGCTAACGAATCATTACCTGCAGCGCCTAAGAAAGTAGAGGTGAAGGTAGTAGACGGACTGAAATTCAAACTGATCATCCCTGAGCTGGCGGAAAAAGGATCGGTATCTATCAAAAATTCGGCAGGTGAAGTGATCTACCGGGAGTACATCGGTGAGCTTGCCTCTTTCGTAAAGGTATACAACCTGGCAGGCTTTCCTGACGGCAACTATACTTTTGAAGTGAAATCCGGTAAAGAAGTGATCTCTAAAGACATTAAAATCAATACTACTACCAACAGAGTAGCATCAGTAAACTAAGAAAAGCCG
>JBEBRR010000087.1:0-14023 GCA_040394735.1 Leadbetterella byssophila
AGAATGGGTACGATGCCCCAGTTGCCGTACCAGGCCAGCACGTCGGGCTCTCCCGGTATAAACGTGATCTGTGTGCTGCCGGTGGCCTGCTTGGGCTGCATGCCGTATTGCGGCTTCAGATTAATATTTTCCCGCATCAGGATGTTGCCCCCGTTTTCCAGCTTCAGTTCTATTTTATACCGGCCTAAAGGGATGTTGTTAATGTAGAGCTCACTGCTTTCTACCACCTTGCGGATGGTAAAGCTGATCTTTTCATCGGCATGAACAAGATGGAGCGGAGTCAGCCGGATCAGGATCACCGAACCTACCGGGAAGCTGCCCGGCAACGGAAGCGACTGGGTGCGCAACGTATAGGAAAGATGGATAGAGCCCCCCATATAGCTGCTGGGCCAGTAAGGGCCTCTTGCTACCGTTTCGGGATCTGCCTGCCCGTACGGAACCAGTACAAAGTTTTTTACCGCGCCTTTGGTAGAGGTAAAGCTGCTCAGGCTGCTGTCGGCAGGAAAAAGGGAGACCGGCGCCTGTCCCGATTCATAATCCTGGAGGTATTTTGTTCCCCATATTTCGGTGGTGCCTACGGGCAGCAGGATCTCGTAATATCCCTGCTCATCGGTATCACCGGAAGCAGAGCTGTAGCTTCCGCCGATGAGAGAGGAGCGAACACCAATACGGGCACCGCGCAGAGGACGGCCGTAGACATCTTTCACATAGCCTCTCAGCCAGTCAGGCCTGATCGGAAGGTTTCTGAAAGCAGGCATCGTGCTGCGCTGTCTGCCCATAACGTTGACGTAAAACTGCGGACCGGGCACCGACAGCTCCCGTGAAGATGCAGGCAGCTGATCAAAAGGAACGGGCGTTCTTATTTCGTCGGCGCCCGGCTGCGGATCGCCGGGGGAAGAACTGCCCCCGCCGGAGCAGCTCATTATCCCGTAAGAAATCAATAGTGCTGAAGAGAATGTAAATAGCTTTTTCATGATATTAACTGGTGTTGATTTTTCAGGCAGACAGGCCTTGCTCCCCTCGGTACCCGGATGTTTGTAATAGCTGGTATTAAAATTAAAGTGGTTATTCAGGGCCAGAATGCCTGGTTTATTTTAGGAGGGAAAGCACGTCTTCCTTATGCCCTGCCAGTGAAATTAAGTAAAGAACAAAAACACTTATTCCTATCGCCAGACCGCCGGTATCGTCAAAGATGTGATACATCAGGATACAGATCACTATGGGCGTCAAAGCCACCAGGGCCAGCCACCTCTGCCTGCGGGCCAGCAGGAAAATGCCGGCGGAGAGCTCTGCTATTTTCTGGGGGATAAAAATGTAGTCCGTTTGTGATAACAATACGGCAAATGCAGATTCCGGGTTAACGGGCATAACGGGGGCATATCCCAGGGGGATCAGCAGGCCGTTAATGCCGCCGGATACAAAGATGAGGCCCAGGAGCAGCTCCGCTGTAAAATATACCCTGCTCATTTTTTACGGATGGCTTCCATTAATTCTTCCAGGTCACTTCTGGTTAAGCCGGCGCCGTCTGTCATTTTCCAGAACATGTCCTGGATCACAGTATAAGGCTCTAGCCATTCAGGGTCCACCCAGCCTTCCTGTAAACGATCCCAGGGATTGTAGTGACGGGTGAGCCGGAGGTGTTCTTTACCCTTCAGTAAAGACAGAAATTTCAATACTTCCGGGTTAGTGATAACTACAGTAGGCTTGTGCAAGCCTTTGGCGATGGGATAGTTACGGTCATCTGTGCCAAAATTATCGGCCCAGGGAAGGCCTTTTCCTGCATTCATACAGACTACACCCAGATAATAAGTGCTGGTATCCTTGCCTCCCGTCGGGTCGTAAGGAGGCATGGTTACGGGTTCTCTATCTATAAGCATGCCGTTCTGAATTCTGCTTGGAGCAGTGTTTAATACTACAAGCCCTTCCGGGAAAACATACTCACCTCCACTCCAGTTGCTATCAGCCACAATATGGACATCCACATAAAAAGTATTCATTTTCCCCTTTAGCTTACGGATATCCGGATCAAAGCGATGATTAGGGCGTTCTACGAAGCGGAGGCCTTTGGGGAGCTCAAAGGGTATGCCTTCCACTGGAGCGTCACTGTCACCGAAACCGGGAAGATGACTTACACTTCCAATGCTGTGAAACTGCAGGCTGTCAGTGAGCGGGCCTGTCCCGTTCTCTTTATAACAACCCAGGAAAAAGGATGCCCCGATACAGCATCCTGTCAAAACGATAGGTAAAAATTGCTTTTTCATGCTACAAAGGTAGAGCGGGGCAGCATGTGCATTTAAATCATTCGGTAAACGACCATAAGGTACGCCCAACGACTTTACCGGGCGACGAACGGCATGGCAGGCACGCAGAATGAAACTGCCACTCCGCCATGGGGTTTTACGGATACCTGCAGTCTTTCCCCGTACTGGCTTTCCAGGCGTCGGGCCGTATTCGACAGGCCTACCCCTTCGCCATTAAACATATCTTGTGCCTTACCTGCGTAAGGATGTCCCGTATTTTCGATACGGATGTGTGTTTTTCTTTCCTGCCGCACACAGGTTACGGAAATCTCTCCCCCATCTACAGCAGGTTCTATGCCGTGCTTTATAGCGTTTTCCACCAGCGGCTGCAGGAGCATGGGCGGGATAAGCGTATCGGGGGAGGAAGTTCCTATTTTAAAGGCCAGCCTTTTCCCGAAGCGTTCCTGCTCCAGCAAAAGACAGGTACGGATAAAGTCGAGCTCCTGTGACAAGGGCACCAGATCCTGCTGTGTAGCACGGAGCGCGTAGCGGAAGGTGTCGGCCAGCCGGCCTATCAGCACCCGGGTATGCTCGTGCTCTGCCGGTACGGAAGCGCTGATGCTGTTGAGGGTATTAAAGAGAAAATGAGGCTGGATCTGCGCTTTCAGGGCATTGATCTCTGCTCTGTGCGCCAATTCCTTCAGTTCCTGCTCCCGCTGATGCTGTGCTTCTCTTTCCCTGAAGAAAAGATCAATATGCAGCGAGCTGAATACCTGGATATAAAACAGCAGGTTAGGACCGATGTTCTGGAAGATCTGTGCGCTGGTCATGGGCGGAAGTCCCGCCCACCGGTTATAGATACCGTAAAGCCCTACCCACAGGGCATAGTAAAATAAAGCCGTAACCAGATGAAGCGCAAATCTCCGCTGCATGGGCCAGTGCGCCCAACGCCGGAACTGAAGCCACCATACCGGAAGGCAGGCCAGGGCCATGATCAGGCAGTCAACGGCCAGCTCCTTCAGAAAGTCAGGGGAAATACCCCGGGAGAACAGCTTAGGGGTGCTGTACAGAATGCTCATCACCACCAGGCAGAATATAAACAGGGATATTTCCCTTCGGGTGGCTTGGCTGTCTTTAAAAACCTGCTGCATAATGAATGACGGGTGCCTGTTAATTTTGGAATACAAACTTAGATATTAAAACGCGATATTCAACGGCCCGGAAATCTGCGTATCTTGCAGCGGAATCAGGCATTTAAAGACAAAGCGTATGTCCAGGAAATCGGTATTGATCATTGACGATGAAGAGCATGGAAGAGTGCTTGTAAAGCAATACCTGTCTTCTTACCCGGAGTTTTTTGTGGCCGGGGAATGCGCTAACGGCATCGAGGCCATACAGCTCATCAACCGGTCAGAGCCCGATCTTATCTTCCTGGATATCCGGATGCCCGGCGCCGGCGGTTTTGAGGTGCTGCAACAGGCAGATCATGTTCCGCAGGTAATCTTTACCACCGCTTATGACAGCTATGCCATCCAGGCATTTGAAGCCAACGCTGTAGATTACCTGCTCAAACCCTATACCAAAGAACGTTTTGACAATACGATGGCGCGCCTGGTGCACCAAAACGCGCCTCAGGCGCTGGCCGCTGCCGCTGCTTACCGGAAACAAACCGGTTTTGCGGGGCGTGTGCTGGTAGAGCATAAAAAGCGTTTCAGGAATATCGCGACCGATGACATTATCTTCCTGAGGGCCGATGGCGACTATACCGAAATCCATACACCGGAGGGTTCTTACCTGAGCTCCACGGGCATCAGCACCTTGTCTGCCCGGTTTGATCCCCGGAAGTTTGTCCGTATTCACCGGTCAGTGGTGGTGAACATGACCTATGTGCGGGAAATGTACAGAGATATCGGCAAGACATTCCTGGTGATGGAAAACGGGATGGAGTTTAATGTAGGCAGGAATTACCTGCCCGTTATTAAAGACCTTATGGCTTAAGTACGTAAACGGCGGTCAGGGTATGGTCTTTGCCGCGGGTGGTCGTAAACTTACGGAGCAGGGTAAGGCTCCGGGCGGTGCATCCGGTCACCTGCAGCTCTTCTTTTTTGTCTGCCTCGGTCAGTATCAGCACCCGTTTTTTTTCATCATACTCCCAGGAACCGTCTTCGCGGATCTCTTCCTCTTCTTCGTCGCATTTTTCGTCTCCTGAACCCCGGATAACGCGGTGGTCTTTGAGGAACAGGAGGATGTCGTCCTGGTCACAATGCTCCAGGAGCGCAAAGATATCCCTGTCGGGCTTTCCGTCCATATCCCAGTCTACCTCGGGCGATGCGGTCAGCTCTTTCATCTGCCAGGGTTTATCCGTGAAAGAAGCAGGCGGCTGTACAGGGCCGCCGGGTAGCCGGCCGTAAAGAAATGTTCCTGCCGCGGCAAACAGGGCCAGGATCATCCCGGTACTTTTGATTGTCAGTTTCATCTGGTTTTAAAATTAGTATGTTCGGGTAAAGATACCGGCTGCAGGCCTCCGGCGATAAAAGAATCGGTGAACTGCAGTATACCCGGATAAACCGTGCTATACGGCTGTTAAAGCCCTGAGCCCCTGATAAGAAAAAGCTGTGTGGATCTGAATTATTTTCCTGATCAATTTATATCGATACCTGCAGCTGGGCTACGCTCATGCCCCTGCGCCCGGTGACCCGGTAATCACTGCCTCCGTATACCGGCCTGCTCTGATAACCCACAGACATTTTTGCCCGCTGTCCGTCGATCAGCCAGTTGAGCCCGGCCTCGTACATGGCCATGGCATCTTTCAGGAGATCGAACCGGGAGTACTGTACGTCAGCGTAGGGCTGCAGGGTGCCCATCTTTCCGAACAGGCCTTTGCTGAAAAGATACCCTGCCTGGGCAAACAGTGTGGAGCCGGTGCCCATCATGGGAAATGCATTTCCGGCGCCGTTAAATGCGGCTTTTGCATTGACCCCGTTGGCCGGGTTCATCACGCCCAGGTTGCGGACATAGTTTTTACCGAAGTCGGTTATGCTGTAAGCTGCATAGACCGTTACGGCATTGCCCTGCGCCTTATTCAGCGGATGTTCATAAAATACATCGGCTGACCACAGCTGCATACCCTCGAAGCGGGTTTCCGTTCCTTCCTGGTGCCACATGGCGTCTTTCTGGGTAATGAACCCGGCTCCAATGGTCAGGATATCCTTCTGACCCAGGTAAGTGCTGCTGTTGTAGGGTGTCAGGTTGGATTCCCGGTCTTTCAGCTGCAGCATAAAATAACCCTGGAACTGGGGTTTCGGCGGGGTAGGGGCAAATTTGGAATTTTCACTGAGGGTGATGTCCTGCACGGTTGAATTCTTCAGGGTCATGGGTTTGCTGACCGCCAGCCGGTAATCCAGCTTCCGGATCTTGCCTTTGGCGTAAACGCTGTATTTACGCAGGAACTGGTCGTTCACGTCATTGGTAGCCTGCTGATACAGGGGAGCATCAAAAGCCAGCTGGTTGGCAATAGACGCAGAGGCAAAGCGGGAAAGCCCGCTCCAGGCCGTGAGGCCTGCGCCTACCGATACCACCTCTTTTGCCAGCTCGATTTCCCCGAGTGCATCATGCACAAACAGGCCTGCCTTCCGGGTACCGTTAAAGGAAAGGTTATTCTGCCCGATCTGCGTATAGAAAAAGACCCGCTTGTGTACCTTCCCGAAAAGCTGGAAACGGGTACGCCGCAGGCCGATGTCAAACAGGCTCTTTACATCGTAGCCGTCCAGGGTGCTGCCCGGGTTGGTGTCTGTCAGCCTTACCCAGGTCTGGTTGGCAAAGGCAGCTTTAATAAAATGGCTGCCGTCGGCATTGAGATTCAGACGTAGTTCGTTGATCCTGTTTTCGTTTTGTGCAAGGGCGGTTACCTGCAACAGCAAGCATGTCATTGTGATAATTATTTTTTTCATAGGATATAAATTTTAGCTGACGGTATGGAGTTGTTAGAGATTTTTGACCGCTAATATCTGATTTCCGGCCTTTGACTCCTCACAGCTACTTTCCCTCAAAAATAGCCGCATGATGTTTAAAAATGACCTTCATGCCTGCTTCCTAATCAGATTTTAATAACTTTTAGCTTCCGGGTGGCCAGCTCGTGATCTGACAGCGCTTTATGGGTTTCAAGGCCTGTTACCTGAAAATCCCCGCCATTGGTATTGAATTCTTTGGCGAAGTGGGTGATAAAAGCCATAAACGAGTGGTCGATCAGCAGGGTGCTGCTTAAATCCATAACGGCTGATGCATGGGCAGGAAGCGTATCCAGCTCTTTTTTAAACCCGATCAGGTTGGAGAAAATGGCTGATTTTTCCACCCTGTAAACAATTTTTTCTCCATGAACTTCCTTCGAAAAAGAAGCTTTGAATAAGCTGCTGAGCGGGGCGCCGTTGATCAGGTGAAAAATAAACTTTACCAGGATACCCGCGGCTATACCCAGGAGGAGATCTTCTGCCAGGGTTACTACAATGGTCACCAGGAAGATGGCCAGCTGTTCCACACCAATGTGGTAAACGTGCATGAACTGTTTCGGCGCGGCCAGGCGGTAGCCGGCAAAGATCAGCATGGCGGCCAGGGCAGCATTGGGAATTTCTTCAATGACCGGAATGAGCAGCAGCATGGCCAGGAGCAGAAATACGCCGTGAAAGAAATTGGCCCCTTTGGTTTTTGCGCCGAAACCTACATTGGCCGAACTTCTTACCACTTCGGAGATCATGGGTAAACCACCGAACAACCCGGAAACAAAGTTACCGGCTCCCACACCCATCAGGTCGCCGTTATAATCCGAAGCTCTTTTGTACGGGTCGAGGCCGTCAACAGCCTTTACGGTCAACAGTGACTCCAGGCTGTTCACAAAAAGAAACATAAAAACGTATTTCCAGAACGGGAAAGTGGCGATCCCTGAAAAATCAAAATTGAAGCCGAGGGTTCCCCAGAAGTCCCCGATACTTACCAGCGAATAAGCGGGCTCGGTTTCCCGGAAGCGCCAGTAAATGCCCAGGGGGATGGTCAGTAACAGCACCACCATAGGGGCGGGGATTTTTTTCAGGAAGCGGATTCCGACGGCCGGCAGCAGGAACATCAATACAAGGGCGGTAAGCCCTACCGCAGCAATATGCCAGTGGGCATGGGTAATAAAACGCGGAATATCCATGAGAAGCTGAAGGGGGCCTTCTCCTTTGTACATTTCCGGGTCATCACCCAAAAGCACGGGGATCTGCTTGGCGATGATGATGATGCCGATGGCTGCCAGCATGCCGTGAACGGCCGAATGCGGGAAAAAGTCGCTCAGCGAGCCCAGCTTCAGAAGCGCGATAAGCAGCTGGAAAACGGCCGCTACCATAATAATGGCGCAGGCGGCTTTCCACCCGGCCTCGCCACCGCCAAACTCCAGTATGGCACCGGAGCAGATGGTGATCAGGCCGGCGGCGGGCCCTTTGATAGTTAAAGGGGATACTTTAAAACAGCTGGTGAGAATACCACCCACCATGGCGGTGAAAACACCCATGGCGGCAGGAAAACCGCTGGCTTTGGCAATACCGAGGCTTAAAGGCAAAGCGAGGAGAAAGACCATAAAGCCGGCCGGCATGTCGGATTTCCAGTTTTGTTTTATTCCGGCAAGACCGGATTCGGGAACCTGATTTTTCATAAACTTAAAGGGTTAAGTCAATCGATTTTTGATAGTTTTTGGTAACGGAGCCCAGGAAAACCCGGGCGTAGATACGGATAACAGATATACCACTCACAATAAAGGTCAGAGAGACGAGGAGCGCCAGGACAGGACTTCCCTGGTCAATATGGGTCAGCACCAGGTCTTCTCCCAGGAACGTGGAAGTAACGGGGAACCCGGCCATGCCCAGGGTAGACAGCAGGAAGATAAAGGCCAGAACCTGGTGTTGGTTGACCGCCCCGTGAAACACATGCAGATCTACGGGCTCGCCCATACGGCGCAGCTCGCTGAGGCACATATAACCGCTTACCGCCGAGATCACCACCCCGGTCAGATAAATGGCCGTTTCCTGTACATTAAGCGGGTCATTAAAGGTGACACCGAGGTCAATAAAAAAGTGCGCTGCCAGGATCAGCACCCATGCCAGCGGGGCGCTTTGCCGTTCGTTATAAGACTTTGCTGCCATGAGAAGCGCCAGAAGTACAGAACCCAGGGAGCACAGGTTGCGGAGATTCTCACTCAGGGCTACCTGGCTGTAGATGAGCCATGCACCTGCCAGGTACACCGGGCCAAGAATAAAAAGAAGGTTCCGGAGCGTCAGGAAGCCCAGGAGGACCCGCATCTTTTTCAGGGGCCGGAAAACCACATTAAATATCACCCTGTCGAGGTACCATTCCCTTAGCGAGAGCAGGTAAAAACGGTTTTCAAGCTTCCGTAAAAGGGTTGATTTTTCTGCTGCCGGCACATAATTGTAGAACTGCTCGCGGATGAAATAGGTGACCATTGACGGCGAAACCAGTAACTGGTAGGTACGCAGAAAAGCATTTCCGGTAAAATGGATCAGGGCAATGATGTCCAGTCCGGCGGCTATTTCCATGAAAATGATCCCGATCTGTGCGGCTGAACTGTAGGCGATCTGCCCTTTAACGGTAGGCTGAACCCGGCTGATAAGGGTGGTCACCAGGGCGGTAAGGAGGCCGATGACTGCAATGCATATGCGGAGGATGGTCTGATGCTCCCATATCGGGAAGGTTCGCAGGAGAAGAAAGGCTCCGATGTGTACCGATAATGAGCCGTAGAATATGGCGCTGGAAGGAGTAGGGCCTTCCATGGCCCGCGGCAGCCAGCCGGAAAAAGGCAGCTGGGCAGATTTGGCCAGCGCAGCCAGAAGGATCATCCCCCCGATAAACCCGGTCTCTTCCGGATGAGCCAGAAGATGTTCCTGTTCCTGAAAGAAGGTAATGAAGGGCACATTCCGGTGAAAGAGATGGTGTGCCATCCACATGGCCATCAGTATTCCCACATCACCGATACGGTAAATGGCGAATACGGTGAGGGCATTTTTGACCGGCAGGTAACGCTTACGGTAAAAGGCGATAAGCAGGAAGGAAGAAATGCCCAGTATTTCCCAGCCAATGAACAGGGTTTCAAAATTACCGGCCAGGACGGTCACAATATAGCCGGTATAGAAAAACAGTACCGTGTAGAAGAACCTTTTGAAGCCTGATTCACGGTGCATATATATCCTGCTGAAATAGATGATCACGAAGGTGATAATATTGCCGGTCAGCAGGTATACTGCCGAAATATGGTCAAAATAAAAGTTAAGAAAAAAATCATATTCTTCTCCCTGGTAGAGTGAAACGTCCCTGAAATTCAGGGGAGCAGCTTGCTGGCTGATCCACAGACCGATGATCACCAGGGTCAGCAGAAGATTAATGCCAATGGCGGTTAATGCCGTAGTGGAAATAAATTTTTCTTCCTTTCTGCCCGCCAGGCTAACCACGAGGAATGCAATCACCGGTACCGGGAAAAACAAATGAATGAGATTATGCATAAGAGGTTTCAATTAATAAAACAGAGGGATTAGGGGACTCAAAGTACCGGCGTTCAGGATCGGCGGATACTTTTTCGAGGGATCTTTCGAGGGGAACAAAAGGATAAAATTCCCCGCCTTTGAAACGCCAGAAAGCGCGGTTTTCCGGATCAAAAACACTCAGCAGTATCCACTCATTAAGTATCCATTCATAAAGTTTCGGATCAGATTGCAGGATATCTAGTACCACACGGGGTTTTTGTTCGAGAATGAAATGCATGCGCAGGGGATCATGAATTTCGATCATCTGGCTCGGCAGACCGGGCCGGAGGTCTCCTTCCGTGCCGTTGGCTACGGCAAACAGGCCTACTACGTTATGGGGCAGCTTGGTGCCGGCTCCCAGCTTTTGCTGGTCGACTCTCGAGAAGTAATATTCCAGGGCAATACCACCGCTCACCGGTACAGCAGCTTTCAGGATATGGAGGAGGTAATGGCCCTCAGGGTCCTGACGGTAATCATAGGAATTTACAAAAGCCCGCTTGTCCAGGTAAAGGCGCCCGATCAGCGAATACCGCCCGACAATGGTGAGTGCCGCAGCCGTATGATTCCACTCCGGCCGGGGTTCGAACAGCGATACCGAGCGTTTTTTTACTTTTTCGTGGATCTTCGGTGCGGGAAGCGATGAATCAATGGAAGCAAAACGGAACGAACGTTCCCGGGCGTTGGCCTGCAGGGCTTTTTCCAAAGTCTCCCGGTTTTTCCGGTGCATCTGAACATGGCTCTCTTCGGTGATCACATCATCAAAATACTGGATCTCATCCCGGGTGGTATCATGCAGCGCCCCTACAAAAAGAGTGGTTTCAGGTATGGATATACCTTCTTTTTGCAAGGCCTCCCTCACCTCTGCTTTGTTCAGGAAATAAGCGAATACACGGGCATTTACACTGCCGGGCCGGCCACAGCAGGCACCGCACTCATAACCTGCATAATAGGTATTGTTGACCGAGCTCCCGCCATGCCCGATCACGTAGACTATGGGAGCAAAATTCCGGGTAAGACCTATGCTTTTCAGTACATTTAAAGCCCTTGACGTCATTTCTTCTACCGTAAATCCTACCTGCAGACCGTGTGCCTTTTCGCCTGTGTACTCTATGGTAAGGGCGGCATTTTTATCCATGTGGTCAAAGGAATAAGACATCACCGGATTCAGTTCCGGTTTCAGAATTCCTGTCAGCAACCTGACGGCCGAGCTCAGTCCCAGGGTATTGGCTGTGAGCCATCCTTTGACCAGCCCGTGGGAATTCTTGGAAAGGGTATGATCCTGCTGACGGAAGCTGGTGCGGCCGGTTTCCCGGATGAGGTAGGCGGGGTTTACCGGTGCCGGACAGGATTTGGTGTAAAATTTGGCGTTTTCAGGCTGGAAATAGAACTCCACACCAAAAAAACCCGGTGTGCTGAACGTTTCGCATGCCGGTTCGGTCTCATGGAGGTGCCGCCGGAAAGAACAGGTGCGGTCGTCAATGCACATCAGGGTCTGGAAGAGCGGTGTGCGGGCGGAAGAGCCCTGCTCTTGAGCCTGTGTCTGCTGAATTCCCAGCATGACATCATTGAAATAAGTCCATTCAAATGCCTTTTGCCAGAGGATCTGGGCCGTACGGATCTCAGAAGAAGGCACAGCGGAGAAAAGCGGGGTCAGTCCGGCGGAAACATGATGCCTGAGGGGCTCCCAGTGCCGGCCGAACTTTTCGTCCAGGGCGTCGATTTCCAGCAGCATCTCCAGGAAAATAACTTCTTTCAGGCTGATCTTTCTTGGGATGAGCAGGTTGGACGGGTCTTCCTCTATAACCGACACAAAACCTGACCACCCGGAATGAGAGAATTGCTGATCGAACAGGTATTGCTCATACAGCGACTCTTCCCCCAGGAGGATATCCAGCAGCGGTGCCAGGCTAACCTCGCTATCGTGCAGTAATTTCCGTGCCCGGGAATGTTTCAGCACGCCGGTATAGCTTTCGGTATCCAGCTTTCGCACTGCGTCGAGAAAACCTGTTCCGGTATGGGGAAAAAGGCTGACCGCAATGCCCTGGTCCAGAAAGCCGGATAATAAACGCACCAGGAACGGATAAACCACCTTGTCCATACTCAGGCTGTATTTCTCTTTCCATAAGTTCCTCAGCTGACCCAGCCGCGAAGAGATGGTACGGTCAAAGTTACCCGACAGCAGCCTGTTTTTCCAGATTTCCACTTCTCCCGGGTCTCTGAAGGCCTCCTGCAGGGTACGTTCCAGGATATCCTCCCGGATTCTGCCGTCCCGATAAAGGGCGGTGAACTCGTCCAGGGCCAGGTAGGTACTGTACCCGAAAATAACCGATGCTTCATAAAGGGCATCGTCAAAATGCTGATGCTGAAAAGCATGCAGGGTATTGTGATGCACAAAGTCTTTTAACGCATTCTGGGCAGGCAGGTAATGCCTGAGATGCGCTATGGCTTTGGCCTCATCAAACCCGTGGGGATGATGGTCCATACTAAGATAGAAGATTTAAATCGTGTTAATGCGTGCGGCACGGCAGAATCACCGGGGCAGCAGATAACCTAAAATACATGAATAAACCAGGTAAGATTGTACGCTTACCACAGGGCTGTTATCAGCCGGGAAGGATTACAGAATGGCAGAGCGCCAGTTACGGTAGAGTACGAAAAGCGGAATAATTCTCCTTTTTAAAACGGAAGCCTGAACTTTCTGAAAGGGTCCGGCTTCTTCCGAAAACAGGATAACCGGCTTAAGGTCCGGAAGAACCACCTGTTTATGTACCGTGCCCGGGTCATTGAATTTTCCGGCTTTGGTTACTTTGTGGTTCCCCTCCTCGCTGAAAAGTTTTTTGTTGAGATTATTGCCGAGGTTAGAAGCCACTTCTTCGGGGGTGAACTCCCCGGTGGTGGTTGCCGGCATGCCGAAGGAGGCATGGGATACAAACAGGAACAGGGATAAACACAGGAGCGGAAGAAGGGGCATTCTTCTTTCCCGGCTGTTCATACTTATCCTGCTTTTCATTTGCTGTTTAGCGATTTCGCTGCGAATTAGATAAAAAAAACAGGGATTCAATTTTTTCTACGGTTAAATGTTTTGAAAATGAAATATTGTTTTGGTTTTGTACTATTTATTCTTGGAATAGTTTTGTGCGGATGAAGCTCATGGGTGAAATATCCCCTGAATTGGGTATTGCGCCCTGCCGGAGATTCCCGGAACTTTGCAGAAAATGAATCTATCCCCTGAAATTTTTATGAGGTTAATAGGTTAAATGAGAATCCGCACAACTTATTAATTTTATTATAAGTAAGGAGTTAGTGTATTTTTTTGCACGTTATCTTTTATTTTTGAGGTACTTAACAGAATATATTATGGCGCATGTTAGTTTTCCTGTTTTTAATTCTGATGCCGGTTTGAAGGAGCTGCCGGGCCCGGGGTGTCTGGGAATATTTTCCAACTCCATTCATCCGCAGGCCAAAGCCAATATTGAGGCATTTAATGTCTTCATCCGGCGGAGCGACCAGCCTTCTTTCTTCATTTCGGATAAAAAATGGGAAATGCTCTGTAACGGGGAAAACCATGCCGGAAAATGGCTGCCCGGGGGATACGAAGTATACGGTTTTGTTTTCTGTCTGGCCCTGAAAAGCGGAGAGACGATCAGGGAAGCCGGGGAAAAGGAAAACCGGGAGAAAGAAAACAGGAAGCTTTTCGGGTATGCCTATTTCCGGATAAGGACCATTCTGAAGAAAACGGATACGGATCTTGGTGGCATAGACGAATTTGACGCTTTTGTGGAAGAGAAGAATATCGCTTATGCCGACATAAATGAGGCTTTGAACAATAATTCGGAATCCAATGAAGACCAGGTGAAATTTCTGACATCTGACCCGGCAGATGATGCCCTGCGGGAACTGATTAACAAGGAAGTCATTAAAAAGGGAGATGATACGCATTTACAGGATATCTTTTTCCAGGGCGTGAACCCTTATTATGACCAGGGATCACGGGAGGAAGGGTCGAAAGGACGCAAAATTCACGGAATTTTTTCGAATGAAGGAGGTATTTTCGGTCGGGAAAGGATCAGCGGCATCCGGCAGGAGAAAGGAGCCCGGATCAGCATAGCCCGCCGGATCCGGCCCTACGATGAAGAGAAGGATAAGGAAGACGGCCTTCCGGATCTGTCCAGGCGGGAAATCTATTACCATTTCAAGATCAATCCTGAATATGAGACGGAT
>JBEBRR010000088.1:0-14018 GCA_040394735.1 Leadbetterella byssophila
GCACCGGGTACTTACACCCTTACTTCTTTCAGTAACCTGATGTCTGCACTTTATGTTTCGGGAGGTCCTAATGATATCGGAACGTACCGCGACATCGTGCTGGTAAGAGGCAACCGGGAAATTGCCCGTCTCGACCTTTACGAATTTATTGTGAGAGGATATGCTTCAGGGGATTTACTCCTGAAAGACCAGGATGTGGTGCATGTGGGACCTTTCATTTCCCGTGTAGCCGTTTCCGGGTTTACCAAACGTACCGGTCTCTTTGAGGTAAAGCCGGGGGAAAAACTCAGCGACCTGCTGAGATTTGCGGGAGGTTTTAACCAGTACGCTTACTCCGATATTGTAAAGGTCTACAGGAATACTTCCAGCGAACGCCGGATAGTAAATGTCAATAAAGCCGATTTCGGTACTGAAAATGTGTACATGGGTGACTCCCTTGTAGTAGAAAAGGTATTGGACCGGATTGAAAATGTAGTGACCATTACGGGAGCTGTCTTCCGGCCGGGCGAATACTCGCTGGACTCTAATCCCACGCTGACCCAGCTGATCAAATCAGCTTCCGGACTGAAAGAAGAATCGCTTCAGGGCCGTATAAACATTAACCGTACAAATAACGATCTCTCGGTTTCCAATATATCGGTCAATTATATCGATATCCTCGAGGGCCGCTCGGAAGATCTGAAGCTCAAACGCCTGGATGAGGTAATTGTTCCCAGCATATTTGAGCTGACAGAGAAGTCGGTGATCCGTATACGCGGAGCCGTTAACCATGAAGATGCCAAAGAAGGAATAGAGCTGCCCTACGTAAAAGACATGACCGTACAGGATGTGATCGTGAGGGTAGGCGGACTTACGGAAGCTGCCGCTCTTTCCCGTATAGAAATTATCCGGAGAAAAAGGAATATTGATCCGAAACAGTCTGATGCCCAGATTGCCGATATCATCCAGTTCAGCATGCGGCCAGACCTCACGCTGGTAGATTCACGCGAGAGCATTGTACTTTTCCCTTTTGATGAGATCATTGTCAGAACCTCTCCCAATTATGAAAAGCAGAACCTGGTAAAGATTTCCGGGGAAGTGATGAATCCGGGCACTTATGGTATCGAGTACAAGGATGAACGGGTATCACGGCTGATTGAAAGAGCCGGTGGACTGACCGACCTGGCTTACCTGGATGGTGCTACCCTCCTGCGCAAGACCCTGCTGAGCGAACGCCAGCGTAAAAAGCGGGAAGAAACGCTCACTAACCTGAATATCGGCAATAAGATAAAAACCACCGAAGGCCTGGATCCGGCAGCAGCAGAGCTTGCAACCGCTACCACCACTACAGAGGGTGAAGAAGCAGACTCCTATATTAACGAAGACATCGCTATTGATCTACGGAAAATTCTTTCCAACCCCAACGATATCACCCACGACCTGATCATACAGGACGGCGACGAGATCGTGATTCCCAAGCGACTGGAAACGGTAAGAATTGAAGGGGAGATCCTTTATCCTACCACGGTTAAATACAACTCGGGTAAGACCTTCCTCGACTATATCTCTTCAGCCGGGGGGTATACCAAGAAATCAGCGAAAGGAAGCGCCTACGTACGTTATCCCAATGGCAGCGTAGACCGTACACGTAAATTCATGTTCATGCGCTTCCACCCGAAAGTAGAGCCGGGCAGCGAGATTGTGATTCCGCCGAAACAGGAAACCACTGCGGAACAATTCAACCAATTCTCCGGTCTGATCACTACCGTTACGGGTACTCTGGCCGCTATTGTGACTATTTTCGGCTTAATCAGGCTTAATAAATAAGATGGACAATAACAGGGATCAAATATCGACCAAAGAGTTTTTAAAGTCGGTTTTTAATTACTTTCAGTTTCTCGGCAGCTACTGGCAGCTTCTGCTGATCGTGCTGGTAGCGGGGAATCTGTTTGACATGATCAAAAACAATTATTTCTCCACAACACGCATGTACGGCGCAGCCATTCAGTTCAATATTGACCTGGAAGGCAATGCGCAGAACCAGCTGGGCGGACTGGCTACGGCATTTATGGGGGCTGCCCCGAGCAACAGCGGACTGATGGACATCACCAACTTCCCGCTGATCATTATGTCAAGAACCGTTTTTGAAAATGCCCTGATGACAGAAACGGAACTTTTCGGACGTAAGGACCTTTATGTCAATTTTTTCATAGACAGCAGTGATATCAAGACCAAGGAATGGGGTGGAAATATGTTTAGAGACCCTTCTCCCTACGGCCAGATGAAATTCGAAAAGAAAAAACCTGCCGATTTCACGCCTCATGAGAACCAGGTGATGGGCGATGTTTTCAACAAGCTGGAAGAATTTACCGTTATGGAAAAAGAGCAGGGAACTTCAATTTATACCCTCTCTACCAAAATGAGCAATGAGCTGCTTGCCAAAACCTGGGTGGAAGTGCTGCTGAAAGCTACGGAAAACTTCTATACGGAAATGAAAACCGTGAAAACCCGGAAGATGATCGCCATTCAGCAGAGAAGGGTAGACAGTCTCAGTTCACTGCTCCGGAGAAATGATTCAGGCGTGGCCAAGGCTACCTTTGAGCAGCCTGACGCCGTCAATCCGGCAGCAGGAAGCGCTCTTTCCAGGCTGACACGTGACAATACCTATCTTTCCAACCTGTATTTCACCAACCTGAACAGCCTGGATAACCTGACGAACCTGCTGGTAGAGCAAACCCAGTTTTTTCATGTTCTGACACCGGTAAAATTACCTCTCGATGCTACTTCAAGAGTAGGGATCAGTGTAAGACTCACCGGGCTGATCCTGCTGGTAGCCACCATCATTATTATTTCGTTCCGAAAATCTTACCTGGACATCATGTCTGAATAAACGGGTTCTATGGATTCCAGAGTTAGAGTAATTACCAATAAAAAAAGTATTTCAGAATACATTGCTGAGATCTGGGACTACAATGAGTTATTCTGGATCCTGGCCAAACGTGACATTATCGTTAAGTATAAACAGGCCGTGCTGGGGGTAGGCTGGGCGGCGATCCGTCCGCTGATCACCACCCTGGTAATGGCGCTGGCTTTCGGTAGGCTGGGAAAACTGGATGTGGGCTCCCCTATTCCCTATATGCTGATTGTATCGGTGGGGGTTACCATATGGCTCTTTTTTTCACAAAGCCTTACCACTATCAGCACCAGCCTGGTGCTGAATTCCAACCTGATCACCAAAGTCTATTTTCCGCGGCTGATTATCCCGCTGTCGTCCATTTTTATCGGTCTCGTGGATGTGGTGGTCTCCCTGGCTGTATTTGCAGGTCTTTGTATATTTTTCCAGTACGTACCTGACTGGAAAATCATTCTTATCCCTTTTATATTAGCACTGACCTTTCTGGCTTCTTTCGGTGTGGGACTGATTGCAGCCGTCCTGAATGTGAAATACCGCGACATCGGTCAGGTGATTTCTTTTGTGGTACAATTCGGTACTTTTCTTTCCCCGGTAGCTTACCTGACCGATGCCTATAAAACCGGAGCTAACGGCGAGCTGCTCTATAATCTGGCTATGCTGAATCCCGTTACGGGCTGCATTGATGCCATGCGCTGGGCAATGCTGGGTGATTTTGCAGCTTTTAACTGGAACAGCTTCATCCCCCTGGTCGTATTTGTTCTTGGTACTTTCTTTTACTCTATCCGCTTCTTCAGAAAGCATGAAGATACATTTGTGGATTACATCTAACCATCTATGACCGTACTCAGCATTGAAAATATTTCCAAGAAGTATATTCTGAACAGCAAAGGAAAGTCGAACGATGATCTCCGGGATACCATTACCGGCTGGTCCAGGAAGCTGGTGAATTCGGGGAAATCTGCCGATATCAAGCAGGATTTCTGGGCCCTGAAAAATGTAAGCTTTGAGGTGAAGCAGGGTGACAGGCTGGGACTGGT
Organism: Leadbetterella byssophila; assembly: GCA_040394735.1. GTDB lineage: Bacteria > Bacteroidota > Bacteroidia > Cytophagales > Spirosomataceae > Leadbetterella > Leadbetterella byssophila_A. The sequence goes on from JBEBRR010000088.1 coordinate 3,931, forward strand.
AGGAGCAAACGGTGCCGGCAAATCCACTTTACTGAAAATACTCAGCCAGATCACCGAACCTACCACCGGCAGCATTAAGATCAGGGGGCGCATGGCCAGCCTGCTTGAAGTAGGCACCGGTTTCCACCCGGAACTCACCGGCCGGGAAAACATCTTCCTGAACGGCGCTATCCTGGGTATGAAGAAGAATGAAATCTACCGGCATTTTGATGCTATCGTAGACTTTGCGGGCATTGAGAAATTTATTGATACCCCGGTAAAAAGGTACTCTTCCGGGATGTACGTTCGCCTGGGGTTTGCTATTGCGGCTCACCTCGAACCGGAGATCCTGGTGGTTGACGAGGTGCTGGCCGTAGGGGATGCCGATTTCCAGAAAAAAAGTATCGGGAAAATGAGGGACGTGTCTAACAGCGGCAGAACCCTGCTCTTCGTTTCCCATAACCTGACTGCCGTGCAGGGCCTTTGCAATACAGGCGCTTACCTCCGGTCAGGTGAACTGATCAAATACGGTGCAATAGACGAAGTCATCACGGAATACGTTAAGAATGTTTCGAAATTCCAGCTGGAGCAGGCCTGGACAGACCCCGATCTGGCGCCCGGAAATGACTTTGTAAAAATAAAGACCATCCGCCTTGTGCCGGATGAAAGCCATACACGACCTAACCTGGATACCTCCACGCCCCTGCGGCTGGAGATGGAATACTGGAATTTCGTGGAAAATGCCGAACTGAATGTCAGCATATTTCTATACAGTATGACCGGAGAATGCGTTTTTAATATCGGAGATGAAGCCCAAATCTACCAGAAAGGCACGGTAAAGTCAGTTTGTGAGATTCCCGGTGATTTCCTGAATGACGGTTCCTATTACATCTCTGTAATGATTGTAAGAGACCGGCTGGCTCCGGTATACTTCTTTGAAGATGCCATTGCATTTGATATCCTGGACTACCGGGAAGGCACCGAATGGGTAGGAAAATGGCCGGGGGCTATCCGTCCCAAGATGATCGGGGTAAAATCCTGGCAAACTGAATTATCATGACTGACAGAATAAATGTAACCAAATCGTTTCTTCCTCCCCGGGAAGAGTATGAACAAATGCTGGGGAGAATCTGGGCATCTGAGTGGCTGACCAATAACGGCCCCCTTCTGGTAGAGCTGGAGGGAAAGCTGCAGCATAAACTGGATCTGCCCTACCTGGCCATTACTGGTAACGGAACCATCGCCATACAGCTGGCGATAAAAGCACTGCACCTGTCGGGAGAGATCATCACTACCCCGTTCTCTTATTGCGCTACTACTACTTCCATTCTCTGGGAAAACCTGAAACCTGTTTTTACAGATATTAACCGGGAAGATCTCAACATCAATGCCGACCTGGTGGAAGGCCTTATTACCGATAAAACCACCGCCATACTCGCCACTCACGTGTACGGAAACCCCTGCAATGTGGAAAAGCTGGAAGCCATCGGGAAAAAATATAATCTGAAGATCATCTATGATGCAGCCCATGCTTTTGGCGTGGAATACAAAGGCCGCTCACTGCTGGCTTACGGTGATGTTTCTACCTGTAGCTTTCATGCCACCAAAGTTTTCCATACCATAGAGGGCGGATGTGTGGTATGTCATGATCCGGAGCTGTACAGAACTGTTCAGCTCATGCGCAGCTTCGGCCATATCCAGGATGAATATTTCCTGCCGGGAGTCAACGGCAAAAACTCGGAATTTCATGCCGCGATGGGCCTGGTAAACCTGGGTCATCTCGATACGATCATTGAAGGGCGCAAACAGATTTTCAGGATTTATGATGAGTTCCTGAACTGGGGAAAGATGTATAAGCCTACCGAGAAAGCCGCTCATCTGAAATACAATTATGCCTATTACCCGGTAGTTCTGCCGGATCTGGACACCACCATGCGGGTTATTGAAGCGCTTAACCGGGAGAATATTTACCCGCGACGGTACTTTTATCCGACGCTCAATACCCTTCAGTATGTTCCGGTACAGTATGACTGCCCGGTGAGTGAGGATGTATCTTCACGGGTGATCTCACTACCGCTGTACCCGGATCTGGATCATGATATAGTAAGGAAGATTGCCCGTATTATTAACGCCCATATCTGAAACCGGTTTGCAGGAAAAGAAGGAAATATTGTTCGTTAGTCATGATGCCAACCGCGCGGGGGCCCAGATTTTCCTGTACAATGTGATGGCTTACCTGCAGGAAAACGGTTACGGCGTGGTTCTCTTGCTGGTAAACAACTGGGGGACATTCCGGGAAGAATTTGAAAGCCGGTTTGTCACCTATTCGCTGAGCCGCCCTGCCGTTTCACGCTGGAGCCGCCTGCTGGGCGAGCCGCCCGGTGTCCTGGAAACCATCAGGGCAAAACACCGGATCGGGCTGGTCTATGTCAATACCATTGCAGCTGTTCACCTTCTGGAAGAGCTGAAAACCACCTGGTCTGTGCCCCTGGTCACCCATATTCATGAGCTCTCCTACTCCATCCGCCAGTATGGTCCGGCCGATGCGCTGCCCCTGCTGTTCCGTTTTTCGGATACCATTGTAGCCTGCTCAGACGCCGTAGCAGCCAACCTTCTCCGGTTTGAGGAGACCAGCCGTATCCGGGTTATACATTCCTTTGTGAATAACGAGGAGATCCTGAAAATTCACGGGCAGTCGGATAAGGCCGGAATTCTCCGGGAATACGGGCTGCCTTCGGAGTACACCTGGGTGGGAGCCTGCGGCAATGCCGACTGGAGAAAAGCGCCTGATATTTTTTTGCAGATAGCGGCCCGTGTGACAGACCCTTCCATCCGTTTTGCCTGGATAGGGATCCGGGAAGATGACCCGATGAAAAGCCAGCTGGAATACGACGCTGCCAAACTTGGCATCTCTCATAAAATAGCCTGGCTCTCCCCCACTCCGAAAGCGGTAGAGCTGATCAACGCCATGGACCTGTTCCTGCTGTGCAGCCGGGAAGATCCCTTCCCCCTGGTGATGCTGGAAGCTGCTCTTTGTCAAAAACCTGTTCTGGCCTTTAGGAATACAGGCGGCGGAGATGAATTTATAGAACAGGATGCAGGATGGCAGGCTGAGTACCTGGATGTCGAAAAAATGGCCGCCCTGATCGGAGCAGTTACTCTTCCGGAAAAGAAAAAACGGGGAGAAGCGGCACAGCAAAAAGTGCTGGAACGTTACAGCTTCAGAAACTCCATGAAAAAGATCAGGGATCTCGTGGACGAAAATTTTATTTTTTTAAAGGAATCCTGACAATATTTGCAAAGGTTGTCGGGTTAAAAAAGAAAGAACCTGGATTATGAACAAATATATAAGCCTCCTTTTCATCTGTTTTTCCTTACAGGCATTTTCACAGAAAGAAAAAGGTAAAATAATCTCAGCTCCCAAAATACCCCAGTCGTCAAAAAATACTCCGGCCAAAAAAGAAGCAGCCAAAAAAGACGAATTTGACTTTATTTTTGAGGATGAGCCCCGGCTCCGGTTTTCCAACCAGTACGAAGGAAGCAACAACAATAAGGCGGCGGCTCCGGCCGGCCCGAATTCCAATTATAAGGAAGGAATACGGATCGAGCCTTTGCGTGAGATTAACAATACCGTTCATGAAGATACCTCTTCCCTGGATGAAGGTGAATTGTTAATTCTCGAAATTGAAGAGGAAGCCCAGTTTGCCGGAAGCGAAAACATGGTCAAGGTAGCGTCATATTACTCGGTCTGGGATACCAAAAGCCTGAACCCTTACGGTATGCCACCGAAGAGCTTCAATGAAATCGTGAACATTACGCTTTACAATGAGAAGGAAGGGCGTAACTGGGCTCCCATGCTGGATAACTTCCGCTTGAGCTCGCATTTCGGGTGGCGCAGCCGGAGATGGCATAAGGGTACTGACCTCGCCCTGGATACCGGAGATAAGGTATATGCCGCTTTTGACGGAATAGTGCGGATCAGCGGTACGTTTAACGGGTACGGAAGGACCGTACTGCTGAGACATTACAACGGACTGGAAACGTTGTACGGTCACCTGTCAAAGATCGCTTTTGAGCCCAATACCCTGGTAAAAGCCGGTGACGTGATCGGCCTGGGAGGCAGCACGGGCCGCAGCTCCGGTCCTCACCTTCACTATGAGACCCGCTATGAAGGAAACCAGTTTGACACCGAGAATATTTACGACTATACCAATAACCAGATCCGTATCCGTTCACAGGAATTCACTATTTCCTCCCGTCTGTATGATTACCTGAGAGGCGGTCGCTCTATTCCGGTCGGTTACCGTAACGGAGATATCGCTACCGGAGAGGCCATGGATGATCACGAGGATGCAGATGAATTTGAAGAAGAAGTACCGGTAAAAACGGTCCAGAAGATGTGGCACTCCGTGAGAAGAGGGGAAACCCTTACTTCTATTTCACGGAGATTTAATATGACTGCCCGTGAACTGGCCCAACTCAACAAAATTCCCCTGAATAAAAAAATCTATCCGGGATTAAGATTGCGCGTACGATAATGAAAACAGATATATTGGTCTTTGCGGCGCACCCCGATGACGCCGAACTGGGCTGTTCCGCCACAATTGCCAGAGAAGTGGCTGCCGGCAAAAAAGTAGTAATAGCAGATCTTACGAATGGTGAGCTGGGTACCCGCGGCAGCGGACCGTTACGCCTGGAAGAAGCTGCGGCTTCTGCTGCCATTCTGAAGCTCGCCGCCCGCGAGAACCTGGGCTTCAAAGACGGTTTCTTCCGGAACGACCCCGAGCATCAGCTGGAAATCATCCGGATAGTCCGGAAATACCAGCCGGAAATCGTATTGCTGAATGCCCCGGAAGACCGGCACCCTGACCACGGGCGTGCCTCCCGTCTCTGTACGGAAGCCTGCTTTTACAGCGGACTGCGCAAAGTGGTGACCTACGCTGCCGACGGAAGAGAACAGGCTCCGTGGCGGCCCCGGAATGCTTTCCATTATATCCAGGACCGTTTCCTGAGACCCGACTTTGTAATAGATGTTTCCGATTTCTGGGAAATCAAAACCGCCAGCATCATGGCCTTTAAAAGCCAGTTCTTTGACCCCGACTCACCTGAACCGGCCAGCTATATTTCGTCTCCTGAATTCCTGGAATTCATAAACAGCCGGGGTTCTGAATTCGGCCACCAGATCGGCGCCCGTTACGGCGAAGGGTTTATCAAATCGAAAATGCTGGGCGTAAACAGCCTGTTCGACCTGCTATAACCCTGACATCCCTTCGGGATTTTTTTAAAGGCTGAAATGATTATAAAACGCTGCGGAGAAGGATCCGGAAGTGATTACAGAGGTTAGGGAAAAAACCGAAATGCTTCTGCAATACTTTATACCGGTCTGTCCAGGATTTCCATTTCTGCTGATGCGATATCCCTCCTGTCAGGTAGCGGGCCAGGATACCGGGATACTGTACTACCCTTGAGGCTTTCTTCAGGCATTTGATCTCCCAGTCGATATCCGCACTGAGATTGTCTGCCGTGTATACGGGCGCAATAACCTTCTTTGCGATAAACGACTGGTGGCAGATCAGCATACCCATCCTGTATTTTTGCCAGGTCAGCACTTCCGGTACCTTATGCGGCATCAGTTCTGAGCGTAAGCCTAATACCTCGCCTGAATTATCCACCATCCGGGTATCGGAATAAATCACGTCCGGCTCCTGCTTCATCAGGTTCTTCAGTTTCTCCACAGCCTCTTTTTCCGCAATCTCATCACCTGCATTCATAAACCATACATAGGCACCTGATGCCCGGGCCAGGCCTTTATTCATGGCATCATACAGGCCTTTGTCAGGCTCTGATACCAGCACATTGATCCTGTCATGGTAACGCCGGGCTATTTCCAGGGTACGGTCACGGGAGCCTCCGTCTATCAGCAGGTACTCAAAATCCTGATCAGTCTGGGAAGCAATACTTTCCAGGGTTCTCCCGAGGAATTTTTCAGCGTTATACGTAATCGTAATTATGGACAAAAGGCGCATAGCAGGGATTGAAAAAGCAAATAAAGCCGAAAAATAATCATTAAAAGACAACCCCGGCGTACCGGAGGTGCTAAATTATTATCCTGCATAGCTTATATTTGGCATAATTTTACCGAAACCGGGTGCCCGGCTTTAAAATTTAAGATTGAATATGAATAATTCTTCAGGGTTTAAGAAATATCTCCCCTACCTCCTGGCTGTTTTATTTTTCCTGGTCATTACTTTTCTTTATTTCAGTCCGGTACTGAGCGGGAAAGCAGTGGCCATGCACGATGACGTGATGAGCACCGGAAACGCCCGCGAGGCCATGGAGTTCCATAAAAAGACCGGTGAATATACCTGGTGGACCAATTCGGTTTTCGGAGGAATGCCCAGCAATATGATCTGGGGCTCTTACCCCTATAGCCTCACCAGCAAGCTGGGAAGCCTTATTTACGCTGCCATTCCGCAGCCGGTGAATGTGATTTTTCTCCTGATGACCGGATTTTTCATTTTCATGACCGGAATGCGCAAAAGCCTGTGGGTAAGCATTATTGCCTCCGTAGCGTACGCATTCGGATCCTACAATTTGCTCTACACCGAGGCTGGCCACCTCTCTAAAATACTGGCTCTTGCCTACGCACCGGCTATCCTGGGCGGTTTTGCGCTTATCTTCCGGCGAAAATACCTGCTGGGCACTTTTCTGACCGCCCTGTTCCTGTCGCTGGAGATTTACGCCAATCACCTGCAGATCACTTACTACTTTATCTTTATCCTTTTTGCCTATTTTGTATATGAAAGTGTAAAGATGATCCGGGCGGGGGAAACCAAAAGCCTGGCAAAAGTAATTGCCTGCCTGGCCCTGGCTGTTACTGTGGGAGTGGGCATGCACAGTATGCGCTTGTGGAATAATTTTGTTTATTCAAAAGAATCTACCCGGGGTGTTTCCGAGCTGAAGGAGAGTTCGGTCGGAAATTCAGGACTGACACGTGACTATGCCTTCGGCTGGAGCTACGGCCTGGATGAGACCTTCACCCTGATTGTGCCCAACATCATGGGCGGGGGCTCGGTAGGTGCGCTTTCTGATAAGTCAGAGACATACAAAACCATGGTATCAAACGGGGTTGATCCCCACATGGCAGGCCAGTTTATACAACAGCTCCCCCTTTATTTCGGGAAACAGTCCGTTACCAGTGGCCCGGCATATTCCGGCGTACTGGTCGTATTCCTTTTTATCCTGGGCCTGTTCATTAACCGCGGTAAGCTGAAATGGATCATCTTCGGACTCAGCCTTTTCTTTATCGTATTGTCGTGGGGAAGCAATTTTCCATCCTTTAACGACTTTATTTTTAACACACTGCCGGGATATAATAAGTTCAGGGCAGTGACCATGACCCTGGTGATCGTGCATTTCCTGCTGGTTTGGGGAGCCGCCAATGCGGTATCTGTCCTTCTTTCCGGTGAGATTACATGGCCTGTTCTCCGGAAGCCTCTTTATTACAGCCTTGGAATCATAGCCGGCCTTATGCTCATCGGCTATTTCTCCGTAGATTTTACCGGCCCGCGTGACGTGGAGTTCAAAAGCGGCATTGCCCAAAGTACCGGACCTGAATTTGCCAATAAGCTGATGCATTCTCTGCAGGAAGACCGCAAGAGCATGGCCTGGGGCGATGTGATCCGGGGCATCATGCTTTCCGTACTGTTGCTGGCAGGCATCTGGGCCTATTATAACCAGAAGCTGAACCAGAGAATCTTTACCTATATTCTTTTCCTTCTTCTGGCCTATGACCTGATCGGAGTAGATAAGCGGTATTTTAATAATGATGATTTTACCGCCCGGAAAGGCCAGGCCAATGAATTTTCCCCTACCGCGGCCGATCTGGAAATCCTGAAAGACCAGGATCCGAACTTTAAGGTCATCAACGTCACCACTTCATTCACCCAGGACGCCCGTGATTCTTACTTCCATAAGTCGCTGGGCGGTTACCATGGTGCCAAGCTGAAGAAAACCCAGGAATTGTACGACAATCAGCTGATCACTTCAGAAGGACAGCTGAACATGCAGGTGCTGGATATGCTGAACACCAAATACCTGATCACTAACGGAGCTAACGGGCCAGTTGCCCAGCGTAACCCCGGAGCATTAGGCAATGCCTGGTTTATTGATACACTGAAAGTGGTGCCTACGGCAGACGAAGAGCTGGCGGCATTGGGAGATTTCCGGGCAGCTACTACAGCCGTTACCCAGCAGAACCAGGGACTGACATCCAGAACCTACTCTCCTGATTCTACCGAAATCATCCGCCTGACCAGCTATGCGCCGAACAGGCTGGTGTATAGTTCTGAAACAAAGGATCCGCAGTTTGCCGTTTTCTCTGAGATCTACTACCGGGGTAACCAGGACTGGAAAAGCTATATAGACGGGAAAGAAACCCCGCATCAGAAAGTCAACTATGTTCTGAGAGGAATGGAAATACCGGCTGGTAAACATGAAATTGTATTCGAGTTTAAGCCGGCTGCCGTAGAGAAAGGAAAAACCTTAGACCTGATCGCGTCTGTTGCGTTGATTCTCCTGGCAGCAGGAGCCGTATACGCCCGCGTCAAAAACAAAGAATGAAAAATCTGTGTAAATCCGTGTAGTCTGTGAGGAGAATAAATGCCCGTATGGGCTCTCACAGACTTTATCATTCAAAACGTAAAACACATTTGCTCAAGGGGTGTTTAATCCACAGGGATGTTTAAATCAAGTTCTGCGTAGTTAGCCGGAATTACACAGATAAAATCTGGTTTATATTAATCCGTCACAACCGCACCACGTCTCCTGTTTTCACCGATTCATCACATGCGAAAGCCACCTTCAGGCTGTATACGGCGTCATCCAGGTGGTCATTCAGGTCCAGATCTTCAACTATGGCTTTCAGGAAGTATTCCTGCTCACGCCTGCACAGCTCGTTGTGATCGGGTTCATCGCTCAGATCAATCCAGCGGTCTTCTTCCGTAAATTCATTCTGTGCATTAATGGCAGCGCTGTGCACCTTCAGTGACTCTGCTTTACTGTGAGCGTCCACATTATCGGAATTGCCTTCGGCGGCCGCATTTTTACCGGCAATGGAAACACACCCTTTGGGGCCGATCACATCTTTCACAAAATAAGCCGTCTCACTCATCATAGGGCCCCAGCCAGCCTCATACCAGCCTACCGAACCGTCTTCAAAACGAATCTGCAACTGGCCGTAATTGTAATTGGATTCCGGGATGTCATCGGTCAGTCTTGCACCGATAGCACTTACCCAAACGGGTCTGGACCGGGTCATCTGGCACATGACATCAATATAGTGCACGCCACAGTCTACAATAGGGCTCAGGCTCTTCATCAGGTTACGGTGCACATCCCACATATAGCCTCTCGACTGCTGGTTCAGATTCATCCGCATCACCAGCGGTTTGCCGAGGGTCTGAGCCACATCGATAAACTTTATCCAGGAAGGGTGTACCCTTAGAATGTAACCTACCACCAGCTTGCGGTTCAGGCGCCGGGCTGCTTCCGCTACCCTTTCCGCACCTTCTACCGAATCCGCTATAGGCTTTTCGAGGAACACGTGGCAGCCTGCTTCCAGTGCCGCCAGGGCATATTCTTCATGCGTATCCGGGTAAGTGGAAATACAAACGGCGTCCGGACGGGAATCTTTCAGCGCTTCATGGTAATCATTATAGAGCGGGTAGCCTCCGCCCAGTTTTGCATTGAGTACTTCTTTGCTGTTTCCCTTGGAAACCAGGCCGCAGATCTCAAATTCCTTCAGCGCATGATATGCCAGCGCGTGAGAAATTCCCATATTCCCACAGCCTGCCACGAGTATTCTGATTTTCACGTTTTTTGATTAATATTAAAGGTCAAAAATACAAAAAAAGGAGCTGAAAACTCCTTTAAATAGCTTTAAGTTAAAAAAGGGTAGCGGTGGATACGTAAGTCGCGCGTATAATTAGCTAACGAGAGAGAGGCTGTAAATGTCTATCCGAAGACCGGATTATTGAGTTAGGACGCACTGCGTCTCATAAAGTCACAAATAATCCTTATTTTTTTTACCGGCTCCCGAACTCCTGCCC
>JBEBRR010000089.1:0-13667 GCA_040394735.1 Leadbetterella byssophila
CCAGCTGAGCTATGCTCCCCTGAAAAGGTTTGCAAAAATGCAGGCCTTTTTGGTTTTAAACAAGTTTTTGGACTACTTTTTTTTGCGTTTTTTTGTAGCCGCCTCAAAATCAGCAATTTCTTTCATTACATCTCTGAAGGTTCTTGACTCCTCATTGGAGAACATGAGGGTCTCCTGGTATTCCAGGTCAGACAGGGTCTGTGAAGCCAGGGCATACCCCAGGTAATTCTCTATTTCATCCAGCAACGGAAGCTCTTCATCGCTGCAGAAAGATACCGCTTTGCCTTTACGGGTTCCGCGCCCGGTACGGCCGATCCGGTGTACATAGTTTTCAGCTACTTCGGGCAGGTCATAATTGATCACATATTCCACTTCGGGTATATCCACTCCCCGGGCACTGACATCGGTGGCAATGAGAATACTTACTTTCCCTTTTCTGAATGCGTCCATTGCGGCCTTTCTTTCCTGGTGGGTTTTCCCGCTGTGGAGCGTAACCGATTCAATATTTACCCGTGACATGGCCGCATAAACCCGTTCTGCCCGCACTTTGGTGCGCACAAACACTACCATTTTCTGCCCGGGATTCTCCAGGATCATACGTTCAAGAAAGAAACGTTTGTCGTCCATCTGAACCATTACCACCGAATGGTCGATGTTTTTGGAAACCGGATCGTCCGGGGAAATCTGGATCCGGATGGCATTGGTCACCGTAGAATAAGCCAGCTTCTTGATTTTATCGTCTATCGTGGCGGAGAAAAACAGCGTCTGGTGTTTACGGGGAAGGAGTTTTTTGACATCTTCAATATCTTTGTAAAAGCCGAGGTCCAGCATACGGTCGGCTTCATCCAGTACCAGGAATTTAACATGCTCGAAACGGATGTGCCCCTGGGCGTGCAGGTCGAACATTCTTCCCGGGGTGGTTACCAGGATATCTACACCCTGTGTCAGCGCACGGATCTGCGGGTCCTGTTCCGTGCTTCCGAAGAGTGCCAGGATTTTAAGGCGGGTGTGCTTGCCAAGGTTTTTGAAAACATCAGCGATCTGCTGGGCCAGTTCATGGGTCGGTACCATTACCAGGCATCGCAGGGTTTTGAACTTTTTTTCAGAAGCCAGCAAATGAAGTATGGGGATAACAAAAGCGGCGGTTTTGCCGGTGCCTGTCTGGGCAATGCCAAGAATGTCTTCACCGGCCAATACTTTGGGAAGAACTTTATACTGGATATCAGTAGGTTTGCGAAAACCCTGTTCGGCTATAGCCCTTTTGATCTCAGGCAGTATTCTGTATTGTTCAAACTTCATCCCCAGGTGATCACATTGGTTTTCTTCTTCCCCTTATTCCAGTCGCGGGGCTTTTTGTTTACCGATTCTCCGTCTTTGTTCTTTTTGGCTTCTGAAACAAGAATGGCCCTGCCCATCTGGTCAGAACCATTGAGCTCCTTAATGGCCTTGAGCCCTTCTTTTCTTTCCTTCATTTCCACAAATCCGAAACCCTTGTTCTGGCGGGTCGACTTGTCGATGATGATTTTAACCGAAACCACTTCTCCATAAGGAGTGAAGAGGTCTTCCAGGTCTTTTTCCTTAAATTTAAAGGGGATGCTTCCTACAAAGATGTCCATGAGCTACTGCGTTAATTCTCTGAATGTCTTTTCTAAACTCTGATTCCCGGATTTTAGTTCGGCAAGAGAGGTGTCTGCCACCAGATTTCCTTTTTTTATAATAATGGCCCGGTGGCACAGAATCTCCACTTCCTGCATGATATGACTGCTCAGAATGATGGTTTTGTTTTTCCCGATCTCTTTGATCAGGGCTCTTATTTCGGAGAGCTGATTGGGGTCAAGGCCTGTAGTAGGCTCGTCCAGGACCAGGATGTCAGGATCATGAATCAGCGCCTGGGCGAGTCCTACCCTTTGCCGGTACCCTTTAGACAGCTGTTCAATTTTTTTATGTTTTTCAGGAGACAGACCCACCCGGATGATCACTTCTTTTACCCGGTCTTTCAGAATACCGCCCCGCAGACCGTTCAGACTTCCTGCAAAATGAAGGTACTCGCTGACGTACATATCGGGATAGAGCGGATTGTTTTCAGGCAGATAGCCTATGCGGGATTTCAGGGCTACCGTATCCGGACCAAACGGCTCACCGTGTATGCGGACATTGCCTTCGGTGGCGGAGATAAAGCCGGTGATGATTTTCATGGTGGTAGACTTCCCCGCACCGTTAGGCCCCAAAAAGCCGACAATTTCTCCCGTATTCACGGAAAAGGAAATTCCGTTCACCGCCACCTGGCTTCCGTACACTTTTTTCAGACCGCTTACTTCAATAGACATAATACCTTCCCTTTTTCAATAAACGCAAAGAAATGAAAAATAACAAAAACGCCCTGCTCATTTGAACAGGGCGCCTCCATAAAGTTTATCTGATTACTGGGCAGCTATGAAATTCATAACGGCGCTGTAGTTTTTAAGATCTACACCGCTTTTCTCCAGTGCCGCACCAATGGTCTTGGTAGTCAGTACTACATCAAAAGACAGATCTTTGGTAGGGGCAGTTTCGAACTTCACACCAAACAGCTGAGTGTCCAGACGGTATTGCAGTTCAATGCTTCCGGTTTTGTAACCGTAGTTCAACCGCTCGTACGCGCCGCTCATGTCTATGCTGTAAGTGATAGGCAGAGCCTGAAGATAACCGTCATTGGTTTTAAGGAAAACCACGGCATATTTCTCAGTAGTGATCGCCGCATCTTTCAGTTCTGCCACACCCCATGTGCTGGTGGCGCCTGTTCCTGCACCGGCAATCTCTTTCGTTTTCCACTCGTTGGCTTTAACAGTAAAGGCAAGTCTTTCTACATTGGCGTTACCATCATCTCCCTTTTCACCTTGAGGACCCGCAGGACCAACAGGGCCTTGAGGGCCGGTAGGGCCCGCTACACCTTGAGGACCTTGCGCACCGGTGTCACCTTTTGGACCTGTCTCTCCGGTATCTCCTTTACATGACCAAAGGGTAGTGCTCGCTGCCAGTGCAACAATGGCTAAAAGTTTTGTAATTTTGTTCATAACTTTAAAAATTAATAATATTTTACAACCAGAATTGGAGCAAAAATATTTAATCAGGGAGAACTTTGCAACATTCTTGTACCGATTATTTATTTTACGGTCATATTTTTAATAATAAGCTAACAAATTATAGATGGAAAAATTGGATTGCCTGAACCAGGTTGCTGAATTTCACAGAACGTTTCACCACCCGATAGAACCCGAGCCGGTTATCCCTGCACCCCGCCGTTGCGAGCTTCGGGTTTCCCTGATTGCGGAAGAGCTTAAGGAGCTGGAAGAGGCGATCCGGGATAAGGATATTGTGGAGGTGGCGGATGCCCTTTGCGACATCCAGTACGTGCTTTCCGGGGCCATACTGGAATTCGGGCTCGGTGAAAAATTTAAAACCCTTTTTGATGAAGTGCAGCGATCCAACATGAGCAAGGCCTGCAGTACCATGGAGGAGGCAGAAGAAACCGTAAAATATTACCGGGAGCAGCGGGATACCGAATGCTATTATGAAAAGGATGGCGAGGTATATCTGGTTTACAGGAAAGGGGACAATAAAACCCTGAAGAATATAAATTATTCACCGGCTGACCTTAAACAGATTCTTTCGGAATGATTGCCTCCCGGATAAAGCAGCTCACCGGTGAACTGCCCGAAGGGGTACGGCTGGTGGCTGTTTCAAAGTTTAAACCTGCCGCCGATATCAGGGAAGCCTACGAGGCAGGGCAGCGTGATTTCGGGGAAAATTATGTGCAGGAGCTGGTAGGTAAGTCCGAAGAGCTTCCTGCTGATATCCGATGGCATTTTATAGGTCATCTTCAGACTAATAAAGTCAGGTATATCGCCCCTTTTGTACACCTGATCCACTCGGTTGACAGCAGGAAGCTGTTAAAGGAGATCAATAAGCAGGCCGGCAATAACGGACGGATCATTGATTGCCTGCTGCAGATTCATATTGCCCGGGAAGAGACCAAAACGGGATTGACGGAGGAGGAGTTTCTGGGCCTTCTGGAAAGTTCAGGTCCTGAGGAGCTAAAAAATATACGGATCGCCGGTGTAATGGGAATGAGCACCTTTACGGATGATCCTGAAGTGGTGCGTGCCGAATTCAGGAAGCTGAAAAATATTTTTGAAACAGGCAGGCGTCTTTTGCCGGAAATGAAGGAGATTTCTATGGGTATGAGCGGCGACTGGCCCATGGCGGTGGAGGAAGGGAGCACGATGGTTCGGATAGGAAGCACTATCTTTGGAGCCAGAACTCAGGAAAGCTGAGACAGGTATGCAGGAGATCATGAGCAGCTGCTCAAACGGCCGTCCATTGGCCGGTGAAGCTCACTACTCAAAACGCACCACTTTTAGAACTCAGAACTAATATTTATACATTATGAATAAATTCTTTATTTTGTCCGGAGCAGTCTCCGGTTTGCTTGGGGTAAGCCTCGGCGCTTTCGGCGCCCACGCCCTGAAAGACTTTCTGGCGGCGTCGCAGCGGACAGATACTTTTGAAACGGCGGTAAAATATATGTTCTACCATGGCCTGGCGCTCATCCTGACGGGCATACTGCAAAAGGAATTTCCTGTTTCAGCTGTCAATAACGCAGGCTGGGCATTTTTGGTTGGTATAATTATTTTTTCAGGAAGCCTGTTTCTTTTGTGTGCTACGGGTATCAAAGTTCTCGGGGCCATTACCCCTATTGGCGGAGTAGCTATGATTGCAGGTTGGCTAATGCTTTTCTGGGGTGTTTATAAGGGCTGAAATAGCTGTAAGCCGGGAGTGATGCGGCCAATGGATAAAACCCGGAGCCCGCTAACCGGAATAGATTAATATGAAAAAAATAAAGGAATGAATACAATAGCGTGGGAGACCGTAAAAGAATACGGGGATATTACCTATAAGAAATATAAGGGAGTGGCCCGGATTGCCTTCAACCGGCCGGAGATCCGGAATGCTTTCCGGCCAAAGACTACCTTTGAGCTGTATGATGCATTTGAAGACGCTTCCCACGACCCGAGGACAGGGGTAGTGCTGCTTTCAGCAGAAGGGCCGTCACCGAAAGACGGCATATGGTCTTTTTGTTCCGGTGGAGATCAGAATGCCCGGAATAAAGGGGGATACCGTGCGGAAGATGGCAGAGACCGCCTGAACATTCTGGAAGTGCAGCGCCTGATCCGGTTTATGACCAAGCCGGTGATTGCCGTGGTTCCGGGCTGGGCGGTAGGTGGCGGACATAGCCTTCATGTGGTGTGTGATCTTACACTGGCCAGCAAAGAGCACGCCATTTTCAAGCAGACCGATGCGGATGTGGCCAGCTATGACGCCGGATACGGTTCGGCCTATCTGGCCCGGCAGATAGGACAGAAAAGGGCCAGGGAGATCTTTTTCCTGGGTAGGAACTATTCTGCGCAGGAAGCCTATGAAATGGGCATGGTAAATGCGGTGGTTCCGCATGAAGAGCTGGAAGAAACCGCTTTTCAGTGGGCGCAGGATATCCTGAAAAAGAGTCCTATGGCCATACGGATGCTGAAATTTGCCTTTAATCTTATTGATGACGGCCTGGTAGGCCAGCAGATCTTTGCCGGCGAAGCCACCCGCCTCGGCTATATGACAGAAGAAGCGCAGGAGGGAAGAGACGCTTTCCTGGAGAAGCGCCCGCCGGACTGGGATAAGTTTGAGCGGTATTCATGAATGGCAAAGCCGTTTGCCTTTAAGATTAGTATCTCATGACTTCGCATTCGCTTATAAACAAGCTTTTATTCCGCTAAAAGTTTTGCCTGGAATATTTTTTTCTTAACTTTGCAGCCCCAAACACCGTGTGGAAATGCTGCCCGCGTTTTCATACTTAAGCAAATTATAAGAAAAGTCCGGGTTCCGACGGTCTTTATGTACTTAAAATTAGTGCCTTATAATTCAAAAACAGGAAGCTGTCTCTGAAACGCTATTTGGGTAATGCAGGATGAGAGAGTTCCCGGAAATTTTTAAACTAAACGTAAAAATTAGTAAACGTGGATCAACTAAGTTATAGGACGGTTTCAGCTAACCGTCAGACTGTAGAAAAAAACTGGGTAGTAATAGATGCCAGTAACCAGGTGTTGGGTCGTTTTTCAAGTCAGGTAGTCAACATCCTGACCGGAAAAAACAAGACCTCTTATACTCCCAACGTGGATTGCGGAGATAACGTGATCGTGATTAATGCTGAGAAAGTACGTTTGACGGGCAAAAAACTAACAGATAAAGTCTATACCCGTCATACAGGTCATCCCGGAGGACAGCGTTTTGCTACTCCTAAGGAGCTTTTTGCAAAAGACGGCAGAAAAGTAGTGGAAATGGCGATCAAAGGAATGCTTCCTAAAAACAGATTAGGCAGCAAACTTTACAGAAACCTGTACGTGTATGAAGGCGCGGAGCATCCGCATCAGGCACAGAACCCTACCCAAGTAGAACTTTAATTATTCAGAACGTTAAAAATTTTTAATATAACATGCAGGTAATCAATACCGTAGGTAGAAGAAAAACAGCTGTGGCCCGTATCTATCTTACTTCGGGCAAAGGCGAGATGACTGTAAACGGCCGTAAATCATCGGATTATTTTCCTACAGAAGTTCTTCAGATCATCCTGAACCAGCCTTTCGGACTGGTAAACGGTGAAGGGAAATTTGATGTGAAAGTAAACGTGAGAGGCGGAGGTATTGCCGGTCAGGCAGAAGCCGTACGTATGGCAATCTCCAGAGCGCTTTGCGAAGTGGATACCGAGAACCGTCCTCCGTTGAAGAAGGAAGGTTTCCTTACCCGTGATTCCAGAATGGTGGAACGTAAGAAATACGGTAGAGCGAAAGCCCGTAAGAGATTCCAGTTCTCCAAACGTTAATATTTGTCCAGACAGGGCTTATCGTGCCCGATGCCCTGTGCTGCTTATTTTATATATTGTTATACATTTTAAACTTAACAAATGGCACAAATTCAATACAAAGACCTGCTGGATGCAGGCGTACACTTTGGTCACCTTACCCGTAAGTGGGACCCGAGAATGGCTCCATATATCTTTATGGAGAAAAATGGCATTCACATCATCGACCTTAACCAGTCATTGGAATCGCTGCAGACCGCTCAGGCTTTCCTGAAAGGAGTAGTTCGTTCCGGCCGTAAGGTGATGTTCGTGGCTACCAAAAAACAGGCGCAGGAGATCGTTTCAGAAGAAGCGAAGCGTCTTAAAATGCCTTTCGTAACCGAAAGATGGCTGGGTGGTATGCTGACCAACTTTGCTACTATTAAGAAATCGCTTAAAAAACTTTCCAACATTGAAAGAATGCTGGGCGATGAGGAAACAGCCAAAAACATAGCTAAAAGAGAAAAACTGATGCTGGGCAGGGAAAGGGCTAAACTGGAAAGATTGTTGGGCGGTGTGGCCGACCTGAGCAGACTTCCGGCTGCACTTTTCGTAGTGGATATCAAAAGAGAGCACCTGGCCATCGCTGAAGCTAAAAGACTGGGTATTCCGGTAGTGGCTATGTGTGATACCAACTCAAACCCTGAGCTGGTAGATTATGCAATCCCTGCCAATGATGATGCCTACAAATCAATCTCTCTGATCACCCTTGCTATCGGTAAAGCTATTGAAGAGGGTATTCTGGAAAGAAAAACCGATAAGGAAAATGCCGCACTGCAGGAAGAGGAAGATGCCAAGAGAGCTGTAGATACTGCAAAAGAAGTGGTAGGCAGAGAAGAGAGCGGTAAAAGAAAGCGACTGAAAACAGCCGATGAGGCTTCAGATGAAGAACCTGCCGCAGAGGCTTCATCAGAAGAAGAGGCTGAAGCATAAGATATTTTGCTTCGCATCTGACAGCCCGAAGCATCGCTTTGGGCTGTCCTATTTAATTCAATTAAGATTGATTTTTTAACAAAAAAATAATAAAAGATGAATATTACAGCTGCTGACGTAAATAAGCTGCGTCAATTAACCGGAGCGGGAATGATGGATTGTAAAAAAGCTCTGACGGAAGCAGAAGGAGATTTTGACAAAGCCGTAGAAATATTAAGAAAAGCAGGACAGAAAGTAGCCGCCAAGCGGGCTGACAACGAGACTTCCGAAGGTCTGGTTCTGGTAGAAGTTGCCGCCGATGGTAAAAGTGCCAAAGTGGTGGCTCTGGCTTGTGAAACCGAACCGGTGTCGAATGTAGAAGATTTTAAAAACCTGGCAGGAGGTATTATCAAAGCCGCTGTAGCCGGTAATATCAGGGATACAGAAGGTCTTTTAGCCGCGAAATTAGAGAATGGCCAGTCTGTGCAGGAAAATATTACTGAACTGGTGGGTAAGATCGGAGAGAAGATCGTAGTGAGCGCGTTTGCACATGTAGAAGGTGATCAGGTAGTGGCTTATGTTCACTCCAACAAAAAAGCTGCGGGTATCGTAGCGTTTGAAGGAACCGGCGGAGCGGATGTGGCGGAGCTGGGCAAAGATGTGGGCATGCAGATCGTGGCGATGAAGCCGGTAGGTCTGGACAAAGACGATGTGGATCCCGCAATCGTTGAAAAAGAAATCGAGATCGGTAAAGAGCAGGCGAGAGCAGAAGGTAAGCCGGAAGCCATGCTGGAGAAGATCGCTATGGGTAAGCTGAATAAGTTTTACAAAGAGCAGACGCTCCTTAATCAGGAGTTCGTAAAAGACCCTTCACTGACTATTGCCCAGTTGCTGGATAAGACCGTGAAAGGCCTCAAAATAGCTTCTTTCAAAAGAATTGCTATCGGCTGATCCGGGTATTTATCTATCCGGAGCTGATAATGAAAATCCGGGAGACCATGTATGTCTCCCGGATTTTTTATTTTGGAAGAAAAGCCAGGGATTTTTTATACCCTTTCCAGATACCCGGACCGTAGTCGGTATAAATGGTGTCAACAATTTTGTGAGAAATCTGGGCATTACTTACGGCAGGTACCTGAAGAACAGCAAAAAGGAGAAGAATTGAAAACAGATAGTTTTAGACGAACGGGTTTGGTACTGGCGGAAAACCGGTGGTACAATTACTAATGTGTGATTTCACGGAACATCAGCAATATTTATAGATTAAATAAAGGGGCTAGAATAGTTCTCCTGTGCGATACTTGGGTACGATATTCAGATGCTTATAGGCTTTTTCCGTAGCTTCCCGCCCCCGTGCCGTTCGTTTCAGAAAGCCTTCCTGGATCAGAAAGGGCTCGTAAACCTCCTCAATGGTTTCGGCTTCCTCACTTACGGCCGTGGCAATAGTGCCCAGCCCTACAGGGCCGCCTTTAAACTTCTCTATAATGGTACTGAGAATGCGGTTGTCCATTTCATCGAGACCGTCCTGATCTACATCAAGGGCTGACAGGGCCAGCCGGGCAATATCTACTGTAATAATCCCTTTGCCTTTCACCTGGGCAAAATCCCGGGTACGTCTCAGGAGGTTATTGGCAATACGCGGAGTCCCCCTGCTTCGCCGGGCTATTTCATAGGCACCTTCCTCATCAATGGGGGTGTTCAATATTCCTGCTGACCGAACCAGTATCCGGCTCAGAAGTGCTGCATCATAATATTCCAGACGTGAATTGATGCCAAAACGTGCACGTAACGGAGAAGTCAGGAGGCCTGATCGTGTAGTCGCTCCAATAAGGGTAAACGGATTGAGACCGATCTGCACGCTCCGGGCATTGGGCCCGCTGTCCAGCATGATATCGATCTTATAATCTTCCATGGCGGAATAGAGATACTCTTCCACAATAGGATTCAGCCGGTGAATCTCATCAATGAAAAGAACATCATTGGACTCCAGCGAGGTGAGCAGGCCTGCCAGGTCGCTGGGTTTGTCGAGCACCGGGCCTGAAGTGATCTTCAGGCTGGCTCCCAGCTCGTTGGCAATGATATGAGACAGGGTGGTTTTTCCCAGTCCGGGAGGGCCATGCAGCAGAACATGATCCAGGGCCTCTTTGCGTAAACGTGCGGCGGCCACAAATATCTTCAGGTTTTCGAGTATTTTATCCTGGCCGGAGAAGTCATCAAAGCTGAGCGGACGCAAAGCCTTCTCTGCCTCCCTGTCGCGGGGGGAGAGTTGCTCATTGTTTCCTGAAAGAAAATCCTGTCTCATCTAAAACATATAGTTTCTGTAGGGGAAGTTCCACCGTAATCCCACTGTAAAGATATTCTCCTGCGCATCTTTTACAAAAGAATCTTTTCGTATTCTGTAAATGACGTCCGCGCTTATATTATGCCATACCATATAGGAAACCCGGGTTTCGAGGAAAGAGATCCGGTTGCTGAAACCCTGCCCCTGCTTCACGCCGTAATCGTGAGGCCGGTTGACAATATTTATTTTTTTGATATCACCGCCGTAATTGGTGCTATCGGTATCCATTCCTTTGGTGGCGAGAGATCCCGTCACCTTTACCTGTAGGTTTTGCGTGGGCTGATAACGGATAATGGCAATGCTTTCGGTGAAATTAGCTCCCAGCGGGTGAGCAACAGGCAGGTTATAATTAACAAAATTGGAATAGGTGCCAAAGTGGGAATAGGTATAAGGGCGTACCCGGTTATGTTCAAACTGGAGATCCAGTCCGCTTACTCCCAGGGCATCATAATATTTTCCACCCAGCTGCCAGCCGTATTTCCGTGCCCACCATTTATCCTTTTTGAACTCTTCCTTGTTAAATTCATCCAGGATATACTGACCGTACAGGCTAACGGTCTTCCAGAGGTTCCATTTGAAGTCTGCGCCCACAATGGCATTGTCAGAGCTGCCCAGGTAGCCTTCAATAAAACGGTAAAAAATGACAGGGTTCATGTAATTCGGGTCGAACCCGATTTTCCGGTTGCCGAACATAACGCTTTCAAAGATACCGACGTTAAGGTTTTTAGTGATATTGGCGTTGAGGTGATGGAAGGCCATATACTTGGGTCTGTGGGTTTCCTGGCTGAAAGGTGTGGTCTCAATCTGCCGGTTCGTCATCTGACCAAAAATATTCTGGTACTGGAACCTGCCCAGTCTGAGATCCAGCCGCAACTGAAGATACGGAGCGCTGAAATCACTCAGGATCAGTGAGCGTACACCGTTCCCTATAAAGTTCTTGTCGTGGCCAAAGGTCAGCTGCAGGCTTTTCACGGGTTTGAAAGTAAAATAGCCCAGTGCCTGGAAATAATTAAGCCGCAGCTGAGTGCTGTCATCATCCCGGATCTTGATAAAGGATTCATAAGGGAAAGCCAGCTGCCGGTTGAAATAGCCCACCTGGTAATTGTCAGGGGAAGTAATATTATCTGTCAACAAGGTATAGAAACCTATCTTCCGGTTAATTCTGGCTCTGATCTCCACCCCGCGTGTATTATTAAAAACAGATCTTTTTTCATAATTTCCATAGGCTGAACCCGAGCCCTGGGTTAGCGCAAGGACAGGGGAGGCATGAACGTCAAAATCTTCATTTTTAAAGTGTACAAAATCAGATTTCTGACGGAACAGGTATTTCAGTAGCGGCCGGGAAGCGAGTGAGTCGCCATCGAAGAACTCCCAGTTGTCCTGGCGGATGAAATCCAGATTCCGCCGGTCGGTGTACGACAGGTTATAATATTCGCCGGAATTAAGTCCGGAAAGATATTTGCTGACCGCTTCACGGGAGAAGGGCCGCATGGTGCTGTGAAATTCATTGGAAAGCCGGCCGGTTTTTACTTCTATCCTGTCCAGGAAGTACTCGGAGTCATGATTCAGCGGTATAAATGAACTTTGTGAAAATCCATAATTTATTCCGGAAACCAAAAAGGATAAGAGCAGTCGTCTGACCATTAACCGTCGGTGTATTTTACTGATGAAATGCGAAATTAAGCATAAATGGGATGTGTCCTGAGAATATTTCCATAATTTTGGAACAAAGCCTGAAACAGCCGGGTTTTGAAAATAAGTAGTGATCAATGAAGACGTTTGATATTCCGGTTAAGTACAAAAGCCCGGTAATTTCAGTAATTAAGGAAACCCGGAGAGCCAAAGATAAGCTAAAGCGAAACTTTAAGCCCACTGTGCTGGAATTCGAAAAGCTGACCATACTGATTGCCCGCCATTTCGGTTTTTGTTACGGGGTTGAAAACGCTGTGGAGATAGCTTACCGGACCTTAAATGAGAACAGGGGGAGGCGGGTTTTCCTGCTGAGTGAAATGATTCACAACCCCGATGTCAACGCTGACCTCCTTTCGGAAGGGGTGCAGTTTCTCATGGATACCAAAGGAAACCGGCTGATTGACTTTGAGAGCTTAAATTCAGAAGATATCGTCATTGTGCCGGCTTTCGGAACCACACTGGAAATCCAGTCAGAGCTCTCCTCCCGGGGCATTGACCCCTATCGCTATGATACCACCTGCCCGTTTGTAGAGAAAGTATGGAACCGGGCTAACCAGATCGGTGAAAGAGGCTATTCCGTAGTGATTCACGGAAAACCCAGGCATGAGGAAACCCGTGCTACTTTTTCACACAGTACCTCCCGTGCCAATACGGTAGTCATTAAAGATATTGAGGAAGCGAGGAAGCTTGCCGCCTACATCCGGAAGGAGAAGCCTAAAGAAGAGTTTTACAGGCAGTTTGAGGGCCGTTATTCCGAAGGGTTTGATCCGGATGAGCACCTGGTAAAACTGGGAGTGGTAAACCAGACCACCATGCTGGCTTCCGAGACCCAGGAGATTGCCAATTACCTGAAGGAAGAGCTGGTCCGGTTTTACGGGTTGGACGATACTGCCGTTTCACTGCATTTTGCGAGTACCAAAGATACGCTTTGTTATGCCACTAATGACAACCAGGATGCTACCTATGCGTTGTTGGAAGAAGAGGCTGACCTGGCCATTGTGGTGGGTGGGTATAACAGTTCCAACACTACCCACCTGGTAGAGCTGCTGGAGCAGAAAATTCCCGCATACTTCATCAAGTCAGCTGCCGGTATCCTTTCTGACCGTGAAATAATACATTTTGATATCCATGAGGGAAAAGAGATTCTTTCCCGGGATTACCTCCCTGAAGCCAGCCGGCCTAAGATTATCCTGACCTGTGGAGCTTCCTGTCCTGATGCCGTGGTGGAGGAGGTTCTCGCACGCCTGTTAGAGCTCTTTCAGGAGAAAAAAAACCTGGATGAGGTTCTTGAAAAAAGTCTGATCAATTTTTGATATATTTTTAATAAATTTTTGTGTATTTTCGTTATAATGTTAAACGCTTAAATACTCTATAATTATGTTAGAATACATCAAAGTAATTTTAGAAAAAGTAAGTTTTGACAAGGTGTTGTTTGAGAAAGAGTTACGCAAAGGAATTAAAGAACTATTACCCAACGAAATCAGAGATCTTAAGATGTGGTGTTACGACAAGTTCGGCCAGATATACTTTAAGGTTTTGAACCGGGTGTTTGCCAGGATGTCTGTGGCGTAGGACTTTCCCGAACAAGAATCTGGGAAAAGCAACTTTCTGATAACGGAAGTTGCTTTTCTGCTTTTAGAAAAGGCATCAAATAATTTGGTTTTTTTAGGGGTAACTCTTGACTGGTATTAAAAATCGATCTACCTTTGCACCACCATTTCAGAGAGGTCATTCTCCTGACGCATTCCCGAATAGCTCAGTCGGTTAGAGCATCTGACTGTTAATCAGAGGGTCGCT
>JBEBRR010000090.1:0-13479 GCA_040394735.1 Leadbetterella byssophila
TATCGACAAAGCTGACACCCTTCTCCTTACCCCCGCCGGTGTTCACCAGACGGTTCACTTCTTCATCGGAAGAGACCATGCCCAGCTGGCCGTTACGGTAAATAAAATAATACCAGTTGTTGGGGCTCAGATCCAGGTAAATATGCAGCTCATTCCCTGTACTGTGCGATTGCACGATCTCCACATAACCGTTGACCAGGGCATTAATGTCCACATCACCGATGTTGGAAATACCCAGGGGCCCGGCACTGTAATAGGCGTTGGCTGTGGCATTCCATCGGAGGTCGGCTTTGGACAGCACCAGTGATTTAAGGAATTTCGAAGATTCTTTAAACAGGGGGATATGCCCCTTCTGGCTGCTGGTCTTGTATTTTTCAGCTTCGGCACTGCCAATCACCCGGCTGAGCTTCTGCATAAAACCTTCATCTTCCAATTCAATAGCGGCGTTGCTGTTCCCGGCATCCAGGTTGGTTTTAACCATATTCTGCCCTATTTTCTGAACGGTAGGTATTGGCAACGGGAAATCAAAGAGCATCATGGTTTCCAGGTTATATTTCATGGAATCCAGGTTAACGGTGGCTTTTCCTACGGTCTCAAATACCTTGCTGGGCACCCCCAGGAGGTTAAAGTGGCCCGATAGCACCATCAGTCCCTGGTCATCATAAAACTCCGCCGTGTTATCCGATTCATTCAGGGGCTTTACATAAAAGTGCCGGTTAGGCTCATCCCGCCCGAATGTGCCACGTGCCAGGAAAATATCATAATCATCTGCCGAACTTTTCATAGACAGGAAGGATGGGTAGATACCGTCACTGTTGGCACCGTATTTCAGGTGCAAACCTACATACAGGGGTTTCCCGCCGTCTTTGAGGGTCTCATCAATATTGATGGTCACGTTTTCTGATTTGCTTCCGGCATAATTGATCCAGGAACCGCCGATCATGGGGTATTTTTTCAGATCGGGCAGAACCTGCCCGCGGAGGGAGAGGTTTTTAAACGGCGCCAGCATGGTCATTTCTCCCACATACAGCATCTTTTTAGCCAGGTATACCTGGTCTTTCTCCGATATGGAAGCGCGGGCGATGGTTGACAGCCTGCCTGAACCTTTAGAATCCAGGATACGGCCGTCAGGGGTAACTTCCGCAAATTCAAAACCGCCCAGCTTGATATTGAAAGTATCGGAACTGATGTTTACATAGCGGTAATCAGCGTTACCACTATAAGATAACCGGGAATTAATGGTGACGCCTGCATGGGTGAGGGTGTGATAGCGATTAAGCGTATCGGCCACAATGGTAGCATTAGTGAAGGAATCCAGCTTGCCGTCGTTCTTTACAAAAACTTTCCCGTCGGCTGGCTGAATAGCAGCATCCGCCGAACGGATTTCATCTACCCCGCTGATGCTGAGGTTCCCCGACTTAATGTCATACCGGGCTCCCGTACCGTTAAAGCGAAGTCCGTACTGATGGGGTGCGGTAGAAGTGAATACCGAGTTTTCCAGCTGACCTTCCATGGTGATCACCTTATCTTTAATGCTCCAGGTAGCCTTATCAATGGTGGTTTTGAAGGAAGAAGAAGGGAACTCCAGGAAAGCCGTTTCGCCCGAATTAAAATCGGTGTTCTGTGACGAAATCTGCACCAGCGACTGCTGCACATTGAAATCGAGGTCCACATTCCTGCCGGAGAAAGCCAGCTTTTCTTCCTCATCAGCTTTCACCCGGATGTCTGCTTTTTCTGCCAGGAAACCATTTTTATCAAATTTGAAGCTGTCGGAAGCAATGTCGGAGTCGGCCCGGGCAAGCTCACCGTTACCAAACAGGCCGGCTGAACGCATCACAATGCTGCCTTTGAGATAGGAACTGCCGTTATAGAATTCAAATCCTTTTTCGGAATACACGGCCATGCTGTCTTTCTGAGGCGCCCATTGCATGGTATAGTCTGAAATATTCACCTGCGGGAAATACGCGCTTCCCGCCTGTTTTTCTGTAATACGGCCCGAGCTTCCGCCGGCTTCACTGAAGTCTTCAAAGAAGCTTATCTTATCGGTATTCAGAACGGCAGCCAGGTGGTGCAGTTCACCGGAAGAGCTGATCCCGTGTTTATTCAAGACAATTTCAGTACCGGCTTTAAATGCGGTAGACGATCCGTAGACCGGGTAGGGGCCTGCCGCCCGGTGTGACATCCCCATGGAAGAGTCCGGAAGTACAATCAGGCGGTCTTTTACGGGTTTAAAGATGCCGGCCATGGTGAATATACCGGGAATGGCAGGGTCACGGCTGTTCAGGCTGTCAAGCGAAAGCCCCGAAGCCTTAAAATGTACCTGGTCGGAGAAAGCGTGTTTCCGGCCCTTTTCATTGAAATAAACGATAACGCCATCCGGGATATCCAGCTTGGGGTATTCGGGTAATTTTTTCCGCCCTGATTTATTATCAGGACTGTTCAGGTAGAGCTTCCCGCTTTTCCCGAACTGGAAATTCCCGGCCAGCTGCAGCTTTCCGCCCTTATTGTAGATATCCAGAGGAATAAAGGTAATGGAATCTATGCGGTTCAGGTTAACCAGGAATTTTTCATATTCCAGCACAAATTCTCCGTAAAAGGTAAAGTTCTTTACCACGATCTTCCCGTTAAACCGGAAAACCTTATTCCCGATCACCTCCATACTCTGATGGTCGGGTAGAAGCTGAATGCCGAGGCTATCGCTCAGCTTAAAATTCTGGGCACCGGTAATGTTCAGTGCCTTGGAGTTGAAGTCGATAGTAGCGTTCTGGTTGCTTTGGCCGTTACGGTTCAGCGAAGAAAAGACAAGGTCATCATAGTCTTTTTTACCCGTGGCCACAAAATAATAATGGAGCCCTTTCCGGCTGATGCTGTAATAATCTTGAAAAGGGTGGTAATCAAAAAAGCCCATCTGGGTTCCGATCAGCATTCCGTTTGCTGCAAAATGCCGCTCTTTCCGGGTGAACTGCATCATCTCGTCTACAGTGATGCTGTTTTTCTTTTTCCGGCCGATGATGGTGGCGGCGGCCATAAGCGGATTAAACCCGGCAGCATTGCTCAGGCTGCTGAGCCGGTTGGTGTTGAAATAATCGAACGACTCAAATTCGGCCGCTACCTCCTGTTTCCCGGCCACAATATAGAAGTCCATCTTACCACTGCCCAGGTCCCATGACATGGCATCGCAGCGGATATCCACCTGGTGGAAAGTGTCGGAAAACATACTGTTCCGGAAGCCGCCTTTCCGTACCTTGTTTAACTGTACATGCTGCTGCGGGATCCGGTATTCAAACTGAATGGCGGGATGGGAAACCGAGTCTTTTCCCAGGCGGGCCACAAAGCTCACCTGCCCGGAGGTAATCAGCGTATCGGTTAAAGTAAGAGAGTTTCCTACCACTTCAAACCGGCTTGTCTGGCTGGTTTTGTTGACCTGCAGCCGTGAGTAACGGTCAAAGAGAGAGGTGGTGGTAATTTTCTGGCCTACTATGGTGTATCCTCCGGAGAGCTCATAATCTTCGAGGCCAAGGGTATAGGCGGCATCATTATGGTACGATTTAAAACGCGGGTAGGTGGCAACTTCATTCGGAGCCCTCTTTTCAAGCTTTATTTCCAGTACTCCGGTTACCGGCTGCTGCAGAATGCCCTGGTGGAGCAGTTTTGTATTTTCGGCTACCAGGCGCCCGCTGGCCGCTTTAAAAGCATATTTACCAGGCCGCCCGCTGATCTCCTTTTGAGCTACATTCCACCGGATCTCGCCTCCTTCTCCCACAAAAACGGCATCCGTAAAATTATACGCTCCCTGTGTTCCGGAGAGAACGAGGGAGTCAGAAGGGCTCAACAGCGTGAGGTCGGTATTATCAAAAACAAAAAAAAGCCCCTGTACCTCCGGGAGGTTTTCACGGGAAGTTTCCTTTACGGAAGATACGATATCTTCCACAGGCTCGTCCCAGCCGATATCCTCCGGCTGTTCTTTGGATTGCGCCGTTGTACCTGAAAAATAATTCTGTTTCCGGTCGAAAAACTTTAACCCGGTTTTAGAAGGGCTTATCCTGATCCTGTTGAAAGGAGAAGTGTAAAGGGTGCCTGATGTAAAGAAGTTACCCATCTGTACCAGGGCCTCATTGATGGTTTTGGAAGGGTAAGGCTCAAAAGATTTTTTCAGGAGGGAAAGAAAGTCCCCCAACTCGCTGACAGAAGGTTCATGGCTTTTCCGGTATAAGGAGAGAACTTCTGTGAACCGGAGCACTTCAGGGGGCCGCAAACCTTTCCCGGAGAGAAACTGAATCAGGGAAACAGCCTCTTTTTTCCCGGAGAGGTCTAATGCATTCTGATAAAGTTCGGAAAACCCGGCATTGCCGGCTGCTGCGCCCACATGCTTTTCCATTTGCCGGGTATATTCTTCCAGAAATTTTTCAGGATCGGAAGGCAGCGTAAGCACCTGGGCTTTCAACGTGCCGAAAAACATCAGGAAAGAAATAAGCCAGCCAAACTTTCTCATACGTCACTCTTATTTCCTAAAAACGACCGCCGCCCAATTGTTCTTACTTATCTGCTTCATTTTTTTAAACCCTGCCGCTTCCGCCACCGCCTGAATGTCAGGAATGTCCTGTTCGTAAAAGCCGCTCACAAGGAGGTGGCTGCCGGTAAAGGCTGCATAACGGGGAATTTCTTCCAGCAGGATATTGCGGTTGATATTGGCCAGAACAATGTCATAAACCTCCGGCTTCTGGCTGTTGATGGTACCCTGCTCAATGGTAATGTGCGGCATCCCGTTCAGCTCATAGTTTTCCCGGCCGTTTTCTACCGACCATTCATCGATATCAAAGGAATGGATGCGCTCTGCCCCGAGCTTGTGCGCCATAATGGCCAGGATCCCTGTTCCCGTACCTACGTCGAGAACGGATTTTCCGGCGTGATCCACTTCCAGCTGGAGCCCGATCATCTGTGAAGTGGTTTCGTGGTGCCCGGTTCCGAATGACATTTTCGGAACGATGATGATCTCGTGTTCGAAAATTTCCGGGGCGGGAGCATGAAATGTAGCCCGGATATACACTTTCCCGGCCACTTCTATGGGATGAAAGTTTTCCTCCCATTCTTTGTTCCAGTTCTGGCGCTTTACTTTCCGGAGGCCGTAAGAGAGCGGAATCCGGGCGGCATAATTCTCCATCAGCATTTTGAAAGCCTTTTCGTCAAAGAGCTCTTCCGTGATATAGGCCAGGAGGCCCTCTTCCTTCTCCAGGAAAGAATCAAAGCCGATCTCTGCCAGTTCAGCCAGCAGGATTTCGGCAAATTCCGTGTCAACGCTAAGGTCAAGTTCAAGAAAATCCATGATCGGGGTTTAAACGACAAAAGCCCGCAGAGCCGGGCTTTTTATCGGGTTATTTCTGTTTTACTGGTCAATATTATCTCCTATGGTATCCGTTTTTCCGGACTTGTGCGGCACCTGAAGCCGGAGGGTCACCCTCCAGGTATTGGCCAGCGGACTGCCGGTACGGGTAGGGATCAGGTAGGCCAGGTCAAGTTTGATTCTTTCTTTGAGGGTAATTCCCACACCGGCCGTTAGGTATTGTCTTCCGGCTTTGTGTTTTGACTCGTGAAAATAACCGGCCCTGATGGCGATCAGCTCCTGGTAAGAATACTCAAAGCCCAGTGAAGTAACTATTTCTGCCAGTTCTTCAGAGAAGCCTCCGGGGGCGTCGCTGAAAGAATTGAAAATTGCTTTCATGGTGCTCATGCTGGAAACATCGTTAATGCTGCTGTCGGCTCTTGAGTCATTGGCCGGTACAAGCAGCTTGTTAAAGTCTACCAGGAAAGAGAACCGGTTGGAAAGATCGGGCCGGAAAGAGAGTTGCGTTCCTACTTTCAGGTTGGCCGGGATAAAATATTCCCCAAAACCGTAATTGATCTTACCTCCTATATTCTGTAGAACAATTCCGTAATCCACATCAAATCTTTTGAAGCTGCGCGGGTCATTGTCGGTAGGCCGTGTCTTGTTGTAGTAAAAGCCGAGATCCATGGCTGCCGTCTGTCCCGGTTTGGCAGTAACGCTGGTTCCGGGGATAGCCAGGTTTCCTACCAGGTTAGAATGAATATACTTGATATTCAGTCCCAGAGAGTAGTCTGAACTCAGTTTCTGGGCAATTCCGGCCGTGATAGAAAATTCATTACTCATGAAATTATCGATAGGGAAACCGTCCCAGTCGGTAAACTGTATTTCGCCCTGGTTAAAGAAGTTAACCCCGGCAGCTACGGTCTGCTTATCGGAAATCTTGTAATAGCCTGAAGCTGTAAGGAGCCCCATATCATTAACGATCTGCTTCAGCCAGGGAGTATAGGAGAAAGAGCCGCCATAGCGGGAGTCTGAAAACGCCAGCTTGCCGGGGTTCCAGTACATGGCATTGGCATCAAAGGTGGACGCCGCACCGGCATCTCCCATCGCGGCAGCCCTGGAATCCGGAGCTATAGACATGAAAGGCACTGCCGTATAGATTAAAGAATAGTTTTTTTGTGCGTTAATTAGTCCCGGAATCAGTAACAGGAGGGTACTTAACCAATAATTTTTTTTCATAAAGGAATTTTTCACGGAAATATCAGAAGCCAATAAAATTGAGCTCCCAAAGTAAGAGATTTTTATTTTTATTTCCAAAAAAACAAGGTTCCGCTTGCTTGTCCGGAATGATTTTCTGATCTCACGATCAGCCGGTAATACGCCTTGGGGAATACCACGGGATTTCCGTAAAAGTCTGCCTCCAGCAGGAGTTCCTCTTCACAACGGCTGCAACTGAACTCTTCCCGGTGCAATTCTCTCCCCAGGACATCGCTTACAATCAATGTGGCATTCAGATCATCGCCCGGCCGGTTATGTGTTACCTTTAAGCGAAGGTAATCCGTTACAGGGTTCGGATAGGCGGTTAACTCAAGAACTTTCAGCTCAGGGCGTTCTACCTGGAATTCAAACGTTTCCCGTGATATATTATTATAGATGTCCGATGCAATTAATGTGCTCCGGTAAGTGCCGTTTCCGAGGTTTCCCACGTAATAACGGATCTCTCCTTCCGAAGTGCCTTTGAGAAGACTGAAATACCGGTAAGGGTCTGCTACAGGCTGCCCGTTCATTTCCAGGGTCAGGCGGGAACCGGTGTCGGTTCGTGAAACGTTGATGCCGTTCTCATCGCGGATATGCCAGGAGAGAAACATACCATGTGAAATTTCTGCGGTCAGTTCAGGCGGGGAAAGATCATGCGGTTCAGGAACCTCGCCTGTCGAGATCCGGACCGAAGGTATCCCGGAAAATTCCTGCAAAGAGCTGTCGGCTGTCCGGCTGTGAATAACGACCCGCCCTTCTCCTGACCCGGGAAACTGATGGTTGGAGAGCATGATCTCCCCCTCATAGTTGTAGTCTTTGACAGGGAACCGGCCACTGAAGATGATTTCCGAGTTCAGCTGATACTCAAAGGCCGGTCCGTCAGGAAAGCTGCCGAGTGTCTTTCGGGAGCCGGGCTTGTCTGTTACCGAAACCAGGACACTCCCGTTCTGTATGTTTTCCGTCCGGCCTGTAAATTTTACTTTCCGGTAGGCAATGAGGGTATCAGAGGTCATAGAAAATGAAGGAGGGACATCCCGGTGAACGGGGCGCCACCCGGGCAGGGGCAGGGAAGGATCTCCCAGCAATGAGAAATTCCGGTTGATCTCGCCTGTGACCGACTGGTTTTTAGTCAGCCGGAACAGTTCTCCGAGGGTTCCGGCTGACCCGATATTTCTGAAAAAAGCCTGGTTAACCAGCAGGTTGGTGCTGGAATATACCGGCCGGGTGGTGGTCAGCAGGGCAATAGCGCCTCCCTGCGCCCGCAGCACCATTAACTCAGCTCCGGAAACCACGGCCGGGTTATCAAATTTCCCGAACTGGCAGGTGGCCGTGAACCACACCGGAAGCCGGCCGGTATTCCGGAAGGTCAGAATATCGTTCAGCGTCAGCAGTTTTTCACCGGTAAGGCCGTCTTCGGCACCGTGCCCGATATAAGTGATGAGGTAGGTGCCGTTATTGACCAGCTCATGCAGCCGTTGATTCGCCTCCGGAGAGCTGCCCTCCTGCAGGGGGAAGTCATCAAGATAAAGCTTCTCATTGAGAAAGCCCGGGAAACTCTTCAGGGCCAGTGCTTCCAGCTCTTCGGCGTCGCGCTGATGCAGGTTATAATCGCGGTTGTCGGCTACAAAAGCCAGGCGGTTATTCCAGTCGGCCATTTCATGCGTTTGCCGGTAACGGATATATTTCGTGATGTAGTTATTAAGTTCCGGGATGGTCCTTGCGGGAATCCTTCCCACTGAAATGTCCATCAGGTGACTGTTATCCGGTGTGCTGATCCACTGGTTATTCACGCTTTTTCCTTCCGGCCAATCCCCTTCGTAAGGGTCCAGGAAGGTAAAATAATCATCAGAAGCAAAACTATAAATAGGTTCCAGGGACTCCCTCGATTCATAGGTGGGAATCAGCAGGTCAATGTCTACATAACCTGCCTGGTTATTGTTTTTATAGTCGAAGGAAGCATCCCCCAGGATCAGCAGGTAGCGGAATTTCTCAGGGGCCAGCTCATAGAGATAACGGCAGAAGTCGCGGATGGCCGTGGGATCGGTTTTCCCGGAGCTGAATTCGTTATAAATTTCAGTGGCGGAATACCCGGCCACTTCCAGGTCTTCATTTTCCTTTTTGAACCGGATCAGTTGTTCCGCCTCTTTTCTGAATTTTTCGGGAAATATGACCAGGAGCTCAGGAACAATGCCGTTTCTCAGGCGCTGGGGCGTAACGGCCTCCCGAAACCCGGGCCAGGTAAGACCGGCCGGGTCAAAAATGACCAGGTCGCTCCGGGTATTTTCAGGAGAGAAAAAGCCTTCCTGTGAAAGGGGCAATTCCGTGATCTCTCCTTTCTCCCGTATCTGCCATATACGGGCGGCAGGATCGCCGACCGCGGGACCACCGGACAGCCGGCACCGGTAAGCTGCCGGCTCAGGTACGGTACGGTACAGAATCTGCCGTCCGGGGTAAAAATGCAGGCCGCGGTTGTAAGTGACCGACCAGTAATTCATGTAGACACCTACATTGCCTACACTTTCAGCGCTGAGCTGTAACTGTACTTCGGCAGGAGGAGCAGCGGAAGCTATCTCGAAAGAATGGGCATTCGATACCCGGAAGTAGCGGGCCTGGTTGTCGTTCGGGTGATTCGGTGCTCCGTTGAGGGTGTCCTGCCGGGACAGGCTGCCTGCAGTGATTTTTACAAACTGGCGGCTGATGCCCATCGGGTAAAGCTCGAAGCGCAGGGTGTAACCGGAAATGAAATCTTCGCGGGTTGGCGAAAAGGTATACGAAGACCGGAACATGTCTCCCAGCCAAAGCCGCCCGGAGTTCAGCAGGTTTTTCAGCTCTTTTTCTTCGTAATCGTAAAAACGGAGGTAATCTCTTACCGCAGCAGACGGGGATTCTTCGTTCCGGGTGCTTATTTTGAGCGAAGGAGTGTCTCCGATAGTAATAAAATAATAGTTAAAGTTGCTGTAAGGATTGACCTGATGGGAAAAACGGCTGTTATCATAGGTTACCGTATGCGGATCACGCGCATAGAAAGCGATATAGTCTTCCGGGTCCCAGCGATGATTATTGTCGTTCAGCGCCACCGGAATCTCCAGCAGTCCTTCGGTTCTTTCTGCAGAATTGGGCTGGGGCAATGCGGTGGGATGCCCCCCGTAGACCCGGATCTTATCAGGATCTGCTCTGGCAAAGGCGGGGGCGTGTTTTTCAAAAAAAGCCTTGTCAAGCTTATATACGCCTGTCCGGCTGACAGATACTTTGATCCATTCTCCCTGCGAAAGGAGTGAAGGCTGCGCGGAGATCGGGGTGCAGGATAAAAGGAGGTATAAAACGGACAAAGACAAAATGCCCTTCTGCAAGCTCAGGATGACCGTTGGTGCGCATTCCGTGATTATTGTCACCCTGAGCTTGCAGAAGGAGGCTCTGTTTAGTCCGTACACTACATAATTTATCATGAAAGATCTGTGTCCACCATCGCTATCCCGGGAATGGTATAGCGTTTCCGGGTATTAACGCATTCCACCAGTATTCTTGTCCGCCGGTTTTGAATTCTTTTATACTGCCGGCCGTTAAAGTTAAATATTTTTCCGTCCGCTACGTCTGCAAGGTAAACGCCTTTAACAAATTTTTCCGGAGAATAGCGGGAAAGCACCCTGACCAGCGCCGGATCTTTCGTAGACGAGGCTGCCGGATTCTGCATATGGACGGTAAGTATCCCGAGGATGTCTTCCGGGAAGACATGAAGGTTCAGCAGGGGGGCCATGAGGGTTTTAAAATGAAATTTCCATTCGTGGCCATGAGGTGCCGGCGCATGCCGGAGAAGCTTTTGGCTGACCCGTACCCGTTGATGAGCGATTTCATGAATAAGAGTGATCAGGAAGCTGTAGGGGTTGGAGTCACCGTTCACGGAAATAAAGTGCCTCCCGTTTTTATACATATAGTTTCCGAGGCAGGTTTTGCGCGATCCTGCCACGGTAAAATTGAACGGATGCTCCCGCCAAAGGCCCATGACATACTCCAGCGCATTTTCAGGAATATGGAGGGCAAACCCTTTGCGAAAAGCTTCTTCATTGGGAGACTTTACCGCCCGGGGTCTTTTATTGAGAAATCCGAACATACGAAAACATTTAAACTTTCATCCAGTTTTCCACCATCTTCACTCCGTGTTCCGTAAGATATGCCTCCGGGTGAAACTGTACGCCGCGTACATCATAACGGGTGTGCGCTTCTGCCATCACGTTTCCTTTATCATCAACGGCCGTTACTTTTAAGTCCGCGGGAAAAGTTTCGGGTAAAACGGTCCAGGAATGGTAACGGCATACGTTGAACTGTTCCGGGATTCCCCGGAAAAGCAGCTCATCCCGGTCTTTTACAATACAGGGAGTAGTGACCCCGTGCAGCACTTCGCCCATATTTTCAAGCCTGGCTCCGAAGGCTTCTCCAATGGCCTGATGCCCCAGGCATACCCCGAAAATACTTTTGGTTTCCTTATATTCTTTGAGGAGATCCATCATGATCCCGGCTTCCTCCGGAATTCCGGGCCCGGGCGAAAGCAGCACTTTATCGTATTTTTTCACGTCTTCCAAAGTGATCTTATCGTTCCGGAAAACGTCTGTTTCTCCTCCCAGCTGTTTCAGAATATACACCAGGTTATACACAAAGGAGTCGTAATTATCTAATACCAGTATTTTCATTTTTTTCAGCTTTTCGCCTTCAGCCGGGTGGCGTACCACTATCAGCTGTCAGCCTTCAGTCGCATAACGACTATTTATTTAATTTTCAACTAGATTTAATAGCTAACTTCTGATAGCTCACAGCTCATTAAATTTCTTCCGCCATTTCTATTGCCTTCCGCAAGGCGCCCAGCTTCAGGTGTATTTCATTCATTTCGCTTTCCACGTCGGATTTGGCCACCACTCCCATTCCCGCCTGGTAGAACAGGGTGTTGTTCCTGCTGAGAAAAGTACGGATGGCAATGGCATGGTTAAAGTTACCGTTAAAATCCATAAAGCCGATGGCCCCGCCGTAAATACCGCGGTGATTGGGTTCTACCCGGTTAATAATGGTCATGGCATTATGCTTCGGAGAGCCGGAGAGCGTTCCGGCCGGGAAGGTGTCGGCTACCAGCTGAAGCGGATTAACTTCCGGGTTCATTCGGGCTGTTACTTTGGAAACCAGGTGGATCACGTGACTATAAAACTGCACTTCTTTGAAAATCTCCACATGTACTTCGCCGGCATTCCGGGAAAGGTCGTTCCGCGCCAGGTCTACCAGCATTACATGCTCGGCTGATTCTTTCGGATCGGCGTGGAGGGCAAGCGCCAGCTGGCGGTCGTGCTGGTCATCACCGGTTCTCCTGAAGGTACCGGCTATCGGGTGAATTTCAGCGGTTCCGTCTTTGATAAAGATCTGCTTTTCCGGGCTGGATCCGAAGATATGATAGTCTCCGCCATCAAAATAGAACAGGTAAGGGGAGGGGTTAATGCTTCTCAATGCGCGGTACACGTTAAAGTCATCGCCGGAAAAAGTACGGCTGAATCTCCTTGAAGGCACAATCTGGAAGACATCGCCCCGCAGGCAGTGCCGGATGCATTGGTGAATGATCTCCCGCATCCTGTCGTCAGGAATATTGGTCTGCTCTTCGCCGGTAACTTTAAATACGGAAGTAGAGCGTTTCGGGTTCCTGACAAAAAACTCTAGGGTTTCGAGTCCGTCACGCACGGGTGTCGCCTCTTTCCCTTCCGGCGTATAGGTATGTTCGAAGAGGTGAAGCTCATTTTTAAAATGATTGACCGCAATCACATAACGGTAAACGCGGTAGCGGATATCGGGAATATCATTTTCCGGGGCTTTTTCCTGGAGGCTGATATCTTCAAAATACTGAACGGCATCGTAAGTGATATGTCCGAAAAGCCCGTTCGAGATAAAGCCCTGGTTCAGGTTGTGGTGCTCAAAGCGGGCAGAAAACGCCTGCAGGGCTTTTACCGCTTCTTTTTTGTCGGCCAGTTCATAGGTATTCTCCGAGCCGTCGGGATAGAGTTCCGTTACTTTACCCCGGTCCACCGTAATGGAGGCTACAGGATCACAGGCAATATAGCTGAAGCTGTTATGCATGGCGTGATAGTCAGCACTCTCCAGGATCACTGACAGCGGGTATTGTTCCCGGATACGAAGGAAAATACTTACCGGGGTAAGCGTATCCGCCAGCAGGCGTTTGGTTCGGGTAGTAATTTTAAATTTCATCTGTATCAAATTTACGATTGACTATTTACGATTAACGAATCATAAACATCTACGGGTGGGTCTAAAATCTCTGTCAGGGAGAGGTATATATAAGTTTCAGGTTTTATCGTCATTCTTTAAAATCAAAAAAGGCCTGCCGTAGTTGAACAGCAAGCCTTACAGTATTTTAAAATCCCATAGCGAATGATGTTCAACCTCAGAGAGATGAACGCCACCAGTTAGCCGCTACGTTGATTGTTAATTTCATGGTGCAAATGTAGAAATGTTTTTGAATAATGAAAAGAAATTTTTGAGGAGTGCAGGGGAGAGTGTGCAAATACCCGGTGAGAGCGAGGTAAAATTAATTGACCGCAAACTAAATTTTTAGCAGGATATGTTTTCTTTTTATTTATATTTATTGTACTAAAATCCTATTTTTTATTATTTAATCCTTATAACTCATGAAAAAAAGATTAACAAATTCACTGAAGGCATTGTTTTTCACCGCAACAATTCTTTCTGCCGCACCGTCTTCCTTTGGCCAGTTTTGGGTGTTATCGGGTACCAAAGCTGATTCCATTTCCCGGATTATCTTTGAGAGATACGCTATTATGCCGGATGAAGTTCCAAAGTTTACGCACTTTCCGGACAAAAAGAGCCGGTCATATCTGGAGCAGGATTCTCTG
>JBEBRR010000091.1:0-13295 GCA_040394735.1 Leadbetterella byssophila
ACTTTCGGAAACATGTCATCTGAAAACGTATGATCAAACGAGTTATTATAAACCGTGAAGATGGTTTTAGTGTTTTTAAAGATCGGATCGTTTTTATAGGTCGTTTTCAGGTACAGCGGAATCAGGGCGGTCATCCAGTCGGTGCAATGTACCACATCCGGCGCCCAGCCCAGTTTTTTCACGGTCTCCAGCGCGCCTTTGCAAAAGAAAATAGCTCTTTCGTCATTGTCATCATAGAAGGTGCCGGCCTTGTCGGTAAATACGGTCTTTCTGTGAAAGTAATCCTCGTTGTCAAGAAAATAAACCTGGAGCTTGGCAGACGGGATAGAGGCTACTTTAATGATCAAAGGCTTTTCCTCCTCGCCGATGCTGATGTTGATCCCTGACAGCCTGACCACTTCATGAAGACGGTGCTTACGCTCATTGATTAATCCGAACCTGGGAATCAGAATTCTAATCTCCATCCCCCTTTCCTGCATTTCCTGTGGAAGTTTTCTTAATAATGAAGCGATTTGGGAAGTTTCAAGAAAAGGATCAATTTCACTGGAGATGTACAGAATACGTAATTTACTCATATAAAACCTTTGGATGTTTAGAATCTGTCGTTTGTATCTTTTACAATACGGCTGCAAAGATACTATAAAAAAATCGATAAATAACCAAAAAATACTAAACTAATTTATTATAACCGCCTGCTTTCTACCGGCTTTTGGGGGGGATTTCCAGTTTCGAGTAGTGATGAGTTCCGAGTTCCGGCTAATGAGTTTCGGGAATACCGGCACCTTCTTTGTGCAAGTTCGTCGCTTTTTACTTCAGGCGGTCCCGTACCCGTCTACCAGAATTAATTCCCGTCCATCCCTACCCGGAACTCCCCACTCGGAACTTCTACTCAGAACTAATTTATTCCCACGCGGAGGAAAACTATTTAAACATTCCTGGGATTATTTGTTAATTATTAAAATATTGCCTATTTTTGCAGTCCGATTTTAAGGATGAACAAATTTAATAGAAACAGGATATGAAACGTACATTCCAGCCGTCAAACAGAAAGAGAGCTAACAAGCACGGATTTCGTGAGCGTATGTCTACTCCGGGCGGAAGAAGAGTATTGAGGGCTCGTCGTGCCAGAGGAAGATGGAAGCTTACAGTTTCCGATGAGAAGACTCACAAGTAATTTGTCAGGTATTCCCATTAAAGATATTAGCCACGGATAGTGGCTTTTTTTATTTAAAGATCTTTGATTGAC
Source organism: Leadbetterella byssophila (assembly GCA_040394735.1). Taxonomy (GTDB): domain Bacteria; phylum Bacteroidota; class Bacteroidia; order Cytophagales; family Spirosomataceae; genus Leadbetterella; species Leadbetterella byssophila_A. The sequence continues at coordinate 1,247 of JBEBRR010000091.1, forward strand.
GTGGTCAGGTAACAGAGCTAGAAAACGGCTTTTTATATGGGAAAGAATAACCATGGTCTTCCGCGGTCAGAGCGTTTAAAGAGCCGTAAAACCATCGGCCGGCTTTTCGACAGAAATGAGGCCGGGAATGCCTCCTTTCCGGCTTTTCCGCTTCGGGTAGTGCTGTTCCGGGAGAAGGAGGAAGGCAGCGCATACCCGGAGATTCTGATCTCCGTATCCAAAAGAAGCTTTAAAAAGGCAGTAGACCGGAATCGTATTAAACGGCTCATCCGTGAGGCTTACCGTTTGCAGAAGACCCCTTTGCCCGGAAAAACGTATATGGCCTTTCTCTTTACGGGTAAAGAAGTGCCCGGCTTTGGCCAGGTAGAACGTGCAGTGGGGGCTATCCTTGATAAATTACGGCCCGGATAAATTAAAACCGTCCCGGGCTTTCTTTCCCGTTACGGTTTTCCTATTTTTAAGGCACTCTGCCGGATACGTTCCGGAGCAAACCACCGTTATTATATTTTTAGCCCGATAATGAAACGTAAGACTTTATTTGCAGGGATAAGCGTGCTGCTGCTGGGCAGCCTGGGGTTCCAGGCTTTCCGCCATGACGACCGCCTGTTTGAGATCGCCAAGAACATTGAGGTCTTTGTGAATGTGTATAAGGAGGTAAACGGCCTCTACGTGGATGAGATTAATCCTACCCGCGCCATGCGGACGGGGATAGAGGCTATGCTGAAGGAACTCGACCCGTACACGGTCTTTTACCCTGAAGACATGATCGAAGAATACTTCACCATGAATGTGGGTACCTACAACGGTATCGGTGCAAATATAGAGCTGCATAAGGGAAAGCATATCGTGACCCTGGTTTATGAAGGCTCGCCCGCCGATAAGTCGGGCATAAAGGCAGGCGATGAAATTCAGAAGATTAACGGGGTGGATGTTACCGCCCGGAAAGCAGAAGAGTTTGGCCGCCTCCTGAAAGGGCAGAAAGGCAGCAATGTAAAGCTTTCGGTGCTGAAGTACGGGCAAAACCGGCCACAGGATCTCAACGTGATCCGTGAAGACGTAAAAGTCAATAACGTGCCGCATTTCGGTATGGTAAATGATAACGTGGGATATGTGCAGCTGACCTCCTTTATGAATGCAGGATCCGGCCGGGAGATCCGGACGGCCATACAGGACCTGAAAGGGAAAGGCATGAAAAACCTGATCCTTGACCTGAGAGGTAACCCCGGAGGCCTGCTTCAGCTGGCCGTGGAGATCAATAACCTTTTCCTGCCGAAAGGACTGCCCGTAGTGGAAATGAAAGGCCGTGCGGCAGACCAGAATCAGAAGTTTGAGACCCTGGCCCAGCCGCTGGATCCGGATATGCCCCTGGTAGTGCTTATAGACGGCAAGAGCGCCTCTGCCTCGGAGATTGTCAGCGGAGCGCTGCAGGACTATGACCGGGCAGTGATTATCGGACAGCGCACTTTCGGCAAAGGCCTGGTACAGGTTACCCGTGAGCTGCCTTATAACACGCAGGTAAAGATCACGGTTGCCAAGTACTATATTCCTTCCGGCCGTTGTGTACAGGCCATTGATTACGGGCATCCGAATCCCGACGGCACTTTCCCGAGACTCCCGGATTCGCTCCGGACCGCTTTCCGGACCAAAGGGGGGCGTACGGTATATGACGGCGCCGGTATAGATCCTGACATCGTGACCGGTAAGAGTGAACAGAATGCCTACGTAAAGGCATTGGCGGATCAGAAACTGATCTTTGATTATGCCACAAAATATTATCATGAGCACCCGGCAGATAAGCCGGAGGAAGGCTTTTACCTGGATGATGCCGCTTTCCGGAAATTCGGGGAATGGCTGAAAACACAAGAGCTGGATTACCGGACCCCCGAGCAGCAGGCCCTGCAGGAGCTCAGGAATAAAGCGGAAGATCCCGGAAGTATGAAAACGCAGCTGGATCAGCTGAACCGCATGGCCGATAACCGGGCCGCCGGTCTGCTGGAGCAGAATGCCGGAGAGGTAAGAGGCCTGCTCGAAATGGAGATCCTCAGCCGGTATCACTATCAGAAGGCCATGAAGTTTATGGCCTTTGACCGCGACCGGGACATCCAGGAGGCCCTGAAGCTTTTTGGTGATCCTCAACGATACAAATCCCTGCTGAAAAAATGATATTAGCCATTGATGCTTCTACTACAGGGTGCTCTGTGGCCTTGTTCACGGAAAGGAAGGTGCCCGTTTCACTGGTCTCCCGTATTGATCGTTCTTCGGCAGAAAACCTGACGCTCATGATAGAACAGGTACTGCGTTTCGGCGGGATTACCTTCGGCGATCTGCAGGCAGTGGCCGTGGCGAAAGGGCCCGGTTCCTATACCGGCTTAAGAATAGCCGTTTCCACGGCCAAGGGACTGGCTTTTGGCCTGGATGTTCCGCTGATTTCGTTCGGTACACTCCCGGCCCTTTGCTATCAGCAGGAATTTACGGAGGGGATAGACCTTCTGTGCCCTATGATTGACGCCCGCCGCATGGAAGTGTTCTGCGGCTTTTATGATGCGGAAGATAAGATGGAAAAGATGCCGGTAGAGGCTGTACTGGTACGCGAACATTCTTTCCGGGAGATACTGGCCCGGTACCGGGTATTGTTTTTCGGGGAAGGAAGTGCGAAATGCAAAGATGTGCTGGTTCATCCGAATGCCCGTTTTGCTGCGTCGGTGCAGGTGCCTTCGGCAGAATCTGCCTGTAAAATAGTGTCGGATAAATGGGAGAAAAGAGAATTTGAAGACCTGGTCACTTTTGAGCCTTTTTATCTGAAGGAATATATGTTCAAATAGAACGGGATAAAATGCAGATGGCGCGGATAATTACCCGCGCCATCCGTGTTCTGACCCTGTTTTAATCTTCTTCTACTATTTCTTCCTGTATTTCTACGGGTTTACGGCGGCCGATGCCGCTTGTTTTTTCCTTAAATTGTTTCACTTTCCGGGTTAAGGCGTCCATGGCCAGGTCGGTAGCTTCTTCAAAGGTGCTTCCCGTCTCTTTGACGATGATCGAATCACCGGGCATATTTACCTTCACTTCTATCTTCTTCCTGTGGGTATTCAACTTGTCTCCTTTGTCGAGTTTCAGAAAAACCTCACTGTCTATGATCCGGTCATAGAAGGTGTCCAGCTTGTTCAGCTTTTTTTGTAAAAACTCGTTCAGCGAGCTATCTGCAGTGAAACCAACCGCATTTATCTGCACTTTCATACCTGTAAATATTTTAGTGAAACATGGGTTTAAAAGAGGATAATCCTCAGTTATGAAGATAAAGGAATAAATGATATAAACCAAGAAAAAACTGTCTTTTTTTAGGCAGGAGAGGAAGGCGGAGAAAACGGTATGGACGGAGGCGGGTGCACCCGCCTTTTTCACGGATACCCAAGATTTAGACCGCTTTGGCTAACTTTTATTAAGGTTATCGAAGGGGTTTGTGCTTTTTAAACTGAGCCGGAGATAAGAATTTAGTCCCTACGGGACACAGGGAGAAAAGGTGCCGGACGCTACCCCTTCTGGCTCCGCCGCGGAATATAGCAATAACATCATCCCATCACCCCCGCAGATATCCTGCAGGGATAATATATCGGTAGAAAAAAACTCCTGACAATGTCATTTCATTACCCCGTCAGGGGTTTAATCCTGAAATCTCATGCCAGACTCCGGCCTGCAGGATGAGAAATTCTTACAAAAATAAATCTGTACCATCTGTGAGCGGATGGCAGGCCTTTGGTAAGGCTCCCATTACCACATCACAAAATCCTTGAATGTCTTTTTGATATTGCCTTCCGTAGGCTTTTTCTTACTTTCCCACGCGGCATTCAGCTCCAGGGCTACCATGCCTTTGAGGTTCATGGTATTATTGAACTCATCTACTTTTTTAATAAAATCAGGGCCTCTCCGTACAGCTTTGAGGGAGTAATCACGGGCAAAGATATCACCCTTGGTCTGGATCTCGTTTTTCTTTTCGATCACGTAATTCAGCCTTTCGATCACATCTTTCATGGATTTGCCGATCACCTCGGTGGCTTCGAGGGTGCTGATGGTAAGGGTAGTGGTTCCGCCCACTGCCGAAATGGTCTTCTGGGTATTGGCATTTCCGTTGGCAATGACCGAAGAGAGGCCGGTGGTGGCTCCCAGTGACGCATTGACAACCGAACGGCCTCTTTTGCCTTTCCGGGCCCGCTGATAGTCTTTTTTGAGCGCTTCTTCCTTCTCTTTCAGCTGTTCCAGAAGCTCCCAGGCGTTCACCAGTACCCCGTAATACAGCGAATAGTTCTTCCTGTCGAGCTCTACCTCATTGACCGTATTTTTGATTACGAAGTTTACCCGGCGTACCTCCCGGTTCTGAGTTTTGTCAAGCGCAAAGAAATCAATATAGAAGCCCAGGGTATCGGCAGGGTCCTGCACAAAATCATAGCCGGGGCTCCAGGTAAATTCATACTGGTTATTGGAATTTTTTACCAGGGTATTTTTCGGGAAATCATGAGCATTGGTCACAAAATCGAAAATGTCGATATCTTCTTCACCGTTCGGGTCGGACAGGTAAAAGCGGAGATTAACCTTTTCGTTTTCACGCAGCTGAACCCTGTCGGTTTTAGGCACCATCGTAATCTGGGGCGGAAGATCCATCTGAGTGACTTCCAGTCTCATGGTGCCCTTAACGGCCGCTTTGGCCGGCTGGTCCTGGATCAGGAACTCAATATACCTCGGATTTTCCTTGATCTGCTTGAACTGGTTCAGCGAAGGATTCCACGTGATCTCGCCCTGAGTACTCATATTCATCCCTTCAGGGAGGGTTTCCAGGTTGGGGACAAAAACAATCGGATCATTGTCTTCGTCATAAGCCATGTCCTGATCGATCTTGTAAACATTATTATGGTTATACTGCACATAGAACGACTTCAGGTTGTTCAGCACCGGCGGACGGTTGGTGTGAAGGACCTTAAAGTCCACGTTGCTGGTAACCTTATTTTCCCTGTCGTCTTTGGCTTCCACAATGATCTGGAAAATTTTTTCCTGTTCTACCCGGTCTACCAGGTGATAGGCGGGTGTCCAGGTAAAAAGACCTGTGCTGTCGAGCTCCATGCCGGCCACTTTTCCCTGCTGAATGCCAAAATTATAATGGCTTTTCAACGAGTCAGGCTGCAGCCTGATCTGGAATGAAAGGGTGTCGCCTTCCCTGACCACATTCCATCCCGGCGACCGGGGTAACAGGATACGGGGAGCGACGTTCTGAGCGAGAGCACTTACGGTAAAAAATAACAGAATGATTAATTTCTTAAACATTTAAACTTCTTCTTTTTTAGGAATCACAACACATGGAAAACCGAAAAGACATCGGTCTTTGATAAACTGGGCTACTTCAGCCGGTACATTTTCCTCCCAGCCGGGTTCACCGGTTTGTATAAGACTGAGCATATCGTCAGTAATTATATTGAGGTTTGACTTATTATAATGATAAATATCTTCAATCTTATTATTGGCGATCAGGTAGCGGTAAAGATCCGTCAGGTGGGCGGGAGGATTAAACCGCATACAATTCAATATCACGCCATCTTTCAATGTCGGATATACAAACGCCTTGATGTTTTTACTAAATAACGTTGCAAACGACTGAAGTATTTCGCCGGGCAGCTCTTTATAGTTCTCTTCCTCGAAAATATATTCCAGGTTGGGATAGCCCATGATGAGCCCCATTTTAAGCTTGGTGAATACGGAAAGATAGCTGACCAGTTTATAATATTCCACATAATTACTGATCATCACCGTGTGCCCCATTGTGCAGAGAATGTCTACCCGGTCAAGGAAATCTTTCTCATCAATATCGCCTCCCGATTTTAAGCCCTGCAGGGTTAACTCCACCAGCACGAGGATCTTGCTTTCTTCCACGTCGCTTTCCTCCCTGAACTGCATCAGGCCATTTTCCAGCATATCCATATGTACATTGGTAATAGGGCGGAAACGGCCGCGAAGCATCAGGATATTCTTTTTATAGAGGATGTCGGAAGGCTGCACGTTCTTACCGTCTGGGCCGAAAATGGCCACATCGGAAAATCCGTTTCGTACCAGCCGGAGCGACATCAGCCGGCCGTCTACCTCTTTGAACGACGGACCGAAAAATTTGATGGAGTCCAGCTGAAACCGGTCCATAGCGATATTATCACGTAAAGACTCCAGGAAAACTTCCGGGTTACGGTAATAGTTAAAGCAGGCGTAAATAAGGTTTACACCCAGGATACCCACTGCCTGCTGCTGCAGGATAGTGTCGCGGTCCAGTAACCGGACGTGGATGATAACATCGTGAAATTCTCCCCGGGGCTCGGTCTGGAAACGGCATCCCAGCCAGCCGTGCGGGTGGTTATTTTTGTGGTAATTCAGGGTAACCACGGTATTGGCAAAGGAAAAAAACTGGGTTTCTATCCCTCTTTTTTCATTCAACCTTTCTATCAGGAGGTCATATTCATGATCCAGCATACTGTCAAGACGCTCCTGGCAAACGTATCTTTTATCTTTTAAGGGGCCGTAGATGGCATCGGAAAAGGTCATGTCATAGGCCGACATGGACTTGGCTACCGTGCCGGAAGCACCGCCGGCTTTAAAGAAAGTACCGGCAACTTCCTGGCCGGCCCCGATTTCCGCAAAAGTACCGTAAATCTTATTGTCAAGATTGATTTTTAAGGCTTTTTGCAGGGTTCCCAGGCCCGAGTCATGAGTTATCGCCATAATTATAAGTATCCTGATAATCTAAACAGCAAAGATACGAATTATTTTTGACCCGGCCGCTCCCCGCTTTTGGATTATATTTTTAAACCGGGGTCCTGTATTTATGTGCTTTTTTGTCATTAAATTTGCTTGCAGATAGGGTTTTAACCTGTTATTTTTAAACACATTATGAATAGATTCTACGCATTTACACTTTTTTTCCTGACCGGCTACACTGCCTTTTCGCAGGGATTTCCCGGAAGGAGATCCTTAAAGGATAACGGGATAACTTCACAACAGCAGCTTCCGGTTATCAGCGGAAAGGAAAGCATGGCTTCCCCTCGTTTTAAGCCTCTTAACCCGGATCTCTCACGACGTGTGGTGGTGGATGAAGAGACCGGAGCGGTATCGTATATCCGGAACCTGCAATTTTCCGGTGATACAAAAAATGCCCGCAGGAATGTCAGGGAAATGAGCCTTGATTTTCTGCAGTCGGTAAAGACTGATCTCAAAATAGCAAATGTAAAGGAGGAATTCCGTGTTCTTTCCGACTATACGGACGACGACGGAATCCGCCGCGTGAGCCTGCAGCAAAGCTTTAAGGGAGTTCCCCTGTACGGCGGGGAGCTGGGCCTTCACTCCAACCGTTCCGGGGTTATTGAATTTATGATGGGCAAGGTTTACCCAACCCCCAGGATCAGTACGCAGCCCCGGATAGGAGAGGAGGAAGCCATCCGCCTGGCCTACACCGATCTGAGCAGGCGGTCTGTCATTCAGAAAAACGGACTGGTAAACAAGCTGCTTTCCATGGATCCGGATAAGGGAGAACTCTTTATCTACCCCGGTAAGGAAAACTGCCGGCTGATCTATCATCTTAGCCTGCGCCCTAACCTGCTGGAGCGCTGGGTGTACTTTGTGGATGCCCATACGGGGGAAGTCATTGAAAAGTATAATCACACCTGTACGCTTGACGGCGTGGTGCAGGCCAGTTCAAGGGATCTTAATAATGTTCAGCAGGCGTTCAATGCATACCAGGTCGGAAGCCAGTATGTGATGATCGATACCCGGAAAAAAATGTTCCGGCCGGGAGATTCGCAATTGCCCGATTCGCCTGCCGGAGCCATACTGACTATTGATGCACGCAATGCGCGGGTGGATAACGAAGATATGGACCTGTATCACGTAGTGACCAGTAACCCCGGGCAATGGAATGCTACTGCCGTATCGGCCCATGTGAATGCTTCACGCAGCTATGACTATTATGAGCAGAAGTTTCAGCGGCTGTCGCTCAACGGCAATGGTGGAAACATCATTTCCGTGATCAATATTACCGATGAAGACGGGAAAGGGTTTGATAATGCCTTCTGGAACGGGGTGTTTATGGGCTATGGGAACGGTGGACAGGCTTTCAAGCCCCTGGCCGGTGCCCTTGATGTGGCCGGTCATGAGATGACACACGGGGTCATTGAAAATACGGCCAAGCTGGAGTACCGGAATCAGTCGGGTGCCCTGAATGAATCTTTCGCCGATATTTTCGGAGCCATGATCGACCGCGACGACTGGACTTTGGGCGAAGATGTGGTGAACCGCTCGGTGTTTCCGTCCGGGGCGCTCCGTTCACTTCAGAACCCCAACCAGGGGGGCAGAAATGACCCCGGCTACCAGCCCATGTATATGTCGCAGTACGAAGTACTGAGAGATACTCCCGAGCAGGATAACGGCGGTGTGCATATCAACAGCGGAATACCTAACCACGCTTTCTACCTGTTTGCTACGGCTGCCAGTATGAATAAGGACAAGGCCGAAAAAGTTTATTATCATGCACTTACCCGTTACCTTGGCCGTACTTCACGTTTCCTGGACCTGCGCCTGGCCGTGATCCAGTCTGCCAAAGATCTGTACGGCGAGGGGGCGGAAACCCAGGCGGCCCGGGCGGCTTTTGATAAGGTAGGTATCCTGGAAAGCGGATCAGGCAGCGTGCCGGATCCTTCAAAAGAAAATGAGGTACCTGCCAACCCGGGCACTGCGCAGATGGTGGCCTTCGGTCCCGCGCAGAATGATCAGCGGCTGTACCTGGCCAATTTCAGCTTCGGCACCATGAACTTCACCGCTATCACCGGCCAGACCGGCTGCCTCTCGAAACCCTCCATTACGGATAACGGGGAGATTATGGTCTTCGTGGGCAATGACCAGAAGATTCATGCCTATGATCTGAAAGCGAAGAAAGAGCTTAGTTTTAATGACGGTACGGGACTGAAATGGTACAATGCCGCCATATCGAAAGACGGGAAGCGGATCGCAGCCATTGCAGATGAGACCCGGAATAATAACTATATATATGTGTTCGACCTGGTGGGCGGAAACGGGATGAAATTCGAGCTCTATAACCCTACCTACTCTGAAGGGGTAAATTCCGGGAAGGTGCAGTTTGCAGAGGCGCTGGAATGGGACCTCTCCGGTGAATACGTGGTTTACGATGCGCAGAATCAGATTGGCGGCTGGTTTTCGCAAAGCCGTACTTTTTACGATGTGGGCGTGCTGCGGGCCTGGGACCCCATCCGGAATACCTATGGCGACGGATCCATTGAAAAGATTTTTACCGACGTGCCGGAGGGTGTAAGCGTAGGTAATCCGGCCTTTGCCAAAACCAATTCAGGCATCCTGGCTTTCGATTATATTGATGAAAACGAAGACCGGTATTATATTCTGACCCTGGATCTGAACCGGGCCTCCAATTCCCTGCAGTATTTTGAAACAACTACTATCGGGTTCCCGGATTTCACCAAGACGGATCAGCACCTGACCTTCAATTACAGGGAAGGAAACAGGGATTACCTGGTAGGGGTAAGGCTGGCATCAGATAAGATTACAGCAGATCTGAACAGTGCTACCGCTCTGGCCGCAGACAAGGTATTCGGGGTTTCTTTTGCCAACGGAACCCGGACCCTCCCCCAGGTACAGGAGCAGACGGTTACCATAAGTCCCATCACCGATAAAAATCCGGGCGTATCGTTTGATATCAATGCCACGGCCAGCTCAGGACTTCCCCTGATCTACAAGCTGGTGTCAGGCAACGCCGGTATTTCCGGCAGGCGGGTAACCCTGGGCGCTGTGCCGGGCAAGGTTCATATTGAAGTGATCCAGCTGGGTGACTCCCGGTATGCTGCCGCTTCTGCCGTTGCCGAATTCTGTATCATGCCTTCCACTCCTGTGCTGACCGATAACGGGAATCAGGTGATGGCCGGAGGAGGCACGCTCTACCAGTTTTATGTGAACGGAAACCCCGTAGGCGGATATACTTCGAATAATACGTTCCGGAAAGAATTTGACGGCACCTATAGTGTGAAAAGTGTAACACAGGACGGCTGCATGAGCGCTTCTTCCAATGTCATTACCCATAACCGGGTATTGGCCAATGAAGATCCCGTAATGAAAATAGAGGTAATCCCCAACCCGGTGACTGACGTGCTCACACTTAAAGTTCCGGAAGGAGAAACCCTGCAGAAACTGGAAATACTGGACAGTGCCGGCGGTGGACGGATGACCTCTGAGAACCTCCGGACTCCTGTAGCTCATCTGCCTTCAGGAATCTACCTTCTGAAAGTGAAAACAGACAGGGATACATATTCTGCCAAGATGGTAAAGCTTTGATAGCTATCGCTATTAGAAAGTCAGACAGCAGAAGTTAGCTATCAGCTAATTTCTAACAATTAAAATTTATACAGATGAAAAGTAAAGAACTCGTCTCCGCCTTCTATGATGCCATGAAGGCCCGTGATTACAAGACCATGGCCTCATTGTATGCCATCAATGCGGTATTCAGTGATCCTGTTTTCCCCAGCCTTTCCGGATTTGAGGCCGGCAAAATGTGGGAAATGCTCCTGAAAAGTGCCAGGGATATGGAAGTAGAGTACGAAATACTGGATCACGGGAAAGACAAGGCCAAAGTAAAATGGGTGGCTCATTATACCTTTTCCAGGACCGGCCGCAAAGTAAGAAACGAAGTGGTTTCCACCTTTGAAGTCCTGGATGGGCAGATCCTGACCCAGCGTGACCGCTTTAACTTCGGGAAATGGTCAAGACAGGCCCTGGGCTTCTTCCCCTGGCTGCTGGGCTTTACCGGGGTTACTCAAAAGAAGGTACAGGAAAATGCCGGGAGGAACCTGAATGATTTTATCCGGGTCAACCCCTAGAGATTGAAATGCAGATCTACGGGTTCAGCCGGATAAAAAGTAATTTGGTTCCGGAAGAGGTGGCGTCACGCAGTTCCAGTATTGTATAAGACGGGTTAGCCGGCCTGTCAGGGGCCACGTAGAAACGGTCTACGGCGGCGAGCTTCTCAAAAAAAGCCTGCTCCCCGGAATTTTTTGACTCCGGCTGCTTCAGATCTCCCAGTTTGACCCGGTAGAAAAACCCCTTGACAAACCCGGCTGAAACATGTTCTATGGTATAATTTCCTGTGAAATCATGGTCTTTATACCGGCCATTAAAGCGGCCGGTTTCAAAGTCTATTTCCAGCATTACCTTCGAGCGGCCGGCAGCTTTTTTCAGCTTCTGAAGATCATCTGAAACTTCAGATACCAGCCGGTAGGTGTTTTCCGGACTCTTTCGCGGCAGGCGGTGCGAACAGGCAGCGAGGAGTGCCAATAATACGGGCAAAATCCTGAAAATCATATTTCAGCAAGGATAAGTTCGTTCTGGTCTCTGACAAACGCATATTTTTTTTCAAAGTCACGCATGGCATTAATAAAGGCAATGGCCTTAAAATCCATAAGATTCTGAAGGGTGACCCTGGCTTCCCGTAACGCACCGCTATGGATCAGCGCGGCTCTTTTCGTGCCCGGAAGTAAATATGTGGAAGGAGTGATCCACTCTCTGCCGTCAAAGAGTGCAACATTACAATAGGTGGTATCGGTGATACAGCCTTCTTTAAGAAAAAGGATATCGTCGCAGTCGGGATAATGACTGAAACTTTCCCGGAAGAAATCGCGGTGGGCAAATTTAAAGGAGTAGTCGAAATTGCCGGCGTCCAGGAAACCCAGTTTGCGGTGGGGCTGAATTTCGTACAGGTCTGCCCGGATGCCGGTGATGGAAGAATTATAATCTACCCGAACCTTAAAAAGGCCTTCCGGGTAGTCTTTCAGGGCATCGTAAATCTCGGTTATTTCAAAACCGGCGGTTCTGAAAAAAGCATTTTGCGTCTTCCGGATCCGCTCCAGATGAAATGTTACATGACAAAGCTGGCCATTCAGAAGTTTGAAGGTTTCGAAGAATTCTGCTTTCATGCCGGATTTGTTTTAACGGGCTAAAGATAAGAAGT
>JBEBRR010000092.1:0-13084 GCA_040394735.1 Leadbetterella byssophila
GCCGGAAGGAGAAGTACCTGGAGGGATTCTTTGCGGCGGAACGGATCAGGGGAGGGAGGAACACGGAATGGTCAGGCGGCGGCGTTCTGTGCGGGGTGAGGGAAGACGCAGAGCTGCTGGCGAAGGAGAAGGGAGAGCGCCGGAGAGGGGGAGCGGAAGGGATAGCGGAGGGAGACAGTGTAGCGGAAGGGAAAGGTTTGCGGGTGAGGTTGTGGCCAAACCCGGTGAAAGACCGGCTGGAGGTGGAAATAGGGAGTGAGGGATCCGGCGGGGAGGTGTTGTTGGTGGACCTGGGGGGGACGGTGGTGAGAAGGGAGAGCTACGGTGGCCTGGGGGCGCGGATGAGTATGGAGGTGAGGGACCTGGCGGCAGGTCTGTATGTGCTGCGGGTAAGTTCCGCAACCGAGGTGGTGACACTGAGGGTCGTAAAAGAAAAATGGTAAGCAGATACGGGAATTACTTTTTCGCGTACGGCACGCCTTCCTTTTGAGTTATATCAGGCATATTGTCTGAGGTATAAGAAAGCTTGCAGCCAGAACCTATGGGACTTATATGCCTGATATGGTTATATTTTTATTTATATTCGTCCGAATTATAATAATAAGGAATGAATAAAATTCTGGTTTTAGCTCTGGAACTATTGTGTTTCGGAAACGGATTTGCTCAGAAGCCCCATGCGGGAAACCCGGTTTTTGAAGGCTGGTATGCCGATCCGGAGGGTATTATTTTTAACGGGGAATACTGGATTTATCCCACATATTCTGCGCCGTATGAACGACAGGTATATTTTGATGCATTTTCATCCCCGGATCTGACCCGGTGGACGAAACATTCCCGGATACTGGATACCTCGGCTGTCCGTTGGGCTAAAAAGGCGGTATGGGCTCCAGCTATTATCGAAAAAGAGGGGAAATACTTCCTGTTTTTCGGAGCAAATGATATTCAGAACGACCGGGAAACCGGGGGAATTGGTGTGGCGGTAGCTGATAAACCGGAAGGGCCTTTTCGGGATCATATCGGAAAACCGCTGATCGACCGTTTTCATAACGGCGCCCAGCCAATCGATCAGTTTGTTTTTAAGGACGGCAACGATTATTACCTGTTTTACGGTGGCTGGAGGCATTGCAATGTGGCAAAGCTGAATGACGATTTTACAGGGTTTATCCCTTTTGAAGACGGCAAAGTGTTTAAAGAAGTTACGCCCGAAAAATACGTGGAAGGTCCGTTCATGTTTAAGAAGGGAGGCAAATATTATTTTATGTGGTCAGAAGGAGGATGGACCGGCCCTGATTATTCAGTGGCCTATGCTGTAGCTGACAGTCCGCTGGGGCCTTTCGAAAGAAAAGGTAAAATCCTGCAGCAGGATCCGGCCATTGCCACGGGCGCAGGGCATCATTCCGTCATTCATAATGCCGGGAAAAATGAATGGTATATGGTTTATCACCGGCGTCCGCTGGGAGAAACCGACCGCAACGCCCGGGTAACCTGCATAGACCGGATGTACTTCGATAAAGACGGGAATATCCTGCCGGTCAAAATGACCTTTCAGGGAGTGAAGCGATCAAAAGTAGGGCGTTGTCAATAATGATACCGGCATTGAAAAATCACCAGGGTATTATCCTCTATTTTATAGACCAGCCGGTGTTCCAGGTTGAGCCTTCGCGACCACCAACTGGTCAACTGATATTTTAAAGGTTCGGACCTGCCCATACCTTCATAAGGAGCTCTTTCAAAATGAAATATACAATATATTGTACAATGCTATTTTCCTATATATCTCTGGAAAAACTCATGAATCCGTAAAATCCTGTCAATACGCTGCCGTACATTTCCGGTCCTGGAGAGCTCGTGTGTAGCGCCCTGGTACCGCACATACTCTACGTCACGGTTCAGGTATTTCAGGCTCTTATACATCATTTCCGACTGGATCACACCGGTACGAAGGTCATTATCGCCGTGCTTGATCAGGAAAGGAGTTGTGATCTTGTCGACATATGTATAAGGTGAATTTTCCCGGATTTTGGTGACCGACTCCTCCTCCCAGGGCAAGCCGAAATAATTCGGGGTCAGGCGCCAGGCGTTTCCTTCGCCCATAAATGTGGCCAGATCATATACGCCCCTTTGCGCAAAGGCGGCCTTAAACCGGTGATCATGGCTGATAATCCAGGCGGTCAGATAGCCGGCATAGGAGCCTCCCGTAATCACCAGGCGGGAGGTGTCCACCCAGCTTTCTTTCGAAGCCATATCCAGGGCGCCCAGGGCATCTTCCTGCGGACCTTTACCCCAGTCGCGGTAATTGGAGAACTGGAAATCCTTCCCGTAGCCGCCCGAGCCGCGCTGGTTCGGATAAACCACTCCGTATCCCTGGCTGGCAAAGTACTGAAATTCATGCCACATAGAGCCTTCACCCGGTCCCCACATGGCGGTAGGCCCGCCGTGAAGCTGAAGAACTACGGGGTATTTTTTCCCGGCTTCTGCGTTCACCGGCTTCATTATCCAGAATTCAATATCCTGACCGGCTGAGTTTTTATAGATTTTTTTCTCCGGGAAACTCAGTTTCCTGTCTTCTATCCAGTGATAATTGAGATCGCTGATACGGATCTGGCGGCTAAAATCCGCATTTGAAATATAAAGTTCATTCGGGTTGGCCACCTCTGTTTTGGCATAGACCCACTCTCCGTTTTCCAGGAGATTCAGCTGCGTTATTCCCGAATCAAAATCGGTGATTCGGCTGACCTTTCCACTGGCCACGTCCAGCTTGAACACGGGGCTTCCGCCATTTGACTGAGCAGTGAACCAGAGGGTCTTCTCATCGGGGCTCCAGTTGAAACCCGAAGGCTGGCGGTCGAAATCGATCAGTTTTAACCCGGAGCCGTCGCTGTTGAGCAGGGCCAGCCGGCCATAGCTGAGTCCGCCGGCGGTGGCCACCACTGTAGCTGCCTTTTTCCCGGAAGGTGAGAGGCTGAACCCGCGGAACGAAGTTTCTTTTTGCTCCAGGATGGTCTTTTGAGAAAGATCAGCCCTCCGGATCTGTACGATACGGTTCTCGTTTTCGCGGTCAGGGTGCTCATTGATATCTTTAGCCGTGCCGGCGTAGATACTCTGTCCGTCAGGAGCATAGCTGGCTCCGCTGTAGGAAGCGTATCCCGAGGTCAGGGCCCGGGCCTCTGCATTTTCCTGTATTTCGATCTCGTACAGGTGGTTAAAGGTAATATCTCCGTTCAGGTTGGCTTCTCCCTGGAAATTCAGGCGGGTGAACACCCGGGTCTTCTTGTCTTCTGCATTTTTATTGAGGTAGGCCCGGATTTCCTCCAGGCTGCCGTCAGGATTAGGCTTGACTTTTTTATTTTTCAGCAGGTAATCATCCGAGGCAAAACCGGGTTTCTCCATAGAAAAAGGAGGAAGCGTCCGGGAAGGATTCAGCAGAGAATCATTGACCAGCTCATCCAGCTTTATATTTACACTATACAGAAGCCGGGTGCCGTCAGGACTGAACCGGGGTGAAGAAGCGCCGTATCGGGAACGGGTAAGCTGCCAGGGTTCGCCACCGCTTAACGGGAGAATAAAGATTTGGGACTTGTCTTTTACCCGTCTCGTAAACGCAATATATTTCCCGTCAGGAGAAAGTTCCGCCTGACCCACACCTTCGCCGCGGGTTAATGCCGTACTGCTTTTCCGGTCATCCGAGACCAGGAACAGCCGGGTGGTATAGTCATACTCCAGCGGCTTCTCTTCATTCTTTTCAATAGCACTTACGGAATAGATAATTCTGTTTTTTGCAACAGATATCCCCGAAACCTGTTTTATCTGTGTCAGATCGGTTACCTGGATCTGAGCCTGAAGCCCAAAAGGAATGAGGGTAATAAGAAGAAAAAATCGTTTCATAAGGATAAAATTGACCATTTGCGATGTATAATTTACGGATCAGGTTCATTGATCGGCGGCTGCCCAAAACCTTGGTAACGGAGAGGTAATATTTATCTATTCCATCTCCAGGCATACGGCATTAACCATTCAGCATTAATCATTTACCCCTCAATCCACTTCAAAGTCCGTATTAAGCTTGGTATCGTCCAGTTCGCCTTCCCACCGGGCTACTACTGCACTGGCGAGACTGTTCCCGAATACATTTACAGAAGTCCGGGCCATATCCATCAGCTCATCAATTCCCAGAATAGCCATAATGGGCCATAATGGTAAACCGAAAGTAGCAGCTGCGCCGATCAGGATCACCAGGGAGGCTCTCGGAACACCAGCTACTCCTTTAGAAGTAAGCATCAGGGTAAGACCTAAAAGCATCTGCTCTCCGAAAGTCATATCGATTCCGGCAGCCTGTGCCACAAATACGGAAGCAAGGGAGAGGTAAAGGGTGGTGCCGTCAAGATTAAAAGTATAACCTGTAGGCAAAACAAAGGAAACAATATGGCGGGGTACTCCGATTTTCTCCATATTTTCCATGGCCTTGGGAAGGGCACTTTCCGAGCTTGTAGTGGCAAAAGCAATAGACACCGGTTCAGATACGGCCTTAAAGAAGTTTTTAATCGGTATCCGGCAAAAGATCATTACCGGAACCAATACCCCGGCAACAAACACAATGAGAGCCGCATACAGCGTAAGCAGCAGTTTACCCAGTGCAAAAAGAATATCGATTCCCAGTTCGGCAGTAGAATGGGCTATGGCCGCTCCTACCCCGAAAGGTGCAAAATACATGACAATATTAGTAAACTTGAACATCGTTTCAGCCAGGCTTTCGGTGAAATTCAGCATAGGCCTCTTTTTTTCTTCCGGAAGAAGGGCGAGAGCTATACCGAAGATAACAGAAAAGACCACGATAGGCAGCACCTGCCCCTCGGCCACTGCCTTGGCAATGTTTTCCGGGAAGATATCCAGAATATGATCCTGCCAGCCCGGTGCCGGAGTATCGGGAAGTTTATGCAGAAGTCCATCCGGAACATCTACACCCGCAGCGTCCATAACACCGATCACCTCTTTCTGTAATTCTTTCTTCTTCGAGAGAGGAATATCGCTGGAAAGGGTGTGGGGAACATCAATATTCTTACCTGCTTTGGTTACATTAATGGCAACCAGCCCGATGATCAGGGCAACAGTAGTTACTACCTCAAAATAAACCAGTGATTTCCAGCCCATCCGGCCTAACTGCTTCATATTGGAATGCCCGGCAATTCCCACCACCAGGGTAGAAAAGAGAATCGGCCCGATAATGGTTTTGATCAGTTTAAGAAATACTTTACTCAGCACCTGCAGATTAAGAGCCAGTTCTTTGAATTCAAAGCCGATCTGAATCCCGATGACCATGGAAACCAGTATCCAGGTGGTTAGAGATCGTTTTTTAAAGGCATAAACGATAGCTGAGGCTGTAAATAACCACCATACCACTTTTAATAGTACAGGGCTGACCGTCATCAGGTGATAGAAATTCAGAAGGGATACAACAGCTGCCAGAGTAAATGTGGCAAAAAGAGAAATCAACAGGTTTTTTTGGCTCATATTTATTGCTTTACAATAACAGGTCAGGTTTTAAGAGAGGTAAAAGTAAGAAAAAATAGTGAAATACCGTGAAGCTTCCTTAAAAAGCCCTCATATTTTATCGGTTAAAAATACCGTTTATCGGTAATTATAAATGGCTTATCGAAAACTCATTCGGAGAAAGAAAACATGCCGGTAGTTTTGAAGCAGAGAAGCTTTTTGTAAAGGTGCCTTTGGGTAAATGGGTAAGACCGTTTTTGGAAAAAGAAACGGCCCGTCCGGGAAACTAAAATGCAAAAGCACGAAAAGAAAAGCTTCCTCCCAAGCAAAACACCTGAAAAATGAAAAAGCTATTACTACTGTTACTTCTTCCTTTTTTAACCCAGGCCCAGATAAAGATCCGGGGAAAAATAACCGGTGCCAAAGGAGAAGGGCTGGCGTTTGCCAATGTATCGCTCCTGGATACCTATGACGGCGCCACCACGGCTGAAGACGGCACCTATACCTTTGAAACGGATGAAAAAGGTGGTTTCAGGCTCCAGGTTTCCATGATAGGCTATCATACGCTTATTAAAGAGATTACCCTGGGTAGTGAAAACCTGACTGTAAACCTGGAGCTGAAAGAAACCATTAACCAGCTGAATGCCGTGGTAGTGTCTGCCGGAGTATTTGAAGCGTCTGACAGTAAACGGATGGTCATGCTGAAGCCGCTGGATATTGTTACCACCGCTGGCGGCAACGGCGATATCACTTCCGTGATGCAACTGCTGCCCGGATCCACGCGGGTGGGAGAGCAGGAAGGACTGTTTGTACGGGGCGGCTCAGCCCAGGAAACCAAAACGGTCATTGACGGTATGATTGTTCAGAACCCGTTTTTCAGCAGCACGCCTGATGTACCCCAGCGTGGGCGCTTTGAGCCCTTTATGTTCAAGGGAACAGCCTTCAGCACAGGCGGGTACTCGGCACAGTACGGTCAGGCCCTTTCATCGGTGCTGCTGCTGTCCACCCAGGACCAGCTCGGTACCCATACCTCTACCACAGCCAGCCTGAACCTGGCGGGAACCGGCGTTTCCCATACCCACAAAGGCTGGATCACCGGAGCAGTATATTACACGAATATAGCACCTTTGCTGGCACTGGTAAAGAACCGTTTCGATTTTGAGACCGTGCCCCAGGGCATAGGCACCAGCCTGACTATCAATAAGAATCTCAAACGGAACAGCCACTTTAAGCTGTACGGCACCTGGTCAGATAATGTCTCTGCCATGAATCTGCCTTCCTACGATACGGCGGAAGAATCCTACCGTTTTTCCAACCGGAATAAGAATATGTTCAGCAATGCTTCCTGGAAATATGTGTTTAAAGACGAAACCTGGATCATGAACAGCGGCTTATCGTATTCTAATAATAAGGATAACCTGGAAATCCAGGATTACAGCGCCGACCGTAACGATGAACGGACGCAGGCCCGGGTGGTCTTCACCAAGCTGTTTGGTAACTCCAATGCCAACTCGCTTAATTTCGGTGGTGAAAGTCATTATATTTCGGTAGGTAACCGGTACTATGAGTATGATTTCGGTTTTGACGACAGCTATTCGGCGCTTTTTGCGGAAACGGAGATGTATTTTACCCCCAAACTGGCCGTACGGCCGGGTCTGCGGTATGAATACACTTCCATTCTGGGAGAAAGCAACCTGGCTCCCAGGCTTTCATTAGCCTACAAGGTGGGGCAGTTCTCCCAGTTTTCGTTTGCGGGAGGAAGGTTTTATCAGAACCCTGAAAAAGAATACCTCTATGTGAATCCCGGCCTTACATTTGAGCAGGCCGATCACCTGATCCTGAATTACCAGGTGATCAAAAATAAGCGTACCTTCCGGACGGAAGTATTCTATAAAAAATATGACCGGCTCGTGAAAGAAGAGACCGACTTCTTTGATCCGAACCCTTACCGTTTTCCTGCCGGGAAAACCAGCAATACCGGTAAGGGGTATGCCCGGGGCTTCGACATGTTTTTCAGGGACGAAAAGCTCATTAAAAACGGGGATCTCTGGATCACCTATTCTTTCCTGGACACCGAAAGGGAGTTTAAAAACTATCCTAAGCAGCTTACGCCCACTTTTGCAGCGAAGCATAACATGAGTGTGGTTACCAAGAAATTTTTCACGGAAATCAGCACCAATATAGGTCTGACATATTCCTTTGCATCGGGAAGACCGGTATATGCGCTGAATGACGACTTCAAAGGGAGTGAGCTGACCAAGCCGTTTCACTCGGTCAGCGTGATGGCAAGCAAGATCAAACAAACCTCCAACAGCTTCCTGGTTTTTTATTTCCTGGTGGATAACCTGCTGGGAAGGGATAATATTTTCGGATATCGTTATTCGCCTGACGGCACTGAGCGGTACGCGGTGAAGTCGCCTATGAAAACCACCGTCTTTTTCGGGTTAGCCTGGACTTTCGGAAAGCTGAACGGGCGTTCAAAAGAAGCAGATTTGAACTTTTAAACAATTTAAACAGATACCATAATGAAAAAAACGCTTTTAGTAATGTTCCTGGCGGGCAGCTCGCTGGTAGTGAACGCACAGAAGGAAAAGTATGAGGCTGCCATGACCGAACTGGCCGGGGTACTTCAGAATGAATACGAAAAATCAATTATGCCTGAGATCAATAAGATGGAGCGGGTGGCCAATGCGGAAGCCAAGGAGTGGCTGCCCCAGTACTGGGTGGCTTACGGGCTGATCAAAGAATCATATACCACTACCAACACGGCTGAAAAAGATGTTTTGCTGGATAAAGCGGAAGAATATATCAAAAAGGCAGAGGCCCTTTCGCCGAAAAATGCGGAAATAGAAGTACTGAAGGCCAATTTCAGCTCAGCCCGCCTGATAGTAGATCCGATGACACGCTGGCAGAAATACGGGGCATTGTTTGAGCAGCACCTGGCTGAAGCCGCAAAGCTGGATCCGCAGAACCCAAGAGTGGACTACCTCAGGGCAGCTAACCTCTTTCACACTCCTGAGGCGTTCGGCGGAGGGAAAGACAAAGCCAAACCTTATTTTGAGAGTACATTGAAGAAGTTTGAAACCTTTAAATCGCCGAACAGCTATTCACCTGTCTGGGGGAAGATAGAAGCAGAATATTTTCTGGGGCAGTGATCTGTTGATTTGGTTCCCGGCTACACTCGGACTGACACAAGACGATCGTCTCTTGTTGCATCGGGTGTAGTCGGGATGCGGACAGGCCACAAATATCTTTCTTGTTTGATCCCTACTTGCAGTGCTTCTCATAAAGAGGCTCTGCTTTTTTTTGCTCAAGCAAAAGCAGGTAAGACAGGCTTTCACAACCCTCCTCCTTCCTGCGCAGCGCAAAAGAAACTTCGGCATGCTTGAAGTAGGCATCTGTATTAAGCGGGTTAAAGTCAATCGCCTTTTTAAAGTAAGTGGAGGCATTCCGGTAAGCACCGGTAGAAATAAACTGCAGGCCGTAGTCGAGATACATCTTGCTGTATGCTGCGGAATCTACCTGTGAAGTAAGGGTGCGGTCACCATATCCCAGGTTATAGTCATATTCTACTTCTGTGGCCACATTTTCGCCTTTAAATTCGGCAGGCTTCCACATCCCGCGGGTTTTCAGCACGGCCTTCACCAGCTTTTCGTTATAACGGTCGTTGGAGGAGGCAATGACGCGCACGCCCGTAATGTCACCCGTGGCGGTAACCACGAAACGTACCACGAACCCGCCTTTCCGGTATTCGGGAAACCCAAACTCTTCGAAAATAAAATCCACGGGACTCATGGTCTTGTGCACAAACAGGGGTTCCAGCTTGCCGTGGATCGCCGTAAACACCACCTCCCCGTTTTTGGCCCGGTAGGCTTCAGGTGTATAGGTAAGGTCGAAAAGCTTCTTAGGCGTATACGTTATCCTGAAATCAAAGCCTTCACTTTCCAGGGATTCCAGCACCATTTTGATATCGGAAATCTCGGCAACTTTCAGCCGCAGTCCCGAAAGAACCAGCATGCTGTCAGCACCCAGCCGGTAGCGTAAAGGGGTCAGCCGGCTGTTATTGAACAGGTAAACGGAGTCTGTCGAGACAAAATGAAGGTCGAAGTCCAGGTTAACGGTTTCCTCATCATAATACGGACTGCCGTCAATGGCCGTAATATCCGTTTTTTTCCAGTTTTTGATCAGTTGTTGTCCGAGTTGGGTTTGACCAAAGCCGGAAAAGGTCATCAGTAAAGGAAATATCGCAAAAAAAACTGTACGCATTTCTTAAGATTTATGTAATCATTACAAATGTAATAACGGGCCGTCGTTATAAAAGGTTTTAATTTAGATGATTTTCAGAGGCAAAGGTTGAACCGGTCTTCAAAAAATTATTTTAGCTTTGTAGCCTATTACTTAAAAAAATATGAATACAAAATTTAACGCCGTTATCGTGGGTTTAGTACTATCTGCCTCAGCACATGCGCAATTCCGGTATCCGGAAACCCGCAAATCAGATCAACAGGACATTTATCACGGAGTTACGGTAGCTGACCCCTACCGCTGGCTGGAAGACGACCGCTCCGAAGAGACGGGGCAGTGGGTAAAACGTCAGAACGAGGTAACCGATGCGTATTTCGCACAGATTCCCTACCGTAAGCAGCTTCAGGACCGCCTGGAGAAAGTGTATAACTACCCGAAATATTCGGCTCCTTTTGAGAGTGGCGGGTGGTACTATTTCTACAAGAATGACGGTCTGCAGAACCAGGCCGTGCTGTACCGCCAGAAAGAGATTAACGGGAAGGCGGAAGTGGTGCTGGATCCCAACGGGCTTTCCGCCGACGGAACCACCGGTCTCAAGCAATTCAGTTTATCGAAAGACGGGAAATTTGCGGCCTATGCCCTTTCTAAGGGAGGGTCTGACTGGATGGACATCTTTGTTATGGATATGAGCACCCTGAAAACGCTTGACGACAAGCTCGAATGGGTTAAGGTATCAGGCATAGCCTGGCAGGGGAACGGATTTTATTACAGCCGTTACCCCAAACCGGAAGGAAGCGCGCTGGCCGCCGTGAATGAAAACCACCAGGTGTGGTACCACACTATAGGAACCGCACAGTCGGGAGACCGGCTGGTATTTGAGGACAAAGCCCATCCGCAGCGCTTCAATATCGTGTATACTCTGGAAGATGAGAACCATGCTTTCCTGACCATCAGCGACCGGGGAAAGGGGCTGGACGGGAACGCCGTTTTTTATCAGAAGAAGGGAGAGAAAAACTTTAAGCCCGTCGTAGCGGAGATTACAAATTCTTCTTACAGTATTTTTCATAACGAAGGAAATAAATTCTATATCCGGACCAACGATCAGGCTCCCAATGATAAAGTGGTGACTTATGATGCGGCTTCCGGAAAATGGGCAGAGCTGCTTCCTGAAAAGCCGGAACCTTTGCAGGGAGTGAATGCGGCCGGAGGCCGGCTCTTTGTCAGCTATATGAAAGATGTCACCACCCGGGTATATGTGCATGACCTGAGCGGTAAGCTGCTAAGTGAAGTAAAGCTGCCCGGAGTGGGAACGGCCGGAGGCTTTGGTGGAAAAGCAAAAGATAAGTCTGTTTTTTACTCTTTTACCTCCTTCACATTCCCGTCCACCACGTACCGTTATAATATTGCCACAGGGCAGTCTGAGCTGTTCCGCAGGCCTGAAGTGGATTTTAACCCGGAAGATTTTGAAACGCGGCAGGTCTTCTACAATTCCAAAGACGGCACCCGTATTCCCATGTTCATTACCTATAAAAAGGGAGTTAAGCTGAATTCGGGAAACCCCACGCTTCTCTATGGCTACGGAGGCTTTAATGTAAGCCTGAACCCCGGCTTTAGTCCGCTGCTGATTCCTTTCCTGGAACAGGGCGGCGTGTATGCCCAGGCTAACCTGAGGGGTGGGTCAGAGTACGGGGAAGCCTGGCATGAGCAGGGAATGAAACTGAAGAAGCAGAACGTGTTTGATGACTTTATTGCGGCGGGGGAATATCTCATTGCCAATAAATACTGTGATCCGGCACACCTGGCACTGAGGGGAGGTTCCAATGGCGGTCTCCTGGTAGGAGCGGTGGTCAATCAGCGGCCCGATCTGGCCAGGGTGGCCATCCCGCAGGTAGGAGTGATGGATATGCTGCGTTTCCAGAAATTTACCATCGGCTGGAACTGGATTGCAGACTACGGTTCGTCAGATGATGCCGAAGAGTTCAGGGTGCTGCACGGGTACTCTCCGCTTCATAATATAAAACCAGGAGTAAATTACCCGGCCACACTGATTACCACTGCAGATCATGACGACCGTGTGGTGCCGGCGCATTCGTTTAAATATGCCGCCGAGCTTCAGGCAAAAGCGGGAAGCAGCTCCAGCAGCCCCCTGCTGATCCGGATTGATACCAATTCAGGTCACGGAGCCAGCAATACCCGGAAAAATATTGAGCAAACTGCTGATATTTACGGATTTATTCTGTGGAACATGGGCGTCAGACAATTAAAGTAACGGCTCATAGCTGCTTCATGTATATTTTATGATTTCAATTGGGTATCCGGTAAAAAATGACCGTTATCATTTTATGCCGTTATTTTTTGGGGTAATTTTGCAGCCGGATATTCAAAATTAAAATAATAATATGGAAGATATACTGTCTTACACGATTGGCAATAAAAAATACGAAGTGTCGGTGAAAGACTGTCCCCCGTTTGACTACGGAAAAGAGGTGAGGCTTTCAAGAGAAGATACCGACATTGTGTATACACAGCCCTGGTACGAAGAGGGGCACACTTCGGTTGAATTTTTAAGCGAAGAAGAGTTTGCCTCTTTAAAGCAGGGACTGACCCAGAGTGTGGCCGGAATCATAAAAAATGAGCTGGGCCTGGACGTTCCCGCTGATTTCAGCCTGGAGCGGTACCATGATGTGGTAACCAACAGGGAAGATCACTTTAAGGTAGTGGGTAAAACCCGCGACCTTTTTGCGGAAGACTTCAATTTCCCGGTGAAGGAGATCCTGCCCAAGTTTGAAAAAATACTGGGTTTCGGCCTGACAGACATTAACCCGGAAGACGGCAAAGAGCTGCACATCATTGTCCGGATCAACCGCCCCGGCTCCAATGATTACAATCCGCCCCATAAAGATGTGTATGAAAGGGTGGATGAGGCCGACTTTATTCCTCCCTTTGTGAACCTTTGGATTCCCATTGCAGGGGTTACTGAAAACTCCTCGTTGCCGATTGCCCCGGGAAGCCATAAGCTCCCTGAAAACCGGGTGCTCAGAACACATAACGGTGCAGTGGTGGAAGGAAACCGGTACCGGGTACGCATGATCAGGGAGTGGGGGGGAAGCAGCCACCTGGAAAGAGCAAAGGTAGGTTATGGTGAAGTGTTGTTTTTCTCAGGCCACCTGATTCACGGCCTGGCGGTTAATGCCGAACCGGATACCACGCGCGTGGCTTTAGAGTTCAGACTATTTAAGAAGGACTAATTTGTTAAACCATATAGAGCACATAAGACATAGAGAGATAGTTATCCTTCATCAATGTCTTATGTGTCTGTTTGGTTATAAAATTTGTCATTCTAGCGAAATCT
>JBEBRR010000093.1:0-13048 GCA_040394735.1 Leadbetterella byssophila
CCCATAACGAATTTATCACTCTTGACCTGGCACGTCTCAGAAGAGAAAATTCCGTGATATTTGATATTAAGGCGTGTCTGGACAGGAAGATCGTAGACGGGAGGTTGTAAAACGGCTCAGGCCAGGAATTTCTTCACTTTCAGCAGCCCTGCCACCAGCGCATCAATTTCTTCCTTTGTATTGTAAGGTGCAAATGAGGCTCTTACGGTTCCGGGAATGCCGAAACAATGCATGAGAGGCTGGGTGCAATGATGCCCGGTTCTCACGGCTATGCCCTGCTGATCGAGAATAATACCTACATCCTGCGGGTGAATATTTTCCATCACAAAAGAGACCACGCTTATTTTCTGGCGGGCTTTCCCGATTATCTTCAGGCCTTCTATGGCTTCCAGCTGTCCCGTAGCATAGTGCAGCAGTTCATGCTCATGCTGTCTCAGGCCTTCCGGATCAAGGGCATTGAAGTAATCCAATGCATATTTAAAGGCTACTACGTCAGCAATATTCGGCGTGCCGGCCTCAAACTTATAGGGCAGGTCAGCGTAGGTGGTCTTTTCAAAAGTGACTTCCTTAATCATCTCACCACCACCTCTGAAGGGAGGCATGGCCAGAAGAATGTCTTTCTTGGCATAGAGGACTCCTGTTCCTGTAGGCCCAAAGAGCTTGTGCGCGGAAAGAACATAAAAATCAACATCCAGTTGCTGAACATCTACAGGAATATGACTGCAGGCCTGCGCACCGTCTACCAACACCTTAGCGCCCGCTTCATGAGCTTTCCGGATTATATATTCTACCGGGTTAATGGTACCCAATGCATTGGAAACATGGACAACCGAAACCAGCTTGGTCTTACCGGATAAAAGGCGGTCGAATTCATCCAGGATAAGGTCGCCGTTATCGTCAACGGGGATCACTTTAAGCACACAGCCTTTTTCCTCGCACAGCATTTGCCATGGAACAATGTTCGAATGGTGCTCGAGGCTGGAAATCAGGATTTCATCTCCTTCTTGCAGAAATTTTCTTCCGAAGGTATTGGCCACCAGGTTGATGCCGTCGGTAGTGCCGTAGGTGAAAATAATCTCTTCCGTACTTCCCGCATTCAGAAATGCCCTTACTGCTTTGCGGGTTTCTTCAAAAGCGGCCGTGGCTTTTTCAGCCAGGTAATGAATGCCCCGGTGGATATTGGCATTGTAAGAGTCGTAGTAAGAGTTCAGCGCTTCTATTACTGAAGTAGGTTTCTGAGTAGTGGCGGCATTATCAAAGTACACCAGTTTCCTGCCGGAGACAAGGGTATTCAGAATGGGAAAATCCTTTCTTATTTGCTGAACGTCAAAGCTCATGATTGTAGTTTCTTAAGAATGAGGATATCCAGTTCATCCCGCAGCACATCCCATTTAATCTGCGAAACCACGTCTTCTGCAAAGGCGGCTAACTGAAGTTTGATGGCTTCCGGTTTGGGAATTCCGCGTGACTGCATATAAAATATAGCATCATCATCCAGCTTTCCGGTAGTGGTGCCGTGGGAGCATTTTACGTCATCTGCCCAGATTTCCAATTGAGGTTTGGTGTTCATCCCTGCCGATTCCGAAAGGATGACATTCCTGCAGTTCTGATAGGCATTGGTTTTCTGCGCATCCTGGCGAACGAAGATTTTCCCGTTAAACACTCCTTTAGAGCGGTCGTCGAGGATGCCTTTATACAGCTCATTACTCTCAGAATTGGGCTTCCGGTGATCTACCAGGGTATGGTTATCCACATGCTGGTTGCCGTTCGGAATATAAAGTCCATACATGTGGCTTTCAATATATTCACCGTCCAGCACCAGGTTCAGGTTATTCCGCACAAATCCTCCGTTAACGGTAAATGTGGCGGCATAGAAATAAGACCGGTCTTTCTGAATCACCTGGGTAGTGCCTACATGATAGCTGGAGTTATTTTCATCCTGGATCTTATAGTAATCCACCCGGGCCTCTTCACTTACAAAGATTTCGGTAACGATATTCGTGAAAGATGAATTCCCGCCTATATTCTGGAATACCTCCACAATTTTGAGTTCGGCATTTTTACCGATTACAGCCAGGTGATGCACCGAATTTTTAACGTCCTCTTCCGCAGTAGCGTGAATATGACGGATAATCACCGGCTTTTCAAGTGTAGTGTTAGCCGGCACATGAATTACAGCTCCCTGTCTTGAGAGAGCCATGTTCAGCGCGGTTAAACCTTCTCTTTCAATGTCCAGTCCTTTTCCGTAGTATTCATTCAGGATCTCAGGCATTTCCTTTTCAGCTTCACTGAAATCCAACACTTTGATCTTTTCATTCAGCAGCGGAGATGAAAGTGCGGCTGAAAAACTCCCGTTGACAAAGACCAGCTGAAGCCCTTCAAGTTCTGCAAAGGGCAGGCTTTTTACTTCTTCCGGGCTTACAGATGAGGCGACAGAAAGTTTATAATCGTATTTTTCAAGGCCCTTCAGGCTGGAATACTTCCAATCTTCGTTCTTCACGGTGGGAATACCCAGTTTTTTGAAATTCTCAAAAGCCTGTTCCCGGAGCCGGTTATACGCCTGGCCTGATTTTCCGTTCAAATAATGAAGCAGGGAATCAAATTCCCCTTCTATTTTCGTCAGAATAGACATAAATCACATTTTAAGCTTAAGCGGAAACAGAATCTGCCTCTGCTTTTATCCAATCATATCCTTTTTCTTCCAGTTCCAGGGCAAGCTCTTTCGTACCGGATTTTACGATCCGTCCTTTGTACAATACGTGTACATAATCCGGAACAATATACTCCAGCAGACGCTGGTAGTGCGTTACCACGATGAATGAGCGGTCTTTGGAACGGAGCTGGTTGACACCGTCGGCTACTATCCGGAGGGCATCGATATCCAGGCCGGAGTCTGTTTCATCCAATATGGCCAGGGCAGGTTCCAGCATGGCCATCTGGAAAATCTCGTTGCGTTTCTTTTCTCCTCCGGAAAATCCTTCATTAAGCGAACGGCGCAGAAGCTGATCATCTATTTTAACCGTTTTTGCCTTTTCTTTCATCAGCTTCAGAAACTGAGCTGCATCCAGCGGATCCTGACCGTGGTATTTCCGAATCTGGTTCAGCGCTGTCTTCAAAAAGTTAATGGTAGTAACTCCCGGTATTTCTATCGGGTATTGAAAAGCCAGGAAAATACCTTCAGCGGCACGCTCTTCGGGGGCAAGTTCCAGCAGGTCCTTGCCGTTGAATTCCACACTCCCGCCGGTTACTTCAAAGGTCTCACGTCCTGCGAGCACTGACGCCAGGGTACTTTTCCCTGAACCGTTAGGTCCCATGATGGCATGTACTTCGCCGGGTTTGACCTCCAGATTTATACCTTTTAATATTTCCTTACTTTCTACTCTTGCCTGTAAATTACTGATATTCAGCATATCTAAAAAATATTCTTATTTCCGGTTACAAAGATACTCTATAATCCCTTAAAGGGGTATATATTGTTAACTAATTCTGGCGGGTGTACGTTCAAAACAAAGGCACTTTTCGTGGAGGAAATACGTTATATAAGTTAAAAATCAGAAAATGAATATAGCTTCACTTCGTTTGTCTGAACCATATGAGACATATAAGACATATTGATTTTATATAAGTTATTCTTATGTGACTAATATGACTCATTGGGTTCGAAAAAGAAAGGCGAAGCCGAAATCTTCAACCTCATGAAGTATATTATTTTAATCGTTTTATTGAACCTGTCCTGTACCACTATGGCACAAAAAGAAGAAACATCGAAGCTGACAAAAAAAGAAGCGGCACCGGAAGTGGTAAAAACCGAGGCGGAATGGCGGAAGCAGCTGACGCCTATGCAATATTATGTGGTTCGTGAAAAAGGCACCGAGCGGCCTTTTACGGGCGAGTTCTGGGATCATAAGGAAAAAGGCACCTATAAATGCATTGGCTGCGGCGAAGAGTTGTTCACGTCAGAAACTAAGTTTGATGCCGGCTGCGGCTGGCCCAGCTTTTATGATGCAATGGATAAAAGCAAGATCAAAATAAACCTGGATACATCACACGGTATGATCCGAGAGGAGATCGTCTGTAAAAAATGCGGTGCTCACCTGGGGCATGTTTTTGACGACGGTCCCAAGCCTACCGGCCTCCGGTATTGTGTTAATTCCGCCAGCCTGGGCTTTGAAAAAAAGAATTAGCTTTGAGAAAAGGGAAAAAACAGCCAACTTTGAATCTTAGATAACCAAACCTTTGAATGAAGCTGATTGTCCGTTCCGGATTTGCTTTTTTAGCTTTTCTGATGTCAGGCTGTGGTTCTGGCGGAAACTCTGATCAACAGACTGCCCTCTCCCTGGATCCTCTTGAAGAGGTAAAGGAGATTTTCCGGGGAAGAATAGGAGGATCTGACAGTGTGTCGATGGCTGAGACCGACAGTACCTATATCTATTTCGTCTTACCTAAAACTGAAGAATTTACGACGGGAAAAGAGCTTTTCGGTGCTTTCAGCATTGAAAAGAATACCATCCGTACGGGCGACCTCAATGCCGACGGTACAGATGATGCCGTGGTGCAGTATTCATTTACTCCCCACCTGGAGAACAATACCCTTGTTTATTTTAAGATCCTGCTGCAAAACGGAGGAAAGCTGGAAGAGGTGGGTGAAATTTACGGAGGAGGAAGATGTGAAGGCCCTATTCTAGAGATCAGGGAAATCAGGAGAGGTATAATTTATTTTACAGGGCGTGAATATGCCGAAGGTGATCCCTGTTGCTGTCCTTCGGTCAATAAAGAATATGCTTTCCGGCTGGAGAACGGGAAAATAGTTCCGGTCTCCGGGTAGAAAGTTCAGGCCCTTTCACTGCGAAAAACAATAGTATATATGTCAAAAAATATCGATTTTTTATACCAATATCTGAATAACGCCTCGCCTACCGGCTTCGAATCTGCCGGACAGCAGATATGGCTGGATTACCTTAAACCTTATATTGATGAGCACATTATAGATGTTTACGGCACTGCTGTGGGAGTGATCAACCCCGGACAGGACTATAAGGTGGCCATTGAAGCCCACTCGGATGAAATCTCCTGGTTTGTGAACTATATCACAGACAGCGGCTATATTTATGTGAGGAGGAACGGGGGATCCGACCACCAGATTGCTCCTTCCATGCGTGTGAATCTGCACACCCGTAAGAACGGTATTGTAAAAGGAATTTTCGGATGGCCGGCCATCCACGTTCGTGAAGCAGGAAAAGAGGAGACCCCTTCCCTGAAAAATATTTTTATTGATGTGGGCGCCTCTTCAAAAGCGGAAGTGCTGGAAATGGGGATTACCGTAGGAACGGTGGCGACGTTTGAAGACGGTCTGACAGAATTAAACGGAAAGTACTATGTAGGCCGGGCACTGGATAACCGTATGGGCGGCTACATTATTGCTGAAGTAGCCCGGAGACTCCATGATAACCAGGTGAAACTTCCGTTTACACTGTATGTGGTAAATGCAGTTCAGGAAGAGATCGGCCTGCGGGGCTCTGAAATGATTTCCCGTCGCTTAAAACCTGATGTGGCGGTCTGTGTGGATGTAACGCATGATACCCAGAGCCCGATGTATGATAAGAAAAAAGACGGGGACATTGCCTGTGGAAAAGGCCCTACCCTCTCCTACGGGCCTGCCGTTCAGAATAATCTTCTTCACCAGATCATTGACCTGGCGGAAGAGAAGAAAATTCCTTACCAGCTGGCTGCGGTGAGCCGTTCAACCGGTACGGACACGGACTCATTTGCTTATTCTGCCGAGGGGGTAGCCTCTGCCCTGATCTCTTTGCCGCAGAAATATATGCATACCACGGTAGAGATGTGCCACAAAGATGATATCGAGGCATGCATCAGCCTGTATTATGAATTTCTGACAAACCTTCAGGCGGGTACGGATTTCAGGTATATACGGTAATTCCGGGGGATAGTCTTAACAGAATGCGATATGGAACACGTCTGAAAGTTTCCTGTTTTGTTTCCGGAATCCGGCCTCAGCTGCATGTGAGTTTCATCCCATTTTCACCGGATTTTATAACAATCCGGTGAAAAATCTGTTCCCTCGCTGTAATATTGCCCGAGGAATAAACGACCGATGGAAGAAAAGAAACTGCGATTCTGGGAAAACTGGGTAATTCTGGGAGGAGTTCTGCTGTTTACGCGGAATTACCTGTTATCATTGACGAAGCGTTTTAACACCGATATTGACATACTGGTGGATAACGGTATTCCCGCGGCCCTGATCAATACGTACCAGGACGAGTACAACCACTTTTGGAACACCTTGTTCCCTGTTTCCCTGATGGCTTTAATGCTCTATGCAGCCTGGTTTGTATTCCATCATTATGCCTTCCCTTTGTTACGGCAAAAGCCCCTTCATTCCACCGGAGTTTCCTACCTTTTTTTTACCATTACCCTGATCTTTACCGGGTATTATATTCACCAGCATTTAAGGGAGTATTGGCAGCTTGCCGGATATCATGAGCATTTCCCTGACAGTTTTCATTTTTTTAAGCGTACGCGAAAGATCAGTCTGCTGGCTAACGGAATTGTTTATCTGTGGATCATATTTTTCCTGGAAGTCTGTTCTCTGGGTTTTTATGCCCTTTGCAGGAGACTGAGACGGGAAGGACCGATGTTTAACCTTATTATTAATTTCCTCTTTGCATTTTGTTCACTGGTTTTCCTTGTATTAATGGGGGTTTTGGGATACGCAGGATATGATATGCGCGCTCTGCAGGACTTTTTCTATGTTCTGCTCCTGGCTGTAGCAGTCATCTTCAGTCAGGATTATTTTTACAAAAACCTCCGGCGGGGCTATGGGAAAAAGGGGGTCGGATCGGGAGTTTTTGTAGTAATCGCCCTTTGCTTCTTTTCCGCCTTACTGATAGAGGTGTTGAATACAGGCTTTCGTTACCCGCATGAATCTGTAATATTCCGGCTGAAAACCAACCTCCCGGAAAGCAGTCTTTCAGGACTTTTGACAGGGGGGACAGCTTTGGCGGCGGGAGCGCTAAGGTACCTGTTCTACTGGCAGAAGAATAAGTTTCAGACCCAGGTCAACGTCAAGTCGGCAGAGCTGGATCAGCTGAAAGCGCAGGTTAATCCGCATTTTCTTTTTAATGCGCTGAATACGCTCTACTCGGTAGCGCTGAAGGAGAAAGCTGAAACCACGGCTTCCGGCATCCAGAAGCTGGGAGATATGATGCGGTTTATGCTGAACGAGAATAACCATGACCAGATTTCTATTCTAAAGGAGGTGGAACAGCTGGAAAACTATATCCATATTCAGCGGATGCGGATTGACGAAACACAGGATATCCGGATTACCGTGCATCTTCAGCAGCCTGATAATGATATACGGATAGCTCCGATGCTTTTGAACCCTTTCGTGGAAAACGCGTTTAAACATGGGATATCACTGGTTAATCCTTCCTGGATTCACATTACTCTTAGTTATGATAAGGAAAACCTGTTTTTTAAGGTACATAACAGCCTGCAGGCCACCCGGGAAACCGATCCGGAAAAATTTAATAACGGAATAGGCCTGGAAAATGTAAGCCGGCGCTTAAATTTACTTTATCCCCAGCGTCACCGGCTGGTTATAGAGCAAAGTGGGCAGGATTTTTTTGTTTCATTAACCCTGAAGTACTGAATGCATATTGAAGCAATTGCCATAGATGATGAGCCTAAAGCCCTGGAAGTAGTCACCATGCTGGCTGAAAAAGTGCCTTTTTTAACTGTAAAAGCTACTTTTACCGATGCTTTCAAGGCCATACCTTACTTGCAGCAGAATAAGGTGGATCTGCTGTTTCTTGACATCAAGATGCCAGATATTTCAGGCTTTGAGTTTCTCGGCACTTTGTCCAAGAAACCAAAAGTGATCTTTACCACGGCTTATTCCGAGTATGCGGTCAATGCATTTGAGGTGGATGCAGTGGATTACCTGATGAAGCCTTTTTCACTGGCCCGTTTCTCCAAAGCGTGCAATAAAGCCCTGGAGGTGCTGGAACCCGAAACGCATGAAACAGGAAGTACCTTTCTCAAAACCGGTCCGGAGGAAGAAAAGATTTTTTTTGAAGATATCCGGTTTATCATTTCTCAGGGCAATTACATGGAATATCACCTGAAAGACCGCAAATTGCTTTGCCGGCAAACCATACAGGAAGCAATGCAGCAGTTACCTCCGGAAAAATTTGTAAGGCTGCACCGTTCCTATATCGTCGCTACAGACAAGATCGATAAAGTCTCCCGGACAGCCGTCTGGGTCAGCCGGACGGAGATTCCTGTTGGAGCATCGTATGAAGAAACCTTCCAGGGGATCCGGGAAAAACTGTTAAAAAAATAATGGAAAATTCAGTCCAACTGGCTCAGCGGTTCAGGGAGGTTATCCTGAATGGAAAATGGATAGCAGGCACGAATTATCGGGAGCAGCTCATGGATGTGGACTGGCAGACGGCCGGTTATAAAGTGCTTTCTTTCAATACCATGGAAGCGATCACGTTTCATGTCCGGTATTATATTTCCGGAATTTTAAAGGTTTTTGAAGGGGGTGAACTGGATATCAGAGACAGGTTCAGTTTTGATTTTGAGCCGTGCCGCTCGCAGGAGGAATGGGAGAGCATGCTTTCGGCTTTCTGGAAAGATGCCGAAAAATTTGCCGGTTATGTGGAGGGAATGAGCCCTGAAAAGCTCAACAGCATATTTGTGGATGAACGTTACGGAACCTACCGCAGAAATATTGAAGCCATGACAGAGCATGCCTATTACCACTTGGGACAGGTAGTTTTGATAAAGAAGGCCATTGCCGGAAGAGAAAGCAACGGCCTTTAGATCTTACAGCTGCATCGGAACTTCCATCAGCAAAAATTCTGCATCAGTGGCTGCAGAAATATCTACGGAGCCGGTATCCCATATTCCAAGGCCGTCGCGACTCCCCATTTCCTGTCCGTCTACGGTAATATCTCCTTTTAAGTTGAAGATATAGAGGCCGTTCCCTTTTGCTTTGAAATAGTAGCGCTGTTCGGTTCCCTGGTCAAAATCGGCAAGGTGAAACCATGCATCCTGGTGCATCCACATCCCCTGGTCACCGGCGTCAGGTGAAATGATCTGCTGGAAGGTATTTTTCCGATCGGCTTTATTCAATGTGATCTGGTCGTACCGCGGAGTAACGTTCTGCTGCTTCGGAAACACCCATATCTGAAGAAATTTAACCGGTTTGTCTTTGTTTTTATTGTATTCGCTGTGACTCACACCGGTTCCTGCGCTCATGATCTGTACGTCGCCGTTCCGGATCACCGTAGTATTTCCCATACTGTCTTTATGCTCAAGGTCGCCTTCCAACGGAATAGAGATGATCTCCATATTGTTATGAGGATGGGTACCGAAACCCCTTCCCGGAGCCACAAAATCGTCATTTAATACTCTTAAGGCACCGAAGTGTACTCTTTCAGGGTGATGATAGCCGGCAAAGCTGAATGTATGCCTGCTGTGCAGCCATCCGTGGTTCGCATTTCCACGGGAATCTGCTTTGTGAAAAATGGTATTTGCCATAATTATCGGATTTTTATGGCACAAAGGTACTTTCGGCAGACGGCGTAGGCATTGATGTAGGATAAGAAATAGTTTAGCTAATCTGGAGATGCTCCATTTCTTTTCCCACCAGTGTTTTCTCGCCGGTTTTCCTGAAGCCCGCCTTTTCATAGAGACGTTTTGCCGCAGGGTTCGCCTTTTCTACCAGTAAGCCCAGGGTTACCCCCTGTTTTTCTGTGTATTCTGAAATGAGATAATGAAGCAGTTTACCGCCTATTCCCTTTCCCTGCCACCCGGGATGCACCCCGATAGAATCAATATAATGCTCACCGGCCTGTGTTTCATCTTCCGGTTCAAAGGGCAGGGCGGTTTGAGCAGCCACATATTCCGCGACGGGCCTGCGCAGTTCCGCCAAGCGGGCACCGTCATAAACATTAACGGCACCCACTATTTTACCTTCGGAACAAATAATGTATACATTCTGGTAAGAATACTGGTTGTTTCGGGTACTTACCATGTGGTGCATAAAATCAAAAGCGGCCTTTTTATCTCTGGTGCCCAGAAATTCATATACAATGTCTTCCATAGCCAGTAAGAGCAGGGAGGCTATTTCAGGAGAATCGGCGAGTACGGCTTTGCGGATTGCTGTTTCCACTATTAGATCTGATCGTTTTAATCCCTTCAGGCTTATAATATACACAGCAAAATTAATGGTGATCTTATCTTTTTCAGCAACATTTTCTTTAATTTTGATACATTAACCTAAAACAAAAAGAATGAATAAAAAGGCTTTTACTGCTTTTAGTCTGGGGCTGATCCTGACCGGATGCGCTTTTGCACAAAAGGTGCAGGATCTTCCGGAATACAGTATTCCGCAAAGTCAGACCTCTAAACACATGAATATTCTGGCAGCAGATGAAATGCTGGGAAGAAAACCGGGACAGCCGGGTAACCTGATGGCCGGCCGGTATATTGCCGAGCAGTTCAGGGCACTGGGCCTCAAACCGGCCAATGGCGACAGTTATTTCCAGAGAGTACCCCTGGAAACCGTTATTCCTCCGCAGGAAGGTACGATTACCACCACTGAAGGAAGCGCTAAAATAGGCACTGACTTTGTACTGATGCAGGGAAACAGCCTCAAGGGAGAGTATGAAACCGTTCATTTACCTTATGCCTGGGTAGATAAGGATAAAGGATACGATGATTACAAAGGCGTAGACGTAAAAGGGAAGGTCATTATTACCAGCGTGGGTGTTCCGGATGCCGAAGCCCCGAATCAACTGTTTGCGTCTATTGAAGATAAGCAGAAACTGGCCAAAGAAAAGGGGGCTATCGCTATTATCGAGATATTTAACTCTCCCCGTCCGTGGAACATGGTGACCCGTTATTTCGGACGGCCTTCTACAAAAATGAAAACAGCCGGATCTGACGGAGAAGAGATCACCCACCTGTGGATCAGCTCTACGTCAGCCAAAATATTGGTAGCCAGTAAAATCAGTAAGGTTAACCTGGAAATCGGGGCGCGTGAGACCCGCGAAATGCTTACCTATAATGTGGCGGGTATCCTGGAAGGGTCAGATCCGAAACTGAAAGAAGAATACCTGATCCTGTCGGCGCATTATGATCACGTAGGTCATGGTGCAGGAGCCGGAAATGTATCGGCAGGTGACACCATATTTAACGGAGCCCGCGATAATGCATTCGGAACCGTAGCTGTTTTAACTGCTGCTGAAGCCTTTACCAGGGTAAAACCGAAAAGGTCTGTCCTGTTTATTTCCTATACCGCAGAAGAAATGGGGCTTCTGGGTAGTCGTTACTATGCAGAGCATCCATTGATTCCCCTGAACAAAACCGTGTTCAATATGAATTGTGACGGGGCCGGATACAATGATATGAGCCGGATCACTATCATAGGATTGGACCGTACGGGTGTTAAGGAAGAATTTAAGACGGCTACAGGCGCTTTCGGACTTACGGCCCATGATGACCCCGCTCCGGAGCAAAACCTGTTTGACCGCTCGGATAACGTGAGCCTGGCCGCCAAGGGAATTCCGGCTCCCACCTATTCACCGGGTTTCAATGCTTTTGATGCCGAGATCAATAAGTATTATCATCAGGCGGCTGACAACCCGGAAAATATTGATCATGCCTATTTACTCAAATATGCGCAGTCATATACCTATGCTGCGCGCCTGATTGCCAACCGGGCCAAGGCACCGGAATGGATCAGGGGCGATAAATATGAGCAGGCCTATAACAAGCTGTTCGGGAAATAAGCGTATTGAAATGAACGGAAAGCTGCCTGAAAAATAACTTTCAGGCAGCTTCTTTTTTGGGGGTATTACAACCTTTTGGGCCGCCGGAAGGTCTTTACAGCATATATCATTTCAATTCTTTTATGAAAAAACTAAAGACATTTGTTCTATCCGCTTTTCCGCTAGTATTTTATTCCTGCCTCGACGCCGAAGATAAAGATATAAAACCTATTGTAGAGCCACCGGAGACGATTTTATTACAAAAAGACAGTCTGACCTCCGGGAGGCACTACGGCATCACCATCGGACAAACGGCCTCTGCCGCTTATCCCGGCGCACAGATTCTCTATGACAGCCTGGATGTAAGCTATCTGAATCTTGTATCGAACTTTGTAACTGATTTCAGTACATTGAAAGAGAGGCTTCCGCTATATTCTTATATGACTTTTGATGAAAAGGCAGGCTCAGGTAACGGAGTGCAGCTTTGGTTTGAAAACAGGAAGCTGAAGAGCATATACCTGAACAGCGGGAGGCGGCTGGGACAATGGCCTGAAAATATAAATGCCTCAGAGGCGGTACGTGAAGGAGAAAGCAGCGAGCTTACTGCGGAGAAACTAAAATCGCTGCAGAGCAACAGCCGGTATAAGCTCCGGTTTGAGCATACGATGCTGGGAGTAAAGACCCTCCGGGAAGCGTTCGATCCATCTATGGAAGAAACTCCGGAGTGGTACTTCGGCTACAGGGTAGATGAGAAGCATACCAACTATGTACATGTGCGTTTCAGCAGGGGAAAAGTGGCTTATATTCTGGTAAATCATATGAAAACACTTTAGTGGAACTATCCGGAAGAATTGGTGGTTTATATTATCAGTAATGGGGCCGACCGGTTTTGACGGCATGACGCCATTGCAAGTATAAGCATGTATGGAGTTGGTGGAAGGTCTCCATTTAAAAAATCTACCGAACAATAACTGGCAATACTTCGTATGCCATGGCTGCCTAATTTCGGAGTAAATTACGCATAAGCCACATTCCTCCCCGGCCAACCTCTGCCGCAGGGGATTCAGGAGTGTCAATCCTGCAGAGGCGTTCAGATACGGACTCCTGATTTCTGAACAGTATCTGAGGAGATAAGGGTCAGACCAGGTACGCCGGACGGCTTTCTGACCTCGAAAATTAAGACCGGCTAAACATGTAGAAGGCTTGACAATAGCCGTGTTCGGACCAGGGTTCGAATCCCTGCG
>JBEBRR010000094.1:0-12915 GCA_040394735.1 Leadbetterella byssophila
ATCTACCCGGTGCCTGACCCAAACTTCCCTTTCCTGGGGGTTCATTTCACACGGATGATCGGTGGTGGCATTGAAGCCGGTCCGAACGCCGTGCTGGCATTCAGAAGAGAAGGCTACCGTAAGACCGATTTCAACTTCGGAGAGCTGAAAGATACCCTTGCCTGGCCGGGTTTCCGAAAAGTAGCCGCCCGTTACTGGAAAACCGGCCTGGGTGAATATTACCGGTCATTTTCCAAATCAGCCTTCACCACGGCCCTGCAGGCGCTCATTCCCGAGCTCCGGAAAGAAGACCTGGTGCCGGGGGGAGCCGGTGTACGCGCCCAGGCCTGTGATTATGCGGGTGGCCTCCTGGATGATTTTGCCATTCTTGAAAATCCGCAGGCCATCAATATATGCAATGCCCCTTCTCCTGCCGCCACTTCCTCACTGGCCATAGGCCATACGGTTTCCGGGCTGGCACTGAAAAGGTTTTAGCCACGATTGCCGGGACAAAAGTGATGTTATTTAAATTTAATATAACTAGATTTGCCTTCAGAAAACCACAGGGATGAACCCGGAGTCACTCGTATTTTTTAATTTACAGATCTATCTGCTGGGATTTATATTTCTTTTAAGTCTCAACAATACGGTGTTTGTCAAAACAACGGGCGGCATATCCCTGGTGATCAGTATCCTGGGGGTTATCGTGACGTCGAGCCTGCTGGTAAATACCCCCGGCACCGTTATTCTGTCTTACGACTGGATCCCCATCAGCGAACAACCGGTTCACTTCACCCTGCTGATCAATGCCCAAACCCGGTTTATGCTGTTCCTGGTACAGATCATTGCCTGTTTTGTGAACCTTTTCTCCTTCAAATACATGGGCGATGATCCCGGGGTTAACCGTTTCTTTGCCTACCTGAACCTCTTTGTTTTTTCCATGCTGGGCCTGGTGCTGGCCGGAAACCTCCTCCAGCTGTATTTCTTCTGGGAGCTGGTGGGGTTCTGCTCCTACCTGCTGATCGGTTTCTGGTACACCCGGAAAACCGCCAACGCCGCCGCCATCAAAGCATTTTTACTGAACCGCATCGGTGACGCCTTTTTCCTCGCCGGCATTTTCCTGCTTTTTTACCTCTACGGCACTTTCCGCTTTGACGATTTCGCCCATTTGCCGCTGATTGAACGTAACTATATCTACCTCGATGCCGGCCAGCTGCAAACCCTGGCCATAGTACTGCTTTTCGGAGGGGTGATGGCAAAATCAGCCCAGCTGCCCCTGCAGGTCTGGCTGCCGGATGCCATGGAAGGCCCTACACCGGCTTCGGCCCTTATTCATGCTGCTACCATGGTGGTGGCCGGGATATTCCTGCTGGGCCGGGTGGCTCCGCTCATTACGCCTGACGCCGGTTTTTTTATCAGTCTTACAGGGGCATTAACCAGCGTGATGGCCGGCTTATCGGCCCTTTATCAAAACGACATCAAGAAAGTTCTGGCCTTTTCCACCGTTTCCCAGCTGGGGTTTATGGTCACCGGCATGGGAATGGGCGAAACCGCTGCTTCCCTTTTTCACCTGACCACGCACGCATTCTTTAAAGCCGGCTTATTCCTTTGCGCCGGAGCAGTCATCTCTTACCTGCACCATGAGCAGGATATGCGGAAAATGGGCGATCTTGTCCGGAAAATGCCGGCCGTATTTGCTGCTTTCCTTCTCTGTTCAGGGGCGCTGATCGGCCTGCCGCTCTCAGGCGGATATCTTTCCAAAGAGTCTATTCTGAATGCCGCCTGGGTTTACGGGCTTGAATCTGCCGGTTACAGGCTGCTGGTTCCGGTTCTGCTGACCATTACCTCTTTCCTGACTACCTGCTATGTGGTACGTATGGTGGTAATGGTGTTCTTCCAGCGGGAAGACAGCCCCGTGGAAATCATCCTCGATACCACCAAAAAGACGGTAGACGGCGCGCTGAAAACGTTTAAAGATCTGCTTACCGCTGACAATAAAGGTTCTTCCGGGGAAGACCGCGTCATCCAGTTTATCCGGAACCTGGGCATTTATGATACGGTAACCCTGGCCCTGGCTTTCAGCTCCTTATGGTTTTTTTACTCTTCCCATCCCCTCCACCCTGAAGACGTATGGTTTTTCAATGAATTCGGAGGAATAAAGGAAATGTATGACTGGCTCCCCTGGCTGGTGGGCTTCATCTTCCTGGCCGGTCTGCTGATCAGTTATAACAGTACGCTCGATGAGATCCGGCGGTATTATTTTAAAGAGCCCGGTCCCCGGGGGCGCTTCGCCCGGCTGGCACAGCGCCAGTTTTATATGGATGACCTGTATGAGCGCCTGTTCCGGAAGATTTTCACGGGAGAAAGGAATATTCTGAAGCCGGTCAGCCATATAGAGACCGCCTGGATAGACGCTGCCGTGGTGAAAGCGGGTAAAAGCTCATTGTTTTTTGCCAAAATAGCCGGGAAGCTGGAAAAAGAAATCGTTGATGCTTCCGTTATGGGCTTTTTTGCGATGATCAAGTCGCTTGGAAACCAAATAAGAAA
This sequence comes from Leadbetterella byssophila, assembly GCA_040394735.1. Classification (GTDB taxonomy): domain Bacteria; phylum Bacteroidota; class Bacteroidia; order Cytophagales; family Spirosomataceae; genus Leadbetterella; species Leadbetterella byssophila_A. Next base: position 2,527 of record JBEBRR010000094.1, read on the forward strand.
ATGGGGTAAAGGGAACATTCAGCTCTACCTGCTGGGATTGATTGTGGCCCTGACCGCCCTGGTATTCATTCTAATTATACTGTAAATATGGAATCAGGAATACTCAGTTCTTTAATTCTTTTGCCCCTGCTGGGATCTCTGCTGATCCTTATCCTTCCCCGGGCGTATAAGACTTTCTATAAATGGATCTGCCTGATCACCCAGATTCTTCTCCTGATCAATGTGATGACCATCCTGGGATTGTTTGACCGGGAAAATCCTGATTATCAGTTTATTGAGCATTCCGAATGGTTCAGGCTTTCCCTGGGGTCAAAGTCCATACTGTCTATTGATTATATCCTGGGCGTGGACGGGCTGTCGATATCGATGGTGGCGCTGAGCAGCCTGGTCTTCCTGATAGCGGCGGTATCCTCTTTCCGGATCAGCTACCGTGAAAAAACCTACTTCAGCCTGTTCCTGCTGCTGACGGCGTCGGTTCTGGGCTGTTTCCTGGCAGTAGACTTTTTCCTTTTCTTTGTTTTCTTCGAATTCATGCTGCTGCCCATGTACTTCCTGATCGGGATATGGGGTGGGGAAAACCGGGCCTATGCTTCGCTGAAGTTCTTTATTTATACCTTTTCGGGGTCCGTACTGATCCTGGTAGTAATGATCTGCATGGTGATTTCCAACCAGGATGAATTCTTTACCAGCGAATATGCCCGGCTGGTCTATAGCTTCGACTTCAGAACACTGAAAGACACGAATAACCTGATCAGCTCATCTATCCTGAGCATAGAAAACCCGGTATTGATCTTCGGGCTGCCGGCACGTGAATTTATGTTCCTGCTGCTGCTGATAGGCTTCGGCATCAAAATGCCGGTGGTTCCCTTCCATACCTGGCTGCCTGATGCCCATGTGGAAGCCCCAACCCCGGTATCCGTGATCCTGGCCGGCATCCTGTTGAAGATAGGGGGCTACGGGATTCTGCGGGTAGCTTATGAAATCCTTCCGGATGCCACAGAAAAATATGCCGTGCTCATCGGTGCGCTTGGCCTGGTGTCTGTCATTTACGGGGCTTTAAACGCCCTGAACCAGACCGATCTGAAAAAGATGATCGCCTATTCTTCCGTATCTCACATGGGCTTTGTATTTATCGGCATTGCTGCCTTCAACAGCATCGGCTTCAACGGTGCGGTTTTCCAGATGTTCAGCCACGGTATCCTGTCGTCTATGCTGTTCCTGATTGCAGGCGTTATTTATGAAAGAACGCACGACAGGAACATTTCTGCTTTCCAGGGACTGGCCAAAAAGATGCCTGTTTATACCCTGCTGGTAGCTATCGCTTTCTTCGGGTCACTCGGGCTGCCTTCGCTTTCAGGCTTCATCGGTGAATTCCTGACCCTTCACGGCGCCTTTCAGTCCGATCACCTTCCCAAGCTTATTCCTGCTTTCGGAATTATAGGAATCGTACTGTCAGCCATCTATTTTCTCCTTACCTTTCAGCGGATGTTTTTTGGTGAATTTAATACGCGCGAAGAATACCGGACCCTGTTGAAAGACCTGACCAAGACCGAAATATTCATGCTGGGCTCACTGGCCGTACTGACCATTTTAACCGGCGTGTGGCCTAACCTGATCATCCGCTACATTAATTCCAGCCTGACAGAAATCCTGAAATGAATGTTCTAGAAGAAATATTTCAAAGCTCTACCCGCATATTGCCGGAATGGATCCTCTTCCTGGGAATTCTGGCCACCTGCCTGGCATTGTCCTTCACCAAAGAAGGGAACAACAAACTGCCGTTTTATCTTTTTGCGCTTACCGTTATCCTTTATGTTTACGGGCTGATTATATCCGCATCGCAGGTGACGGTGGAGGGCACCTCGTTTTACCAGGGATTACTGCATCTGGACAAGAAGGCCCTGCTGATCAAGCAGCTGGCGGGCGTTGCCGCAATCATCTTCATGGTACACGCCCGGCTTTTTTCCTATGCGTTTCCCGGTGAAGTTTATGTGCTTACACTTTTTGTTCTGTTCGGTATCAGCTTCCTGAGCATGACCACCCACTTCCTGACCGCCTACGTTTCCCTGGAGCTGATATCACTGGCCTCCTATGTGCTGGTGGCTTCGGGGAAAATGAAAAAGAATTTTGAGGCGGGCATCAAATACCTCATCTTCGGTGCTACGGCTTCCGCCATCATGCTGTTCGGGATTTCCCTCTTCTACGGCTTAACCCACAGCCTGGATTTCAGCAGTGCCGAATTTGCCAAAAATGTAGCTCTTAACCCCGACGGGCCGGTACAGGTTATTTCGTTCATGGTGCTGGGAGGATTCTTTTTTAAAATAGCTGCAGCACCCTTTCATCATTGGGTACCCGATGTCTACGAAAGCACCACCACCCCGGTGATTTCCTTTTTATCTTTTGCCCCCAAAGCTGCCGGGTTTATCTTCATCTCCCGGATGGTGGCGGCAGATTTCACGGATCTGAACTATCTGCTGGCGCTGGTTATTGCTCTCTCGCTGGTGGTGGGCAATTTTGCGGCTCTCTGGCAGAATGATTTCAAAAGGCTGCTGGGCTATTCAGGCATTGCCCACTCCGGGTTTATTCTTACCGGGCTGATCACGGGAAATAACAGCGATGTTTACGGAACGCTGTTCTATCTTGTGGCCTATTTGCCCATCACCATGGGTTCTTTTTTCCTGGCTGATTTTATCGCAAAAAAAGCCCGTACGCTTGACATCCCGTCTATGGCCGGCTTAGGAAAGAAATACCCGCTGCTGGCCCTTAATGCCCTGGTGATACTGATCTCGCTGGTGGGACTTCCGCCTACCATAGGTTTTCTGGCGAAACTGGTGGTTTTCAGCTCACTGGCCGATGCCGCTTCGGTTTCATCCGGCTACCTTTTATACGGCCTGCTGGTGTTCGGTCTGTTTAACGCGGCTATTGCCCTGTACTATTACCTGCGGCCTGCTTATATGATGATCATCCGGGATCCCGCAGAGAAAAACAGCGGCTTTTCCTATGATCTGCTGATCACCCTTGCCCTTTCTTACTTTAGCTTTACCCTTCTTTACCTGTTTCTGAAACCGGATGTAATCAGTGAATGGGTAAGCGGGGTGTTTTAGCCGCGGCTTACTTTATAATTTTGTACACCAGGTTACGGCCGGAAGTAATGATATTTTTGCCGATACAGTCAGGGGTACTCTGGCAATAATTGTAAATCCTGAGCTCCTTATAAACCAGTCCTTTACCGGCTTCGTACCGTTCTATGCTTTTATTCAGGTGCACCAGGCTGGAATCCGCCATCTGCACCACCTCCGCCAGTCCGTCAGCAGAAGTTTTCAACCGGTAGGTTTGTTCGTTCAGTGTATTCAATGCATTTCCGTTCCACGAAAGGCCGTCAGCAGAAGGAAGAAGGAGCTTGATGAAAGGGGTATTATTTTCTACTTTCACAATCTTATCGGGCTGCCGGTACAAGGTCCATACGGAATCGATCTTCCAGGAATCTCCGGGCCGGTCTTTCCGGTAACGTTCCAGTTTGTGAATGGCAAAGCCGTTGATCTCCCCGACGGGCTCCCCGATCACCTCCCTTAAATACCAGGTACTTTCCCGGGGTGCCTCTGTCACATTATAACGGGTCTCGTTCACCTCATACTCCCATGCAAGGCCGCTTTTCACCGGAAAATAGTCGGCCGCCGTTTCCGGCACAGGCCCGTCACAGGAAACCAGCCAGCCGGCCAGCAGTGCAGTACCCCATGCTTTACCGTATTTCATCATATCACGAAATTTATATGCGGGTCTTCACCCTTTGTGTTTATCAGATCAGCCTTATTCCCATACCCATATGGGGGTGAACCGGGTTTCCCGGACTTCCCCCAGGATAATTTCTCCCTTTCTTTCCACCCAGGCATGTGCTTCAAATGCCTCTCCCCCGGTCACCCCGATCACCAGGCGGCTGTCACTTACCAGGTACTTCAATACCAGCGCCTGAACCAGGCAGGTACTTTGCAGGTAACGGGCGGTGGTGCTTACAGCATATACCTGCTCTTCTGCGCGGGCATCACTGCCCGCCGGCCCTTTTGCCGCCCATCTTCCGTAAACCTTTTTAAAGATTTTAAAAGGAAGAACACTCAGGAGCAACCGGGTGATTCCCTGAAGAATCGCCGCCTTAAGCAAGCGCTGCCGGGCCGGTGAATCCAAAGCCATGTATTTCCGGAAGCGGCTCATGCCTCCACCACCAGTTTTTCCCTGCTGAGCTCTCCCACGATCTCACGGATGTCATTCCGGCAGGTAGCTTCATCTGCATCGTATTCGGCCATTACCGCCATAACCAGCTCTTCAAAATCCTGCGGGCGTTCTGACATCTTTTCCCATAAAAAGCCGCCTACCTCGTTCAGGCTGAAATAGACCCCGCTTTCGGAGTTCAATATGACGGTTTCTTCTCCCAGGTTGGCTACGGTACATGCCGGATTAACGGAATATTTCATGACGATATTATGCTTTAAACTTCTGCTCTATTATCTTGCAAAAGTATGATTATTTTGTCAGAAAACAGTTTATACATTGGCCCACTACTATAAAACAGGCGGTTTGGTATTTTCAAGTGATATTGCCCTCAGCACCCTCCCCCCGGCAGGAGAAGGATCAGTGCCTGATGTAAGGATCTCTCCCGGGCCACTGCCTGAGTCCGGCACCATGCAGGAGGTGGAAAACATGATCCGGATGGATCTTCACCCCGGTGTAGAGACCGACAGTGACGGCTTCAGTCTCGACTGGAAGCAGCACGGGCGTTTCAGAACCGAAAACGGCACCCGTATCTTTTACAATGAAAAAGCCTCGGGGTCTGTTTTTTTTGAACATTTCCTGATCAATGAAGTAATGGCCGGCATTTTCTTCCAGCGGGGTTACTTCCTCCTGCACGGCTCCGCTGCCCTGCTGCCCGACGGCACCGCGGCAATATTCTTCGGGGAGCCCGGAACCGGTAAGTCCACTACCCTCGGGTTCTTCGTTAAGCACGGCTGCCGGGTATTGACGGACGAAATCGTACTTATCTGTTTCAGGGAGGGTGTTCCGTACGTACAGCCCTTTATCCCTGTTCTCCGCCTGTGGGATTCTGCCGCCCGCCACCTGGGTTATACAGAAAATAAAGAAAAAAGGAAATACGAAATCCCGGTAGAGTATACCGACCAGCCAGTACCGCTCAAAGCGGCATTTTCCCTGCGGAAAGACACTCATTTTAATATTCACCCCGGCCTGACCCACCGTGAGCATCTCGACCTGTTCGGTAATTTCCCCCTCCCTCAGGAGCTCCTTACCCCGGAACAGCAGGTGAGGCGCTTCCGCGAGGCGGCTGATATCATCCGCGCATGCCGGGTTTTCCAGGTATCGCGGAGCGATGACTCTTTTGATGCCATGAACAGCTGGGTCAGAGGATTTCTGGCCTGAACCCTATTTCAGTATCCCGGCTTCTTTAAGGGCCGTCTTATCTTCCGGTCTGACCTCCCAGTGGTTCCCGAACCAGCCAGAGAGAACCTTTCCGTTCCGGTAAAAAACCCAGTCACCGTAACCTGTAAGCAGGGCTGCCCGTGAAGGATTCCGCAGGATACGCACATGAGGCTCTCCTTTTATCGCATCGGCCAGTTGCCAGTAAGGCATTCCGGTGTTGATCAGCAGCAGGTTCTTTTCAGTAGGATAAATGAAGGCCAGCAGCTGCGTGGTATCGGCAGAAAGCTGAAACGGCAGCGTAGGGGCATACCGGGCTATTGCCGCATTGGTCTTGTCCGTACCGAATAATACCAGGTTAGAATTATCGTAGTCATTCAGACTCAGCTCCCGGTCGGCCAGCACCCGCGGAAATACCATTACCCTGCCCAGGAATTCGCCCCGGTAATAGCTCCAGTCGGCCGCCGCTTCCGCAGTCTTCCGTCTGCGTTCTGTTTCCTCCCGGTCCGGTGAATCCAGCGTGCCATACACATAAATATGCCGGTCGGAAGTGATTTCCGTCATGGGACCACTCTGCCGGCGGGTCCGGGTAAAGTCGGGCGTATTGCTGAGTGTCACCTGATCTCCCTGAATGATAACAGCCTCCGTACCTTTAAATTCTTTCAATGTTAGTTTTTTCCCGTTTACGGTCAGGGTAAGGTCGGCACCTGCCTTTAAATAGGCTGATGGCAGAATCCGGAAAGCTTCTACATTCTGCGTTACTGCCACCACCGAATTACGATCTTTTATCTCCGCCTCTATCCGGCCCGCTCTGCCCGGAGATAAGGCCAGCAACTCCACCCAGAACAACTTCGGATATTTCATCTGACCGGTAGCAAAGACCACCTTCTTCGGATCAGGATCGCGCTTATACCGTTCAAACCACTTAAAGATCCGGCCGTCGGCATAGGCATTCACCCAGCTGTCGTGCCGTACGCCGGGATATACATCGTACTCCACATGCGTACCGCTGGCTTTAAAGCCTTCCACCCATTTATTGACCGAGGCTACAGGTACCACGGGATCGGCATCCCCCTGAAAGAACCGGGCAGGCAGGTGGGCCGCATTGGGCAGGTATACCTCCGTGCCCTCGGGCGGCGCCGGGCATACCGGGGCAATGGCCGCCCAGAAATCAGGCCGGGTGAGCCCTAGCCAGAGGGTCCCGCCGCCGCCCATGGAAAGGCCGGTCAGGTAAGTGCGGTTTTCGTCGGTTTTAAAACGCCGCTTTACATCGGCAATCATGTCCCACACATCCTTTTCGGCTATTCCCTGGTAGCCCATGGTACCCCGGGCCAGGGGGGTAGCCACAATATACTGCACATCTTCCCAGCGGGGGAAATACAGGCTGGCATCCACGTCATTTTCTCCCTCCGCATTGCTTTTCCCGAATACCCGGCGCAGCGCCAGGCGGTGATTCGAGCCTGCCCCGTGCAGCATCACCACCAGCGGATAGGCTTTTCTCTCGTCAAAACCGGGCGGCAGATACAGTCCGTAAGGTTGATCCGTACCATCTGCGAGGGAGTGAAAACTAAGCACCTGCGGCCCTGAAGCGTATTTCTGGGCCTTCAGGACAGTTCCTGCCAGCAGGAGAAGAAGGGGAAACAGTATTTTTTTCATTGGTGTTAATATGAGTTCCGGGTAATGAGTTTTACGTCGTCCCGAAGGGGCGTCACTTGCATTGCCCCTGACTTTAATCCGGGACGGGTCTCCCATTTTCTGCATAAAGTAACTATTCTTTGCATACGGCACAATATTTTCATTTGAAATAATTACATTTGCGTAACGTTTCTTTCCTAAAACAGATGAATTTCAAGAAGATACTGAGACAAAACCTCCTGACAGGCTACTCGGTCGCCCTGACGGGAATGATTGTGATGTTTCCCATCTTCGTCAGTGACGGTCACGATACTCCCTACCGGGAAAAGGGCAAATACCGCCTTCCCGCCGAACCCGTAATTCACGGAATTGATGTTTCCCGGCATAACGGTGAGATCGCCTGGCATGAGGTGAAAGACCACAGGCTGGTGGAGGAATCCCTTCATTTTGCGGTTATAAAAGCTACCGAAGGAGGAGATCTCGTAGACCCTCTTTTTCAGCTCAACTGGAAAGCGGCCCGCGAGCACGGGATGATCCGGGGAGCCTATCACTTCTTCACTTCCTTCACTGACCCCGACATCCAGGCTATCAATTACCTTTCTACGGTAAAGCATGAACCCGGTGATTTTGTGCCGGTACTGGATTTTGAAAACGACGGCCGGAATAATGCCGAGCGCCGGACCCTGGGTCAGCATGCGCAAAGGTGGCTGGAGATAGTGGAAGAACAGACCGGGAAAAAACCGGTGATCTATACCAATCACCGCATCTATAACAAATACATCCGTGACCGCATCGAGGGATACGATATATGGCTGGCCGATTATTCGGTGTATGACCCCGGTATTTATGATATCCGGAACATGATCATGTGGCAGCTGAGCGACGGCGGCCGGGTTCCGGGAATAAAAGAAAATGTAGACCTGAACGTCTTCTACGGGTCACCCCATAAATTCCAGAAATACTTGTTTAAATAAACCCCGTTTTTTATGCTTGCATCTGTAAAATTTGATCAGACCACGGCTTACAGGAAACTGAAAAGCCACTATAAAACCATCTCAAAAGTTCCTGTGAAAGCCATGTTTGATGCCGATCCCAAAAGGGCCTCCAAATTCACCCTGCGCTTCCAGGATATACTGGTGGATTTTTCAAAAAATCAGATTAACGGCAGAACCCTATCTTACCTGATCGACCTGGCCAATGAATGCGGCCTGAGCGAAGCTATTAATAAAATGTTTGTGGGCGAAGCCATCAATGCCACTGAAAACCGGGCTGTATTGCACACGGCATTGCGCAACCGGAGCAATGAACCGGTGATGGTTAACGGCAAAGACGTAATGCCGGAGGTAAACCGGGTGCTCGACCAGATGAAAGGTTTTTCGGAAAGCATACGTTCAGGGGAATGGAAAGGATTTACCGGTAAAAAAATCACGGATATTGTCAATATTGGTATCGGCGGCTCGGATCTCGGGCCCGTGATGGTAACCGAAGCGCTGAAACCCTACGGGAAAAAGGGCCTGAAAGTACATTTTGTTTCCAATGTGGACGGAACGCATATTGCAGAAACCCTCAAGACCGTAAACCCGGAGACCACCCTCTTTATGATCGCCTCCAAGACCTTCACCACCCAGGAAACCATGGCCAATGCCCACTCGGCCCGTAACTGGTTCCTGGAGGCTGCCGCTGAAGAAGCGCATATTAAAAAACATTTCGTGGCCATCTCTACCAATGCGGAAGGAGTAGCCGGTTTCGGAATTGATACCCGGAATATGTTTGAGTTCTGGGACTGGGTGGGGGGAAGATACTCACTTTGGAGCGCCATCGGCCTTTCCATTGCCTGCTATATCGGGTTCAGTAACTTTGAGCAGCTGCTGACAGGAGCGCATGAAATTGATCTGCACTTCCGGCACAGCACCCTGCGTAAAAATATACCGGTAATACTGGGACTGCTGGGCATATGGTACAATAATTTCTATAATGCCCAGTCACACGCTATTCTGCCCTATGACCAGTACATGCACCGCTTTGCAGCCTATTTTCAGCAGGGCGACATGGAATCCAACGGCAAGAGCGTTAACCGCAGCGGTGAAAAGACCACCTACCAGACGGGGCCGGTGATCTGGGGAGAGCCGGGAACCAACGGTCAGCATGCTTTCTACCAGCTGATCCACCAGGGAACCAAGCTTATTCCCTGTGATTTCCTGGCTCCGGCCATCAGCCATAACCCCCTCGGGGAGCATCACAAAATGTTGCTGGCCAACTTTTTTGCACAGACTGAAGCCCTCATGAACGGAAAATCAGAAGAGGAAGCCCGCATTGAGCTGGTCAAGGCCGGAAAAACACCGGAGGAAATTGATTTCCTGGTGCCTTTTAAAGTATTTGACGGTAACCGGCCCACCAATTCCCTGCTGTTCAAAAAGCTTACTCCTAAAGTGCTGGGCAGCCTGATCGCTATCTATGAACATAAGATTTTTGTGCAGGGAGTAATCTGGAACATCTTCTCTTTTGACCAGTGGGGTGTGGAACTGGGCAAACAGCTGGCCGGTAAGATTTATCCGGAATTACAGGATGACTCGATGGTGACCTCCCATGACAGCTCCACCAATAACCTCATCAATACCTACAAAAAGTGGAGGAAATAAGGATATAAACTGTGCAAAGTTCCGGATTCCCGGCTCGGGATAATGTGGTTAAATTATATCTGTATAGTAAAGTTAATCAGCCCGGCATTATACTTAAATGGCCTTTTCTTATCCAAAATTTTCAATTTTTACTGAAAATTTAAAATTTTCTGTCTTTTTATTTGGAAATAAATTTTCAATAAATTAAAATTGTATCATCAAAAGGGTTACCTGAGAATACAACGTGCTGAAAGTATAATGAATTACCGTACTTGCGTGCTTTCCTTTTCTGCCTGGGTATATCCGTTTCAGGATAGACCGGTTGCAAAACTTTCCCGGTAAGATCTTCCGCAGATGGCTTCCATCTGCCGGACGTTCTTTTTTCCGGACATAAAAATATTAAGTTGTATAGATTCACTTGAAATCGGATTAGCCTTAAAGGTTTTTAAGGCTAATTTTTTTACCCGGCGAAGAAAAAAATAATCAGAATTTTCTTGCAGGTTTCATTGCAGCTTATTTACTTTGTATATCAAAGTACTTTTAATAAATACAAATTATGACAAAGACTCAGACCAGTATCGCGCTTTTTGCCTCAGCTTCTGTTCTTCTGCTAATCCCCCTGATTGCCATGCAGTTTACCACCGAAGTAAACTGGACCGCCATTGATTTCATGGTGGCCGGTGTTTTACTTTACGGAACGGCCATTGCCTGTGAT
>JBEBRR010000095.1:0-12119 GCA_040394735.1 Leadbetterella byssophila
AGAAGCCCTGCAGAGCCTGCTCGCTCAGGTCGGATATGAAGCGAAGCAGGTATTCATTTACTTCAACAATACATGGGGGAATGCCGCTATCAATAACGGCAGACAAATGCAGGAGCTTGTATCTTATCAGGGGCTAAACCGTCTGCAGGTTTACAGATAAATTTCAGCATATTTAGTTGCAAACCAGTCCGGAAAATCAGCGATAATCTGTAGTTCGCTTATCCCGGATAATGCCTTTCCAGTTCATACCAAACCCAAAATCGTATACATTCCCGGCGGCATCTTTGTAACATTCCAGGTCATAGGGTACATCTTCGGCCTGTTTTTCTACCGTGCGCATATGGGCCGGCATCTGCATGGGAAGCAGGGCGCCCGGCTCTGACTTTCCGGCTATGGTCTCTATGAGAGCCTGATCCTGTACGCCGAAGCTCAGAAGAACAGCACCGGCGTAAGGCTCAATTTCTGAAAAAACCAGGGGATTGGTCGTACTCACAATCAGTACCACCGGTTTATTGCCCATGGCTTCCTTTGTACTTTTAACCAACTGGGCATCAGTTATATTCGATGTTCCGACTCTTTTTCCCTTATAGGACCTGTTGGTAAAATTCTCCAGCGGATCTCCTCCTGCAATGCTCACTTCCCTTGCATCAGTGGCAGTATAATCGCCGTATTGCAGGCTGATCGGGATATACCCGTTCCCGCCATTTTCAAGATCTGCCTTGTCGTACCCGATGGAGGCCTTCGGGTTCTCTATATATACTATCGCAAAATCGGCTTTTACAGGATCATCCGTTACATCAAAGTGTTTTTTGATGATATTTATATTCATCGGGTAATCCAGGGAAGAGGGTGTTTCCATACCAAGGAAATTGCGACTGGCCGGTATAAATCTTTTCGGAACATAGACGGTTTTCCTGGTGGTGACCGGCAGAGTCTGCTCCTGGTTCTTCAGCAGGACAACAGATTTCAGCTGCGCTTCATAGCCTGCTTTCATAAACCCGGGGTTTCCCACTTGTTTCCGCGTTTCTGCCGGGTCCAGGTAAGGATTCTCAAACAAACCTACCCTGAAGATATTGAGAAGCAGCCTTACCGCCGACTCTTCCATCCGGTTTCGCATCCATTTCTCCCCGTGCTCACTGACTCCCATGCGGTAGGCTTCCAGGATAGGCCGGGCATCGTTGTTTCCTCCGAACTGATCGGCTCCCACCATTAATACCCTGTAATGTCTTTCGGCCAGCGACAGATGCTCTACCCCGAATGATTTTCCGTCCAGAAAAGAATCCTGCACCTTGTGGTCTGCGGTAACATTCCAGTCGGTACAGATTACACCTGTGTAGCCATATTTTCTTCTCAGCAGGTCGTTGATAATATATTTATCAAAGTTATTGGCTACATTTTCGGGGGTCTGGTTCCAGGAAATGGTATAATACGGCATCACGGCCGAGGCAGCTTTTGTACCTCCCTTCAGCTTAAAGGCCCCGTTGATAAACGGTATAAGGTGGGCATCAAAGTTATTCCCGGGGTAGACCGCAAACTTGCCGTTTCCATAATGAGCATCTCTTCCGCCCTCTCCTGACCCGCCGCCGGGCCAGTGTTTTACCATGGCATTTACACTTTTGGCCCCCCATTGCTCCGACTGAAAGCCGTCGCAATAGGCCTCGGCCATCGCTGCAGAAAGCCGGGGGCTCTCACCAAACGTACCGTTAAAGCGCATCCAACGCGGCTCAGTGGCAATGTCTACCTGCGGAGAGAGGGCAGTGGTAATGCCCAGCGCCCTGTACTCTGCCGCCGCTATGGTACCGAACTTTCTTACCAGCTCAGGATCAAACGCAGCTGCCAGACCCAAAGAGCTTGGCCACATGGAAATAGCCCCGCCCGCCGCAGCATTATATTCGGCGGTGGCAATAGTACCGTGCCTGGGGTCAGAAGAATTATTGGCAGGGATTCCCAGCCCCAGGCTTTCACAATAGGCCTGCAAATGGTTATTCCACTTCGCGGCAACCTCCGGCGATTTTACCGTAGTGATCAGTACGTGGCGCAGGTTATCTTCCTCCAGGAATTTCTTTTGCTGGTCCGTCAGCCCTGCCGGGTCCGTCTCCCCCTCTTTGTAGGGCTTTCCCTCATAGGTTCCCGCAAAATATCCTTCAGAACGCGCAGGAATACTCTGATGCGAAGAATAAAGCATCAGGCCCGCAATCTGCTCTACCGTAAGCCGGGAAGCCAGGTCGCCGGCTCTTTCTTCGTAGCTTAAGCGCCAGTCTTCATATTTGTCCAGTTGCCCGTTCCGGTTCAGGTCTTTGAAAGACAGCCCGTTCACTTTCAGTATTTTTACCCCGGAGCGCGGGGAATAGGCAATGTCCTTCCCGTCTTTATTCCGGATAAGCTCAAAGCCCGGCGCCGGGTTTTGAGCAACAACATTTAAGGTCAGCAGAAGACAGCCTCCCGCCAGCAGGTTCAATCGTTTCATGTTTTATCCAAGTTTTTTCAGGAGAAAATCCGCGCTCTTTTTCAAAGCTGTTTCCGGGTCAGCCACCATATCCTGCTCCACAAAATAATGTTCTACCCCGGTTTCCCTGGCTTTGGCCACAATGTCCTGAACATTCAGCACTCCGTCACCGGCAGAAGTCATCAGCGGGAACATCGGGAACCAATCCTGTGCGCTGTTCCCGTCACCGGCAAATTGTTTCTTCTCTTTCATATCTTTCAGATGCAGCATTTTGTACCTGCCGGCATACCGGGAAAGCAGATCAAGAGGGTCGGCCCCGCCGCAGGTAGTCCAGAAAATATCCATTTCAAAAAATACCAGGCCAGGCTCGGTGTTACCCAGGATAACCTCGAGCGGCCGTATGCCGTTAACCGGTTTCAACCCGTAGCCGTGGTTGTGGTAGCCGAACTTTACACCGTGCTTTTGGGCATTTTCTCCTATCCTGTTAAAATCATCGGCTATACGGCGGTAGTCTTCAGGAGTTTTACGCCTGTCTTCCGGAATAGCGGGCAACACCACATATTTCTGTCCCAGCAGGTGAGCGGATTCGGCCAGGGGACCCATGTTTTTTTCCAGTGTATCGAGATCGGTATGGGTGGCGGGGCTGGTGAACCCGTATTCCTTAAATATTTTCTTTATATCCGCCGGAGTTTTACCAAAATAGCCGCTTCCTGAAAAACCCAGCATTTTACTGATCCCCTCCCATCCTTTTATGGCTGCTTCGGCACTGAAGGGATACGGTCCGTAGAATTCCAGTTCTTTATAACCCTGCTTTTGAAGCATTTTCAAGCCATTCTCAAAGTTCTCCGAAAGCATTTTAGGTATTGAAAACAGCTGAATTCCCAGCTTTCCCTCTTTTTTCAGTCCCGCCCAAAGGTCGGGAATCGCCCCCAGACTCAGGGCTGTACCCAGGGCCGCTGTTCTTTTAATAAACTCTCTCCTGTTTTTCATGTATTTAAGGTTTTGGAATATGTTTTAAATTTGCCGGTCAAATAACCTCCCCGGGAATGAGCCCGGGAGAGGTCTTGTATAAACCAGGGTTAAATGGTTCTGCTGCTATTGTAATTATAAATAGCGCGGGAACCTGATTTTAATCCATATTTAAGTAAAATTTTTCTATTTAATTTTATATTTGTTCATGATCAGGTTCAATTCCCCGTCTTACGAAAACATTTTATCCCAGCAAAACGGTTATGTGAAAGAGCAGCGCGCAGATGATCGGTCGCCCGCCCGCTGCTGATAATCCCGGAACTCACTACTCAGAACTCATCACTAATTTTATATCCAATGAAATACTGTTTATTATTCCTCTGCATCACTGTGCTTGCGGTTACCGGGCAGGCGCAGGATAACATCGTATGGTCTTCCCTGAAAGGAAAAACACAGGCACAGACCAATGACAAGGGCCAGCTGCTGGTCAATGTATCGCCCGGGGATGCGGCCCGGTTTAAAGCAGCCGGACAGGTCCGTTACAGCGATTTCGGGGCAAAAGGAGACGGCAAAACCGATGATGTCGATGCTATTGCGGCCGCCCACGCTTTCGCCAATATGCACGGGCTTCCCGTGAAAGCTGACGAAGGTGCCACCTATTATATCGGTGGTAAAGCGCGCACGGCGATGATCCGTACCGATACGGACTTCGGTAAAGCCGCCTTTATCATAGACGATACCCAGGTGGAAAGCCGTGAGGCCTCTGTATTTATGGTGAGTTCTGCCCTCACTTCGTTTAAGCCGGAAGGAATCACCTCGCTCAGGAAGAACCAGAAAAAACTTGGAATAGCCCTCCCCTCTTCCTGCCTTATTACCGTTGTCAATTCGAATGTAAAGCAGTATATCCGGTTCGGGCTGAACCAGAACAGCGGCTCTCCGCAGACAGACCTTTTTGTGGCCGATAAAAACGGTAATGTAGACATGAATGCACCCATTATCTGGGACTTCGACCGGATTACGGATATTATCGCACTGCCCATTGATGAAAACCTCCTGCAGATAACCGGCGGCCGCTTTACTACCGTTGCCAATAAAGCTGAATCAAAATACACCTATTACAGCCGTAATATCGCGATCCGCCGCTCTAATGTGGTGGTTGACGGACTGGAACACCGGGTGACCGGCGAGGGAGATCAGGGAGCTCCCTACAGCGGATTCCTGAATATCAGTGACTGTGCATACGTGACCATTAAAAACACCATGCTGACCGGCCGAAAAACATACAATACAATCGGCTCTGCAGGGAAACCCGTCTCAATGGGAAGCTACGATCTTCTCGCTAACCGGGCAATTAATGTATCGTTTGTAAACTGTACCCAGACCAACGACATCAATGATTCGCATTACTGGGGAATATTAGGTTCCAATTTCAGTAAGAATCTTCTCTATGACGGTTGCACGCTTTCCCGGTTTGATGCCCATCAGGGAGTGGCCAATGCCACCATCCGCAACTCCACCCTGGGGCACATGGGGATCAATGCTATCGGCAGCGGTGTCTTCATAGTGGAAAACAGCACTATCCTGGCCCGGAACCTCATCAACCTGCGTTCCGATTATGGCAGTACCTGGCAGGGAGAGCTGATGATACGGAACTGCATTTTCAGACCTGCCAATGGCAAACCGGCCAGTGCCGCCCTTATCAACGGGAGCTACAGCGGTCTTCATGATTTCGGATATACATGCTATATGCCGGAACGCATCACCCTTGAAAACCTCAGAATAGATGATGCTCAGCACCCGGAAAATTACCACGGTCCCGCCATTTTTGCCGATTTTAACCCTGAAATGACCAGTGAAGCTTATCAGGAAAAGTTCCCCTATATGAAAACAAAGGAAGTCATACTCAAAAATGTGGCCACTGCCAGCGGAAAGCCGTTAAGGGTCAGCAACAATACATTTATGTTCAGGGAAGTCAGGGTCACCAGGGAATAAGCCCTGCCCGGGAGCAGGGTAAGAAGACGCTCCCGGAAAGAAATTTTATCAACAACTTACCCGCATTTTTTCATCGCAGCAGTTTTTTTCATAGTTTCGCGGACTGTTTAGAATTAATATAAATAAATTTAACGAATAGTTTTTATACTATGAAAAAAATATTCCTTACCGTACTCTTATTCTCAACATTTTACGGAAATGCCCAGCAGGCCAACACCCTGATGAATCCTGACTTCTGGAAGGGCAATCCGGATCTGGCAGCTGTGAAAGCAGAGATTGCAAAAGGAAACAGCCCTTCGCAACAGAATGCAGGTTCATGGGATGCCGTAACCACTGCAATTTTCAATAATGCCTCTCTTGATATTCTCCGTTACCTGATCGAACAGGAAGGGAACAGTGTTACCAAAAAGACGCACCACAGCCGGTCTTATCTCCATTGGGCGGCGTCAGCGGGCAAGCTTGAGCTGGTGAACTACCTGATCGGAAAAGGAGCGGATGTGCACTATCCCGACAGCTACGGAACTCCCATTACCGCCTATGCCGCCGCAGGCGGCAATAAGAATACTGCCGTGTATGATGCCCTCTTTAAAGCCGGCGTGGATCCCCGTCAAAAATACGAAAACGGGGCCACACTGCTGATGCTGGCTGCAGCATCTGACCCTGACCTCAGCCTCACCGATTATTTTATTTCCAAAGGGCTTTCCCTGTCGGATAAAGACGATAACGGCGCTACTGTTACCGATTATGCTGCCCGCTCCGGAAATAAAGAGCTGATCGAAAAGCTGGTAAAAAGAGGGGTAAAACCCACTGACAATGCATTGTTTTTTGCCACTCTGGGCTCAAGAACCACCTCAAACGGTGTAGATACCTTTAAATACCTGGTAGACAATTATACCCTAAATCCCAAAGCCGTCAACAAAGACGGAGCCACCGTGCCGCACCAGGTGGTACGCCGTCCGAATTCAGAAGTGATCAGCTATTTCATTGACCAGGGGGCAGACCTGGCCAAAGCCGATAACGACGGAAACACGCTGCTGATCCTGGCTTCAGGCGGAAGAGATGCCGGGCTGGTAAAAACGCTGCTCTCCAAAGTTAACAACATCAATGCTGTCAATAAATCAGGGGAATCTGCCCTCACCCGGGCTATCGCAACCGGCTCCTCTGAAATTGCCTCCTTCCTGGTCAAAAGCGGGGGAGATGTCAAAGTAGTGAACAAAGACGGTGAAAACCTGGCCTATTACTGGTTCAGCTCTTACCGTGAGCCGCGTCCGAACATGCCGGCCAATAATGATTTTGAAGGAAAGCTGGCCCTGCTTAAAAGCAATGGTATCGATGTAGCCGCCCCACAGGGCAACGGAAGCACGCTTCTGCACCTGGCAGTATCCAGAGAAAGCCTGACCCAGATCAAAAAAGCAGCGGAATTAGGCGTAAATATTAACGCTCAGGATAAGGAAGGAATGACCGCCCTGCACAAGGCCGCCCTGATTGCCAAGGACGACAAGTTGCTGAAAACCCTGCTGTCTTTGGGAGCAAAAAAGGATCTGAAGACCGAATTTGACGAGACCGCCTATGACCTGGCCGGTGAAAATGATTTCCTGAAAAACAATAATGTATCTATTGAATTTCTGAAGTAATCCAATGATCATGAGCAACCGGGGACGTCAAACCGGTAATGAACATACTCACTGACCGGAACTCATTACTCGGACTTATTACTCGGAACTCCCTACCCGGAACTAATATACATACCTATGAAAAGAACAATCACTTTCTCCCTTTTTATCAGCCTGTTTTCGCTGAGTTCATGGGCTCAGTCGGGAAAATACAAGTGCATGATCCAGATGAACAGCTACAAAGGTGAAGCGGCCTATGTGGTGATCTCGCTGATCAACCCGAAGGGAGGCTATGAAAAAACCCTTTCTGTATTGGGGCCTGACAAAAAATGGTATAACACCCTGAAAGAATGGCATAAGTTTGAAGCCCGGGCCAAAAACCAGCTGAATGCTGTGACAGGTGCCTCTGTCAACGGTGGCGACCGGGCCGTGCGTACCATTGAAATTGATGATTCGAAATTGAATAAAGGTTATAAGCTGCGGTTTGAGTCAGCCGTGGAAGAGCAGAAATATCATATAAAAGATGTAGAGATCGCGGTAACACCGGAGGCGCTTGCCGAGCGTGCAGAAGGTACCGGCTATATCCGTTTTGTGAAATTAAGTAAAGTTCAATGACCTTATCTGTCTGGAGGTATGCACACCTGGCGCTGGCCCTGGTATCCTCCTTGTTTTTACTGATTCTTTCGGTCACCGGGGTCATCCTGGCGGTGGGGGCCGTCAACGAAAAAAACCAAAGCTATAAGGTCACCGATTTTGACACCATAAACCTCTCTCAGACACTTACGGCGCTGTGGGAGATTTATCCCGAAATAACCGGGCTGACTGTAGATCATAACCGGTTTGTATCTATTGAGGCCACAGACCAGGAAGGCAACCCGGTCAATGCCTATATTGACCCCAGAGACGGCAGTATTCTGGGCGAAGTAAAGCCCCAGAGCGATTTTATCCAATGGAATATCGCATTGCACCGTTCGTTGTTCCTGAAAGAAACAGGCCGCATTATCATCGGGCTGGTCTCCTTTCTGCTGTTCCTGATCACTCTAACAGGAATCATCCTGATTATCAAACGCCAGCAGGGTCTCCGCAATTTCTTTTCCCGGGTCAATAAAGATCTTTTTTCGCAGTACTTTCATGTGGTGACCGGGCGGATATTCCTTCTCCCCGTACTGATCCTGGCCCTGACCGGCACCTATCTTTTTATGGTGAGAATAGGCCTGATGACAGCGGAGAGCCGGGCTGTTAACCCCGGAATAAATACGGAAGCACCTGCAAAAAACCCGGCAGAATTCACGGTTTTCAGGGAGACCCGTCTTGCCGAAGTGGAGAAGATAGAGTTTCCTTTTATGCCCGATGACCCGGAAGAGTTCTATGTGCTTAAGCTGAAAGACCGTGAACTTTCCGTTAACCAGATCACGGGAGAAATTACCGGAGAAACCAGGTACCCCTACAGCCTCGTGCTGGAAAAGCTCAGCCTTGACCTCCATACAGGAAGAACCAGCGCCATCTGGGCCGCTATCCTGGGCTTTGCTTCGCTCAATATCCTGCTTTTCATTTATACCGGCTTCGATATGACCCTCCGGAGAGGGAAAACAAAAATCCGGAACCGGTTTAATGCCGCCACTGCAGAATTTGTGGTGCTCACGGGCTCGGAAAACGGCAGCACCCTGGCTTTTGCCCATCAGATCCACCAACAGTTGCTGGCATTGGGACAAAAGTCTTTTTTAACGGAAATGAACCGTTTCACCCACTATCCCGAAGCCCGGCATTTCCTGATCTTCACTTCGACTTATGGCTTAGGCACCGCGCCCGCCAACGCCACTGATTTCGGGAAATACATTACCAGGTATCCGCACCGGCAAAAGATCAGTTATTCGGTCGTTGGCTTCGGTTCAAGAGCTTATCCTGATTTTTGTGCTTACGCACGGCACATTGATGCAGAGCTGGAAAAACAGCCCTGGGCTTCCCGTTACCTCGGGCTGCATACCGTCAATGACCGTTCCGTAGAAGAACTGATCGCCTGGGTACGTGCCTGGAGCGCGAAGAGTCAATGTGAACTGTCTGTCACTCCGGCTCTTTACACTACCCGGATAACGGGTCTGAAAAAATTCCGGGTACTGGAGAAAACACAGGTCAGTGAAGATAACGCTACCTTTAAGATCGTGCTTCAGCCGGAGAGCCGCACCAATTTCCGTTCAGGAGATTTGCTGGCAGTGTACCCCGCCAATGACGGCCGTGAGCGGCTGTACTCCATCGGAAAAAAAGACGGGAACATCCAGCTGATGGTGAAGTTGCACCCCGGCGGACTGGGATCAGAATTTCTGTACAGCCTCCGGGAAAACAGCCGTGTTCCCGCCCGCCTGGTCAGCAATAAAAACTTCTATTTCCCGGTCAAAGCTCCCGCAGTGGCCATGATTGCCAACGGTACGGGCATTGCTCCTTTCCTGGGCATGATTGCCGAAAACAAAAAGCAGGTACCTGTACGCCTCTATGCCGGGTTCCGCCATGACAATACCCTTTCACAACAATACCGCCGGTTTGCCGCTGAAGAAATGGCAGCGGGGAGGTTATCGCAGTTTGAAATTGCATTTTCCCGCGAGGAAAATCCCCTGTATGTGATGGATCTGATCTGCAGTGATGCCGGCTTCTTTGCCGAACTGTTGAAAAATAAAGGTGTGATCATGATCTGCGGCTCACTGGCTATGCAAAAGGATGTGGAAATGATACTGAATACACTTTGCCTGGAGAAAAACGGCAACGAATTAAGCCATTATAAAAACCGGGGACAGATTTTAACCGATTGCTACTAAACATGAGCAGAGAGAGAGCCTGTTCATATATAACCGCCTGTAAGGCCAAAATCCTTCCGGTGGTCTTATGGGTCATCCTTCCTTTTTTCTGTTCCGCACAAACCCTGCATAAAAGACAGGCTACCCTGATGGGTTCGGTTTTTGAAATTACCGTCAGCCACACAGACTCTTCAGAAGCCCGGGCACACATTGACCGGGTAATTGCTGAAATAGAACGTATTGAGAACCTCATTTCCGAATGGAGACCGGAAACGCAGATTTCCGAGGTCAACCGTAACGCCGGCATAAAACCAGTAAAGGTAGACCGTGAAGTTTTTGAACTGACCCGCCGTGCCATCCGCTATTCTGAGCTTTCGGAAGGAGCATTTGATATCAGCATTGCTGCTATGGACCGGATATGGCGGTTTGACGGCACCCTGACAGAAATGCCCGGGCAGGCAACTGTACGAAAATCCATAGAACGGGTGGGTTACCGGAATATCATTTGTGACAGTAGTGCTTCCACCCTTTACCTGGTCCGGCCCGGGATGAAGATCGGTTTCGGTTCGATAGGAAAGGGCTATGCGGCCGACAAAGGGCGGGAGTTAATGCAATCTGCCGGTGTAGAGGGGGGGATTGTGAATGCCTCCGGCGATCTCTCCGCATGGGGAACCCCGCCCGCCAGGAAAGCCTGGAAAGTAGGCATCTATGATCCTTTCAAACCCCGGAAGATCCTGAAAATACTGAAGATAAAGCAGGCATCTGTGGCTACGTCCGGCAGCTACGAGAAATACGCTGAGATTAACGGAAGACGGTATTCTCATATCATTGACCCCAAAACGGGCTACCCTTCTACCGGTCTTACCAGTGTCACCGTTACTGGCCCTTCGGCTGAATTTGCCAATGCACTGAGCACTTCTGTCATGGTCATGGGAGAAAAGGAAGGACGTGAGCTGCTGAAAAAATTCCCTGAGTACCGGTATATTCTCATTACAGATAGCGGGAAGGTAATCCGGAGATAAGCATAATGTATACCTTACCCCCCTTCCTATTATACGGAAGCAGGGAGCTACGAAATCTTCCTGTCAGCGACGCCCTCCACGATATTTCCCCGCAAGATGTGCCATCGGCAACCCTATGGCAGGGATCAATATTCCCATTCCTTTTGCAGCGGGCAGTTTCACCGTCAGCATCAGTTAACGTATCCCAAAGGAATAGAATTTTCCGGTAATGCTGAAAAAACATATGCCTGCTATTACCTTTGCAGGAGTTAAATAATCATCGGCGTTACTTAGTAAACTTATTGAACATCCATGTGGTGGTTTTACGCAATATTATCCGCATTCTTTGCTTCTCTGACCGCTGTTTTTGCCAAACTGGGAGTGGCCGGCATCAGCTCTAATCTTGCCACGGGAATAAGAACCCTGGTTATACTCATACTGGTATGGAGTATTGTGCTGTTCAGAGGTGAGCAAAGAGAGATCGGCACCCTTTCGAAAAATGCTGTCATCTTCCTGGTCCTATCGGGAATAGCCACCGGGCTGTCATGGCTATTTTATTTCAAGGCATTGCAGACCGGGAACGTATCACAGGTAGCCGCTGTAGATAAGCTGAGTATGGCGCTGACCATTGTTTTATCTGTTATCTTTCTGAATGAAACACTGAGCCTTAAAACCGCGATAGGGGCGGCTTTAATCATTGCCGGAACCATCACCCTGATCCGGCCCTGAGGGATTAGAGCACAGGGGATGCCCCACCCCTGGAAATCACATAAATGTCCGCCTCACATTACGGAATGATACCCGCCCGGGGTCGATGTCCGGATACTTGCTCAGCAGGTAATATTCCAGCTGATCTTCAAAAGAATACGCAGGATCGCCCCGGAACAGGCCATGATCAGGATCAAATATATAAGTGGAATCAGAATCGGGCTGCGGATCTGCAAAAAAGGCTATTGCATGCCCGGTCATGCTGTCTTTCAGGTAAAATCCGCACAAAACAAAAGCCTCACGGTGGAAGGTCCGCAAAAATGTCAGTGGGCCGTATTCATCCCCTTCCCATTCGAGGCCGTATTGAGAAAGAAGAGTGTTAAAGCCTTTCAGTCCCGGCCCGAGTCCTGAAACCGCTCCCTGCTGTCCTGTAATCTGATCCGGCATCCTGTTGAAAAATACCTGGATATCGGTATGATGCAGATAGGCGCCGGCAAAAGACACAGGAACAGCAGAAAAGCAGCCGTTGTGAATCGGCCAAACTCCGGGTTCTTCTTTGAAATAATACAGTTGATTGAAGTCCTGAATACAAACCATGCGTATA
>JBEBRR010000096.1:0-11835 GCA_040394735.1 Leadbetterella byssophila
TGGGAGTACATCGCCTGGGATGAACCCGAACTCCTGCGCATTCTGACGCACCTGGTGACCAGCGAAAAGACCGTGGTGATCAACCCCGCCTACACCCTCCTCTTCCAGTCGAAAGCCATTCTGAAGATCCTCTGGGAAATTTACCCTTATCACCCCCTGCTGCTGAACACCGCCTATCAGCCGCTCTATATGCGGAAGAATGTGGAAAAGGTGATCCTGGGAAGAGAAGGCGCCAATATCCATATCCTCTCCCCTGACGGAGCCGTGCTGGACGGTCGCGGCGGTGAATATGCCGGGCAGAAAACCGTTTTCCAGGAATATACCGATTTTGTGAAAGACCCTGCCGGCCGAAGCTACCAGGCGGGCGTTTTCTTTGCCGGTGAAGCCTGCGGGCTGGGTTACCGCCGCGGCGGCGAAATCATGGACAACAAAGCCCAGTTCTGCGGGCATATTATCGGTAGATGAACTGCCTCGTCAATAGTTTGTAACGGGCCTGTTTCTTTCAATTGCTGAACCGATAGCGACCATATCGTTAGCTTCAACGAGATGGCTTTCTACCGATACCAGGTGACTTTGAATCGCCGGAGCTTTTCTTCGGCAAGTGCTTACGTATGGTTAAAATCGGATAAAGCAGGTTTATTGCGGTAGACGCTTTGAAATAAAACCATCTGTAGGTCAGGTGAAGACTTCATGGAATCCAGACTTGTTCTGTTTCTCTTCTATCTAACCGCCTCCAAAACCGCCACCATGGCAGACAATATCACCAGCCAGTGAAGAACAATATTAACGTGTAACCTTCTCAACAGCAGGAAAAGGCCACCAAAGATGATTCCCCAGGCCAGGTACCAGGTGCCCCACGTCAGTTGGTAAGCCTTGATGCCATGTTGGAAGAAAAACGGAACGGACGCCAGAACCACCGCCACCCATCGGTTAATATGGTTACTGATCAGGGCTTTTATAGCGAAGCCGCGATACACCAGCTCTTCTGCCAGGCCGGCCACTAAACCCATAAAGATAAAAATTACTCTTGCGATAGTATTTTGGGGACTCAGCCCTGTCACCGATTTGAGCTTTTCAGCATCGACCTCGGCGTTGGCCAGGGTGTATTCAATAAAGAATAACAGCACGAATGCAAATACCAGGTAACCCAGGCAAAAATACAGCGTCTTTTGCGCGTTAAACGCATAGCCGATGTCGGCCCAGGACCAGCCTTCACTACGTAATATCCTGTAGATCATGTAGATCTGGAGCAGGTACCAGCCCATGACGATGATCCGGAAAGTATCCGAAAAATCGAGCCCGAACCGGGTGATGAAGGTTGGGTTTAAAAGCAGTAAGGAAATGAGTGTGGCCATGACCGGAAACCCGATGAGTACTCCGAGTGTTTTTGATAACGGCATTTTAGTGCTGGCTCCGTTTTTTTGCATTATTTAAACTGTTAATAGTGCAAAAGTAAATGCCCCCTGTCCGCGTCAGGTTACCATTTGGTAAGTCTCAGATTTTTTCCGCCCGGATCCGGCTTAAGCTTTGGGGCGTAATGCCGAGATAGGACGCCAGGTACTTCAGCGGGATCCGTTCAATGCCTTTTTGGGTTCCCAGCAGCTCCAGGTATCGTTCCTTGGCCGATTTGGTCAGCAGGTCGATCTGCTGCTGTAGTTTGGCAATGTAGGTGGCGGCGGTTACATGCCTTGTCATTTTTTCACCATAATTACCGGCTTCAAATGTCTGCTGGAAGTTCCGGTGGGAAATGCGAAAAACCGTGGAATCTTCAAAAAGCCTGATTTCAGCGGAAGACGGTTTTTGCAGGGTAAACGACATAAAGTCAAGCAAAAAATCATTCTCCAACTCGATATCCGTACAAACAAAGTTGTTTTTTGACCAGATCAAATTGCCGCCGCACCCTTTGATTATAATGCTCAGGTATTTTTCTGTGGTGTTGGCTTCCTTTAAAATGGTTTCGGAAGGAAACTGTTTTACCTCTCCCAATTTTTCAAAGTTCTGCCAGACCTGAATGTCCAATTCAAGAAACGGGTCAAAGACTTTTTTCAGAAAAATGGCTGTCATACTGGAAATGCAGTGATTGCTATTTTAAAACCTTAATGCTGCTTTGTGTTTTATTTGCAGACTCTCCCCCGAAAACCACACTGCCCGTCAGAAGAAATCCCAGAAATAAAAAAGCAGGTTTCAATGATGACATTCTGTTTTATTAAGAATAACCGATTTATCAAATGATATTTTATCCAGGCTCTTGAACACCATTTTCTCGTCTTTTTCCTCCATTTCACCGTGCCCTTCAATAGTTGTACCGCCCTGCAGCAGGAAAATCACCTGCGCTACCGATTGTACGCCTTCGGATGTAAATGTGTAATCGGCCAGCAGGGTATCGCCCTTCATTGTTCCGTCAATCGTACCGCTGCTGCTGTCTTTCTCATCGTTTTTATATTCCAGCGTTCCCGTTACCACATGGGGGAACCGTTCGACCTTCAAAAAGATGCTGTCCCTGCCGATGGAGCCCACGTAGCAGGTTTGGGCAGGTATCATTACCTTTACTTCTGTAGTGTCGCTATCTGACGTAGAAGAGTCTTCTGAGCGGTTGTTGCACGCAAATGCCAGCAGCGAAAGCGAAAAAAACAGTGCCTTTGAGTCAGGTAACTTCATGGTATTGATGGAATGATTGTCTTTACAAATGTAATGATTCCATTTTTACCTCATACCAAGACCTGTAAATATTAACAGACTGCCGGTTATTCCCCGGTTCTGTTCAGGGTATAGCTGAAATCGTTATAGCCGACCATAAAGTTCTTTTGTCTATCCAGGAAGAAAAGCACATTGTCATCTCCTTTATAAAAGTACAGTGACTGCGCGGGCTTATCAGGGTCAAGCTGATATACAACGGCATTCCTGTCTTTGCCGGCACCCTTTATGATCTGCCATTTACCGCTGCGGGGAGGGTTCCGGTAGATGAAGCCTTCCAGCGTATAGGTTGACGGGGCCTGTGTGTCCGGGTCCCGGTATAAAACCAGCCTCCATTTAATTTTGATGCATTCCGGAATGGTTTTCTCGTTTAACATTCCGGCCAGCTCCCGGCAAGGGGTTCTGCCGTCAAAAACTCCGAGCACAGACGGCCCTTCCGGCAGGGGTAAAAGTGAAGTATTTTTAGCCGGTACATTGCCCTGCTCCTGGGCAAACAGACCTGCCTGAAGCAGGAAGAAAAACCCGGAGAAGAAAAGTATTTTTTTCATCTGTATAAATGTTAGTTTGGGGTAGAGAGTTCCGGGTTCTATTCGCTGGTGGCGGGCGGTAAGCCGTCGGGCGGCGCTTCCCCGGTGTCAAAACCTCCGTCATGAATATTTATTTACATAGAACCAGCTGCAGGCCTTATTCGTTAGCCGACTGTTTCTCCCGGTTATTTACCTGATTGAGCGTATAACTCCAGCCCGCGTCGCCGATCATCAGGTTTCTGTCGGTATATAACAAATGCAAAATACTACCGCCCAGCTTCAGGAACCGCAAAGTCTGCTCATCGTATTTTAATTCATAGACTACGGCCTCCGGGTTAACCGGCGTACCTTTGGTGACTTTCCATTTGCCTGCTATCTCTTTTTTTGTACCGCCGCCGGCAAAACCCGGCCTGCTTTGCTCCTGCATGCCATAAATCACATTTAACCGGAAAGCCCGGGTTTCTGCATTCTGCAGGAGAGTAACCTTCCATTGGACCCGGTCGCAATCAGCCGGGGCAGGTATACCGAGCAGCGATTTTACATACCCGCCACACGGGCTGTTTCCTGAAAAAGTACGGGTCTGGGCTTTACTGCACGGGCATCCCAATGAGGTAAGAACCATAAAAAGGAACAGAAGCCTTAAATTTTTCATTTCAACATTAAAATGTCATGCAATGAAAACAAAGTCCGGTCTTTTCCGGAAATAAAATAGAGCAACAGCTCAAAAAATAGACGTACAGGCCGTTTGCCTGTACGCCGGGGGCCTGCCTGAGCCTGTGGAACCGGTCAATCTGTCGAATTGACTTTCAGGTTCCTGAACCTGCCTTCAGAGCCGTTGCCCACCCAGAAGCCGATACGCCCCTGTTTCCGGCTGCTCAGCTGCTGCACTTCCATGGTGGGCCCGGAGGCATGGTTGACATAGACTTTTACATCCGGGTAGCTTATCGTGATCCTGACATGAAACCAGCCGTTTACCGGGTCAGGTACGGGCTCCACGGGGTCTTCGTACCGGCCGGGAGATTCCCCCCGCAATTTCTCCCAGTCGTTCCCGGGCAGGCTGATGTACTGAACGGAATGACCTTTCCGTTCGGGATTAAGGAAGTTGAACGGACGAAAATAAATGGCGTCAAAGGTGGTATTGTCGTGGCCATGGAAGGCCATCCCCACGAAACTCTGTCCCTGAACCGCTGTACCCCTTACTTCAAATTCAAGGGTTCCGTTCCCGAACTGCGAGCCATTCAGCCACAGCAAGCCGTAATCTGCGGCACCATTCAAATGGGCTTCGCCTTTTTCATAGGAGACCTTGCGATTAAATTCCGTAAAGTTTTTACTGTTTAGCGGAACGGTGCCGGCTGCAGGCTGGGCAAATAAAGGCCCCGCCGTTAATACAAAAACAAACATTAGTAACATTCTCATGATCTTGATATCTTTGGTCCAAAAATAGGTGGACGGATCCCGGTCAGCCGGGCCAGAACCGGTTCAAAATCCGGTCAAAACCGATTCCGGGCTAAAGTTTCTATGCGAGATCAGGATTATATAACGCTATGCAGGAGGCAGATAGAGGAAAAATTTGCTTTCGGGAACGGTGACGGGTATACCCAGCGTGACCTGGAAGCGCTCTCCCGGCATATCGAGGAGCGCACCGGGACACTGCTGAGCCTGTCTACCCTGAAGCGGCTGTGGAAAGACGACTTTAAACAACGGCCCCAGCCGGCTACGCTGAATGCCCTGGCTGCAGTGCTGGATTACCGCGACTGGCAGGATTTCAGGCAGCAGAATCCTCTCCCTGCGCCGGCGGAAGATTCCCCTGCACGGAACATTATTCCGAAGAAAAAGACCGGGCAGATCATTGTGTTTACGCTCTTGCTGATCGCCGCTTCTCTTTGGATGGTACGTTGGGTAAATTACCGGCCGGCCGCCAGGGTACAGGTTGAAGGCCCCGTCTCCTTTACCGCTCAGAAAACCGTTATGACCGGTACGCCGGCTACAGTGATCTTCAATTACGACCTCGAGGGTATAAGAGCCGACAGCTTCTTTATCCAGCAATCCTGGAATCCCGCCCGCCGGGTACGGATTGATCCCGGAAGTACCACCTATTCGAGCATTTACTATGAGTCGGGCTACCACCGGGCACGCCTGATCGCCAATGACACGGTTCTCGCCATGCAGCCCGTGCACATCCTCAGCGATGGCTGGGAGCCCAGGCTTTATTACAATTATCGCGACAGAGAGCCCATCCACTTCAAAAATGAACGTTTTACCGGCAGCGGGCGGCTACATATTGACCGGCAATTGCTGACCAGGAAGAACGTAGACCTTACCCGCCCGTTTGAGACCCGGATCACCAACAGTCGCGTATACGGCTTGTCTTCCGATCATTTTGACCTGGTTTCCCGCATCAAGGTAGACAGCCTGACCGGCAGTCCCTGCCCTTTTATGCAGGTTAACATCGTAACGGAGAAACATATTTTCTGGGTAAACCTGCAGCACCCGGGTTGTGAGCGGAACGCCGGCTACAAGATGGGTGAGATCATCCGTTCCGGTGAAAATAATGACCTTTCCCGCCTGGGTGTGGACGTATACCAATGGCAGGAAGTGGGCATCCGGGTGGAAAACAGGAAAGCTGAAATTACCCTGAACGGGCAGCGCCTGTTTTCAGAGACTTTCCGGCAGGATTTCGGGAAGATCATGGCCCTTACCTATATTTTCAGCGGCACCGGCTCCATTGATCATGTCAGGCTGGCACGAACAAACGGAGAAGTTGTTTTTGAAGATTCTTTTGATTAGTGCGCCGGCACTTCCGGGTAGCTGACCGGAGGATAGGCAGGTTCCGCCTGCTTAGCCCTGATCTCAGTGCCTAAGCCGTTTTATTGCATTTTTCAGTGTCTGCTTTTCCGGATCGGAGTTAGTCAGCCGGATAGCCTTCTCGTAATGTGCTATGGCTTTCCCTGGGTCAGTATCCGCGTATAAATACCCCAATAGTTGCTGATAATAGGTATGGTCTGCCAGGTTCAGTTTTTCCACTTCCCTGACTGCCTTTTCATTTCCGTAAACTTTGGCAAATGCAAAGGCCCTGTTCAGTGCGGTAACCGGCGAATACTCTATTAAAATGAGCTGGTTGTAAAGCTGCAGAATGTGCGGCCATTTGTGCTCATCTGTGGGAGTAGTATGCCAATAGGCCACTCCCGCTTCCAGGTGGTATTTTGATATTTCATCTCCGGTAGTGGCATTGACCAGGTAGTAATTCCCTCTCTGGATCAGCGAAGTATCCCATAAGGTCTTATCCTGCTCTTCAAATAAAACGGATTCGCCTTTATCATTTATTCTGGCTTCCAGTCGTGAGCTTTGAAAGCACATTAAGGCAAGCAAAGCAAGGGTCTTCGGCTGGCTGGTCAGCGGGTTTTCAGTGAGCAGCAAAGTCAGCCTCATGGCTTCGGAACAAAGCTCCGTCCTGATCTGCCTGTTACTTGTCCTGGAAAAATAGCCTTCATTGAACAGCAGATACAAAGTTCTTAAAACCGTATCCAGCCTGGACCGTATCGCTGTTTCGCCTAAGCTCCTGATCTGGAAATTGTCGTTCCGGAGAGTAGCCCTTGCTCTTTGCAGCCTTTTTTTTATGGTTTCGGTTTTAGTCAGGAAGGCAAAGGCCATCTCTTCCACACGAAAGCCACAAAGAATCTGTAAAGCCAGGCAAATCTGGCTTTCACCGGAATTAGCAGGATTACACACCGCAAAGATCATGGATAACTGGCTGTCTGTAATGATCGTGCTGCTCACTTCAAAATCATGTCCGGGTTGGATTTCATCCGTTCCGGTTGCGTTCCTGATTCCGGTTTCAATAACCGACAGCCGTTTGAAATAATCTTTGGTTTTGTTTTTGGCTACGGTATAAAGCCAGGCTTCGGGGTTTTCGGGTATGCCGTTCACCGCCCAGTGTTCGGATGCTTTCAGGAAAGTATCGCTGGCTATATCTTCGGCAGTCTCAATATGCTTTAACCCGAAATGACGGCATAAGACAGCCGTCATTTTCGCATATTCCTGCCGGAATAAGTGGGGTAGTCGTTCGTTATATGACCGTTCGGTACTACTCACGTTTTAAAACTTCGCGAACCTCGATATTCCCGCCCACCTGGTCAAAGACAGGGTTGGCTTTTGCCATTTCCACGGCTTCATCTATATTTTCGGCACGTACCACGATATAACCGCTGATAAATTCTTTGATCTCGGTATAGGGGCCGTCGGTCACCACATTGCCGGGCTTTACGGTTTTGGCACTTCCTGCAGCAGGCAGAAGCGTGTTACCCTTATCTGCCAGCTTGTTTTGGGCAGCAATGCCCGCCAGCCAGTTCATCCGTTCCTGCATCTGCTCCGGCGAAGGCTGGAAATCCTTAATGTCTTTCAGTCTGAAAATTAATGCAAATTCTTTCATTGTTAAATTTTTTATTGTTCAGCTTAATGACGATCGGCATCTCAGAACAGGGACAAAGTTCGTGATTTTTTGAAATCAACCCGCCAGGTAGTACCTTTATGAGATCCCGGAAGGGATTTCAATTAAAACATGATCTATTCTACCCTCCTGCCCTTGCACTCCCTGATCAGGTGGCTGGTTCTGGCCAGCCTGGTTTTTGCCATTTATATCGCATTCAGGGGCTGGCTTTCTAAAAAGGAGTTCTCCCGCTTTGACAATTCGGTCAGGCACTGGACCGCCACCATAGCCCACATTCAACTCCTCATTGGCATCTGGCTTTACCTGATCAGCCCCGTCACCGATTATTTCCTGTATCATTTTAAGGAAGCCGTGCACCTCAGGGAGATCCGTTTTTTCGGAATGGAGCACAGCCTGATGATGCTGCTTGCCATTGTCATCATTACCGTAGGTTCGGCAAAGGCCAAACGTAAGCCCACTGACACCGAAAAGTTCAGGACCATGGCCGTCTGGTTCTCCGTGGGGCTTCTGATCATCCTCAGCTCCATACCCTGGGCTTTTTCTCCCTTTACTGCCCGGCCGCATATCCGGGGCTTTTATTAGCCGCAGATGCACAGATCAAAACATGACCAGTGCTCAGAAAACTATCTGTGCATCTGTGGCTAAACTCTGTGACAAAAACACGAACCTCCGCCATGCATACCCCTCACAACAGGAATTTTAAATTTGCACAAAGGCCACAAAGTAAAAAGTACAAAGACACTAAGAACCCGGTTCTTTGGGTACTTCGTGAAAATAACATGGCGCCCGTGATGAAATATCTGATCGGCCGCGGCAGATCACAGATCAGCACAGGTATCGAATAATCTGCCTATTTTAAACATCAAAGCCCGAGCGTCTTCATTAGTTCCCTCACTGCGGCACCACCCGCCCGGTTCGCTCCGATGGTAGAGGCCGAAGGGCCGTAACCCACCAGGTGGATCCGGGGTTCTTTCGCTACCCTTGTGGCCAGTGATCCGTCCATGATGATCCCACCCCCTTCTTCGCGAGGCAAAACGGGGTTCAGATGCTCCAGTGAGCTTTTAAAACCTGTATTCCAGAGGATGGCATCGGCTTTTTCTTCCCGGCCATCCGCCCATTTTACACCGTCAGAAGTAATCTCGCTGAACATCGGGAAGCGCTTCAGCACTCCGCGTTTTTCCATATCCTTTACGGTGGGCGAAAGCGGCAGCCCGGTCACCGAAACCACCGATAAGGGCGGTAATCCTTTCCGCACACGCTCTTCCACCAGGGCTACGGCGTTATGGCCGGCCACATCGTCAAACGGCCCTTCCCTGAACTCAGGCACCCGGCGTGTCACCCAGGTAGTGGTGGTCACTTTCGAGATCTGGTCCAGCAGCTGGATAGCCGAAATGCCCGCCCCTATCACAATGACGTGTTTTCCTTTGAAATGATCGGCCGTTTTAAAGTCTCTCGTGTGCAGCTGTTCACCCCCGAAAAGGCCGGCGCCGGGATACTCCGGTATATAGGGATTTTCCCAGGTGCCGGTAGCATTAATAATACCCAATGCCGAGAACCGGGTTTCTGAAGTATCGATATAAAACCGTTCTCCGTGCCGGTACACCTTTTCTACCTTAACCGGGCGGTATACCCGGAGACCGAATTTCTTTTCATAGGCCTCGTAGTAATGCGGTACCGCCACACGGGCCTGCACTTCGGTTTCCTGTGTACCAGCGGTTTCATCAAAGGCCATGCCCGGCAGATCATGGATGCGGTTAACCGTGCTTAGCGTGAGCGACGGCCACCGGAACTGCCAGGCGCCGCCGGGACGGGGCGCTTCATCGAAAATGATGAAATCAGGACCAATTTCGAATCCTCTTTTCTTTAAATGGTAGGCTGCGGAGAGCCCGGCCTGGCCTGCCCCGATCACGGCAATTCCGGTCTTGTAACGAATGTTATCTGCCATCGCTATACGATCCCGGTTAACGCCAGCCTAATCCCGGTGCCACATGTTCCAGGATAGCCGAAAGCACATGCACGTTATAATCTACACCCAGGGTATTGGGTATGGTTAAAAGAAGCGTATCGGCTTCCTGAATGGCTTCGTCTTTTGCCAGCTCTTTGATGAGCTGATCGGGCTCGGCGGCATAGCTCCGGCCAAAGATGGCACGGGTATTCTGGTCCAGCATGCCTACCTTATCGGTGCGGTCGGCTTCATGGCCGAAATAGTACCTGTCCTGGTCGTTTACCAATGCAAAAATAGAGCGGCTTACTGAAACACGGGGTTCACGCGTATGCCCGGCTTCCTTCCACGCTTTGCGGTACAGCCGGATCTGCTCGGCCTGCTGGATATGAAAAGGCTTGCCGCTTTCATCAAATTTCAGGGTGGAGCTTTGCAGGTTCATGCCCACTTTGCCGGCCCATATAGCCGTGGCATCGGCTCCCGATCCCCACCAGATACGGTCACGCAGGCCTGGAGAATGCGGTTCCAGGCCCAGCAGACCGGGCGGGTTCGGAAACATGGGGTTAGGATTGGGTTCGGCAAAACCTTCTCCTTTCAATGCTTCAAAAAACTCCAGCCCCTTCCGGCGGCCCATATCGGCGTCAGTTTCCCCCTGTGCCGGTTCATAGCCGAAATGCCGCCAGCCGTCGATGACCTGCTCCGGAGACCCCCTGCTGATGCCGAGCTGTAATCGCCCGCCCGAAATCAGGTCAGCTGCTCCGGCATCTTCCACCATATACAGCGGATTTTCATAACGCATATCAATTACCCCGGTACCGATCTCAATTTTTTTTGTCCTGGCGCCAATAGCTGCCAGCAGGGGAAAAGGCGAGGCCAACTGCTCGGCAAAATGGTGTACCCGGAAATAAGCGCCGTCCAGGCCGATCTCTTCGGCCGCTACGGCCAGATCAATAGACTGCAGCAGGGTGTCAGCCGCTGTTTTGGTGCTGTAGGCCGGGTGCTTAGACCAATGTCCGAAGGATAAAAATCCTATTTTTTTCATAAATCCGCAATGGGCTTAATGGAATATCGTACGCCCTGAAGAATGGTTCCTTTCACAGGACTGATCCCTATAAAAACACGTTAGTTGTACAGCGAGTTCTATTATTCATAGTAAAGCTCCTTTTTTAATCAAAATTATACAAAATGTATAATTTACTTGTATATTTGTATTAATTAACGCACAGCAGATGAATGTACGGATTGTAAGAGTATCAGACGGGCAGTCTGTAGAAGCAACAATAAATCCCGCACAAAACATAGGGTTACCCTCTGTTACAAATGGTTGGCGATTTAATTTTAAAAAGTTTGCAAATTATAAAGGACATAAAACATTTGTTTTGATTTGTGAGGAAGCTCCCGGTACTTTGGAAGGATGCCTGGTATTCAGAATGAAAGATGAAATAGAGCCCTACATGGCGTTTATAGAGATAGCTCCTCATAATAAAGGTATTGAAAAACGTTATGACAAAGTTGCCGGATGTTTAATAGCGTATGCCTGCCGGCTAAGTTTTTTACACGGTACAACCTACTATAAGGGATGGCTGGCATTTGATGTTTTGGAAGAGAATAAAAATGACGAGATCAAATTAATGAATCTCTATTGCCGGAAATACGGAGCTTTAAGATGGGGTAAGACTACCACCATGGTCATAAGCCCTGAAGCAGGTGAAACTCTCATACAAGAATTCTTATACAATTAGACTGGAAATGAAAGAAATAGAAATAGCTGATATTTGGGATAAAGAAAAAACAGATGCTCTAAGTAGTTTTATCGCTTCCCGGTCAAAGAGACAATCTAAAGAACGCGTACTAAGAAATGAACTGCTATCTATCAGGTTTCAGATAGAAGACTATATTGAATCTGACGGAAATCATCAAAAATTAAAAGTGTCAGACTTTGTTAAAATGTATCTTAAAGCTTTCAATATTACTCAAAAACAAATGGCGGAGTTGTTTGAGATGAAAGACAGTAACCTGCATAAATACTTAGTGGGTGAAAGGAAGTTAAATACAGATCTGATTTTAAAACTAAGCTCGTTTTCGCATTTAAATCCCGAGTATTGGTTAAGAATAGAAGTCAAAAATGAGCTCATTGAAATAAATAAAGAAATGAATGATAAATACCGTAAATATGATTACCGTAACTTACAAAATCATCTGTAATCTTTTTTAATACATCCGGA
>JBEBRR010000097.1:0-11334 GCA_040394735.1 Leadbetterella byssophila
GATACACCGGCCTCGATCTGCTTCCGGAATTCGTATACTCCTGCCAGGTAATCGATATTTCCCATCTGTTTGCTCTGGCTCCGGTCAAAGAACTTTTCTTTCACGGGATAAGCCTGGTATAGCTCGATCATCCATTCAATGGGTATCCGGCCGGTTTCCCTGATTTTGCTGATATCATATTTTCGCAGGTCGAGCCCATAACAGGTCTGATCCTGGTGCAGGGGAGTTTCAGCCATGCCTTTGATGCTTTTCGGCGTGAAGGTGAATTCGTATTTTCCTTTTAACAGGGGAGCTCCCAATATGCTGAACGGCATCAATGTGCCTCGGCCCTGGCTGACAATGGTGCCTTCAAACAGGCATAAGGCAGGGTAAAGCATGATGCTCTGCTGGGTGTTCAGATTGGGCGAAGGCTTTACCGGCAGCACATATTCCATGTTATGGTGGTAATTGGCTACGGGTATCACGGTGATATCGGCTTTTAATCCGCCGGGAATCCATCCTTCGCCATTGATCATCCGGGCAAACTCGCCTATGGTCATTCCGTGGGTCATGGGAACGGGAAACTGGCCTATGCCTGATTTCAGTCGCATATCGAGGATAGGGCCGTCTACCAGGTAGCCGTTCGGGTTGGGGCGGTCCAATATAAGCAACGGTTTATTATTTTCGGCACAGGCTTCCATGACATCGCGAAGCACGTTGATGTAGGTATAGAAGCGGCAGCCCACATCCTGCACGTCAAAAATCAACAGATCAAGATCGGCCAGGTCATCGGGCGCAGGCTTTCTTTTTTTTCCGTAGAGTGAAACAATCTTTATGCCGGTGGCCTCGTCGGTTTCATCGCCTACTTTGATGCCTGCGCTGGCATTGCCCCTGAAGCCGTGCTCCGGACCGAAAGCTTTGGTTATATTTACTCCCCTGTTTAACAAGCTGTCTACCAGGTGCTTATTGCCAATGATAGTGGTAGGGTTGGCCAGAACACCAATTCTTTTTCCCTTCAGCAGCGGAAGGTATTTGTCGGTCTGGTCTGCACCGGTGAGAATACCACCGGCAGAGGTCTGGGCATGGGAACAGTTCGAGAGAACCAGGAGAAGGGGCAGAAAGGTCAGCGTTAATAGGTTTTTGAAAAACATGAGAACCCGGTTTAAAATTTACATCAGAATACGTGCAGCATGACACGGAAGTTGTAAAAGTACGGAATATTCCGGTTAAAATTATAAAGCGGGAAATTGTCTTTTACCGGGAATAATTTTTATTTTTGAGAGATAAGATTGATTTATAATATGGAAGCCCTGAAAGATTATTTTGCTTCAATTCCTACTTTGCACCGGTCGGTCATTCTAGTGGGGGGGATCGGATTGTTCTGGATGATTGAATACATGATCCCGCTTTTCAGGCACCGGTATCAAAAGGTAAAGCACGCCGGATTAAATATATTTTTTACCCTTACCACGGTCATTGTAAATTTTGCGCTGGCGTTTGTGCTGGTAAAATCCAGCGACTGGGCCGTAGCCCATCATTTCGGGATCCTGGCCTGGCTGCCGGAAATGCCCTTGTGGCTGTATACCATAACAGGATTGCTTCTGCTGGACCTTATCGGAGCCTATTTTATTCACTGGCTGGAACACCAGGTAAAGTGGATGTGGATGTTTCACCTGGTTCATCATAGTGACCTGCATGTGGATACCACCACTGCCAACCGGCATCATCCGGGGGAAAGCGTGTTCCGGCTGATTTTCACGGTTATTGCCGTGGTTATTGCCGGTGCACCCATGTGGCTGGTGTTTATGTACCAGTCGCTTTCGGTAGTGCTTTCCCAGTTTAATCACGCTAATATCCGGATGCCTGTGAAACTTGATAAGGTGCTGAGTTGGGTAATCGTTACGCCTGATATGCATCATACCCACCATCATTATGTAGTGCCGTACACCGATTCCAACTACGGAAATATTTTCTCAGTCTGGGACAGGCTTTTCGGTACTTTCCGTTACCTGGAGAGAGAGAGGCTGGTTTACGGGGTCGATACCTGCATGGATCCGGAACAGAATGAGCATATTCTCCCTATGCTGAAAGTTCCGTTCAGAACTTATAGAAAACAATGAGTATCCCCTGATCGCTTTACTCAACTTAATTTCTTTATGTTTTAGGTTTCAGAATTATTTTAACATAAGGGCATTAAATGCTGCCGGTAGCCTCCCTGTTGAATTGCTGCTTTTCAGTATTTCCGGCGTATCAATTGTTTTTGCCTCCTGGAAATTTCCGTGCCACATGCAACCTGTACCGCTTTCCTGCCATCTTCTTCCTGGTATGACCGCTTAACCATTTCACACAACCGCTTATGTAATATAAGCTACTTTGTATTGCATAATACCCCAATTTTGGAATTGAAAAAGCTATTACTATTAAGACAATGAAAACTCTATTATTCATCGGGGTCATGCTGTGCGCATTAGTGACCTTTGGAAAAGACTCCCGGAATGTAAGCGGTGCAGTCAGTGATGAGAAAGGCGAAGCCCTTTCATTTGCCAATGTTTTTCTTTAC
Organism: Leadbetterella byssophila; assembly: GCA_040394735.1. GTDB lineage: Bacteria > Bacteroidota > Bacteroidia > Cytophagales > Spirosomataceae > Leadbetterella > Leadbetterella byssophila_A. The sequence goes on from JBEBRR010000097.1 coordinate 2,540, forward strand.
CGCTCGGCCGACAGCTCACTATACAAAGCTGTGGCGGCAGACCTGGAGGGGAAATTCAGTATTGAAGAGGTGGAGGATAATACTTATTACCTCAAGGTATCGGCGGTAGGGTACGCCGATTTCTTCACCCCTGTTTTTGTGATCAACTCTCAGAATATGACGGTAGCGTTCAGTGCAATTGTATTGAAAGAGTCTGCCCAGATGCTTGAAGCCGTTCAGGTCACGGCGAAGAAGCCGTTTATTGAACAGCAGATCGATAAGATGGTCATCAATGTGGAAAACAGCATCAGCGGCAGCGGAAGTACTGCACTGGAGGTTCTTGAGAAGGTGCCTGGCGTAATTGTGGACCGGCAGAATGACCAGATCCGCATCCGGAACAAGTCGGGTGTGGTGGTCATGATTGACGGGAAGATCAACTATATGTCGGCAGAGGCGCTTTCACAATACCTGAACAATATGCCTTCTGACCAGATCCAGTCGATAGAGGTCATCACCAATCCTTCTTCCAAGTATGACGCCGCCGGAAATTCAGGGATAATTAATATTCGTCTGAAGAAGAATAAGGCGCACGGAACCAACGGAACCCTGAGCCTGTCAGGCGGTACGGGCCTTCTGCCTCATTCTACCTCCGATCTGTACAGGGGCAGCGGAAATCTTTCGCTGAACCACAGAAGCAAAAAGTGGAATCTTTTCGGAAACGGAAACGTGGGAAGAAACCGTTTTTACAGCGACAACAGTATTATGCGGACCAGTTCTTTTGAAAACAGCGTTTCGGAATTTGACCAGTATTCGCAGCGTGCGGGAGGCGGCATGTTTTATGCGGTAAGGGGCGGAGCGGATTATTTCCTGAATGAGAAAACCACCCTGGGGGTTGTAGGTGACTATAACCTGTGGAACGGATCAATGGAGAGTGACGGCCGGACCAATATACGGGAAATAAGAGGAGGCGAAGCTATAGAAAGCTACCTGCTGCCGGTTTCTGACCGTACTATGGATAATCAGAACTTTTCAGCCAACCTGAATCTGCGACATAAGTTCAATACCGAAGGGAAGGAGTTATCGTTTGATGCCGACTACAGCGGTTTCCGGAGCGGTGCGAACCAGCATTTTCTGAACTCTTATTACAGCCTTCTGAGTGCGCCTGACAGTACTACACGCCAGCGGATGAACCAGCCTACTAATATTGACATTTATTCGGCCAAGCTCGACTTCGTGATCCCGGCCAAAAACAAGATGAAATATGAATTTGGGGCTAAAAGCAGCTATGTAGCTACGGATAATGATTTTACATTTGAGAATTTTGAAGAAGGGGTATGGGTCAATGATATCCGGAAAACCAACCACTTCAAGTATACGGAAATGGTGAATGCCGTGTATGTGAATACAGGCTACCAGTGGAAAAAATGGGCGGTTCAGGGGGGAGTGCGCCTGGAGCATACGTTTTCGGACGGTCATTCGCTTACTTCTGACGAGAGAAACAAGCGGAATTATCTGAACCTGTTTCCTACCCTGTTTGTGAACCAGACCATTAATGATAATAACAGTATCCGCTATTCGTACAGCAAGCGCATAGACCGTCCGAACTACCAGCAGCTGAACCCTTTCCTGTTTTTCCTGGATCCGTATACCTATGAAATCGGGAACCCGTTCCTGCAGCCGCAGTTTACGGATTCCTATGAGCTGAGCTACACCCTGAAAAATACCTATTCACTGTCTCTGGCCTATTCGGATACCCGCGATATGATCTTTGAGGTACTGGAACAGGACGATGCCACCCGCTCCACTTTTCAGACCAATAAGAACCTCCGGGGAATGAGGAATTATTCGATGAACCTTTCCGTACCGTTTAACCCGGTAAAATGGTGGAGTATGCAGAATAATTTCAGCGTATATTATAATCACTTTAAGGACAGCGATGTCAGCGGAGCCCGGCTGAATGCAGGGCGGGTAGCCTATAATTTCTATACGGGAAATACCTTTACCCTGAAAGACAACTGGTCGGGAGAGCTGAGCATGTGGTATAATTCTCCGGGACTTTACGGAATCATTGAAATGACCCGGCCCCAATATGCCGTTAACGCTGGGGTGCAAAAGACTTTCCTGGATAAAAAGGCAAAACTGAAGCTGAGTGTCAGTGATATTTTCCTGACCTCTTTCTTTGCGGCAAAGATCAATTATTCGAACATGAACCTGTCACTCGATAACCGCTGGAACGCCCGGAGGATAGCTTTAACCTTTACATACAACTTCGGTAATCAGAATGTTAAAAGCCAGCGGAGAAGCAGTGCCAATGACGATCTGAAGCGAAGGGCCGGAGGAAATGAGGGATAATATGGAACGCCGGTCAGCAGATTTACAGGGGATTCTGATTCTGCAATCTCCCGTAAATCTGCTGTTTTGGCTCTGAAAGGATTTTTTTTCAACTTGAAAGAATCCTAATTCTCCTGTTTTCTTAGTTTAATATCCCCGTACCGACTATAAATCCCATAAAAAATATGATATTCGTCATATAATTGAAAATCAGCTAGTTCAAACAATGACCAGCGGCTGTATTTCCGAATTTAGAATCCTTCTAAATTTATTTTTACCTCATTTTTGTACTAAATAATGGGTTAAATTTGTACTCGATTTTCGAGAAGTAGTTTAAGGAATGTCAGAGAAGTTACAGTCACTTTCTTTATCGTATAAGAGGGCTCCCTTTGAAATAAGGGAGAAGCTTACGTTGTCTGAACGTGAGATCAAGGACCTGTATATAAAGCTGAAGGATGTTTTCGGCATCCGTGAAGCACTGACTATTTCCACCTGTAACCGGACCGAAATTTATTACAGGGCCACCAAGGATTTAAGCAGTGAGCTGATCCGTCTGCTGGCTTCTGTCAAGGCGGTTGAATCAACGGAACTTATCGGGTATTTTGATAGCCTGACCACTGAAGAAGAGGCTCTGACGTATCTTTTTGAGGTGTCACTCGGGCTGCATTCGCAGGTGGTGGGTGACCAGCAGATCATTAACCAGGTCAAACAGGCCTACCAGTGGGCTGCCGATATGGATATGGCCGGGACTTTCCTGCACCGGGTGCTTCATACCATATTTTATGCGAATAAGCGCGTGGTTCAGGAAACTGAATTTCATGACGGGGCGGCTTCTACCTCCTATGCTACCATTGACCTTATGCAGACTATTCTGCCGGCTATGGGCCAGCCGAAGATCCTGGTGCTGGGCCTGGGAGAAATGGGAGAAGATGTGGCCAAAACCCTTTTTGAAAAAGAGATTCGGCATGTAACGTTATGCAACCGGACATTTGAGAAAACGGAAACGCTGGCCGGCATGTATAATTACGAGGCCATGTCGTATTTTGAACTGATCAGCCGGATCGGAGAGTTCGACATTATTATTTCTTCGCTTCGGCTTATGCAGCCACTTATCTCGAAGAATGTATTAAGTAAACGAAACGGCATTACGTACTGTTTCGATTTGTCTATCCCTCACAGCATCAGTCCGGATGTGGCAGAACTCCCCGGAGTAGTCTTTTATGGTCTTGATGAAATTCAGCAGATCACAGATGAGTCTATCGATAAAAGACTGGCCGCTGTGCCTTCCGTAAAGCAGATCATAGCTGAACTGGTGCATGATATTGACAGCTGGTCAAAAGAGCTGCAGGTTTCACCTACCATTCATAAGCTGAAGAATGCACTGGAGCAGATCCGGCAGGAGGAAATGGCGCGACACCTCAAAGGCCTTACCGAGGAAGAAGCCAGAAAGATGGAAAAAATTACCTCCGGTATGATGCAGAAGATTATCAAAATGCCGGTGCTTCAGCTGAAAGCTGCCTGTAAGCGGGGAGAGGCTGAGGAACTGATCGACTTTCTTACCGACCTTTTCGACCTGGAAAAAGCTTCGGTTAAAGCATAAAAAAAACCAGCCGGAAGGCTGGTTTTTTGTTTATTCTCCTGCTAAGTCTTATAAAATCACGATCAGGCTCCTGATCACAGCTACCAGGCGGATGGTATCAAAGATGCGGGCCTCAGAACCGCCGTGCGATTTTACGGATGCTTCATGGCTGGTAACACACTGCTCACAGCCGTTCAGGGCAGATACTCCCAGGCTTAAAAGTTCGAAGAACTCCTTACCCAGTACGGGGTTCATCATTACCGACATACGGATACCCGCCGGCATGTTCTGGTAGTTTTCATTTTTGTGCATGAAATGCTTGAAGCGGTAGAATACATTGTTGGCATTCATGAGAGAAACGCAGGCGGCTACTTCCAGGATTTCAGCGTCTGTGGCGCCCAGCTTAACGGCCACCTCTTCAAGGGCTTCGCGGAGAGCTGCATTTTTGTCATTGATAGCAACCGAAAGTGCAAGCAGAGCAGCCTCTTTTTCGTTCAGGTTCTGGCCTTTCAGCACATTGCCCACGTTAATTTTAAGATCTTTCAGGAAACGACTGTCTGCATCGTTCAGACGGTCGATCAGGGCGCTCTCCAGTGCTTCCGGAAGGTTGACGCTTTCAAAAAGACTTTTTTTGGTATTGCTGGCAGTTGTAAACATAATTTTGGATGTTGGGATACAAAAAAAGGTTTAGTGGTTTCAGCCACTAAACCTCTGAATAACGGATCATTAAACGGTAAGCGTTTCTTCGCCTTTTTTCCAGTTACAAGGGCAAAGCTCATCGGTCTGAAGGGCATCCAGCACTCTCAGAACTTCTTCTACGTTTCTTCCTACAGACAGGTCATTGGCAGCTACCCAACGGATCTCTCCCTGAGGATCTACGATATAAGTAACACGGTAAGCGATTTTCTCGCTTTCTTCCAGGATACCCAGCTCTTCAGCCAGTGACTTGGACGTATCAGCGATCATTGGGAACTGCAGGCCTCTCAGGTCGTCATGGTTGTTTCTCCACGCCAGGTGAACAAATTCAGAGTCAGTAGAAGCGCCTAACAGGATAGCATCACGGTCAGCGAAATCTTCAAATTTTGCGTTAAAGGCAGCGATCTCCGTAGGACATACGAACGTAAAGTCTTTCGGCCACCAGAACATTACCATCCATTTTCCGGCCTGGATATGATCTTCCGAAGTGATTTCATAAAACTCTTTGCCTTTTTCAATAGAAACCACAGCTTGTTTTTTAAATGCGGGGAATTTTTTTCCTAATCCTAACATGATTTGTTAATATTAAAATAGTACAATAAAAAATTTAAAAACAACTATAAAAAACTGCGTGAATATTGGAATAGTTAAATTTTATACAAAGGTAAGGTCTTTAGGTTTATGACGCAATTAAATAGCAGGCAAAAGGCTATTGATTTTATCAATAGGTTGTATTTCGTAAATCTATAAGCGGAACCAGGCGGATGAGGGAATTATTCTGCGGGCGGGGACTCCTCCTTTTCGTCGTCAAAAAGAATCCGTACGGAGGGCGTATAGGTGTCGTCAAACTGGCCGTCACGGGTAGCCCAGAAGAAGGATATGAGGAATCCGCCGGCTATAGCCAGCGCCACAATAACAAGAAAAACGATTACCCCCATTTTAAACCAGTTTTTTAAGTTTTGCAAAAAGCCACGTGCAGCCCACGGCAAACAGCACCACTGACATAGAGCTCAGCGGCATAAATACAGCAGCATACAAGGGTGAGAGATGACCACTGACGGCCAGCCCGATACCCACAATATTATACAGAACCGACAATGCAAAAGCAGCTATAACCACGTTCATGGCGATCTTGCTGAAACTGATGAATTCATCGATACGGTTAAACTCCCGGGCATCGAGAATCACGTCACAGGCAGGTGAAAAGGCGTTAACATCCTCACTGAGGGCCACGCCCACATGAGCCTGCCGTAAGGCTCCCGCGTCATTCAGACCGTCACCGATCATCAGTATTTTCCGGCCGGCCTCCTGGTTATTCCTGACAAAATCAAGCTTATCCTGGGGTTTCAGACCGAAGTGCATGTTCCCTCCCCTAAAATAAGGCGCTACCATGTCTTTGTCCCGGTCATTATCTCCGGAAATAAGCGCCAGTATATAAGCGGGAGACAGTTTTTTCAGAACTGTTTCCCACCCGTTCCGGAATTTCGGTTTAACCGAAAAGCGGCCCCGGCCTGCTCCGTTGATCTCTACCAGTACCTGGCCGGCCTCTTCCGGTACCTGCGGCAGACCCAGAAAGTCAGCACTTCCGAGGCGGATCTTCTGCCCGGCTACTTCCGCTTCAATTCCTTTGCCCTTTATTTCCCTGAAACGGGTGACCGGCAGGGCGGAGCGGTAGCGGTTAAGATATTCGCTGATCAGTTTACTCAGGGGGTGTACGGAGGCAGAGGCAGACGCTTCTATCCAGCTTTTTTCTTCATCAGTCAGTTCCCCGTGGGTGAACTTTACATGTCCCGATTTGCCTTCGGTAAGTGTTCCGGTTTTGTCAAAGGCAATGGTATCTACTTCTGTGAGCAGCTGGATCACATTCTGATTTTTGACAAAGAACCGGTTTCTACCCAGCAGGGTCATGGCCGAGTTCATGGCAAAGGGCATGGCGAGAGTTAAAGCGCAGGGGCAGGCCACCATCAGCACGGCAGTGACGGTGGTCCAGACCAGGGCGGGGTTATGAAAGTGCCAGTAAAGCCCGGTTACTGCGGCAATGCCTATGGCGATGTACGTAAAATATCGGCTGAAGAGGTTAGCAAATTCAGAGGTGCGCGAGGCCTTGTCTTTCCGGAAAGCCTCATTGTTCCAGAGTTCGGTGAGGTAGCTTCTGGATACCTGCTTTTCTACCTGTAATTCAATTTTTGCCCCCAGTTGCCTGCCTCCTGCAAACACATGGTCACCTCTTTTCACTTCCACCGGCTCCGACTCGCCCGTTACAAAGCTGTAGTCGATCAGCGCTTCATCCGAAAGTAACAGGGAGTCGGCGGGGATCAGCTCCTGGTGATGAATTTCGATAAGGTCGGAAGGAACGAGCTCCGCTACGTTTTTAAAGCCGGATTCTTTTACCCGTACGGCCAGCGGAAAATAAGATTTGTAGTCGTGCTCAAAGGACAGATAATTATAGGTAACCTGCTGAAGCCATTTGCCGACAAGCAGGAACAGTACCAGGCCTGACAGGCTGTCCCAGTAACCGGAGGTATGGTTAAACAGTGTTTCATAGGTGCTGCGGACAAACAGTGCGGAGATTCCCATGGCAATGGGGATGTCTACACTCAGTACGCGGGTGGTGCCTTTCCAGTTTTCTTTCAGGGAAATCCATGCGCCTTTGAGGTAGTCAGAAGCACCAAAAAAGAAAACCGGCAGTGCCAGGAGGAAGTTCAGGTAAAGGAAGAACTTCTGGTAGCCGGCGTCAATGTTGTTTTGAAGGTCCAGGTGAAAATATTCCGGGAAGCTGAGCAACATGATGTTCCCAAAGCAAAAGCCCGTCACGCCGATGCGAAGCAGCAGACGATGTTGCTCTTTAAGGGACTTCTGTGGTTTTCCGGCACTTTCGAGGTTAAAAACAGGAGCATAGCCCAGGGTGGCCATCAGCTCTACGATTTCTTTCAGGCTAACCCGGGAGGGGTCATACGATACAAAAAGCTGTTTTTTGATAAAATTCAGCCGGGAGGTGAGTACACCGTCTTTTACTTTGCTGAAGTTTTCCAGAAGCCATACACAGGAACTGCAATGAACGGAAGGAATAAAGAAGGTTACTTTGGCCAGCTGATCACTTCTGAAATCCAGCAGCTGTCTTTCAATAACGGGATCGGCCAGGAATTCATACTTTCCGTCGAATTTGAGAGCCTTCAGACTTACCCCCGCATTTTCATTGAGATCATAATAGGTACATAAGCCGTTCTCCTGCAAAATCTCATACACGGTTTTGCAGCCCACACAACAGAACTGTTTCTCATCCAGGGTGATGAGCTCATCATCACAGATGCTGTCACAGTGGTAACACTTTACCAATACTTTCTCTTCGGCTACGCTGTTCATACAGGATTTTTATAAATGAGTGAAAGTTATGTGAATTTAATGCTGTTCCCGTTAAATTTATAATGCAAAACTCTTCTTTTTTAAGAAACCATAAAATGATGGAAGTGCGGGGAAAAACATGACGTTGGTCATGTTTTGGCGGACTTTGTGGCGCCTGAAAGGTTCTTTTTCAGAAGCTACCGGGGGGATTACAGATTTTTATTTTTACAAGTATCTTATAAACAGGGTCTTGTGTATTTACGCTGTAAAACGGGCAGATGTTTTTTCAGAATAAAATACGGCAACCGGGAATGATAAGTATCATTTTATAATTTTGGGGATTCAAATAATTTTGTGGAGTTTAAGACTCCATGATCAAAAAGGGTACAATGAGTCAGAAGGATTTTTCGGACCTTTCGGAAGGGATTTTTAAATATACTACCGAAGGGATTTTTGTTGTGGACGAACGTGGAGAAATCATAAGGGCTAATCCGAGTGCCGAAAAGATTTTCGGTTATCCCGAACATACGTTGAGCGGGAGACGAATTGAGGAGCTCATTCCCGTAAGGTACCGGGGAGCTCATTCCGGCCACAGAAAACGTTTTCACGGAGAGGCCCGGGCCCGGTCTATGGGATTAGGGATGGATCTTTACGGGCTTCGTAAAGACGGGACCGAGTTTCCGGTGGAGATCAGTCTCAGCCCTTTTACGAATAGTAGCGGAAACTTTGTTATTGCTTTTGTAATCGATATCAGTGTAAGGAAGGAGGCCGAAATGCGACTAATTGCTTATAAAGACGAACTGGAGAAAGAAGTGGAAGAAAGAACACTTGATTTGCGGAATACGATTCAAAGCCTGGAGACCATCAA
>JBEBRR010000098.1:0-11312 GCA_040394735.1 Leadbetterella byssophila
TATTTTTACCTGCTACAAACAAAACAATATTTGCCTGTTAAATTTGGATTTTTCGGGCAATTGATATTCCTTTGAAGCTTAATTCTACAACAAAAAAAGAGTATCGTTTAATATTGTGGAGTCATTGAGATCGGGGCGGGCTCCGGGTGCGGTTTTTCCGCCGGGTATCCTCACAAAATACAGTATTTCTTCCGGATACCCCGGACTGTTCTTCTCGTTATGGGCCGGGGATTTGTGTGTATAGGGTTAATGAACAATTTATCAATCAATTCAATATGAAAAAAGTTCAACGTTTCAGAAGGTATTATCATAATGCCTTAAGTCCACTATTACTGATGGGGCTGGTTGTCTTGTGTGTGCTGGCCGGGCCTGTTTCCGCGGCGGCCCGCGCTAAGGTGGCGGAGATAAAGGGTACCGTTAAGGATTCAAACGGAGAAGTACTTATCGGTGCCAGCATTAATGTAAAGGGAAAAACAGCAGGTACCATGGCCGATGTGAACGGTAGCTTTACTATCCAGGCTGAACCGAATGACATTCTCGTAGTTTCGTATGTAGGATACATCAGCCAGGAGATTCCTGTGAATAACCGCTCGGTGATTGACGTGGTGCTTCTTGAAAACCAGAGTGTGCTGGATGAAGTAGTGGTAGTAGGTTACGGTACGGCTAAAAAGGCAGACCTGACCGGTGCCATTTCCAATATTAAAACCGATGAGATCGTGAAGCAGCCGGCTACCTCAGCCATGCAGTCTATACAGGGTAAAGTAGCGGGCGCTACCATCATTGCGAATGAAGCGCCGGGATCATCTCCCACCGTACTTATACGGGGAATGGGCACGGCCCTGGGCGGCAGAAACCCGCTGTATGTGGTAGACGGCATGCCGGTAGACAATATCAATAACATCCATCCGAATGACATCCAGTCAATGGACATCCTGAAAGATGCGTCTTCAGCATCTATCTATGGTTTGAGAGCAGCTAACGGGGTGGTAATTGTAACTACTAAAAAAGGGAAAGCCGGCAAAACCCAGATATCGTATGATGGTTATGTGGGAATGAAAGGGGTGCTGAACCGGGTGGAAATGGCTGATGCCGGACAATACATCCAATATTTCAATGAAAACCTCGACAATATTGCAGCGGCTAACCAGCCCTGGAGACTGAAGGAAAACCAGGCTAATAATACGGACTGGTATAATGAACTGCTTCAGAAAGGGCACCAGATGAGCCATGCCGTGAACCTTTCCGGCGGTTCTGAAAATGTGGATTTCTTTGTAAGCTATAACAACCTGACGGAAGAAGGGATACTGAAGGGTTCGAAATACCAGAGAAATACCCTGAGAAATAATAACCAGTACCGGTTCTTCAAAGGACGTCTGAAGATTAACCAGACCCTGAACTTTACGTTTACGGAAGCCGAGCCGAAAGGTTACGGTCTTTTCAATGATGCCTATCGTCAGTCGCCGCTGGTGCCGGTATGGTATGCCAACGGAAGGGCGGGCCGGACCGTCTGGAACCGGAGCACCGGAATAGTGGGCTATGAAAGAAACCCCGGTGAAACAGTGGGTAACCTGAACTCTATCGGTAACCCGGTGTACTCACTGATGCAGCAACGGGAGCTTTTAAATACCAATACGCTGCAGGGCGGATTTGATGCCGAGGTGAAAATTACGGATTATCTGAAATTTAACTCGCGTGCGGGAGCTACCCGTTACGGCTCAAAGTCAAGAAACTTTACGGATGTACGGAATAACTGGCTGAATGCTGATCCTACCCGTACCGAGGCAGAATTCGATGCGCTGAAAGAGGCCAATCCTACTACTACCGCTTATGCCAATAACAGTTTTTCCTATTCTACGTCAGAATCATTCCGATGGGTATGGGAGAATTTTGCCACTTTCAATAAGTCATTCGGCAAGCATAACGTAGAGGCTACGGCCGGTTTTTCAAGGGAAAAAGTAGGTATAGGAAGCGGGATTAACGGAACGGGGTATGATGTGCCGGAACAGGAACAGTACTGGAATATCAACCTGGGAACAGGGGCTTATCAGAAAGTGGTTAACCAGACCTATTACACTCCCAGAGCGCTGGCCTCCTATTTTGCAAGAGCCCAGTACAACTTCAACAGTACCTACTACCTGACAGCGACCATTCGCCGCGACGGATCAAGCGTATTCAAAAACAGTGAGGAATATTGGGGTACTTTCCCTTCAGTAGGAGCCGGCTGGACCGTTTCCAATGAAAGCTTTATGCAGGATTCCTTCCTGGATTACCTGAAAATCAGGGCCAACTGGGGTAAACTGGGTAACCAGGATATCCCCCTGAATGTATCCCAGATTTTGACTGATGCAGGAAGCAGTAATCGGAACTACGTATTCGGATCGGGCCAGGAGCTGGTATTCGGTGCGGTATACGGTACGCCGGCAGTAGGCGTTTCATGGGAGGTGACCACCGAAACCGGTATCGGAGCCGACTTCGCGTTACTGAAAGACAAGCTGAGCGGTTCAATAGACTATTACCATAAGTTGAACACTAACGCTATTTTGCTGGTAACACCTACCTATACTTCAGAATATGAGAATAATTTTTATGCGCACGGAGCCAAAGTGCTTAACAGCGGGGTAGAATTAGGCTTAAACTGGAGCGATAAGTCAGAAATGGGGCTGAATTACAGTATAGGTGTCAACTACGCTTACAATAAAAACACCGTGAAAGACGTGACGCCGGCGTATGACGGTCAGACAGGCGGTAGCCTGGGTAACGGCCAGATCACCAAGCAGCTGAAAGAAGGCTATCCTATCTATGCCTGGTGGATGTACGAAGCGAACGGGGTATGGCAGACCAAGGAGGAGATTGCAGATAAGAATGCCGTGAAAGTTGGAACTCCACGTCCCGGTCATCTGAAATATACCGATATAAACGGGGATTCGGTGATGAATAACCTGGATAAAATATACTTCGGCTCTTACCTGCCCACTTATACCTATGGCATTAACCTGAGCCTGGATTATAAAAATATCGACCTCTCGGTTTACGGATACGGCGTAGGCGGAAATAAAATTTATAACGGACTGAAAGGTACCCGGATTGACGGTGGTGAAAACGTGCCGCTGGATCTTTTTGAGAAACGTTGGCATGGAGCGGGTACCAGCACGGTTCACCCCGGCGCTGACCGCGACTCGTATGCCTCCAGCTATTACCTGGAGCCGGGCGGATTCTTCCGGATCAATAACATCACGCTGGGATATACCCTGAACAAGCTGTACTCAGGGTCCTCAAAACTGAGGATTTATGCCACTGCCCAGAACCCGCTGATGTTTACCAAATACACCGGTTTCTCTCCTGAGATCGCAGATAACGGCGATCCTTCAGGAACCTCAGGCATTGAGCTATCGGCCTACCCGACTACCCGGAACTTTATTATTGGTCTGAATTTACAATTTTAATTATCATGAAAAGAAATAAAATATATATCGCATCCGTAATGGCGCTCTCTTTGGGGATAACCTCCTGCGATGATGACTTCCTGAATGTAGACTCCCGGGAGACCGTGGAGGCACAGCACAAAGATGTTACCTATGAGCCGGAGGCTTTTATTACGGGAGTTTACGGGATGTTCACCGAATGGGATTATGCCTTCTCTTTCCTGGGCATTACAGAAATCCTGTCAGATAATGCTGACAAGGGGTCGTCACTTACCGATACCGGTACAGATAAACATTTTCTGGATGATCTGACCTATAATGCCGGAAATGCTGGCTCTTTTCATTCCATGTGGACCCGGTGGTACAAGACCATCGGACGGGCTACCCTTGCTATTGAGTACACCGAGAACTTCGGGCTGACCGACCAGTCGTACAAGAACAGGCTGATCGGAGAGGCCAGGTTTATCCGGGCGCTCAACTATTTTTACCTGGTGCGGGGCTGGGGAGCCGTGCCGTTGCAGCACGAGGACCTGGTAAGGAGAGTGCCGGAGTCAGAGGTGTATGCCTATATTGAACAAGACCTGCTGGCTGCCATTGATGTTCTTCCTCTGAAGAACGATTATGCCTCAAAAGACATCGGCCGGGCTACCAAAGGAGCAGCGCAGGGACTTCTTTCCAAAGTATACCTTTACCAGGGAAAACACCAGCAGGCGGCTGACATGGCCAAAGCGGTGATTGCCTCCGGTCAGTATGCGCTGGAGCCGGATTATGCCAAAATATGGAGAGAAGATACCGAAAACGGTCCGGAGTCTCTTTTTGAGTTCCAGGCAAGAGGCGAATCTATAGCGCACGGTATCCAGCAATATTCCCAGACCCAGGGTGCCAGAGGTACCGGAGGCTGGGGCTGGGGCTTTAATGTGCCTACCGAAAACCTGGTGAACGCTTTCCTTGCAGAGAAAGACTCGGTCAGGATGAACGCTACCATTATGTTCCGGGGTGAAACCCTGTATGACGGCCGGGTAGTAAATGCCGGTGCTGAGAATCCGATGTACAATGAAAAGGCGTATGACTCAGCCAACCCGGGAGGTTCGGATAATGGTAAAAACCTCCGCTACCTGAGATTAGGTGAAATATACCTGATCCTGGCAGAAGCAGCGAATGAGCTGGGCAATACAGCCGAGGCTCTTCAGGCCCTGAATACCGTACGGACCCGGGCAAAATTGCCTGCATTTACCACAGCTAACCAGGGAGAAATCCGGAATAAGATCTGGAATGAAAGAAGACTGGAGCTGGCCTTTGAGCACGACCGCTGGTTTGACCTGGTGCGTACCCGTCAGGCAGAGACGGCCATGAAAGCCAACGGGAAACCGTTTAAGGCTGACCGTCATTACCTGTTTCCGGTGCATACCAACCAGCTGATCCAGATTCCGGGCTTTGAGCAAAATCCGGGCTGGTAAGATAAAACAGGCAGAGTGATTCCCGGCCGTGCCCGGTTCCTGACTACGTTTGAATTGACAGGGGCGATTGCCACTTGTCGCTTTAAACGTAGTCAGGAAGAGGATGCGCCGGGAATCTTTTTTTAAACGATTTAATTGTATGCAAAGATCCATTGTATTCTTCTCTCTCTTATTTCTTTACGCCTGTTCATCAGGAAGCAAGGAAGAGCCCGCCCCGGATCCCCTTATCGTACTCAGTATTCATATGGAAGGCAAGGCGGCAGAATCATCGCTTATTGCCGTTCCTTTAAAACCGGAGATCACGATAAGCTTCAGTCAGTCCCTGGACCCGTTATCAGGCTTTAAAACCTTTATTTCGGTATTGAATAAAAACGGAGAGACGGTCTCCTGCGCATATACATTTTCTGATGAAAACCGGAAACTCAGCCTCAGACCCGCCGATCAGCTGGAGGGTTTTCAGAAATATACGTTCGTCATACGAAGCGGACTGACCTCGGCAGAAAAGGGAACTCTGAGGAAGGAAGAGAGTTTTTTCTTTTACACAGATGCTGATTCGTCAGATAAGATGGAACGTATTTCTGATGAAACTTTGCTGGATAAGGTGCAGCAGCACACCCTTCGATATTTCCACGATTTTGCCCATCCGTTATCCGGGATGGCCCGTGAGCGCAATACCTCCCAGAATACTGTGACTACCGGGGGCACGGGTTTCGGGCTGATGGCTCTCTGTGCCGGGGTGGAAAGAAAATTCATCACACGCGCACAAGGGCTGGACCAGGTGAGCAAAGTGGTGACATTCCTGGAAAATGCCGATAAATACCATGGCGCTTTCTCACACTGGTATGACGGTAATACGGGTCGTACACAACCCTTCAGCACAAAAGATAACGGTGCTGACCTGGTGGAAACTTCTTTCCTGATGATGGGACTGCTGACGGCCGGTGAGTACCTGGCCGATCCTGATTTAAGCAGAAGGATAAATGCGCTTTACCAGGGGGTGGAATGGAGTTTTTTCCTGAACGGAACCGAGAGCCTCTTCTGGCACTGGAGCCCTGACTACGGCTTTGAACTTAACCTTAAACTTCGTGGGTGGAATGAGGCGCTGGCTACCTACGTACTGGCGGCCGGGTCTGACAAATATGCGGTGGAAAAAGATAATTATATCAGCGGCTGGGCCCGCAACGGGAGCTTTGTGAACGGAAATACGTATCACGGTATACGGCTTCCGCTGGGCCCTGATTACGGCGGACCGCTGTTCCTGTCCCAGTATTCTTTCCTGGGGATCAATCCTTTCGGTCTGTCAGATAATTATATAGCCGACTATTCCGTGCAATGCCGAAATCATACACTGGTGAACCGGGCTTACTGCATAGAAAACCCGAATGGGTATCCGGGCTACAGCAGCTATTCGTGGGGACTGACCGCCAGTGATAATCCTGCCGGTTATTCGGCCCATTCGCCCCGTAATGATAAAGGGGTGATCACTCCTACGGCAGCGTTGGGATCTTTCCCCTATACGCCCGAAGAATCGCTGGAGGCGCTTCATTTCTTTTATTACGTACTGGGAGACAAACTGTGGGGCGAATATGGCTTTAAAGATGCCTTTTCGGTCAAAGACGACTGGTATGCTTCCAGCTACATTGCCATTGACCAGGGACCTGTCATGATCGGTATAGAAAACTACCGCAGCGGGCTACTTTGGAAGAACTTCATGAAGAACGGGTATGTGAAAAAAGGATTGAATAAACTGGGTTTTCTTTATCCCTGAAATCGGTTTTAGTCCGGAGAATAAGGGAGGCTGTTGAAAAGTATACAAGCCGCTGTGCTTTTCCGGTTGCGGACACACCCTTTGGTGTGCCTTCTTTTGCTCCTCTTCAACATTTTGTATCCTGTCACTTTTAAACAGCCTCCTTATTTTGTGCTTAACCTGCTAAAGCTGATTTCACAGATTCGGAAAGGGGAGTGGTAGGATGCCCTAACAAACCGGAAAGCTGCCGGCTGTCATCGAAAAGGTCATTCCGGGAAGCGCCGGTGTCGAAACCGGCTAAAGCATGTGCCAGGCCTTCAGGCAGACCTGATCCTGCCAGAACGGCAGCGTATTCCTGTTCCGGGAGGTTCCGGTATGGAATATCCTTGCCTGTCTGGCGGGACACTTCGGCAGCCAGGTCTGATAAGGTATAGCTTTCATCTCCGGCCAGTTCATAGGTTTTTCCTTCATGGCCCGGTGTGCTGAGGACTATGGCTGCGGCTTCCGCAAAATTATCGCGGTTGGCAGAGGAAATCTTGCCCGTTCCCGCGCTTCCGCTTAAGATTCCGGCCTGAACAACCCCGGAAAGGGAAGCAGTATAGTTTTCAGTATACCAGCCGTTACGCAGGATGGTGAAAGGAATGCCGGAAGATTTGACAGCCGTTTCGGTAGCCAGGTGTTCGGGCGCCAGGCTTAAGGAAGAGGTGTCTGCATGCAGGAGGCTGGTGTAGATGATTCTCTTAATGCCTGCCTGCTGAGCCGCATTAATCACATTTTTATGCTGACTGGCCCGCTGACCTATTTCATTGCCTGAAATAAGGAGCAGCTGGTCTAATCCTTCCAGGGCTTCAGCAAGCCCTTCTGTTTTATTATAATCAAATGCACGGATCTTTACCCCCGGGTCTGCAGCCTTTTCGGGAGTGCGTACCAAAGCTACGATAGTATCGGGAGAGATTTTTGTTTTCAGATGTTCTACTACCAGACGACCTAACTGCCCGGTAGCTCCTGTGATTCCTGTTTTCATAATTGTAATATATTTTGTTACATTTTTGTTCAAAAAAAATCAGCGGAATTGCCCCGCAAAGTCACTCAGCGTACGGCGCTCCAGATATGTGGTGATCAGGCGGTCTGTATCGGTATACAGATCGTCCAGCCGGGTGTTGATCTGGCGGCCCACCGGGCAAAGCGGGTTGGTGTTCCGGTTCTTTTTACCCAGTACTTCCGAATTTTTTACCGCAAGGTAGATGTCTGTAAGCGAAATTTCTCCGCCGGGCCTGTTCAGACGCGAGCCTCCTTCCTTGCCTTTTCGGCTGATTACCAGCCCGGCCTCATTCAGGACGGCCAGTTCTTTGCGAACCATTACAGGATTGATGCATATGCTTCCTGCAATATAGTCAGAACTCAGCCATTCTTCAGGCTTATGGGCCAAAAGCGTCAGGATGTGTAAAGCGGTAGCAAATCTTGTATTGTTCATTTCAGTAGCAAAGGTAGGAATAATTTTAATTGTAACAAATATTATTACAATTATTTTTTGTCCAGTCCTGCCAGTATTTTTCCCCGCAGAATAAGGTCTTACTTCAGTTTTGGACTCTGGAAGCCAAGCTTCTTTAAGCCTTCCTGAATTTCAGGGATCTCCATGAACAGGTTCCACAATAAGCCGGAACGGTGATTTTCGATCATTACTACGATAGGTCCCTGGTCAATGGCCAGGTAAGATTGGGCCACCCAGTTCCTGGAGTCGTTAAACGCATCGTAGAACCCGTATTTTCCCCAGAGCTGGTTTCCCCGTTCTTCATAAAAATAACGCAGGGCAGCCATAGATTCTTTCGGAGTATAGGGGAAGGAAGATAAGGCAGCAGTAGGGGTAATAACGCCGTGGTCATTGGTGGGCGAATGGGCATTGTAGCCTTCGTGGTTATCGGAAGCGGTGAGCCCCCAGCATTTTTCACTGTATCCCTTAAAACCTTTGGGGTTATTTACACAATGCAGGTAATTGATCCGCGTATGATTGACATTCTGCTCCCAGTAGTCGGCATAGCGGTCTTTCAGCCCGCGGGGATCGAGCCCGAGGAAAGAGTAATGGGCAAAAAACAGCGGACCGCCGTAATCAAATCCGAGCGGAAGCTTTACGCCGTAAAACTCCTTTCCATTAAAGAAGTGATCATTTTTAGCATAGCATTTATGGTAGATTTCCGGGCTGATAGGGTATCTTTTCGAAGAAGCTGCCAATACATACGTGATCAGCGTTTCATTATAGCCACGCAGCTCAAAATTCATGGCCCAGCCATTATTGGGACTCCAGTGCCAGTAAAGCTGATTTTTAGAGCCCTGGGTATACCAGTCCCATTCAATTTCATTCCACATCATGCTGATAAGGCCCCGCAGGCTGTTTTCAGCCGAGTCATTCCGGTTGAAATACTGGCGGGCAGTTAAGAGTCCCTGGAAAAGGAAAGCGGTCTCGACCAGGTCGCCGCCGTCATCTTTCCGGCTGAAGGGGATGGTCTGCCCGGTGCTGCCGTGAAGCCAGTGCGGGAATACCCCGTGGTAGACAGGTGTTTTCGAGAGGAACCGGGCTATTTTCTGAATCCGCCGGGCACCCTCGTCGCGGGTGATCCAACCTCTCTCTACGGCTGCCACAATAGCCATTACCCCAAAGCCTGTTCCACCGGTGGTGCAGGTTTCATCGCCGTACCCGAAGGCGTGGTTGCTCCTTTCACGGGCAAGTCCGCTGACCGGGTGCCCGAAATCCCAGAAATACTGAAATGTCTGTTTCTGAACCAGATCCAGCAGCTGATCATCGCTTAGCTTTGTCTTCTGGGCAAAAAGTAAGGCGGGCGCAAGGAATATTGCCAGTACTAATCTTTTCATCGTTGTAAGGTTAAATGATCAGCAATTTAATAAAGCCGGGTGTATATGCAAAGAGGGAGCTGTCTTAAAAGGCTTCGTTGTTTGAAAATAATGAAGGTGCCTTTTCAGACACCTTCCTTTTTGTTTATTTCCGTATCAAAACCGGTTGTAATACAGAAGCAGCCGGGGTTTCAGGAACACCAGCCGGGAAATGTTATCGTTGGAAAGGATAGATGTTCCGGCCGTGGTGGTAGGGGCGGCAGGCAGCAGCAGCAGTTGTTTGTTCAGGTCGCCTTTAAACATCTGCTTCTGTACATAATTCGTGATATCCACATTGAGATAACCCGAGGTATCGGTCAGGGCAAAATAGCCGCCCATAGCCAGATCACTTGCTCCGTCATAAAGATAGGTCAGCTGATTGGAAGAATTTCTTTTCTGCTGATTACGGGTATCCGCTTCAGCCAGAGTCAGGTAATAGCTCTTCCGGTAGAGGTTATTCACTGTAGAGGGATCAAGCTGGAATTCCAGTACGGCACGCGCAATTTTCGTGTTTTTGCCCAGGTGCCGGAGCGCGCTAAGGTCTATCTTGGGACTGATCCCGCTACCACCCTGCAGATAGAGCCGGTCACCGGTATTGCTCAGCGGCAGCTCATTAGCGGCATGTGTAAGCGAGGCCAGCGCAGTTTTGCTACGGTCAAATGTCAGTGATGAGAAACGCGGGCCGTTGATGTTGAATACATAGAGCTGCCGTACCGTATCTCCTTCCATATGCCAGTAAGGAACCATGGAACTGTTATAGCCGTTCAGATCCAGCGTACCGGTAGAGAAGCCGTAAACTGCCTTGTTATTTTTATGAGGAACCACGGCAAAGCCCTTGAATTTGCTGATAAAGGCAGCATTATTGCCCTTGGCCTCTACGGCTTCGCTGATCATTTCTGCTGCAAGGGCTTTAGGCATGGCGACGAAGAACGCGTTCATAGCTCCCGTAGAGTCTCTCAGACGGGGCAGGTTAAATTCAAACTCAGCAAGAGGCTGGGGGTCATAGGCCAGCTTTTCACTGCCGTTGTACGAAGAGGTCTTCATAATGCCGGTCAGCCGGTGAATAGTAAACTTGCTGATGGCACTGGTATCACCGTAAATCCGGCTGCCGTCAAAATAGAGCCGGAAATTCAGGGAGTCAATCAGAGGCGTGTAAGACATCTTGAGCGTATCGTAAAGCACAGACCCGTCGCTGCTGGTGATGATACTTCCGGATGAGTTAAATTGTGGCAGGAGGGAAGGCTGAAAATACGCTACGGCCTCCACCGGGCCGAATACCGGATCGGTTATGTTTCCCGAAAGCAGGTAAACGGAGTTACCGTTAACGGCAGAGTCAGAAAGAACCGTAGAATAAGTGACACTTACGGTATCGGTATAAATCGCATTGATGGTTCCGTCTGTGCCCAGCCCCAGCCCAAGTTCCGAAGGATCATGACAGGCATAAAGAGAAATGCTTAAGGCGAGCGCCATAAGCTTTCCGGAACCGTAAAATCTGTTTTTCATAAAGTGCTTAATCAGCCAATTCAGTATAAAGGTTATAGAAAGTTTCCGCAGCGTTCTCGTCGCCTACAAAGGAATTGATCTGTCTTTCGGCAGTCTCGTCCAAAGCGGTAGTGACGGCTTCGTTCAATGACGGATTGGCTTTTACCACCACATCGGAATACTGGCAGCCTATCTTGATAAAGCCGTAGAAGTCACGGGAGCGAAGATTAGCCAGGTTTTCGTCACTGATGTCCATCATTTTTACTTTCGGAAACATGTCATCTGAAAACGTATGATCAAACGAGTTATTATAAACCG
>JBEBRR010000099.1:0-10884 GCA_040394735.1 Leadbetterella byssophila
AACATGTAGAAGGCTTGACAATAGCCGTGTTCGGACCAGGGTTCGAATCCCTGCGGCTCCACGAAGGGGGATTTCATTGTGAAATCCCCCTTTTTAGTTGAAAAAATCTTCAAAGCCGGATATCAGGGCCGGACATCGAACACAATTGGCGCAATTAAAATATTATTTAAAATAATTCTAAATAACTTCCGGATTGTTAAGTGCTCTTGTATCTTTGCACTTACAGCAAAGTTTCAAACAGACATATTTTAACCGGTAATGGCCCGTTTCGTTCTCAGAGTATTTGCAGCGTATGTTTTCTTGCTTATGACCGTACCTGCTTCAGGGCAGGTAATGATCAAAGGAAAAGTACTGGAAAATAAGAGTAAAATTCCGGTAGAGTACGCTACCATAATCCTTAAAGACCGGGAAGGTAAACCGGTTTCAGGAACTTCCGCCTCGGATACCGGTGAATTCGGGATTTCTGTTTCCCAGGCTCCTTTTTCTATAGAAATCAGCTTCATAGGTTTTGTAAGCAGGAGCATAAGCTCCCTTCAGGTAATTAACGGGGAGATCAGTCTCGGGGAGGTACTGCTTGAACAGGATGCGCGTACGCTGAACGAGCTTAAAGTGCAGGGACAACGGTCGCAAACCGAATTTCACCTGGATAAACGGGTATTTAACGTGGGGCAGGATCTCAGCAGCACAGGTGCCAGCGCATTGGAAGTACTGAATAATGTACCATCGGTAACAGTCAATATACAGGGCCAGATCAGCCTGCGGGGAAGCCAGGGCGTGCGCATTCTGATCAATGGCAAGCCTTCTGTTTTAGCCACGGAAGGCGGAAATGCACTCGGTTCTATCACAGCCGAAATGATAGAAAAGATAGAAGTGATTACCAACCCATCTGCCAAGTACGATGCAGAGGGAACTTCCGGGATTATTAATATTGTACTGAAAAAAGAAGATAAAAACGGGGTAAACGGTTCGGTTACTTTTAACGGCGGTATACCTAATAACCATAGCCTGGGCTTCAGCCTTAACCGGCGTAGCCCGAAACTTAACCTGTTCAGCCAGGTGGGAGTCGGGTACCGTACCTTCCCGGCAAAATACCGTTCGGTCAATACAAGCGCAGATTCTGAAGTGGAAACATCAGGAAGCAGCAGGATGAACGAGCAGTTCTATAACCTGGTTCTCGGAGCTGACTACCACCTGAATAAGCTTAATATGATTTCTGTATCTGGGCTTTTCGGCTATGAGAAGGAGACCCAGTCTTCGGATCATGACTTCCTTCTCCGAAAGGCCGACGTGACGGAATCCGGGTGGTCAAGAAATGAATCTACCAAGGCTGATAATCCCAAGTGGCAGTATGATCTACAATATCAGAAAAGCTTTGAAGACGATGACAAGCATAAGCTGCTTGTTTCTGCTACAGGAAATTTTTTCGCGAAAGACCAGCACTCCGATTTTATCCATCAGCTTAAGGAAGGGGCCGCTTCGTTTTCCGATCAGAAAGCGCACACTGATTACGGGGAAGCAGAATATATTTTTAAGACAGATTATACGAAACCTTTTTCCAAAGAATGGACGGCCGAAACCGGAGCCCAATATCAGGTGAATGACCTTTCAAGCGACTTTTCCGTACAAAACCGGCTGGACGGCAACTGGCAGGCTGATCCCCATCTGACCAATATCTTCATAATGAACCTGGATGTGCTGGCCGCTTATGCCACCGGCGCCTATGAGGGTAAAAAGGCCGGGATAAAAGCAGGACTCAGGGCAGAGAATACGTTCCTGGATACCCGGCTGAAAAATACCGGAGAGAAGAACCGTCAACGATACCTCAGCTTATTTCCGAGCGTGCATACATCTTATAAGTTTACGCCGGTTCTTTCTGTGCAGGCGGGCTACTCCAGACGGATTTACCGCCCCGGTCTGTGGGAGCTCAACCCCTTCTTCAGCATACAGGATAACTATAACGTAGAAGCGGGTAACCCCTTACTTATGCCTGAGTTTACCGATGCGTATGAAGTCACAGGCATCTACGATTTTTCAGCTGTCAGCATAAACCTGGGGGCGTATCACCGCTACACTACAGATGCTATTGAGGAAATCTCTACGGTGGAAAACAATGTCCGGACCACCCTACCCGCCAATATTGGTACCCGCCGGGGAAGCGGACTGGAGCTGAATGCCAAATATACGCCGGGAAGCCGGATATCGCTGAGTACGGATCTCAACTATAATTACTTTACCCGGAACGGCGTATATGAAAACACGGTGTACGGGTTTAGCGCCGACCAGTTCACCTCGCGGATTACCTCGAAGCTGAAGCTCCCGGCGGGGTTTGATCTGGAGCTGACCGGACATTACCGCTCCGGGTATCGCACCCTGCAGGGTTATGTAAGCCAAAACGCCTACCTGGACTTAGGAGCGAGAAACAAGCTTTTTAAAGGAAGGGTTGTTGTGAACCTGAGCATCCGGGATGTTCTGGCCTCGCGGTTCTTCGAGAACACCATTCATCAGCCTGACTTTGCACTCTACAGCCATCGTCGTCAGGGACGCTTCGTTACATTGGGCATCAGCTACGGATTCGGAAAGGGAGAAGCAATGCAGTTTTCGGGCCAGAAAATATTTTAGGCCGGCCTGGTCCTGTATGCTGTTATCTTCTGTTATTTCCCGATTACGAAGCCCACCAGTGTGGCCAGCAATAAAACGGTGAGCGAGATATTCCACCATTTCTTTTTTTGCTCTGAGGGGTTCCGGATAATAAGCACCATACATGCTATACTCAGGAGTGTGGAGACCACCTGCACAAGCTTCTGGGCTTTTACTACCGGAATATTGTAAGAACCGTAAAGCGCCACAAAAACAAGTATGGCAACGGCTATTTTTAAATTGGAAGGCTTCATTTATTTCCCAGTTCTAAAAATTTCTTTTGAAAGATCAAAATTGCCACTACTCCGCAAAATATACAAGCATCGGCAAAATTAAAAATAGGGGTAAGAAAGTACGTTCCCCCGTAGTGAGGTACCCAGTCAGGCCAGAAGCCGTCGAGCAGGTTGAAGTAGAACATATCGATCACTTCTCCGTGAAACCAGGGTGTCTGTACCCAGTCAGGAGAATTTCCCGGGAGGTAAACCCCGTAAAATATACTGTCGATGAGGTTTCCCAATGCACCGGCCAGGATGGCGGCCAGGGCCCAAAGTATGCCGTTACGGGGATGCTTTTTCGACTGCTTGTACAGATAATAACCGATCAGCACCATAGCCACCACCCGAAAAAGGGTCAGGGCCACCTTGCCATAATTACCGCCCAGCTCCATCCCGAACGCCATGCCGGGGTTAGTGACATAATGAAGCTTAAAGATACCCGGAATAAGATCAATGGTGCCGTTATGCTCCGGAACCACCACATAAAACATCCATAACTTAATGGCCTGATCTATCAGTATAAGCAATAAAGTAAACAAAAAGTATTTCCTCATGCTGATTTTCTTCTTTCCTTTTCTTTTTTAATCAATAAATATTCACGGCTGCTCTGGCCTGCAATGGATGTGTTCTCATCGGCTCTCCTGAAAAGGTAGGGCATTACCGCTTCAATAGGGCCGTAAGGCACATACTTGGCTACGTTATAACCGGCATCTGCCAGGTTAAACGAGATATTGTCGCTCATTCCGAGAAGCTGTGCAAAAAATACCCGTCCGTCTCTGGGAGGAATCCCTTTTTCATCCAGCAGACCGGCCGCCAGGTGGCAGCTGTCCTCATTGTGCGTACCTAGGCATACGCTGATATGATCAAGGTTGAAAATGCTCAGCCTTACCGCCTTATTGTATTCTTCATCTGACGCCTGCTTCGTGGGGTTAATAGGATCAGGATATCCTTTCTCCTCGGCTCTCTTTCTTTCCTTTTCCATATAAGCTCCCCGTACCAGCTTGGCCCCTACCGTAAAGCCCCCGGCTTTTGCAGCCTCAATGTGCGAAGCCAGGATTCCGTATGAAGCGGTACGGTACATCTGGTAGGTATTATAAATGATGGCTCCGGCCGGTGAATTGTACTTTTTCATTTCTTCGAGGGTCAGCTCGTCGATCACGTCCTGGATCCAGGTTTCTTCTGCATCAATAAACAGCCGGACACCTTTGTCGGCTGCACTTTTGCAAAGCGTCTGAAATCTTTTGACCAGCCGCTGGTAAGCGCTCAGCTTTTCAGGTGACAAACAATCAATTCCGAACTCCTGCACTTCGGTCAGAAGCCCGCGCGAGCCGATACCGGTCACCTTAAATACGGAGAACGGAATTTTTTCCGGGTACTGATGGGCCATTTCGATGGTTTTCATCAGTTCCGCCTTGGTTTCATCAAAGCTTCTTTCGTCGTCCTCCCCTTCCACGCTGTAGTCCAGAATAGTGCCTACTTTGTAGCGATGAAGCTTATCAATGGTTTTTTCGCATTCCTGAATGTCTTCACCACCGCAGAATAATTGGAAAATAGTTCTTTTAATTATAAATTTTATGGGTAAACCGAGCTTCAAAAACCACTTAATTAAAAAAGTGCCTATATTTACCAGCCAATTTTGATTCATGGCCATAAATATGTAGTAATTGAGATTAAGCTGGCTGTTGGATTGGTTTTTGAACGCTGTTTCCGTATCTGAAAAATCAATACGACGTTTGGGTGCCATATACTACTCGATGAAATATTGAGGCACAAAGATAGGAAGAGAATTGGTTTTTAAACTAAAATATGAATAGGATTAAATAGTTTCACTTAATGAAAGCAAATTTGAACGTGTCGCCACTGGAGTCTTGGGTAAAAACAGATGGCAAACCCCTGATCATTGCAGGACCATGCAGTGCTGAAACAGAGGAGCAGGTATTGGAAACGGCCGAAGGTATAGCCCGGAACGGTTATGCGCACATTTACCGCGCGGGGGTATGGAAGCCCAGAACCCGGCCAGGTAGTTTTGAGGGGAAAGGAGAGGAAGCGCTGCCGTGGTTACAAAAGGTGAAAGCGCAGACAGGGTTGAAAACAGCCGTGGAAGTGGCTACTCCCCAGCACGTTGAACTTGCATTGAAATATGGTATTGATGTATTGTGGATCGGCGCCAGAACTACCGTTAACCCGTTTAACGTTCAGGATCTTGCCGATGCCCTGAAGGGAGTGGACGTTCCGGTGCTGATCAAAAACCCGGTGAATCCGGATCTGGCCCTGTGGGTCGGCGCCTTTGAGCGGATTGCCGGAGCTGGAATTACCAAGCTGGGAGCGATTCACCGCGGGTTCTCCAATGCCCAGGAAACCAAATACCGGAATTCTCCCATGTGGCAGATCGCCGTGGAATTTAAAACGCATTTCCCGGCTATACCGATGATCGGAGACCCCAGCCACATGGCAGGAAAAAGAGCCTATCTGGCGGAGCTTACCCAGCGGGCCATGGACCTGAACTATGACGGTCTGATCATTGAATCGCACCGAAACCCGGAAGAAGCGTGGTCAGATGCTGCTCAGCAGCTTACTCCCGATGCTTTGGGGGAAATGCTGAACAGCACCGAATTCCGGAAAGCTACCTATGGTACCGACTTCCAGTCGGAGCTTGACAGGTTAAGGGCACGCCTGGACAACCTGGACAGGGAGCTTATGGAAGTTCTGGCCAGCCGTATGGCCGTGGTAGAACAATTGGGTGAATATAAGCGCGATAATAACGTAGCGGTGCTTCAGCTGGATCGCTGGAAGCATGTACATGAAAGCCGGGCGGAATGGGCGAAGAGCCTGAACCTTTATCCTGAAGTGGTGGAAGAGCTTTTCAAGCTGATCCACATGGAGTCCATCAGGAAGCAGACGGAGGTGATGAACCGCCAGACCATATAATCAACAACCTTTCAGGAAGCAGGACCGGGTTTCAGCAGTGAAGCCCGGTCTTTTTCATTCCTGCACCGGCTTTTAATTATAAAATATTTTCTTATTTTTGCTATTAATAATAAAAATATTCAAAAATATGAGAGCCGGACTGCTTGGAATAGGACTGATCCTGTTTTTAACGGGGTGTAACCGCGAAGTCTCACAAAGGGATCTTGCGGCCTATGTAGACCCGTATATCGGCTCCAAAGGGCACGGTCATGTGTTTGTAGGAGCAAATGTGCCGTTCGGGGCTGTACAGTTAGGGCCTTCTCAGATCATGCGTCACTGGGATGAGTTCAGCGGATGGGACTGGTGCTCCGGCTATAACTATATCAGTGAAGAGATCCTGGGCTTTACCCACACTCATCTGAGCGGAACCGGGATTGGTGATTTGAATGATATCCTTATCCTGCCGGCTACAGGGCGGCCTTATGTTCAGCCTATGGCATTTGAGCAGCCCGGGACGGGGTACGGCTCGTTGTTCAGAAAGGAAAATGAAAAGACGGAACCCGGCTATTATAAAGTTTATCTCGATAAATACGGCATATCGGCAGAGCTTACCGCCTCTGAGCGGGTGGGTATGCACCGTTATCGCTTTGAGAAGACTGAAAATGCCCATTTGCTGGTAGACCTTAAGTTCGGGATGGGATGGGATTCGCCGGTGGCTACCCGGTTCGAGCAGGTCAATGATACCCTTTTTGTAGGGGAACGTTTTTCTACCGGCTGGTCAAAAGATCAACGGGTATTTTTTGCCCTGAAGACTTCTTTACCCGTAAAAAGCCTGCGACTGTTTGAAGATACGACGGCGGTGGAGGGAAGCCGGGCCGAAGGAAAGGCCACTAAAGCCCTTCTGTTTCCGGCGCTTACAGCGGCCCGGAAAGAAATAGTTGTAAAAGTGGCCCTGTCACCGGTGAGTACCGGTAATGCGCTGCTGAATATGGATACGGAGGTTCCTCATAATGATTTCGAACGACTGCGTAATGAAGCCCGGGGAAAGTGGAATAATCATTTATCCCGTATAGAAATTGAGGCCCCGGATTCTGTAAAAACGGTATTTTATACGGCTTTGTATCATACACGGTTTGCTCCTTCCCTGTTCAATGACGTGAACGGCGATTACCGGGGTTCTGACAAGCAGGTGTATAAAAATGCCGGATTTCAGAATTACACCACATTTTCATTGTGGGATACTTACCGGGCGCAGCATCCGCTTCTCAGCCTGACAGATCCGGAGCGTTCAGAAGATTTTGTGCAGTCACTGGTTCATATTACCGAACAGCAGAATGCCCTGGCCCTGTGGCCGCTTTACGGAAGTGAGACATTTTGTATGATAGGAAACCCGGCCATGACGGTCATTTCAGACGCTTTCCGGAAGGGGCTGGTCAGAAAAGAAACGGCTTTAAGGGCATTCGAGGCGCTGTACGAGGTCTCCAACCACCCTACGGAAACCGAACTGCCTGTAGGCCAGAAATGGGTGAAGGATCTGAAATGGATACCGACAGACCGGATTCATGAAACGGTGGCCTGGGGCATGGAGTATTCCGTGGCTGACGGGGCTTTTTCAGCCCTGGCCAAAGCATTGGGAAAAGATGAAGCTTCGCGTTATTACGGGGAGCGCTCCAGGCTGTATAAGCTCTATTTTGACCCTGAGAAGAAGTTTTTTAACGGGCGTTATGCCGACGGATCTTTCCGGAAGAACTTTAACCCCTTCAGTGCCGATCACAGAACCAATGATTATGTGGAAGGGAATGCATGGCAATATCTGTGGATGGTGCCTCATCAGCCCTATGAGCTGATCAGCTTGCTGGGAGGTGACCGGGCATTTATACAAAAGCTGGATGAATTCTTTTCCCTGCCCAGCGAACTGGAGGCCGCGGCTTCGCATGATATCAGCGGGCTGATCGGTCAGTACGCCCATGGCAATGAGCCCAGCCATCATGTGACCTATCTTTATACATATGCCGGAAAGCCCTGGAAAACCGCTGAAAAAGTGAGAGAAGTGATGGATAAATTTTATACTACCCGACCTGACGGCCTGATCGGCAATGAAGATGCAGGCCAGATGAGTGCCTGGTATGTGTTTTCTTCGCTGGGTTTCTACCCGGCTAATCCGCTTAGCGGAGAGTTCGTTTTCGGCTCGCCCCTGGTGGATAAAGCTACTCTGAAAACCGGTGGAAACAAGCGGTTCCGCATAACCGTAAAAAATAACAGCCGGCAGAATAAATATATTCAGAATGTACGCCTGAACGGCAAGAATTACGAAAAGCTATCGATCAGCTATTCGGAGATTATGAAAGGTGGTGAACTGGAGTTTGTGATGGGCCCCCGCCCGGCCGGGACAATGGAAAAGGCGCAACGGCCGAAATAAAAGAGTACACCCTTCTTTTTAAGCACGGTTCATTAAGGGAAAATCCCTAAATTTGCCCCAAAATCAAGATGTGAATGGAATTTATACCCAAAATAGGAATTACAGCCGGTGATATCAACGGAATTGGCCCCGAAGTGCTTCTCAAGGCATTGAATACACATCGTGTGAACAAAATCTGTATTCCTGTTATATACGGTTCCGGAAAGCATCTGAGCAAGTATAAGAACCTGGTGGGTATGCAGAACTGGCAGTACACCCATGTACAGGATATCACCCAGGTGCAACAGAAAAACTTTAACCTCATCAATTGTCTGAAAGGGGAATATTTTGAACTGACACCGGGTAAGATGGATCCCAGGGCCGGGCAGCTGGCGTTTGACAGCCTCGCCAAAGCTACGGAAGATCTGAAAAACGGCAGGATCGATGCATTGGTCACCGCGCCCATCAGCAAGGAAAATATACAGAGCGAATCATTTAAATTTCCCGGGCATACCGAATACCTCGCCCAGGCCTTTGATAAGAAAGATGTGCTGATGTTTATGATCAGCGAAAACCTGAGAATAGGTGTGGTTACGGGCCATATCCCGCTGGATAAAGTGAAGAAGGTGCTAACCCGGGAAGCCATTGTTTCCAAACTGGATCTCATGCTTCATTCTCTTAAAATGGACTTCGGTATTGCCAAACCCAGAATAGCGGTATTGGGACTTAATCCGCATGCCGGTGAAAACGGCCTCCTGGGCGACGAAGAAAAACAGGTAATCACCCCGGTGATCGAACAGTATAAGAACAAAGGGCACCTGGTGTTTGGCCCCTTCCCTACTGACGGTTTCTTCGCATCGGACAATTTTACCAGGTTCGATGCTATTCTGGCCATGTATCATGACCAGGGTCTGACCCCTTTTAAAATGCTGGCTTTCGATACCGGTGTTAACTTTACCGCGGGTATTCCGGGTGTTCGTACGTCTCCTGACCACGGAACAGGTTTTGACATTGCCGGGAAGAACCTGGCCGATCCGGGTTCTATGTTACATGCCATTTACGCGGCGGCGGATATCAGCCGTCAGCGACAGGAGTATATCGAGCTGGACAGAAACTCGCTGAAGCATCAGAAGATCGATATCGAAAATCTGAAAAAAGAAAAACATTAATTCTTTAATACCAGGCTCACGATATTCTCCACATGAAAAGTATGGGGGAACATATCAACGGGTGCCACCGCTTCCACTTCGTATTTTTCGCTTAGTATTTCGAGATCCCGGGCCTGTGTAGCCGGGTTACAGCTTACATAGACTATTCTCTGCGGCGCTACCTGGAGTAATACTTCGCAAACCGCTTTGTCCATACCGGCCCGGGGCGGGTCGGTAATGACAATATCGGGCCTGCCGTTGGCAGCCACAAACTCCCCGTTCAGTATTTTGGCCATATCGCCGGCAAAAAAGCTGGTATTGTTAATCCCGTTAATTTCCGAGTTAATGCGGGCGTCTTCCACAGCAGGAGCAATGTATTCCACTCCTACCACGTGCTTCGCCTGACGCGCCACAAAATTGGCGATGGTGCCGGTGCCGGTATAGAGGTCATAAACCAGGTGCGAGGGTTCTATTTTAGCAAACTGCCTGACCAGTTTGTACAATTCATATGCCTGTTCCGAATTGGTCTGGTAAAATGATTTAACACCTATCCTGAACTTCAGCCCCTCCATTTCTTCAGTGATATAGGGCAGTCCGTGATAATACACAGGTTCCAGGTCAAAGAACGTATCGTTTCCTTTGGTATTGATCACATAGCTCAGGGAAGTAACGTTCGGAAATTTCGCCACAAACCGGTCCAGTACCGTATGAATGGCTTCCCGGTCGTTTTCGGCAAACTGCACCAGCACCATAAGCCCTCCCGTAGAAGTGGTGCGGATCATCAGGGTGCGGAAAAAACCTTTGTGCACAATATGATCATAGAACGGCTTCCCGGAAGAAATTGCGGCTTCCCGAAAGAAATTCCGTACTTCATTGGAAGGATCCCCCTGCAGGTAGCAATGATGAACAGGCAATACTTTATCAAAACGCCTGGGGACATGAAACCCCAGCGCATTCCGGTCGAGATTCTCGCCGGAATCCACCTCTTTTTCGGTAAACCAGCGGGAATTCGAAAAGGTATATTCCAGCTTATTCCGATAAAAACGGGTCCTGGAAGAGCCCAGGATGGACGATGTATTCCTGAGTGGTACTTTACCTATCCTTGACAGCTGATCGTAAACCTGGCGCTCTTTCTGGGCCAGCTGGGTTTCATAAGGCACGTGTTGCCATTTGCATCCGCCGCAATCGCCGAAATGTTCACAAAAAGGCTGGATGCGGTCATCACTGAAGCGATTGATCTGCAAAACCCGGCCTTCGGAAAAGCGCTTCTTTGATTTTGTCACCAGGAGCTTTACGTGGTCTCCCGGGCAAACTTTGCTGCCGTCCACGAAGATCACCTCGCCTTCATGGCGTGCAATGCATTTCCCTTCTGCAGCAAAATCTGAGATCTCAATATTTTCTATTTCGTATTTCTTCTTCATGCGCTTTATATTTGCACCTATGATTAACAATTCAAAAAAGGCAGATATAAAAAAAGCGATGAGTTTTTCATCGCTTTGTGATCCCGCTGGGATTCGAA
>JBEBRR010000100.1:0-10703 GCA_040394735.1 Leadbetterella byssophila
GGGAGTCATAGAGGTACAGGTGACCCCGGTTATCTCTTTCAGAGTACCACAGGATCTCGTTGGCAGCTGGGAAGTATCGCCAGTTAATGGCATTAACGCCGGATTCGTAGTAGGTAGGAACAGTTTCCTCAAACACCTCCCGCACATTGCCGGTTTCGGTGTCGGCGATCCGCATGCGGGAGATCTTGTGATCCCTGGAGGTCGACAGGAAGGCCAGCTCTTTGCCGTCCGGCGACCAGTCTACGTCGGCCAGGCGGCCGCCATCGGTGATATTGTCGCTCAGGGAAGACCGCCTCGGATCCGGATCCACCTTCAGGCGTACTACCTTGCGGGCAGGTACATCGATCACCACGCGGTGGATGAGGATGACTTCCTTATCACCCGGTAGCGGGTATTTCCAGGATCTCAGGGTAGGTGCGCCTATATTGGTGGTTACCAGGTACATGTCTTTTACATGGCGCTGGTCCTGCTGAAAGGTAGCGATCTTCCGGGAATCGGGCGACCAGCTGATGATGGGGCCGTCACCGGTGGTCCACCCGGCGTTATCGGTGGCATAACCAAAATCTTTTACACCGTCAGTAGTGAGCTGGCTTTCTTCTTTAGTACTTACATCCCGTACCCAAAGGTTATGATCTCTCAGGAAAGCTACTCTTTTTCCGTCAGGGGAAGGGATCTCAAGGGTGCGACCTCTCCGGGCCATGAATCCTTCCGGCTCCGGCGCGCTGTCTGCTCCGGCAGCCGATTCCGTCAGCTTACCGGATGCCGGGGTATAGGCCCAGCTTTTCTTTTCGGCTGAAAAATAAAGAGATTTCAGATCTGGTGAAAAGCGGATGGAGGCAAAGGGCAGTTGGTCGGGCGCATAGCTTTTGCCGGTGGCTTTTCCCAATGCCTGGGCCAGCTTTCCGTGGTCAAATGCGGGTTGGCGGGTTTTCTTTACGGGATCTACCAGGAAGAATGTTTTCCCCCGGGAGGTGGTTTCCAGGAACCAGAACTTGTCGCCAGCCAGCCAGTTAGGCCGGAGGGAGGTATTGTATACATATTTTTGTATATTCTGCGCCAGGTAGTTCGCAGCATTTTCGTAGTCTTTGCGGCTTAGTGAATCACCTCCGGCGGCGAAACCATCGGCATGTAACAGGAGCAGAAAAAGTAAAGCTATACTTCTCAATGATTTGAACATATTCGATCGGAGTTTTCCTTAAATGTACTCAAATCTTGTGAAGTTATACAAAAGTATCGATATAAAAGAGGGTAGATCTTGATGACCTGCCGGTTTTCATCGATCAGAGATCCCGTACCGTCCGGAAGCCGATATGCACCATTCCCGATTCAGGAGTAGAGCTGGTGCGGTTGCCGATCTTATACCCGTGACAAACGGTTTTGTCGCAGAGGAATGAGCCGCCGCGACAGACTTTTCTTACGCTCAGGTCGTCTTCCGCGTTGCAGCCTGCGGGTTGTACGGAGTCCTGGCACCATTGCCAGACATTTCCGCCCATGTCGGTCAGGCCGGTGAGGTCTTCACCAAAGTACCCTGCCGGCGAGGTGGCCGGGAAGCCGTCTGCTGCGGTATTGTAATAGGGGAAGCTGCCCTGCCAGCTGTTGACAAGGTACCGGCCGTCTTCATAATCGCTGTTTCCCCAGGGGTAGGGATGATCTGATCTCCCCCCATTTCTGGCGATGTATTCCCATTCGGCATCGGTGGGCAGCCGGCGCCCCCGCCATTGGCAATAGGCTACGGCATCGTACCAGCTGACCTGGGTGACGGGGTGATCAGAGGCTGCTTTGGGCTGCTGAGGTCCGAAGGGATGCCGGAAATCTGCGCCGTCACAGAGCTTCCATTGGCCGTCTTTGAAGTCAAATATGATGGAGTTGCCGAACCGTTCGGCCATGGTGATATAGCCGGTTTCCCGGGTGAATCGTTCAAATTCGGCTACGGTGACCAGGTATTTGTCCACTTCCAGATCTCCGGTTTTCACGGTCAGCTGCTGACCGTTCTGAGGGTCGGTGGTCCGGAAGGTGCCGCCTTTGACGATGACCTGGCGGGTAGGGTTACCTGTCAGGAACAGGAGGAGGATAAGCGATAATAGTCTTTCCATTATTCAGGTGATTGAAGGTGTATCTGCTTCGATGGTGGTTTAGGCCGGTGGCGCGGTTCGTGAGAACCGCGCCTGTCATTTTATCTCCTTGCCGCCGCCCCCGGGATATTCTGCTGCGGAAGCCGCAGCTTGCTGTATTCCACCACACCATTCTCTTCGGCCCATTCAAAATAGGCGGTAGAAAGCCGGTTCACGATATCCGGGTGCTCGGAAGCCAGGTCTTTGGTCTCGCCGCGGTCGGCTTCGATGTCATACAGCTCCCATTGATAAGAAGGGTAGATCGAAACGATCTTCCATTTGCCGTCGCGCACGGCGCGGTTCCCGGCCCTTTCCCAGAAGATGGGTTTGCCCCGGTCTACTGTTGATTTTTCTTCCAGCAGTACGGGCAGGAGGCTTTTTCCGGGTAGCGGATGGGTCTTGATGCCGTTATATTCTTTCGGATAGGTAATTCCGGCCAGCTCATAGAAAGTGGGAGCAAGATCAATAAGGTGACCGGTGCCTCTATCTATCCGTCCGGCCTTTATTTTATGGGGGTACCAGGCAATGAACGGTGAGCTTAAGCCGCCTTCATGAAAATTGTTTTTGTATTGCCGGAGCGGCGTATTGGAAAGATAGGCCCAGTTTTGCTCCTGGTAGTCAAACGAGCCGGAGGTGCCTATCGGGCCGTCGTTTTTTACCACTCCTCTTCTCAAAGGATTGTAGGTATTGAATCCGCCCTGGGCGCCGTTATCCGAAATAAATACGATCAGCGTGTTGTCGTCTTTTTTCAGCTCTTTCAGTTTGGCCAGGATTTTTCCTACGTTCTGATCCATGTTATCGACCATGGCGGCGTATACTTCCATTTTCTTTTTCCAGAACTCTTTTTCATCCCAGGTCAGTTTTGACCATTCAGGCACCTCGGGATCTCTCGGTGCGATGGTCTGGGTAGGCAGCAGGATGCCGTTTTTCCTGAGCTTGTCCAGCCTTTTTTCCCGGAGTATATCCCAGCCTTCGTCAAATTTGCCTTTGTACCGGACAATATCCTCCGGCTTGGCCTGCAGCGGCCAGTGCGGCGCGGTAAAGGCTACATAAAGGAAGAAAGGCTTATTTAAAGCGTTTTGTTCTTCGATAAACTGCGTGGCATGATTACCAATTTCATCGGTAAAGTAGTAGGAGTCATCTTCCGGGAACAGCTGGGTATTGCCGTTAAGCAGGGTCACCGGGTAAGGCTGGCCGCCACCCAGGGGCAGGGGATGGGTGTTAAAATAATTGGCGCCGCCTTTGAGGATCCCGTAAAAGCGGTCAAAACCCCGCTGCAACGGACGGTGGGCTGAATCCGACCCTACGTGCCACTTCCCCGAAAGCAGGGTGCTGTAGCCGCCTGCCCGGAATACCTCGCCCAGGGTAAGCGATTCTTTGTTGAGAAAGCCCTGGTAGGCCGGTAGCCCGAGGTTAACATCGAAGTAGCCTACTCCTGCTTTATGCTGGTATTGACCGGTGAGAAGGGAAGCCCGGGTAGGGGCACAGATAGAGTTATTATAGAACTCGCGAAGCCGGATCCCTTCCAGGGCCAGGCGGTCAAGGTTAGGCGTGCTGATCTCTGACCCGTAGATACCAAGGTCAGAGTAGCCCATATCATCTACCATGATCAGGACGATGTTCGGACGGGTATCCGGTTTTTTCTTTTGGGAAAATGCCGCTGTATTTACGGCCAGGACAGCGCTGGCCAGGAGAAATATTTTCTTCATAGGAATAAGTTTTTGTTATTGTATTAGTGACTGATTGAATATTTATTGCCAGGCCGGAATTTGCTTCAGGTTAGGATTAAGGTCCAGCTCTCTCTGTGGGATAGGGAAATGAATGTGCCTGGGTTGGGCATTCCCCTTTCCGGCGGCTTTCAGCTTAGTCACATAGTAATCGCTTCCCCGCCGGGCCAGGTCGAACCACCGCTGGTACTCAAATACCAGCTCTTTTCTTCTTTCTTCAAACACCGCTTCGCGGAAAGCCGCCTGGTTCAGCCCGGGCTGGGATTCTTTCAGGGCAGCGATGCCGGCCCGGGCGCGTACCCGGTCTATGGCGTCATAGGCCTCGGGCGTTGGCCCGCCATTCAGCTCATTCAGGGCCTCCGAATAGATCAGCAATATTTCTGCAAAACGGATGATAGGCGTATTTTTTGAAGATTCGTACGGTGAGGCAGGCACGGTCTCGTCAAAGTATTTCCGGAAATGGGGATGGGTGGTATAGACCTTCCCGTCTACAGGGCTTGTATAGTGGACACCAAATGTTACGTATTTACGCTTGTCTTTTTCCTCGAAGGATTCAAAGAGCAGCCCCTCCCTGTGCAGGGCATCGGCATAGTCGCCACTGATGCCGGGAATATCGGTAGGCGCCGACGAACCCGCCAGCATGTTCCCGTTCCAGTTGCTGAGGCCTTTGAACTGGGCCGACAGGATATGCTCTTTGCCATTTTTCTGGCTCGTGGCATAAACGTCCGCAAAGTTTTCAAAAAGGTCATACCATTTACTGTCGATGACCTCTTTGCTTTTGTCAGCGGCCTCCTTCCATTTTTTCTGGGTGAGGTATACTTTTGAGAGGAGGCTTTTGGCAGTTCCGGAGGTAGCTCTCCCGATCCGGCCGCCCACAGAAGGGGCAGGCAGGCCCTCGGCATCTTTCAGATCCTGCTCGATCAGGGCATATACCTCACTTTCGGTGGCATTGCTTACATAAATGTTTTCCGGGGTGAGCGAGGTGGTTTCCTGAGTTACGAGGGGCACTCCTCCGAACCACCTGACCAGGTTAAAGTAAAGGAGCGCGCGGAGAAATTTGGCTTCATTGACCAGTATACCGGCCCGGGCGGGATCCAGGCTGGGGTTTTCCCCGATCTTTTCGATGGCAATGTTAGCCCGGTTGATCCCGTCGTAGCTTTGGCGCCACAGCTCCAGCATCCGGTCGTTAGAAGCATCATGGGTAAGGTTAGATAAAGCCCGAACGTGCGCATTACGGGCCCTGGGACCGGCTTCATAATCGTCGGTGGCCATCTCCGTACCGATCTGCATCAGGCGGTTATACAGGGTGTGCTGCGCGCTGTTCAGGGCATTGTAGATGGCAATAACGGCAGCATCGGCATCTTTTTCGGTTTTGTAAAAGGTATCGGAAACGATCACCGCTTTGGGAGATTCATCTAATGAGTTGCACGCAATGGCAGCAAGTCCTATCGAAAATGTTAGAAATTTTTTCATGATAAATGCAGGTTAAAAAAGAATACCGATCTCGGCTGATACGGTCTTGGCCACCGGGTAGATGCCGGCGTCTGTTCCGGGTGAAATGGTGGTTCCGTTAGTCACCTCGGGGTCAAAGCCGCTGTACCGGGTAAAGGTGAACAGGTTCTGACCCACCAGGCGGAACCGGACGGAGCTAAGGGTGGTTTTGGAAACCCATGATTTCGGCAGGGTATAGCCCAGGGCGATGTTTCTGAACCTCAGGTAGGAGCCGTCTTCCACATAACGGTCAGAGAACACCGGGGCGGGATCGAGCTTGGCGCGGGGAATGGTAGTGCCCGGGTTTTCGGGTGTCCACCGTTCGTTGGCGGTTACGGAGGCATTCTGCTGGCCATTGAACAGCTCGAGGGTCTGGGCGTTGCTGTTCAGGATTTTGTTGCCGTAAGAGCCTTGTAGCAGAACCGACAGGTCGAAATTTCCGTATTGGAATGAGTTGTTAAAGCCGAAAGTAAAATCCGGCAAAGCATTCCCGATATTGGTTCTGTCAGCGGCGGTGGTGAACGCACCGTCATTGTTCAGGTCTTTGTAGAGCCTGTCGCCTGCTTTGGGAATAGCGTTCCCCGTGTACTTTCCCTTTTCATCGATCTCGTTTTCCTGCAGGATGCCGTCAGTCACGGCCCCGTAAAATGAGCCCAGGGGCTTGCCTACTTCCACTATGTAATTGCCAAAAGTATAAAAGCGGGCATCGTTGCCGATCTCCAGCACCTTGTTCCGGTTAAAGGCGATGTTAAAGTTACCGGTCCAGCCGAACCGTCCTTTTTCGAAGTCGGTATTCAGGCCCAGTTCCACGCCCTGGTTTTGTACGGAACCGTAGTTCTGCAGGGAGGAAGTATGGCCTGTGGTGTACGGGATCTGCACATCCAGCAGCAGGTTACGGGTAACTTTCCGGTAAAGATCTACCGTGAAGAGGAGCCTGTTGGCCAGGAAACCGAGGTCAAGACCCAGGTCAAACTGGTTGGTCTGCTCCCAGCTTAAGTTATTATTGGCTATCCGGGCCGGCGTAAACCCGGTCACGATCTGGTCTCCGAAGAGATATTTTACGCTGGTAAGGGTAGAAAGCGACTGGTATTCCCCGATTTCCTGGTTACCGGTAGAGCCGTAGCTGGCTCTCAGCTTAAGGGTATTGATTTGCCGGGAATAAGCTTCGAAAAATTCTTCATTGCTGATTTGCCAGGCCAGGGCGGCGGAAGGGAAGTAGCCCCATTTGTTGTTTTTCCCGAAGCGCGAAGAGCCGTCGGCCCGAAAGCTGGCCGTTACAAAATACCGCGAAGCGAAGTTGTAGTTGCCCCGTCCCAGGTAGGAATGCAGGGTCCATTCCGAGTCGCCGGAAGTGGGCGTTAAAGGCACATTCCCGCTCTGCAGGCTGTTATCGGTGGTCACGTCATTGATGAACTGCTGCGCTCCCGTGGTCACAAACTGGCGTTGGGAAGATTGCTGGGTGTACCCGGCCAGGGCAGACAGGAAATGCCGGTTGGAAAACGAGCGGGTATAGGTAAGCGTATTTTCATTCAGCCAGTTGAATACGCTTGAAAAGCCCCGTCTTGCTTCACCGCCTACCGAATAGCCTTCGTAGATAGAGGCCGGAAGATAGCTGTTATCGCGGCCTTCGGTGAGGTCTGTTCCGAAGAGCACTTTGGCTGTCAGGTGCTCGCTGAGGTCATATTCCCCGTTGACGGTTCCCAACACCCGGTAGCTGACCGATTGGTTTTTGCGTTCATTTAAAGCCGCAATCGGGTTCGAGAAGATATTTTCAAAGGGGTTACGCAGGGTATAAGACCCGTCAGGCTCATAAATGGTAGCGGTAGGCGGCATGCTGATCAATGCCGATACGATGCCTGACGGAGCGATATCGGAGTCAGTGCGTGCGCCACTTAGATTCAGTCCCACCCGGAATTTACTGCTGATGTCGGAATGGAGATTCACCCTTAATGCATAGCGGTCAAAGCCGGTGTTCCGGATGATGCCGTCCTGGTTGAAATAATTGCCGGATACCAGGTAACGCAATTGCCTTGTTCCGCCCGAGAAAGACAGCTGGTGGTTTTGTACCGGGGCGGTGTTGAAAGCTTCTTCCTGCCAGTCGGTGCCTTTGCCCAGCGTTGCGATCTGCTCTTCGGCCAAATACTGGTACCGGCCTTTGGATGGGTTGGTATCGTAAAGGGCATCGTTTCTTAAACGGGCAAAGCCCCGCGCATCCAGCAGATCCAGCTTTTTTCTTACCGATTGCAGCCCGTAGCTGAAGTCGTAGCTTACTTTTGTTTCGTTGGCCTTTCCTTTTTTAGTGGTAATGATGACCACTCCGTTAGCCCCTCTTGAACCGTAAATGGCGGTGGAAGAGGCGTCTTTTAAAACGGTGATCGATTCGATGTCTGAAGGGTTAAGCGAGGCGAGGGGGTTAGTGGCCGCTCCGCTGACCACACCGCTGGATACGGAGGAATTGTACACCGGGAAGCCGTCAATAACATATAAGGGCTCATTTCCTCCCTGGATGGAGCTGCCGCCCCGCACCCGTATGCTGACCCCGCCGCCCGGCTGCCCGGAGGTCTGGGTTACGTTCACCCCGGCCACGGATCCCTGTAAGGCGCGTTCCAGGCTGGTGTTCGTACTTTTGATATACTCATCGGATACCGAACCGACCGCCCCCGTAAGGTCTTTCTTCTGCACCGCTCCGTAGCCGATCACCACCAGCTCGCTGAGCAGCTGGTTTTCCTCTTCAAGAGAGATCAGGATAGGGCTTGCCTCTGCCGTGACCTGCTTTTTCTTATAGCCTACAAAGGATACGATCAGGTGATACGGGAATTTCTGGCCGGTCTGAAAGAAAAAATTCCCATCGAGATCGGTCTGCACCGCATGGGTAACGCCGCTGATCTGTACGGTGGCACCGATGACGGGTTCCTGGGTCCGGCTGTCGACTACCTTTCCCTGAAGCCGGGAGTTAATCAGGGGTTCCTGTGCCAGGAGGCCTGAGCTGATAAATAACCAGAAGAGAAGAAAGTAATTTTTTTTCATTTACTTTGCATTGGGTTTAATGAATAATAAAGTGCCGCCTGTTATGTTTCGTCATATCAGGATACATTTCGCGATGTAACTTTTTTCTTTAGCCTACCTTGACCCGGTTGCCGCCGGGTCATTTTTCAGGTTATTACTCTATAGTTTTAGTAGACTTTGCAAACGTAGAAATATTCTTTTTCAGGGAAGCCATTCTCAGCAAGAAAAAAATCAGAAAATTGAAAAAATCATATTGCTGATTTTTATAGTTATATTTAAATGGCCCGGGCGGGTGAGCTGCCGTTTTCATAAAGTATAAATCCGGCAGGCGGGGCCTCTATTCCTCTGCCTTATTTTTCAGTCCCATGAGCAGCGTGTAGGCCCCGTTTTCTACTACGGTTTTCCCTTCAAGTGCATCCGTGTGAAGGATTTCCACCCAGCCCTGGTGACGGATACCCGGCTGAACTTCCAGCATCCGGAAGGCGCCATCAGGCAGCTGCTCAAAAACATACCATTTGTTTTCAAACATCACTACGCCGGCTTCGGGGAGTACGGCAGCCGGCCGGTTTTGGGTTTCGATCTCCGCACTGACGTACATTCCCGTGATCAGACCTGAGCGGCTGCCCAGCGGACGGGCCAGGATATCCGTTGAACCGTCTTCATTCACCGCTTTTCCGGTAGAGATGATGCGGGCGCGGGCGGTAAGCCCCTCGTTGGTGGAGAAACGCAGCTCCTGGCCGGTTTTCAGGGCGGGCAGGTCTTTTTCAAAGGCCTTGATCCGCAGGAGCAGTCCGGCGGGGTTAACCAGCTCAAACAGCGTTTCGGTGGGAGAAACGTATTGACCGGTATTCACCCGGATCTCGCTGACGGTTCCGCTGAAGGGTGCGTAAAGGGTAATGGTACTGCGGAGCTTATCGGTACTGACGTTTTTAGGATCCATATGGATCAGCCGTAATTTTTCTTCGAGCGCTCTTTGAGTCACTTTCAGGGTCTGGTATTCGGCTTCGGCCTGCTGCAGGATCTTGTCGCTGGCAGCCAGGGTGCGGTTCAGCGCTTTTTGCCGCTCGAAGTTAAGTTCGGCCGTTTTGAGCTGCACCTGCGTGGTGAGATAATCCTGCTGAAGCTGGATGAACTGGTTGTCTTCCAGAACGGCCAGGGCTTGTCCCTGGGTAAAGGAGGCTCCCGGCAGGATGTGGATCTTCCTGACATATCCGCCCAATGCGGAGGTGACTGACACCACGTCTGAAGGTGCGGCATCTACTTTTCCGTTCAGCCGGAGGGTGGCCTCCAGGTTCCGGGTCTGGAGTTGCGTAACAGACAGCTCCATGGTTTTCATTTGTTCTTCGGAAAGCCGGATCATGTTTTCCGGGATTTTACCGGTTTCTTCCGGAGTTTCATTTAGCTCTTGCCGGCAGGCGCTGGCCGTCAAAAGGAGGGTAACGACGATATATATGCTTTTCATTTTATTTGGATATCAGGTAATTTAATCGGATGACACAAAGGTTCAGCTGTTCGATGGCCTCGAGGTGCCCGGTTCTCACTTCCAGCGACTGGCGTGTGAGGATGACCCAATCCAGGTAATTGATCTCTCCGGCACGGAGCTGTTGCTGTGCCAGCTGTTCGGCCAGAAGCGTCTGGGGAATTTGCTTTTCCTCGTAATTCCGGAGGATGGATTCGAGGTGCAGAGCCTCGCTCAGGGCCTGTTGATACGCTGCATTCAGCTGCTTTTCTTTGAGCGTTAATTCATTTTCAGCTATGCTTTTCTGAATTGTGGAAGCCTGGATCCGGGCTTTCTGGCTTCTGGTAAAAACAGGAATATCGACTCCGGCGGTTACGGAACCGAAGCGCGCCGGCGACAGATCCCGTAAGGTCTGGTTGGCATAGCCCAGTGAAAATTCGGGCAAAAGCCGGCTCTTATCGGCTTCGATCTGAGCGTCACGGATCTGCAGCTGCTGGTGCAATGCCTGCAGCTCGGGATGATCTTCCACAGTACAGCAAATGTCCGGGCTGATCTTCGCCGTAGGAGCTACCGGTTCAGGCAGCTCATCGGCATTCAGCAGCAGCTGAAGCTCCAGCCGGCTGATGTCGAGGTCGTTCCGGAGCCGGATCAGCTGCAGGCTGATCTGCTCTTTCTGAATAGCGGCGGTGGTGGGTTCCAGGAGATCCGCTTCCCCCAGCTCTGATTTTTGACGGGACAAATCCTGGAATTGTGTAAACAGGGAGTCTGTCTTTTGCAGCAATACTTTTCTTTCCTGGAGAATAAGGATATGCTGGAATACTTCCGATACGGCCTTTTTGACCTGGGCTTTAGTGAGGTTTTGATTTAAAACCGCCAGCTGCCATTCTCTTTCCAGTACCGTCTTCTGCT
>JBEBRR010000101.1:0-10607 GCA_040394735.1 Leadbetterella byssophila
CTTTTTAAGCCTATTTTAACCGCTATTATTTACTGCTGAAGTTAAGCCCGCCATGATCATCAGCGGATAGCAGCATCCGTGGTTTTAATTCGGAAAGCTTACCTTGCCCATGCTCACTGTGGGCACCTTCTGCCCGAATTGTACTTTTCCTCCGGCCAGGGCTTCATTGGCAAGTGTAGCAAACAGCACCGCTTCCTTGGCATCGCCATGGA
Source organism: Leadbetterella byssophila (assembly GCA_040394735.1). Classification (GTDB taxonomy): domain Bacteria; phylum Bacteroidota; class Bacteroidia; order Cytophagales; family Spirosomataceae; genus Leadbetterella; species Leadbetterella byssophila_A. Next base: position 213 of record JBEBRR010000101.1, read on the forward strand.
TACCGATAGCATCGGTTTTGAGAAATTCAGTACCCGGAAGACCTTCTTTCAGGAAAGAAACAATCAGCGGATTGTGCATTCCGCCCCCGCTCATGAAAACTTTCTCAGGCCTGATTCCGCAATCTTTCAGGCAATCCAGGATGGTTTCTGCCGTAAATTTACACAAGGTAGCCAGTACGCTTTCGGGATCCAGGTCTCCGGAATAAGAGGCTTTCTGCGCCCTTTCCAGGTAATCCAGATTAAACAGTTCCGGTCCGGTGGTTTTGGGTACCGGCGTTTTGAAAAACGGATCATTTTTCAGCGCCTGCAAAAGTTTTTGATCCACTTTTCCGGTACGGGCTATTTCAGCATTTCTGTCATAAGCGCGGTTGTAGTATTTCTGTACAAAAGCATCCAGCAGCGTATTGCCTGTTCCGGTATCGGTGGCAAATACTTTTTCCGGATCCAGATCACCTGAAAGAAAGGTAAAATTGGCTATTCCGCCCATATTCAGCAGGATGCGGTCTTCTCCCTCTTTTGAGAAAATGAGGTAATCACCATATACTGCCAGCGGCGCCCCCTCCCCGCCGGCAGCGCAATGCTTTTGGCGGAAGTCGGAAAGGGTAATGATCCCAGTTTTCATCGCCAGGTGATCCCCGTCACCGATCTGCAGGGTAGCATTCGGAAACTTCTCCAGGTGATGCAGGATTTTCGGCGAGTGAAAAACGGTCTGGCCGTGACTGGCAATGCAATCCACTTCCTCCTTATCCACCCCCCATTCCTCCAAGGCACGATTGATCATTTCGCCGTGAATATTCCCGATATAGGGATTCAGAACACAGAGCTGCTGAAACGGAATGGTTTCTTTGGCAAACACTTTCCGGATTTCATTTTTCAGCTCTTCCTGGTAATCTTCGGTCTTGAATCTAAGCACTTTTACCTCTGTCTGCAGCCCGGAGCCGGTATATTTACAGAGGGCAATATCCAGTCCGTCAAGGGAAGTGCCTGACATCAGGCCGATGATCTTACGAGAGGGCTTGCGGGCTATGTCGTATAGCTGCTGAATGTTGGCGTTCATGGGAAAGCTTCAGTTAGCTGTTCAAATGTAACAAGAAGTTTTTATTCCCTCGCCCATTCCATCCGCTGATCCGGTGAAAATTTCCAGGGTGCCAGGTTGGTTTCCAGGTTCTGGAACATCATGTTCCAAGACTGCGGCGCCCTGCTTTCTTCCATCACCCGGTACCGGCGAAGCTCCAGGATGATGCTGAGCGGATTGATCATCACGGGGCATTCCTGTACGCAGGCATTGCAGGAGGTGCAGGCCAGGATTTCCTCATCGGAAATATAATCTCCCAACAGGGTCTTTTCATCCTTATAGTCATACCCTTTTTTCAGCCAGCCTTTCTGGATGTCTTCCAGGCGGTCGCGGGTATCCGTCATAATTTTACGGGGAGAAAGCAGCTTTCCGGTCTGGTTGGCAGGACAGGCCGAAGTACAGCGGCCACACTCGGTGCAGCTGTAGGCATCCATCAGGCTCTTCCAGCTCAGGTCGGTTGCATCCCGGGCTCCGAAACGCCCCACCTCTGCCGGGTTCTCGGGAGCCTGGGCTATCCCCAGCATGATCTTTACTTCTTCAGAAACGGCCGGCATATTGTGCATCCTGCCTTTGGGGCCCAGGTCTCCGAAATAGGTATTGGGGAAAGCCAGAACAATATGCAGGTGCTTGGAATAGGTCAGATACACCATAAAGAACATAATTCCCAGGATATGGAACCACCAGCAAAAGCGTTCAACAGCAAATAAGGCAGTATCTGAAAGTCCGTCAATCAAAGGGGCAATAAACCGGCTGATCGCAAAAGAGCCGGTTTGCACTACGGCAAAATGCCCGTAATCCCGTGTTTGAAGAACATAATCCGCGGCATTCATCGTCAGGAATGCAGCCATCAGCACAATTTCAAGGGTCAGGATAATATTGGCATCCAGAAAAGGCCAGCCTTTCATCTCGCGGTGACGGGCAGGTTGGAAGCGCTCTACCTTGAGCACATTTCTCCGGACCAGGAAAACGGCACAGGCCAGCAATACACCGAAGGCAAGAATCTCAAAGAAGTTCAGAACAAAAGAATAAAACGATCCTAACGGCTGACTGAAAATCCGGTGTGTCCCCAGCAGGCCATCCAGCACAATTTCCAGCATTTCAATATTGATCAGTATAAAGCCTGCATAAACAATGAAATGCAACACCCCTACCACCGGTTTGCGGAACATTTTCTTCTGACCGAATGCCAGCAGAAGCATATTTCGCAGTCTTTCCTGCGGCCGGTCGGTCCGGTTGTCGTCTTTCCCGGATTGAATGGTCTTTTTGATCAGGAGAACCCGCCTGCCCGCCAGGTATCCGGTAAAGGACAGGGCCATCAGGAAGAGAATCTGAGGTATAAATTGCATTGCCTGAGAATGTTGATTGAACAGAATAGTATGCATGCATACCAATTACAAATATCGTTAAATTTTTGATATCCCCAAGGCTTACAAATATTTTTTAAAAAAAGTTGCGGGGATAGTTGTTTACTTAAAGTTAATAGCTAATTTTGCACTCCCAAACATGGGAATGGTGGTGAAATCATTACGGTGATGTAGCTCAGTTGGTAGAGCAAAGGACTGAAAATCCTTGTGTCGGCGGTTCGATTCCGTCCATCACCACACCTGAAAATAAAGCAGTTATGAATTAAACCTCATAACTGCTTTTTTGTTGGGTATCCCATAGTTACCCCCTGTGCGTTTCAGAACGTCCATGATGAATCGTTTCTGCTTCGCGATATTCTTCATCATCCGACATAACATTTCCATAATCTCTCCTTAACATTCACGTGACCTTCCTGCCGTTATTTTGCGCCGCAAATAACCATTAATCATTCTGCTTTATGAGAAAAGTTTATCTCTCCCGGCGCATAGGAAACGGGCGGCTGCTATGCCTGTTATCTTTGAGCCTCCTCATTTTATCCGGTACCGGAAATCTGCGGGCCAACCCGGTTCATCCTCTTTCTGTCTCCCGGGCAGCAGCCCTGACAGGTATCGTAAAAGGTACTGACGGCGAAGCGCTGACGGGCGTGATGGTAAAGAACCTGAACACCGGAAAAGCAGCCGTAACCGATGCCGGCGGAAAGTATACCATTGAGGCCGAACCAGGCCAGGATCTGCAGTTCACTTTTGTGGGTTTTAAATCACAGACCCTCAAAGCAGCTACCCCGATGCCCGATGTGATCCTGGAAGCCGATAACCAGATCCTCAACGAAGTGGTGGTAACGGCCATCGGTATCAAACAGCAGAAAAGAAAGATCGGCTACTCTACCCAGGAGGTCAAATCCGATGTGCTGCAGGAGTCCAAGACCATGAACATCGGTAATGCGCTTACCGGACAGGTAGCCGGCCTCAACGTAACCAATCCTACGGGTATTTTCCAGGCGCCTTCTTTCAGCCTGAGAGGGAAAACCCCGCTGGTAGTGGTAGACGGTATCCCCATAGAAACCGATTTTTTCGATGTTCCCAGCCAGAACGTAGAGAACATTAACGTACTGAAAGGTACTGCGGCCTCCGCCCTTTACGGGTCGCGCGGTAAAAACGGTGCTATCCTGATCACTACACGGAGAGCACAGAAAGATAAGCTGGAATTTAATTTCACCACTACCCAGATGGCAACGGCCGGGTTTACGGTATATCCCGAAACACAGACCGAGTACGGTAGCGGCTCAAACGGACAATACGAGTTCTGGGACGGCGCTGACGGCGGTATTTCCGACGGAGACATGACATGGGGGCCCAAGTTGAATACCGGCCTGAAATACAAGCAGTGGAACAGCCCTATCCGCAACCTGCAGACCGGCGAAGTGATTGAATGGTACGGTGACGTGGCGGGAACGATCTATGACGACAAATCAAAATACGAACGGGTGCCGACCGACTGGGTAAGACACGATAACCTCCGGGATTTCCTGCGGACAGGTTACGTAACTGAAAACTCTCTTTCCCTGGGGTACAAAACCGACAAAGCCAATATTTTCGTCTCCGGAAAATACGCTTTCCAGAAGGGACAGGTGCCTAACACCCAGCTTTCCTCCGGCGGACTGAACATTAATACGAATTATAAGCTCACTAACGACCTGATCTTTGACGTGAACCTGTCGTATAACAAGTTAACCTCGCCGAACTACCCGAGATACGGATACGGCCCCAAAAACCACATCTACACCATCCTCCTCTGGATGAGCGATGACGTAAACGGAAATGACCTCAGAAATCATTTTTACCGGATCGGCGATGAGGGCTACCGGCAGGCCAACTATAACTATGCATGGTACAATAACCCTTATTTTGCCGCTTACGAGCTGACACAAAAATATGACCGCGATGTGCTCCAGGGGCAAACCGGCCTGACCTGGCTGATCAATGATAAATTTGTGGTAAAGGGAAGAGCCGCAGCACGCCAGATTGCCACTTTTGAAGACATGAAAAGCCCGAAATCATACATGAATTACGGCGACTCCCGGAACGGCGACTATAAAATGTGGAACAGGACCCAGCTGAACTTTGACGCTGACGTTCTGGCCACTTATACGGAAGAGATCACCAACAACTTCGGAATCAGCGTAAACGCCGGCTCATCGGTATTCACCCGCGATATCCGCTCCGGTAACCAGTCGACAGACGGACTCGTAGTGCCTTTTATCTACAGCTTAAATAATACGCAGGGGCCCGTAAGAGCTACAAACTGGCTCGAACAAAAGGCTATCCGAAGCGTATACGGATCGATAAATTTTGATATCTTCAAGTCTACTTACCTGAATATCTCCGGCAGAAATGACTGGTCTTCTACCCTTTCGGCTGCCAATTATTCCTACTTCTATCCGTCGGTTTCGCTGAGCTCGGTGCTTTCCGATTACTTCAGCATTTCTCCCGCAGTAGACTACCTGAAAGTTTACTCTTCCTGGGCGCGGGTATCGAACGACCTCACCCCTTACAATACCAGCTCTACCTTTGTAAAGGATGTGACCTACGGCTCCACGCCTTCGGTTTCGTACCCTTCAGGTATCGTAAACCCGAATATTCTCCCCGAGCGTTCCACTTCCCTGGAAGCCGGTCTTGCCTTCTCGTTGTTGAAAAACCGCCTGGCGCTGGACTTCACTTATTACAACGTGCTGGATGAAAACCAGATCATCGACCTTTCTATTTCCCAGGCTTCCGGATTCGGCTCCCGTAAAGTAAACGGCAATGAGTATCGTACCAACGGCTTCGAGGTGATGCTGAATGCCGTACCTGTGAAAAACAACCTGCTGACCTGGAATGTGGCACTGAACTGGTCAAAATATGTACAGAAGCTTACAGCCATCTATGGCGACCAGGAGAAATTCGGGAACTTCCGGGTAGGTGACCGCGCCGACAGCTACTATACCACGGTATGGCAGCGCTCAGCTGACGGCCGGCTGATCCTGAACCCGAACACGGGTATGCCTATCCAGGATGCTTATCCCAAAAATATCGGTCACCTTAATCCTGACTGGCAGTTTGGCTTCCTGAATACATTCAAGATAAAGGACTTCACCATCAATGCAGACATTGACGGGGCTATCGGCGGTATCATGAACTCCAATACGATTGAGAAAATGTGGTGGGCCGGCAAGCACCCGAATTCCACTCTCTACCGCGACGCCGAATATGAATCCGGACAATATGTGTTTGTTCCTGACGGTGTAGTGGTAACCGGGGGAGAAGTGGTCAGGGATATCTACGGCCAGGTCATTTCCGATACCCGCGAGTACGCCCCCTTCACCAAAGCGGTGAGCTGGCAGTCGTGGTCGCAGCAGTACCCTTACAGGGCCCGGATCACAGCAGATGAAGATGAGTTCTTCGCCAACACCTTCTCCCGTTCCTTTGTGAAACTGAGAAGGCTGTCCGTTTCTTACGATTTGAACAAAGTGCTTAAAATCAATAAGCTGAACGCACTGAATGCATCGGTATTCGGCTATAACCTGGCCATCTGGAAAAAGATACCGTACATTGACCCCGACTTCAAGCTGGGGAATGACGGCGACCTGCAGGATCCGTCTTCACGGTACATCGGTGCATCCTTAAACTTTAATTTCTGACATTCATGAAAAAGATATATTCTATTCTTCTGGGTTTGCTGACCCTTTGTATGGCCTCGTGCAGGGATCTCACAGGGATCAACCTGAACCCCAATAACGCCACCACCACTCACCCGCAGGCCCTGCTGACCAAAGTGGAGTGGGACGCCTTCCGTGCATTCAGAGGAACCGGCCCGCTGTACATTCAGAAAATGCTGGTGCAGACAGACGGTGAAAATGCCGGCCAGATCTATAACTGGCAACGCGGCGATTTTGACGCCTACTCCAATCTCAGAAATGTGGAAAAGATGATCGAAGAGGCGGAGAGAATCAACGATCAGACCTACGTGGCTTTAGGCAAGTTTTTCAGGGCCTATTACTTCTATAACCTGGCCTTACAGTTTGGCGATGTTCCTTATTCCGAGGCATTGAAAGGAGAATCTGCCGAGACCTTCTCACCGAAATATGACGCCCAGAAAGATGTTTTCAAAGGTATACTGGCCGAGCTGAAAGAGGCAAGTGACTTGCTGGAAGCTCACCCGGCCGTAATTTCAGGCGATATTATTTACGGCGGAAACAGCTCCGGCTGGGTGAAAGCCATCAATGCCTTCCGGCTGAAAGTACTGATGACGCTGTCTAACCGTGCCGATGACGCCGACTTCAATGTAAAGCAGGAATTTGCTTCCATCGTAAGCTCCAAACCCCTGTTTACTTCCCTCTCCGGTGAAGATGCCCAGCTGATTTTTCTTAACCAGGAAGGAAACCGCTACCCGGAATTCAACTCCTCCGGTTACGGATCAGGGATGTATATGGATTCTACTTTTATCAGGAGATTGCAGGACCGGAAAGATCCGCGCCTGTTTGTGATAGCCACCCAGACCCGTCTGGGCAAAGAAGCCGGTAAAGCGCTGGATGATTTCAGCTCGTACGAGGGTGGAGATCCCATTGCTCCTTATGCCCGTGTGAATGATAAAGCCGTGGCGGGCAAGCTTTCAAAAGTACTGGAAAGGTATACGCAGGACCCTACCACTGAGCCCCTCATACTCATCGGTTATGCAGAGCAGCAACTCATTCTTGCGGAAGCCATCATCAGGGGATGGATCACCGGCAATGCAGATGCGGCCTATGAAAGCGGAATCCGTTCCGGCTTTAAATTCTATGAAAATTATGCCAAGGGAACAGGCAGCTTTGTAGCAGAAGACAAAGTAGCCGCTTACCTGGAGCAGCCCCAGATAAAATTATCTGCTGCAAGTAGCCCGGAAGCGAAGCTGGAGCGTATTATGATGCAGAAATATCTGCGTTCATTTCACCAGGGGGGGCTTTCGTCTTACACAGACCACCTGAGAACAGGATACCCCGAGTTCCGGAAAAGCTCTGGAGTAAGAACGGCTTACCGGTGGATGTACCCGCAGGCGGAATACAATACCAACGGAGACAATGTTTCGGCGGCTATCCAGCGGCAATTCTCCGGTTCAGACAATATAAATGCGAAAACCTGGTGGTTAAACTGATGATACGATTAACATTTTTGCTGATGCTGACACTTTCGGGTGTCAGCACTGCTTTTTCACAGGAACTGAAATTCAATAAAGACGGGAAGCTGAAGATTGTTCAGTTCACCGACCTGCACTACATTGCCGGAGCTGAACCCTCCAGAAAGACCATCAGCACCATTAATTATACCCTGGATACCGAAAAACCGGACATGGTGGTTTTTACGGGCGACGTAGTGGTGAAAGCTCCTACCAAACAGGGCTGGGATGAGGTGCTGAATACGGTGGTCTCCCGGAAAATACCGTATATCGTAACTTTCGGAAATCACGATGACGAGGCTGAGATGACCCGTGAAGAAGTAGCCCGCTATGTGGCTTCCAAGCCTTTCCTTTTAAACAAGCAGGTGAAAACAGAAGGCGTAGACGGCTACCTTAACGCCGCAATAGAAGTAAAAGGAAAAATACCTGCCATTCTGTACGCCATGGACTCGCAGGCCTATTCCAAAAACCCGCGTATAAAAGGCTATGGGTGGTTTCATCAGAACCAGGTGGCCTGGTTTACCCGGGAAAGTGCAAAATTCAGAAAAGCCAACCACGACTCTACACTAACCGCCCTTGCGTTTTTCCATATCCCCCTTCCTGAATACAAGCTGGCTTTTGATAACCAGAAAAACAAAAGGCTGGGCGTAAGGTATGAAGACGAGTGTCCGCCTTCCATCAACACAGGCATGTTTGCCGCCATGTTTGAGGCCGGTGATGTGCTGGGTACGTTTGTGGGACATGACCATGTGAATGATTACCTCGTAGATTATTACGGAATGGCCCTGACATACGGGTGCTGGACAGGCTCGGAGAATACCTACCAGAGAACCAAAAACGGCGCACGTATTATCGAACTCCGCGAAGGCAAACGGGAATTTTACACCTACATCCGTGAATCAGACGGCGCGATACTCTATCCTTTAACCTACCCCTGGCCGGAAAAGAAGAGGTAAGAGCAGTTGGACTGCTCTTACCCTTACATTATCAAATCGTTATATTTCAGCAAAGCCCTCTTTCCAAGAGGCTTGTAATCAATATTTTACATCTCATAATTTTTCACTGACCGGAGAGTGTATTTCCCCGGAATGTCTCCGGCTATAGTTTTGCGGAAAAATTCTACTTACTCAGTAATTATACCTTATGAAACACCAGAGTCCGCTGCTTCCCTGCCTGAGCAAGGGAAGCAGGAGTGTCCTGTTCCAGACACTTATTTTAGTGCTAACCATGTTTACGGCATGGGGCCAGAACGAAACCGTAAGAATTCAGGGTACCGTAATTTCAGCAGAGGATAGCCAGCCGCTACCGGGAGTTACCGTTTCGGCAGAGGGCAAAGGCCTGGGCTTTACAGACGCCGAGGGCCTGTTCGCTATCCAGGCGCGGCCCGGAGTCGTTCTGACATTTTCATCTATCGGGTTTATTTCTGCAAGTCATACACTTACGGCAGGGCAAAGCCGGGTAAACATCACCCTTCAGCCCGATGATAAAACACTGAATGAGGTAGTGGTTACTGCCCTGGGTATTAAAAGAGAAGAAAAGGCGCTGGGATACGGCGTTTCTACTATCCGTGAAGAAAGCATAACCAACGCTATGTCCAATAACTGGGCAGATGCCATGAAAGGGAAAGTAGCCGGTCTTAACATCCTCCAGACAGGCGCAGGTCCGTTAAACTCAGCAAGGATCAACCTCAGAGGCGACCGCTCCCTGGATCCCAACAGGAACGAAGCGCTCATCGTGGTAGACGGCGTTCCCATGATCAATGGTAAGGCCAGCTCGGGGGTAGACCAGGCCTACGGAGCCGGTGCCAGTGGTGTGGACAAGGATATTCCGATTGACTTCGGAAACGGGCTGGGTGACATCAACCCGGACGACATCGAGTCGGTAACCGTACTGAAAGGCGCCGCCGCGACTGCTCTTTACGGCAGCCGGGCCGGTAACGGTGCCCTGATCATCACCACCAAATCCGGAAAGAAGAACAGCAAGGGAATAGGCGTGACCATCAACTCCAATACCAGCATCAGCGACGTGCTCCGCTGGCCGGAATACCAGTATGAATACGGGCAGGGGAACCTGAACCGGAACAAAAACGGAGACCTCTATTATTCTTATGGCCTGTCTCCTGACGGAGCCAATACCGGCTCTACTTCCAGCGCTTTCGGACCAAAGTTTGAAGGTCAACGCTACTACCAGTATGACCCCTCGCTGGAAGGCCAGTCTGCCGAGCCTCAGCTCTGGCAGCCTTACAAAGATAATATCAAAGGCTTCTGGAGAACCGGTTTTAATACCACCAACAGTGTAGCCCTGGACGGTGCCACCGACAGCTACTCGGCGCGGGCTTCCATTACCCATACCAAAAACGAGTGGATCATGCCCAACACCGGATTTGAGCGGCTGGTAGCATCCCTGAATTCCAGCATGAAGCTTTCTACCCGCCTGAGGTTGAATGCCAAAGTAAGCTATACCTCCAAAACCAGCGATAACCTGCCGGGAACGGGATATAACAACCAGTCGATCGCTTACTTTATGATCTTCCAGAACCCCAATGTGGACCTGGCCTGGTATGAGCCCCGATGGAAAAAAGGACAGGAGCAGATTGCGCAGATCCACCCCTTCAGCTCCTACATTGAAAACCCCTACCTGATCGCCTATGAAATGACGAACAGCCTCAACAGCTCGAACGTAGACGGAAGCCTTCAGGGGGTGTATACTATCAGCGACAAGCTGGATCTGATGGTCCGTACGGGGCTGAACATGCGCCAGGACCAGCG
>JBEBRR010000102.1:0-10398 GCA_040394735.1 Leadbetterella byssophila
TTATATTTTTCTTGATACTCATGTCTTTAACAATAATTAGAAGTTTAACTGAAGTCCGAGTGAAGCACTTTTAAAGGTAGGAGTACCTACCCCTGTCCGCCCGCTGTTGTAGTTGGTTGTGTTGAACATCGAATAACCAGCTACTTCTTCAGGATCTATCGGCAGTCCGTTCAGCTTATCCCAGGTAAAGAAGTTTTCCAAAGACACATAAATTCTGAGACTGTTGATGGACGCCCGCTGTAAGATATTCTTAGGGATACTATAGCCCAGCGTAATATTCTTGGCTCTCAGGTAAGACATATCCAGCAGGTAGCGCGACTGCACCTGCATGTTGTTCACATTGGCCGTACCGGCATTATTAAAGGCGGCAGGATAGAATGCATCCTGGTTTTCCGGTGTCCAGTAATCATCTACAATCGCCGCAGGCATGGCACCGTCTGAAACGTGGAAGCCTGGAATCGCCAGGAAGCCTTCGCCCCACACGCTGCGTTCTCCCACCCCCTGGAAGAAGGCAGAGAAGTCAAAGCCTTTGTAGTCTGCACCGATCCGGAATCCGTAATTATACCTTGGGGTAAAATTACCGATCACCTTCATATCACCGGGATTATCAATGGTACCGTCACCGTTATCGATCTCGCCATCGCCGTTCCGGTCTACGAATTTCACATCACCGGGGCCAAAGAAGAAGTTAGACGAGTTCTGGAAGCGGGGCTGATAAACACCGTTCGGATCTTTCAGCTGGTAGGCTTTCCCGCCGCCGCTGGTATAGTACTTGGTCATGTCGGCTGTAAGGTTAACCAACAGCGGCTTGCCGTCGGCACCCAGTACGAAGTCATCGTACTGGTAGAGCCTGTCGGTCTCATAACCCCAGATCTCACCGTACACTTTTCCGTCATAGTTAGAGCCCATCAGGCGGGAAGAGGTATAATCGTTGAATACCGATTTCGCATCATCCATATTGGCCCGGAGATTGATTCCCAGTCCGTTGGCAAAACGGTGATTAAAGTCCAGCGCCACTTCAAACCCGGTGGTGGTCAGCGTACCGTAGTTACCCAGCGGCGCGGCCGAACCGATGGTCCAGGTAGTGCCTTCCAGCGGGGCAAACATATTTTTGGTGGTTTTTCTGAACCAGTCGAACGTTACTCCCAGCCTGTTCTGCAGGAAGCGGGCATCCACCCCGAAGTCAAGGGTTTCGAGATCTTCCCAGGTTACATTCGGTACGGTAAGCGATGGCGACCCTACCGCATTCACGGGGTTATTGTTAATAAACCATAGGATCTGTCCGGCAGTCATGTTGGAAACGTAGAGGTCAGACGGTACGGTCTGGTTTCCGATTACCCCCCAGGAGCCCCTCAGCTTCAGATGGCTGAGCGCAGGTTTGGTCCACTCCATGAACGACTCTTCGGAAACGATCCACCCGGCAGAGAATGACTTGAACCATCTCCACCGAAGGTCGGTAGGAAACTTGGAGGATCCGTCGTATCTCAGGTTACCCTCCAGCAGGTAGCGGTCCTTGTGCACATAGTTGATCCGTCCGAAATAACCCAGCTGGGCATCCCAGTAAACACCACCGCTACCGGTGATATCGCCTACCGCCAGGTCAAACTGCGGATTGGTAATGTCAAGCAGGTTGGTTCGCTGGGTCCAGTTATATTTCCCGTCAGTAGTTACCCGGTTAAGACCCGCTATGAATTTGAATTCATTGGCGCTGTTGATCCGCCAGTCGTAGGTAGTCAGGGCGTTCACGGTATGCCGGTAGCTGTTTTCAGCACGGAGGTAAACGTGGTCCGGGTTGGTACCATTGGCCGTGTAGGCATCGTACGACAGGTCGTAAGCGCGGATGGCTCCGGCCGTTCCGGCAGACACCACCTGGCCGTCGGTATTCACGTAGATCGGGTTACCGTTCTCGTCGTTCCGCGGCTTTCCGGCTACCCATGAGTTGGCGGCGGTAAACCGCGTACCGTTTCTGGCAATGCTGTAGTCTTCGTTGGTAAATGTATAATCGATATCCACCTTCCAGTTATTGGTGATATTGACGGTGGTTCCGGCGTTCATGTTGATGTAATTATGACGCATGGAAGCTTCATTGGCCGCCAGGTTCTCGCTCCACGGGCTTCTGATCGGGTTCCCCAGCTCATCGTAGCCCATAGGATACAGCGAGCTCCACCGGTACATATACAGCCAGGGGTCAGCAGTAGTGGAGTTCGTGGCGTACGGCATAACCTTGTTTCTCTGGGTAAACATGGCTCCCCCGCGAATGGTCAGGTACTTATTGATGTCATTCGACAGCCGCAGCGCGCCGTTATATCTTTTAAATTTATCGGAATCACCGGGCTTCAGCATCCCGCTCTGGTTCAGCAGGCCAAAAGTGGCCGTGTAACGGGTCTTTCCGACTGATCCGTTCAAGGATACGTTATGGGTTTGTGAAGGGGCCCACTCGCGGATCATATAATCATAGGGGTCGTATGTACGGACTCCGTATTTGGTGGCGGGTGAACCGGGGTTCACGTACCAGTCACGACCGTATACCGTAGGATCATTTGCGCCTATGGTAGAACCGTATTTCTTATCCCACTCCACTGCTCTTTCATAGCTTTCGCGGTTAACCCGGTAGAAGGCGCCTATTTCGGCCCCGCCTACCCTGTCAAGCGCGTCCATGGTATATTTCAGGGCATTCACGCGCCCCATCTCATACTCTTTGAAAGGATTCTGGAAAGAGAAGTTATTGGAATAGTTCACGGTGATCTTATCTTTCGCCCCTCCTGTTTTGGTAGTGATCAGGATCACCCCGAAAGCGGCTTTCGCACCGTAAATAGAGGCCGAAGCCGCATCTTTCAGCACCGTGATTGACTCCACGTCATCCGGGTTTACATACTGGATGCTGGGAATTTCCACGTTATCCAGCAGAATCAGCGGAGTACTGTTTCCCTGAACGGAAGACAGGGCTCCCCGGATACGGATGGTAGGATCAGAACCTACCTCGCCGCTCGGAATGGTGATGGTTAAACCGGGGGTAGATCCCTGGATGGCCCTGCCCACGTCGGCAATCGGCCGTGATTCCAGGTTTTCCTTCACACTGATGGAAGATACAGCGCCGGTAAGGTTTCCTTTCTTCTGGGTACCGTAACCTACCACCACTACTTCATTTAATGTATTATTATCATCTTCCAGGGTGACGTTCAGCGTGGTGGCCGAACTCACTGTTACTTCTTGGGTGATATATCCTACGGACGAGAAGCGCAGAACGGCTCCCTGAGCCGCCTCAATGGAATAATTCCCCCCGGCATCCGTAACGGTTGCCGTATTCGTTCCCACTACGGTAATGGTAACCCCGGGAACAGGACCATCAGAACCGGTTACTTTTCCCCTGATCACATCAAGGGCTCTCACACCAGACAGCAGCCCGGTTTTATCCGGGGGCGTAGCTCCGTACACATGAGCTGTCAGCCCGAGCATTACAAACAAATATAAAAGTTTTCTCATAAGATAGTTTTTTGTTTTTAGGATTGAAAAAAATGGACTATATAATAGAGATTTCACAAATATACCTGTATTTGGACATATCCAAATGGAACTTTCGGGATAATAAGTTGGACCAATCGGTTAAAATATGATATTTAGAATAATTCTGAACACAAGGTTATTTCAACCGGTTCAGTTCCCCGTCCAGGGGGTATTTGAGCACTACCTTTTTGCCGGTAGCGTTTTCGAGAAGAGGCTTAAGAACGAGTCCGGCATTCTTCCGGGTCTGCTCAAGAATATCTGAATCGAGCGCCGACTGCAGGATCTGGTTTTCAGCCCGTTTCCAGGCTTCTTCCAGCAATAATCCTTCATTCATGAAGGCGTATTCGGTGTGGTATACTTTAGACCGGCTATGGTCGATCTTGTGGTAGCAGATCTCCGGCCGGGGCAGGTTGACGACCAGCGTATCACCCACTGTTACGATATCGCCGGCCTTCACCTTCCGGAGGTCTATACACCCCACGGCCTCTCCCTGAATGATAAGGATGGCCTTCGGGTCAGGCAGGAAATCACGGGCGATGCTCTGTTCCACTACATCGCGGTAAGCGTATTTGACGAGCTCCAGCTTCCCCAGCTCCGTAATTTCTTTCAACACTATATTATGGCTGGTAGTGACCTCAGCGCTTTTGAAAAGCTTAAAAGATTTCACACTCTCCCAGATCAGGATCAGGAGTGCCGCGATAACCGCGTAAAATGCTATGGAGATCCATTTTTTCATCATATGCATTAGTTCTGAGTGCCGGGTAGCGAGGGACCCTTACGTAATCATCCTGAACCGACGGAACGAGCTGATCGCCAAACCGGTAAATACCAGCGCTGTCCCCATCCACAAAACATTGATAAACGGCTTTTCTATAGCTTTCAGGATAATATATTCCTTCTCCCCCCGGTTGATACCAAAAGTAAACAGACCGGTAGACGGATCTATCCGCAGCAGCTGGGCACGGATGCCCAGTTCATTACTCACTACCGGAATACTCCATATCTCCCGGTTTTTAATGGCGAACACAGGCTTGAGAATTCGCTCTCCGTCACGTTCCAGGATGCGCAGCGTAGCCTCCGCCGCCACATCGCCTTCGCTCAGAGGCAGGCCGTCGAGCTCGTTCAGCTGGTTTACCTCATCCAGGATAGCCACATGGTCATTCAGGAAAAAGGTATCTTTCAGGGCCACAGCATACTCTTCGGTGGGTGTCCACTGCTTTTCATCACCGGTGGTCACATAGTTCACATGCGAGTAGATGTCTTTGTTCCAGTAATGCCGGATGTCAGGTGAAACCACATTTCCCATCTGCCGGTTAATCTGGTATCTCGGGTAGAGGTTAAAGTCGTCCTTCTCGCCCCGTTTAAAGTTGACCTGGTAATACGTGTTTTCCGCGTTGTATTCCACAGTATCTCCCTTTTTGGCCCTTAGCTTATTGCCGTCCATCAGATCAGCCCGCAGAACTCCCTTATAATCACTGTTGATAACCTGCTGCACAAAGCGTTTTTCCACAAAACCCGGCACTCCGCGGATCTTTATAAATTCTCCGCCGTAAGTCAGGTCAAAATCCTGTATACGGGTAGGCCGCTTCACATACAGCAGGGTGCTTTCCTGGTTATCTTTTTCATTGCGGAAGAGCTGGTTTCCTTCGAAATTAAGGGAGATCACCTTTTCATAGGCCGAAGAATACATAGCCCCGATCAGCATCATGGCCACCCCGATATGGGATACGGCTCCCCCGGCTATTTTCCCTCTCCTGAACCGGAAAAGAATGGTAAGATTAGCCGTAATACAGAATATACCGGCCGCCAGCAACAGAATGTACTGCCACTTGTTCACACCGGTCAGCGAAATAATTACCGCGGTTAACAGCAGGCTGACCACCAGCGGATTCACCAGCTTATTCCAGGTAAGCCGGCCCTGGTTCTTCCAGAAAAAATACTGGGCAATACCGGTAAGAATAACCACCCCGATGAACAGCCACATCTGGATCGCCGTAAAGTGCGCCACAGGATCAGTAGGCATAGCCATATTCAGCTTCAGCCCGAACAGCTCTCCTATTTTATTATATACGGGAATAGACGTGGTAACGGTAAGCTGGAAAGCTGCCAGCATCAGCACGGTCACCCCGATAAATATCCAGAAATCGGAAGAATAGGTAGACACTTCCTTTTCATCCTGCGGAAGGTCTCTCCAGCGCAGCGCCAGCAGGCTTACCGCCACCAGGATAAAGAAGAAGAGATAAACCAGCAGCTGGCCCGAAAGCCCGAGGTCTGTGAACGAATGCACTGAAGCAGAGCCCAACACGCCGCTGCGGGTTAAGAATGTACTGTAAAGCACCATAATAAACTGGGTAATGGTCAGCACAAAAGTGGTCTTCAGGGCCGAAGAGCTCTTGTTCGAGATCATCATGGTATGCAGGGCTCCCACCATCACCAGCCAGGCGATATACACCCCGTTTTCCACGGGATCCCAGTTCCAGTAGCTCTCGAAGTTCAGCGTCTCGTACGCCCAGATGGCTCCCATCATAATACCTACTCCCAAAAGGATGGCCGCGGCGAGGGTCCAGGGCTGTGCCACTTTTATCCAGCCTTCGTAATCGCGCTTCCACAGGGCCGCCACGGCAAAAGCGAACGGAACCGTGGTCATGGAAAATCCTAAGAATGTGGTGGGCGGGTGAATCACCATCCAGTAATTCTGGAGCAGCGGGTTCAGGCCGTTCCCGTCTTTAGGAATAAAATCAGGGTTGGTGGCCCATAACGGCAGGTGGGGCATAGATTCTTTCAGCAGGAGAAACGGTGTACTTCCCAGCTTAAAGTCGCCGAAGAGCACCGCCCCTACGATCATACTGCTCAGGAAAGCCTGAACGGCTGCAAAAACGGCCATCATCGGATTTTCATAACCTTCATAACGTTTTCCCTTGCTCCGGAACCAGAGAATGAGGACAAATCCGACCAGCACATTCCAGAACATCCACAGCAGGAAGCTTCCCTCCTGGTCCTGCCAGAATGTGGAAATGGCATAGCCCACCGGGAGACTGAGGGAGGTATTGTCCCAGGCATAATGGTACTCAAAATACTTGTTCAGAATAATGGAGAACAGGGTAATCACCACCCCTATAACGAAAACTCCATGTACTATAAAAATCCTGGGAGCCAGCTTTTTCCAATACGAATCGCCCTCTTTTCGGGAGGCCAGTACATACACATACGCTGAAATGATGGAGGAAAGAAAAGCCAGGATAACCGAAGCATGGCCTATTTGCCCGAGATATGAACGAAGCATTACCGCTTAAATTTTTATTTACACTTAATCTGCAAAAATACCTTCTAAAAAATTAGTATGGGATTAAAAAGCAGAAATTAACATTTCATTACCGATGTTTAAACTCTTTCAAAATAGGTCCTCTGCCCGTTCCAGCAGCAGAATGGCCGACTGAGGCAGAATTACGTATTTCTCACCTTCGTACTGTATCTCCACAGCGTGACGTTGCAGGTAAATGGCCACATCGCCTTCTTCTGCCTGCAGAGGCATATACTTCACGGGTTTTGCCTTCCAGGCTTCCTCCTCATCGGCAGCAGGGAGCGGGTATCCGGGACCCACTTTGAGCACATAGCCTGACTGCACTTCTTCTTTTTCCGTAACGGTAGGCGGGAGATATAAGCCTGAATTGGTTTTGTCACTCGGATTTTTGGGCCTGACCAGCACACGGTCTCCCACTACCAGCAGTTTCTTAAGCTTGTTGTCATTCGTCACTGAAATCATAGCGTAATCTTTCTTTTTCTGGCGGCAATTTCCCAGGTGCCGCCGTATATTCCTCCATTAAAAACATATGCCTGGTCATATAAATTCACCGTAGGGCAGACATGATATGGAATTCCGAGTAAAATATCGCCCACTTTATATTCATCCCAACAGCCGGTTTCCAGAACACCATGCTCTTCACTCTGGCTTTTTAACTTCAGATCGGGATGATCCGGGAAACGGATGCGGAAATCAACCGGGTTCTCGGCTGAAACTGCTTTGTGCCCCATATCTACCGTGATAATACCGGCAGTGGGTTTGGAGATCACGCGGGTAAGTACACAGGCGGCCGGCCGGAAATGCTGCTCCCTGAACTTATCGCCGTAGCCCCAGTCCCAGAAAACGCCGGTGCCGGGTGAAAGTATACGGTTTTCTGCCCTAACATGCGCCGTAAAAGCCGGAGAACCGCCACATACCAGCTCCAGGTTACCGAGCTTTGCCTCTGCTCTCTTTATAAATTCATCCAGCAGATGCATACCTTCATTGACGCGTTTTTCCCGTTCTGCAAAATCGGCATCGGTAATGTGCCCGTCATAAATGTGCAGTCCTTTTACTTTTATATTCCCCTTTCCCGTCACATACTCCAGGAAAGGCCACAAATCCTCATTTACCTCGTGCCCGGTACGGTTCATCCCGTTATTAATATCCAGGTAAACCGTCACCTCCTCCGTTTCAGCGGCCAGCTCATCTGTCACCTCCCGGCAGTCTGCCAGGGTAGCAAATGCCGTACGGGGATATTTTTCCATGAGATTCCGCAGCCTGCCGATCTTCGGGCCGACCAGCTGGTGGGCAATCAGCACACTTTCTGCTCCGGCCATGGCGGCCAGTTCCGCTTCGGCTATTGTGGCTGCCTTGAAACGGGTGATCCCCGCAGCGATCATCAGCTGCATAACGGCCTCCATTTTATGGGTTTTCACATGAGGCATGAGCCGGGCAGTACCTCCCGCCACTCGGATCATCTCATTTATGTTTTCCTGCACGCGGTCTTTAAAAACAACCAGCGCAGGTGAATCCAGGTCTTTATAGTTCATTAAGTTGTACATTAAATACCGGTTGTTAATTGACGATTAATGATTGACGAATTTATTCACTGCAGGCAACTGCCCGGCGGGCGGGCAAATCCCGCTCCTGTAGAAGACCCGGAACTCACTACTTATCACTCATTTCATATAACTCCAGTGGTAATTTATCCGGATCTTCGAAAAAAGTAAAGCGTCTCCCCGTGTATTCATCAATGCGTACAGGTTCGCAGATCACGCCCTTCTCTTCCAGGTCTTTCACCGAGGCATCGAGGTCTTCCACGGCGAAAGCCAGGTGACGCAGACCTGCCGCTTCCGGACGGCTGACCCGCGCCGGAGGGTCCGGAAACGAAAAAAGTTCGATCACATACTGCCCGTTAAGCGCCAGGTCCAGCTTCCAGGAGTTACGCTCTGCCCGGTACACCTCCTGCTGTATCTCCAGGCCCAGCACCTTTGTATAAAAATCTTTGGAGCGCTGGTAATCAGAAACGATAACAGCGATATGATGCACGGCTTTTAACATGGATGACTCTTTTACAGCTTCAGGATGAGACCTTTTAAAAAACAAAAATAAATCTTATTCATTACCGATACAAAGGCCGGGCCTTTCCACACCAATTAATTTTCAAAAACCATGTAACGCACCGGCCACTTACTGTTCAAAATAATCCATAACCCGATGAAAGTAATACGGGCTATTGCCTTCGCCTTCATGACAGCTGACGAAGTATAAGAATATTGCGCCGGCTCCGGTTGCCACTTTTAAAATTCCTCTGTACCTTTGAAGTCAAGCAACACTTCAAATCAATGGGAAATCTCATCACCGGCATTCAGCAGATAGGAATAGGCGTAGTGAACGCGGAAGAAGCCTTCCAGTGGTACAATAAGACTTTCAATATGAATATTCCGCTCTTTGATGATGTGGCCGATGCCAAACTGATGGTCCGGTACACGGGCGGCAACATCCGGCGGCGAAGGGCCATTATGGCTTTGAATATAGCCGGCGGCGGCGGCGCGGAGATCTGGGAGTCGAAAAGGCCCCTCCCCCTGGCAGCTGATTTTGAGCCTGTTTTCGGCGATCTGGGCATTTTTGCCTCCCGGATCAAATGCCGGAACCTGGGTGACTTTGCCTATGCCAATAATCTGAAGGCGGTTCCGGGCCCTGACGGAAAACCGGTGGTCTGGCTGAAAGATCCCTACCGGAACCCTATTGTGGTGGTGGAAGACAACTCCTGGTTCAAGCCTAAATCTTCCAACACGGGCGGAGTGCTCGGTGCCGTTATCGGAGTAAGTAATATGGAGCGTGTGCTGCCGCTTTATGAAGCCCTGGGCTTAAGCGAAGTGGTTTACGATAAAACCGGCTTTTTCGAGGATCTGCCTGAGCCGGGGCAGAACCGGAGCACGTTCCGGCGGGTGCTGCTGCGGAAAACCGAAAGCAGCGAAGGTGCTTTTACCCGCCTGATCGGCAATGTGGAGATCGAGCTGGTACAATCCCTGGATACTACACCCCGGAAGATCATGGAAGGCCGAACCTGGGGCGACCTCGGTTATATTCACCTGTGCTTCGACACCCTTGACATGGATGCCCTGGGTGCCCGGTTAAGCGCCATTGGTTACCCGTTTACGGTAGACAGCGCCAATTCTTTCGACATGGGTGAAGCCGCAGGCCGCTTTACCTATATTGAAGATCCTGACGGCACCCTCCTGGAATTTGTGGAGACCCACCGTGTACCCGTGCTGAAAAAGCTGGGCTGGTATATTAACCTGAAAGAACGCGGAACGGGCAAACGTTTGCCCAACTGGATGATCAACGCCCTGGGAATGGGAAAAGTAAAGGTGAAGTAAGTTTTTCGCCCTTCCGTCAGGCTAAACCCCTCTCTCTTAAGCGTCTGTTTTTCGTTTTTTTGAAAGAGTCATTTGCGATGTGATAAAAAAGAGTTATCTTTGCCACACTTTTCATCAAACGCCTCCTTTTTGCCTAAAGGAAGCCTCTTTGAGACATAAAATTTATCTTTAATTTTTTTTTATTAAATGGACTTAATTAAATTTGTAGAGTCAGAGGTAAACGGAACG
>JBEBRR010000103.1:0-10238 GCA_040394735.1 Leadbetterella byssophila
AAAGCATAGAAAATGTCATTAAAGAAAAATAAAAAGCTGAACAGCGACTTTAACAGCATCACCATAAGCCTGGCCTCTCCGGAATCTATCCTGGAAGGCTCTTATGGGGAAGTTACCCAACCGGAGACCATCAATTACAGAACCTACAAGCCTGAAATGGGCGGTCTGTTCTGTGAGCGGATCTTCGGACCGGTAAAAGACTGGGAATGTCACTGCGGTAAGTATAAAAGAATCCGGTACAAAGGCATCATCTGTGACCGTTGCGGTGTGGAAGTGACCGAGAAGAAAGTACGCCGGGAGCGTATGGGCCACATTGAACTGGTGGTTCCGGTAGCGCACATCTGGTACTTCAAGTCGCTTCCCAACAAAATAGGTTACCTGCTCGGACTGTCTTCCAAAAAGCTGGACCAGGTGATTTACTACGAACGTTACGTAGTGATCCAGCCCGGTATCAAGGCAGAAGACGGCCTGGGACACATGGATTTCCTGACCGAGGAAGAATACCTGGATGTGCTGGATAAGCTGCCACGCGAAAACCAGATGCTTCCCGATGAAGATCCTCAGAAATTCATCGCTAAAATGGGAGCAGAGGCCCTTTATATGCTGCTGTCAAGACTGAAGCTGGATGAGCTCTCCTATGAGTTGCGTCACCAGGCAGCTACCGACAACTCGCAGCAGAGAAAGGCGGAAGCCCTGAAAAGACTGAAAGTGGTGGAATCCTTCCGCGATGCCAAAACCCGGATCGAGAACAATCCCGAGTGGATGGTGATCCGTATGGTACCGGTGATCCCGCCCGAGCTGCGCCCGCTGGTTCCGTTAGACGGTGGCCGTTTTGCTACCTCTGACCTGAATGACCTGTACAGAAGGGTGATCATCCGGAATAACCGTCTGAAAAGACTGCTGGAGATCAAAGCACCTGAAGTGATCCTGAGAAACGAAAAACGGATGCTCCAGGAGGCTGTGGATTCACTCTTTGATAACTCAAGAAAAGTGAACGCCGTAAGATCCGACGGTAACCGTGCGCTGAAATCGCTTTCCGATATGCTGAAAGGGAAGCAGGGACGTTTCCGTCAGAACCTGCTCGGTAAAAGGGTGGACTACTCCGGTCGTTCGGTGATCGTGGTAGGCCCTGAGCTGAAGCTGCACGAGTGTGGTCTTCCGAAAGACATGGCCGCTGAGCTCTTCAAGCCGTTCATTATCCGGAAGCTGATCGAAAGAGGGATCGTTAAGACCGTGAAATCAGCCAAGAAAATAGTAGACCGGAAAGATGCGGTGATCTGGGATATCCTGGAAAACGTATTGAAAGGACACCCTGTGCTGCTTAACCGGGCTCCTACACTCCACCGTCTGGGTATCCAGGCGTTCCAGCCTAAGCTGGTGGAAGGGAAAGCCATTCAGCTTCACCCGCTGGTGTGTACGGCCTTTAACGCTGACTTTGACGGTGACCAGATGGCCGTTCACGTGCCGCTGGGTCAGGAAGCCATTATGGAGGCGTCTATCCTGATGCTTTCATCGCATAATATCCTTAACCCGGCCAACGGCGCGCCTATCACTGTACCTTCACAGGACATGGTGCTGGGTCTGTATTATGTGACCAAAGGCAAGCGTTCTACACCGGAAGAGCCTATTGCAGGGGAAGATAAGGTATTCTACAATGCAGAAGAAGTGATCATCGCCCTGAACGAAGGAAGTGTTTCCAAGCATGCCTTCATCAAGGTGAAAGCCAAAGTGAAAGATGAAAACGGCGAGCTGGTAGAAAAAATGATCGATACCGTAGCAGGTAGGGTACTGTTCAACCAGTTTGTACCGGAGAAGGTAGGTTATATCAATGAGCTGCTGACCAAGAAAAAACTTCAGGGCATCATCGGTAAGGTATTTAAGGAAGTATCCTTTGCCCGTACCGCCCAGTTCCTGGATGACATTAAAGAGCTTGGGTTCCAGTCGGCCTTCCGCGGTGGTCTTTCCATCGGACTTGGCGATATCATGATTCCTGAAGAAAAGCAGGGGCTGATTGATAACGCCCGTGACGAGGTGGAAGAAGTACAGAATAACTACATGTTCGGTATCATCACCGAGCGCGAGCGTTATAACCAGATCATTGACATCTGGACCCGCGTGAACACCCGCCTGAGAGAAACGCTGCTTCGTCAGCTGGAAAATGACCGTCAGGGCTTCAACCCGGTTTACATGATGATGCACTCCGGTGCAAGGGGTTCACAGGAGCAGATCCGTCAGCTGGGCGGTATGCGGGGTCTGATGGCCAAACCACAGAAGAACATCGCAGGTTCTGTAGGTGAGATCATCGAAAACCCGATCCTTTCCAACTTCAAAGAGGGTCTGGATGTTCTGGAATACTTCATCTCTACCCACGGTGCCCGTAAAGGTCTTGCCGATACCGCCCTTAAAACGGCCGATGCCGGTTACCTGACCCGTCGTCTTCACGATGTGGCCCAGGACGTGGTGGTGAACGAAGAAGACTGTGGTACACTGAGAGGAATTAATGTCTCTGCCCTGAAAGAAAACGATGACATCATTGAGCCGCTTTCAGAGCGTATACTGGGCAGAACTTCCGTGCATGACATCATTGATCCGCTGACCAAAGAGCTGATCATTGTGGCCGGCGAGGAGATCACCGAGGAAATTGCAGAAAGAATAGATAACACGTCAATAGAAACCATCGAGATCCGTTCGGCGCTGACCTGCGAAACTAAAGTAGGGGTTTGTGCGAAATGTTACGGACGTAACCTGGCCTCAGGCCGGATGGTGGATGTAGGCGAAGCCGTGGGTGTGATTGCATCACAGTCTATCGGTGAGCCGGGTACTCAGCTGACCCTGCGTACGTTCCACACCGGTGGTACCGCCATGAACGTGTCGGTAGAAGCGAACCTGAAGGCGAAATTTGCCGGTAAGATCAGCTTTGAAGATGTGAGAACGGTTCCGTTTACCAACAAGGAAGGCGAAGAGAGCACGGTGGTGATCGGCCGTCGTGGTGAGATCCGGATTATCGATCCGGCTACAAACCAGCTGCTGATTGCCAATAACATTCCTTACGGCTCTACCCTGCTGGTAAAAGACGGGGAGATCGTGGAAAAAGGAGCTCCTTTGTGTAACTGGGATCAGTTTAACGCCGTGATCATGACCGAATTTGACGGGGTAGTGGAATACGACTCCATCGAAGAAGGAATCACTTACCGTGAAGAAGCCGATGAGCAAACCGGTTTCCGCGATAAGGTGATCACCGACTCCAAAGACAGGGCGAAAAACCCTGCCCTGATCATCAAGTCGCTGGATGGGGAGACCAAAGACTATAACCTGCCTGTAAGTGCCCGTCTGATGGTGGAAAACGGACAGGAGGTGAAAGCCGGACAGATCCTGGCCAAGATACCGAGAGCAATCAACATGAACCGCGATATCACCGGTGGTCTTCCAAGGGTAACCGAACTGTTCGAAGCCCGGAACCCGTCGAACCCGGCGGTGGTTTCGGAGATAGACGGTGTGGTTTCTTATGGTAGTATCAAACGGGGTAACCGGGAGATCTTCGTGGAAGCCAAAGACGGTACCAAGATGAAATATATGGTGTCGCTGTCCAAACTGATCCTGGTGCAGGAAGGTGACTTTATCCGTGCCGGAGAGCCGCTTTCAGACGGAGCCATTACGCCGGCTGATATCCTGCGTATCAAAGGACCTACCGCGGTACAGGAATACCTGGTGAACGAAACCCAGGCCGTATACCGTCAGCAGGGTGTGAAGATCTCCGACAAGCATATCGAGGTGATCGTACGCCAGATGATGCAGAAGGTAGACGTGATCGACGCCGGAGATACCATGTTCCTGGAAATGCAGGCGGTAGACAAGTGGCTGTTCCGTGAAGAAAACGACAAGATATTTGACAAGAAGGTGGTTGTGGATGCCGGAGCATCCGAAGGCTACAAGCCGGGTCAGATCATCTCTACGCGTGAATTCAAGGATGAGAACGGCAGGCTGAAGCGTGAAGACAAGAAGCAAATGACTGTACGTGATGCGCAGCCTGCGGTATCGCAGGTGATCCTGCAGGGGATTACCACTGCGTCACTGGGTACCGAGTCGTTCGTTTCTGCTGCATCGTTCCAGGAAACCACCAAGGTATTGTCTGAAGCTGCCGTTAAAGGTAAGCGTGATGACCTGGCCGGTCTGAAGGAAAACGTGATCGTAGGTCACCTGATCCCTGCCGGTACCGGGCGCAGAAAATACCAGAATATCCAGGTGAATTCTATCGAGGAGCTCCAGGCCGCTAACGCAGCCCGTATTTCCGAACCCAGAAAACGCGAATACGTGGATTAAACTTCTGCAGAGGCGCAAAATTTTGAACCTCTGCGTATAAAAAGCTGAAGCGCCCTGCCGGAAGGCAGGGCGCTTTCTTTATACCTGGCTCCGCAGGAAAAGTTGGTTTAACCTGTCCTGTAGGGGTTCCTATATAGGTTTTCCTATAGGAAAATGTAGGTTTTCGGGGATTTACAAGGGGTTGTTTAGCAGGTAGTTTTGTGGATAAGTTACGATTTAAAACGAACCTCCATGGAAAAATACCTTTACAACCTGATATTTTACAGACTGCTCAAAGCAGACCAGAAAACGCGTTTTACACAAAATCTGATCAGGTTCACGTATCGTTTGAAGCGTTTAAGCGTACTGATAGCAGTTTGTCTGTTTACAACTTTACAACTTGACGCTCAGTGCCCCTCGGGTAATATTGTCCTTAGCACCCAGAAGCTGGTAAATGATTTTTCACAAACGTATCCGGGTTGTCAGAACCTCCCCAACAGTATAACCGTTAATGGGGCTGATATCATTAATCTCGACGGATTAACAGCACTGAAAAGTATAGGAGGATCACTGCTTCTGAATATAAACCCCTTACTTGCCGATGTAAAAGGCCTGGCTAACCTGGAAAGTATCGGAGCCACATTTCAGATTTATAATAACCCCGGTCTTCAGAATATTGATGGGCTTTCCAGGCTTGTGAGTGTAAAGGACTTAACCATTCAAACCAATGCCAACCTGGAAAATATTGGCGGCCTGGCAGGTCTGAAAAATATAAACGGCAAACTGCAATTAGCTAATAATGCGAAATTGACAGAAATTTTCGGGCTTTCGGCGGTAGAAGCAATCGGTGATTCGGTAGTAATTTCCACAAATTCTACCCTGGTTAATATAAACGGACTGTCTTCCCTGAAAACAATAGGAGGAACCCTTTCCATTACCACCAATGCACAATTAAAGAACCTGGATGGCCTTGCTTCCCTGTCGGCCATAGGGGGAAGACTCCATATTGCAGGGAATTCCCAGCTGAATTCAATAAGCGGTATTTCGGGGATTGATCCTGCTACTATTACTCCTTCCGCCTCTTTACAGGGCCTCATTATACGTAATAATGGCGTACTGTCGATATGTAACCTAACCAATATCTGCTCCTATCTGAAAAGTGGGAAAACACGAATTATTTCAGGAAATCTGGGAGAGTGTGCTGATCTGGCCGCAGTAACAGCGGCCTGCAATACCCCCTCTCTTCCCTGCCCTTCAGGTAACCTTACCTTTAATACTCAGCAACAGATAGATGATTTCGGAACGCAATATGGCCATTGTGCTTCTATACCCGGGCTTGTCGTGATCCGGGGAGATGATATTTCTAACCTGAACGGACTTTCCGCAGTAGAGAATATGGGATTTCTTCGTATTGGTGAAACAGAAGGGTTACATAATGCCGTACTTCTTAATCTGAATGGCCTTTCTTCCCTGAAAACGATCCAGGGCTCAATCAGTATATACAATAACAAAGCTTTGGAAAGTGTAGACGGGCTCTCGCAGCTGTCTTCGGTGGGAGGCTCACTGTTTATTGTAGAAAACCCAAAGCTGGAGAATATTAACGGGTTTAGCGGGCTTAAAACAGTAGGAGAAACTGTAAGCGTAGAGAAGAACGGGCTGATGAAAGATCTTAACGGTTTTTCTGCGCTTGAAAGCATTGGCGGGAGCCTGCAGATCCAGGGCAACACAGCACTGGAGAATATCAACGGACTGTCATCTGTTCAAAGCCTTAAACGCCTGGATGTTTCGGCGAATGTGGTTTTACAAAATGTAGATGGCCTTTCTTCCCTGAAAGTGATAGACGGCCTTTTGAATATTTCTCATAATTCTCTTTTGCAAAATGTAAATGGTCTTTCCGCATTACAAAGCATTCTTGGGGATATGCAAATCTGGATGAATCCTCTGATTCCCAACATGGGCGGATTATCCGCCCTGAATGCCGTGGGAGGGGATGTAGACCTGTCGGAGAATCTGGGCTTGAAATCTCTTAGCGGGCTGGAGGCTCTGGAGAGTATAGGGGGCTCCCTGGAGATTTCATATAATCCTGAGTTGGGAGATCTTAATGGTTTGGCAGGATTGAAAAGTGTAGGAAAGGATTTAAAGCTTGAAGTCAATGACAAGCTTCAAAGTCTTGGTGGATTATCCGGGGTACAGAAGATCGGAGGGCTTCTTGGGGTAGGAGGGCTTTCAGGGCTCACTTCTTTGAATGGACTGGAAAACATAGATCCCGGCACGATTACCAACCTGATGATATTGCAAAACAGCGCACTTTCCGTATGCAACCTGTCTAACCTCTGCATTTACCTGGCCACCGACAAGCCCCGGACGATCACCAACAACGTCGGCGCCTGCGCCGATACGGGAGCCATGAATGCAGCCTGTACTATTTCCACGGCCGAATGTCCCACCGGCGATGTCTCCTTCAAGACCCAGGCACAGATCGATGACTTTGGAATCACCTATAAACACTGTGCTACTATCCCCGGAAATGTGGATATTACTTATACAGACATTGATAACCTGGGCGGGTTAAAGAACCTGGTCACCATCGGAGGCTCATTGAAGATTCTGTACAATGAGAAATTATCGGATCTGAACGGCCTGGAGGCCCTGGAAAGAATAGGCGCTTTTATTTCTTCGGATGATCTCCGCCTGCAGATCACCGGGAATAAAAAACTGGAGCATATAGATGGCCTGTCGGGCCTGACCACCCTATACGGGGCCGATCTGCTGATCGATGCCAACCCGGAACTCAAACACCTGAACGGCTTAAAGAACCTGGACGGTGAAGTGGGCAATATAACCATTTGGTTCCACGAAAAACTGGAACAAATCAACGGGCTGTCAGGAATAAGCGAGGCGAACGGAATCAGCATCAATGCCAATAGCGCCCTGTCGAATATCAACGGCCTGAGCGGACTGAAAAAAGTTTCGACGTTTATAAAAATAGGATTAAACCCCCACCTGCAAACCCTTAACGGCCTCGCCGGCATAAAGGAATTTAATACCGGAACAGCAGGTCAGGAGAGCGGGCACATTTATATTGACGAGAATGACCTTCTTAGCTCTATTCAGGGCTTAAGCGGGATACCCGCGGAGAAGATAATGAACCTGGGCATAACCGGTAACGGCGCGCTTTCCATCTGTGACCTGCCCAATATCTGTGCTTACCTGGCCTTGCCGGCCGCAGATAAGCCGCGTGATATCTCGGGCAACCTGGAGAATTGCGAGACAGAAGCGGCTGTACTTGCCTCCTGCGGCGTCCCTACGGCCCAATGCCCTGCCGGCGATATTCTTTTCGAAAATCAGTTACAGATTGATAACTTTGCAATAACCTATGGTCATTGCACTACACTGCCGGGAAATGTTACCCTGTGGGGGAATATCATAACCAACCTAAACGGGTTGTCTCATGTGGCAGGTATTGGCGGAGATCTTAATTTTTATACGGGTACAGGCTTAAAGAGTGCCCAGGGGCTCGAGGCCCTGAAGCAGATAGGTGGCTCTCTGCGGTTTCAGAATACAAAAGGGTTGCTGAATGCCAATGGACTTTCTGGCCTCGAAACCATTGGGGAGTATCTATATGTGGGGAATAATACCATGCTGGAAAACCTGGACGGTTTATCGAAGGTAAAGACAGTAGGGAATTCCGTAAACATTCGTGACAATAACAACTTACTGGACATTAATGGTCTTTCTTCTTTACAAAGTGTTTCCGGGTTTTTACAGCTGGAAAATAATGCGAAGTTGCAGAATATAGATGGCTTACCGGTTTTACAGTCTGTGGGAGGACTGTTGTATATCAGGAATAATGCTGAGCTGAAAGGTATAAACGGACTGTCAGCACTTCATACACTTGGAGGTTATCTGACAGTAAGGGAAAATCCCGTATTGGAAAGTATTAACGGCTTGTCAGCGCTGCCTTCCGTAAAAAGGTACGTGTATATTGGCTATAATGCTATGTTAAAGACGGTCAGTGGCATGTCGTCTCTTGAGGATATAGGTGAATATCTCACCATACGGGATAACCCCGGACTGCAGAATATGAACGGGTTAAAAAAACTAAAGACCATAGGTGATGCGCTGAACATCGATAATAATGATGCGCTGCAAAACCTTAATGACCTCTCGGGTATAAAATCAGTGGCAGGCCCACTGTATGTGGGCAATAACGCCGTGCTGCAAAATGTGGATGGTCTCTCCGCCCTGCAAGCAATAGGCGGGGCACTGGGTATTCAGGCCAATCCGCTCCTGACCTCCATACAGGGAATAGCAAATATTGATCCGGCTACCATTGGCAGTTACGAAGAATATTCAGGTTTGTATATTTTAGATAACGGGGCTCTTTCTGTCTGCAATCTGCCCAATATATGTGCGTATCTGGCCACAGATAAACCCCGAAATCTCTCAGGTAACCTGGGAACCTGTGCTACCGAAGCAGCGGTAAAAGCATCCTGCGGCAACACTGCTTCGCTTACTTTAGGGCAGGCGGTAAATCCGGGTATCTGCTTCGGGAAAGACGGCAGTATTGAATTTTCCACTACCCTGGCCCCGGACAGTTATCTTCTGAGCTTCCAAAAAGACAGCAAAGACACCACCGCCAGTATTACTGTTGATGCCAACGGAACATTTACGCTTACCGGGCTTTCAGAAGGCGTTTATTCGGTATTCCGTATAGAACATGAAAATACCACCGTCACGGCCCAGGGAGAACGGATACTGGTCCCGGCTGTCTTTTCCCTTACTATAGGGCAGGCGGTAAATCCATCCAACTGCGGCGGTGGTAACGGCAGTATAGCGTTTACCACAAGCCTGAAATCCGGGATGCTTACTCTTGCCTTTAAGCGGGGCAACAAAGATACCACAGCCTCTGTAACAATAGTTAACGGAGCTTTTGCTGTCACAGGACTTCCCGCAGGAACATACTCTGACTTTCTTCTGGAGTATGAGAACTGTGCGGCTATGGCCAGGGGACCTGTAGTTCTTGCATCAGCCACGGCCTCTCTGACCCTTCATACCCAGACCAATCCTTCGAGCTGCGGAGGACAAGACGGCAGGATAGCCTTCACGACCAGCCTGCCGGCGGGGGCGTACGCGCTGATCTTTACAAAGGATAATAAAGATAGCACAGCCCAGGTGACGGTATTGGGCGGTGTTTTTGCGTTGATCAACCTGGGATCAGGGCAATACGGGGGTTTTAAGGTGACGGTTGGGGGTTGTGAGCATGTGCTGAATAGTGTTGTGACGTTAGCGGGTCCGGAGACGGTGGGGGGGGCGATACTGGCCGACGGCCCCTTGGAATTCTGTGCGGGGAGCGGAGTGAAGCTGACGGCGCCGGAAGGCAAGAGCTACGAATGGAGCACGGGGGCGAAGACGCGGAGCATCCGGGCGGAGGAAGGCGGGGTGTACAAGGTAAAGGTAAGCTCGGCACAGGGGTGCGTGAGCGAATCACAGATCACACTGACGCGGAAAGACTGCAACGTGCCTCCGATGGCGGTATGTAAGCCGGTGGTGGTGCTGGTGGCCAAAGACGACTGCTACGCGATCCTGCGGACAGAAGACCTGGATGCGGGCTCTTACGATACCAACAACGACTGGTTTAACCGCAGTATTGATATTAACCCGGCGCTTCGTGTAGGGAGCTACACTGCAAAATTGACGGTGGTGGACATCCACGGGGCATCTACCACCTGCGCCAGCCAGGTACATGTGGTAGACCACAGTGCGCCGGTGGTGAAGGCCAGGGGAGTGACCCTGGAGCTGAACACAGAGGGAAAGGCATGGGTTACGGTCAATGAGGTGGATGCCGGCTCCTACGACAACTGCGGTACGCTGCAGCTGAGCCTTAACCGGACGGAATTCGACTGCCGGGACCTGGGTCACCACCAGGTGATCCTGAC
>JBEBRR010000104.1:0-9229 GCA_040394735.1 Leadbetterella byssophila
CATTCCCAATTATCCTCAATCATCCACCCTGTTATCTTTGCCGTCCAGGTAAATCACACCTATTACCAGGCATATCCCGGCAATCACCATAGGGTACCACAAGCCTTCCAGGTAGGGTTTGTCAATAGGAGGCAGCAGTCCCTGTTCAACCGCTTTCTCATTGATTGTCCCGGCCCGGGTCACCAGGAATGTGGCAATGGCCGGCAGCAGTCCGCCGAATATCCCGTTCCCTACGTGATACGGCAGCGACATGGAGGTGTACCGGATTTTTACGGGGAACATCTCCACCAGGAACGCAGCTACGGGTCCGTACACCATGGTAACAAAAATCACCTGGACAAACACCCAGAAGATCAGCATCCGCTTATCGGCATCCGTAACGGTCACCGTGGTCTCCGTGTGCCGGTTCCCGGCTTTCAGGGTGGTAATTTCGCTGAAAATTGTGCCGTCACTATACTTCCTGACCACCGTATACACCGAATCGGTTCCTTTGAGCTCCGTCGCAAACTCTGCTTCATGCCCCAGTTCTGTCTTGTTATGCACATTAACGGTCTCATACATCTGCGTATAAATGTACCGGTAACCCAGCACAGCCGCCAGCATTCCGGCCATCATGATCCATTTGCGGCCGATCTTATCCGACAGCCATCCGAAAAAGATAAAGAAGGGGGTACCCAGGCACAGGGCCCAGATCAGGATACCGTCTACCTGTACTTTCGGAACATGCATGACCCGCTCTATAAACGACATAGCATAAAACTGGCCGGTGTACCACACCACACCCTGGCCCATGGTCACCCCCAACAGGGCCAGGAGCACATATTTCAGGTTATACCGGTTACCAAACGACTCCTTCAGCGGATTAACGGAGGTCTTTCCTTCTGCTTTGGCTTTGGCGAACAACGGTGACTCATGCATGTTTTTCCGGATAATGTACGAGACATAGATCATGGCTGCAGAGGCCAGAAAGGGGATCCGCCAGCCAAATGCCTGGAAAGATTCTTCTGACATGCTGCTCCGGGTGACCGCTATCACCACCAGGGAGATGATCAGTCCTGCGGTGGCCGTGGTCTGTATCCAGGAAGTCATGAGGCCGCGTTGATGTGCCTGCGAATGTTCGGCCACGTAAGTAGCGGCTCCGCCATACTCCCCGCCCAGGGCCAGCCCCTGCAGTAACCTCAGCAGCAGCACCAGGAGCGGAGAAATAATCCCGATGGTCTCGTAAGCCGGAATACAGCCGATCAGGAAGGTGGCCCCGCCCATAAGCAATAAAGTAACCATAAACGTATATTTTCTCCCGATAAGGTCACCCAGTCGCCCGAAAAACAGGGCGCCGAAGGGCCGGACAATAAAACCGGCCGCAAACGTAGCCAGGGTAGACAAAAAGGCCAGTGTTTCATTTCCTCCGGGAAAGAATTTGGTAGATATCAGGGTAGCAAGGCTTCCGAAGATATAAAAATCGTACCACTCGATCATGGTACCCACAGATGATGCACCGATAACGGCAAACATCGGACTCCGTTTTTGAGACATGAATACTTTTGCTTAATTTAAGGTCGAACAGGAGCAAATATATCGGATTTGTGCTTAAAATCTGCGGGAAGGGTGATTTTGTTTTTCCTGTATGGGTCACAGCCCGGTTTCAGAAGAAGCGTTTTGTTTGTAAATTTACAAATTCGTAATTTTGCAGATTCGTCTTGGGGAAAGGAAATTGCGGGTGAATTCGTTTCTCTGTGAATCAATCATTTACACTTAACCATTAAAGCCCCCTATGAACAACCAAAAAACATGGAATGCCTGGTGCATGTATGACTGGGCCAATTCTGTTCATAACCTGGTCATCATCACCGTCATTTTCCCCATTTATTACCAGTCTACCGTGCAGGTGACCGAAATCAGCGGCACCAAGGAGCTGGTCTCTTTCTTTAACTTCAAATTTGACAAAAACGCACTGTACACTTTTACCATTTCGGCAGCCTCCCTGCTGCTGGTCTTCCTGAACCCGATCCTTACCGGTATTGCCGATTACTCGGGCAGGAAGAAAATGTTCATGAAGTTTTTCT
Organism: Leadbetterella byssophila; assembly: GCA_040394735.1. GTDB lineage: Bacteria > Bacteroidota > Bacteroidia > Cytophagales > Spirosomataceae > Leadbetterella > Leadbetterella byssophila_A. The sequence continues at coordinate 2,064 of JBEBRR010000104.1, forward strand.
GTTACCTGGGCGCTGCGTCCTGCGCCTATTTTTATTTTTTTACGCCTGATAATCTGGAGTTCGTCATGATTGCCTTCGGGCTGTCGATCATCGGCTGGGGCGGAAGCCTGGTGTTTTATAATGCGTTTATTCCACAGATAGCCACTGAGGAGCATTATGACCGCCTCAGTGCCCGGGGTTTTGCCTTCGGGTATGTAGGCAGTGTGCTCCTGCTCATCTTTAACCTGCTCCTGATCATGAAGCCGGGAATTTTCGGCTTAACCCAGGCCGATTCCGACTCCGGGTTTACTACACGTATTGCCTTTATCACCGTAGGACTGTGGTGGGCCGGGTTTGCACAGATTCCGTTTTACCGCCTGCCCAAAGATGAAAACAAGCCTTTCCGTTCAAGATTTCTTAAAAACGGTTTTCTCCAGCTGAAAAATACTTTTCTGAAGGTACGGAAAAGCAGGTATCTGAAACGTTTTCTCCTGGCTTTCCTGGTGTATGATATGGGGGTAATGACGGTCATTTACGTGGCTACGCTCTTTGCCAATGAGGAGATCAATATTCCGCGGCAGGGCCTGATCACTACCCTTCTGCTGATTCAGCTTATTGCCATTCCCGGGTCTTACCTGGCCTCCCGGCTGTCTGAAAAATTCGGTAACTCCATTGCTTTACGGATAGAGATCGCTCTGTGGGCCCTTGTGCCTGTAGCCGCCTATTTTACCACTACGGCCAACCAGTTTTATGTGATTGCCTGCCTGGTTGGACTGGTAATGGGTGGAATACAGTCGCTCTCACGGTCTACTTATGCCAAGTTTATTCCGGAAGGAGAAGAAGAAACTTCAGCCTATTTTGCCTTTTATGACATTACAGAGAAAATAGCGCTGACCCTCGGAACGTTTATATTCGGATTCATCCTGGATCAGACTGGCAGTATGCGGAATTCCATCCTGTTCCTCATCGTACTGTTTGTGATCGGGTTCCTGCTCCTGATCCGTATTCCGTCCAGAAATGTATATGTGGATAATGCTGAATTGTGAATGCTGAATGGTCAACCACCGGTAATGGTTGGTGGAAACGGGGACTAACTCACTACTCGGAACTTTAACAGATGAAATACCTCATTACTGACTTAAATATCACACTTAACGGACACAAATTCGGCTTTGTGAATAATCTCCTGCACTACGCCGGGAAAAACAGGCCGAACGATGAGTTTGTCTTCCTTGTCAACCGGTCAGCTGATTTCCATCTTAAAAGCACTTACCCTCACATAAAGGTAATTCTGCCCGCGGAAGAAGAGCAAAAAAATCTTCAGTCACATCCCGGACTTCTTCAAAAGTCGGAGGCCGAATGGACTATCATTGACCGTGAGGCCCGCCTGTACGGATGCCAGCGGGTGATCCTGATGGAACTGGACCTCTACCAGGTAGCCATTGGCCGGAGCCGGGTACCCTATAAGATCTCCGGGATCTGGTTTCGCCCCTATGCCCGCATGGAGCCCGAAGGCACCGGATTTCTTCCGAAAATACGTTTCTGGAGATCCAGGCTACAGAAACAAATGCTGATAAAACTGGCCCTCCGTAATTCTTCTCTCGACAAGATATTTATCCTGAACGACGAGCAGATGCCGGGATGGCTTGGCAAAAAGCGTTTCTTTACCCTACCGGATCCCTGGTTTGATTACCCCATGGCACAAGACTTTAACCTCCGGAAACATTACGATATTCCAGATGATCACCTGGTCCTGCTTCAATTCGGTTATGCAGATGAACGGAAAAACAATGAAAATATCATTGCTGCATTAAACACTATCTCCCATTCCGGTATTACCCTGCTGATTATCGGGAAATTCAGACCGGGATATGAGAACGGGCTGAAGCAGCTTAAAACCGGGCCGTTCCGGATGATCACGCGCGATGAGTTCATTTCTGATGAAGAAATGGAAAGCACCTTTCACCAGTCGGATGTTATTCTCCGCATGAACGTTAACTTCTTCGGCTCAAGCGGAGTGGTAGGAATAGCTGCCCGGCATGATAAACCGGTTATTGTCTCCGATAACGGCGTTATGGCGGAGCTGGTGAAGAAATACAGATTAGGCGATGTGGTCGATCCTTATGACCCCGAAGCCATCCGCAATACGATTCTCCGTTACCTGCAATCACCACCTGTCATAGACGGAACCGCCTATCGCGATACACACGATGTAAGGGCCTTTGCGGAAACCCTCCTCCGGGGGTAAAGCAGCGTCTGCAGAAAAGCCTGTACGAACTGATCCTGATATACCTGTATGAAAAATTTATAAGCTATGCCCTGGAATCCTGAAAAATACAATCAATTTAAACATATCCGGTATCAGCCCTTTTATGATCTGGCGGAAATGATTTCTGGAGAGGGTTTGAAAAACGGAATAGATATAGGATGTGGTACGGGAGAACAGACCCGTCTCTTATCTGAAAAGTTTGATCAGGCTTTTTTTCTGGGGATCGATCCATCTCCTGAAATGCTGTCTGACAGCAAAAAAAGGGAAAGCAACAGATTGCGTTTCCAGCAGAGCAACGTTGAAGAATTTCTTATTTCCGGCAGGGAACAGAGCTGGGATCTGATTTTCAGCAATGCTGCCCTTCAATGGTCTGACAACCACCGGCATTTATTTCCGGAGTTAATAGCGCGTTTAAGTGATAAGGGGCAGTTTGCCGTACAGATGCCGGCCCAAAAAGACAACCTCCTTAACCAGTTATTACTGAAGCTGGCGCAGGAAAAACCGTTTGTTGATTTTTTACAGGGCTGGAAAAGAGAATCCCCGGTTTTAAGCATCGATGAATATGCCCGGATAATGTTTGAAAACGGACTGCAGCATATTCAGATCGTTCAAAAAGTTTACCCTATTCTTGCTGATGGCCCGGAAAAGCTGTTTGATTTCATTTCAGGCTCGGCATTAATTCCTTATCTTGAAAGATTGCCCGAAAGTGAGCAAAAGCTCTTTGTATCCGAGTTCAAAAGACGGATCAGCGATGAATTTCAACCCTTCCCGGCTTTATATGCTTTCAAGAGATTGCTGCTTTACGGAAAACGGTGCTAACAGGGCATTCGCCTGTAGTATTTCTTATTTTTACCTGTAAGAGCTACTGTTGAATTTTCTCATTCACGGCATCCACCCAGATCTTCTGGCCTGCGCAATTCCAGTGTGAGTCGCCCTTCTGGTAATAATTATGTTCTGAAAAAGCCTTCCAGACACTAATCACCGGCATCTGAAGGTCCGGATGATTTTCCACTCTTTCCACCAGGTGATTATAGGCGGTATCTTCTTTGATCAACAGGCTGGATTTATTGGGGATAACGCTAAGATATACTTCCTCAAAACCCAGGGAGCGATAATAGGAACGCGTAGCATTGACGTGCTTCACGATACGGTCGATCTCCTCATCCGGTACGTGATCATATACTGAGCTGATCCCCGTCGCCAGGTCAAGGTCATAAACCAGCTCGTCTTTCAGCACCCTCACTTTGGGGTCTACCCTTCCGAAAAACCGGTAGTTAAAATCTGCTTTCCATTCTTTGATTTTCAGGATGAAATCACTGCTGAAAAGTACCGATTCATGCATCTCTTCCCGGTAAGGAACCTCGTAATCCACTACCGCATCATAGATTTCCCGGAAGGAAAACGGCTCCCGGACAGGCACCGATGCAGTCTTCACCTCCCAGTTCATCCAGGGTTTTTCCGAAAAACGCTCGCGCAGATGGCGTTCTACCGTTTCTATAACCAGGATCTTCTTTCCGGTGACAAGCTCCAGGGGAATCCCTTCATCGGCTACAAATGACCGGAAATAACGGGCTGCCGCGTATTCGTTCCTGTTTACCCGCCCTTCTTCGGTAAAGCTGTCCCCCGCCAGGTAAAGCGTTACGGGTTTTTCAGGCCCCTGGTAAGGCCTGTTACATTTTTCCACCGGTACCCGGTAGGCCGAAAGATTGGACAGGCGGTAAAGATCACCATACCGGAAATCGTCACCAATGAATCCGTTGTCTACCAGGTACACCACCGTGTCACGCGAGCAGCCAAGGAACCACAGGAACCCGAAAACCACCAGCGCTATGTATTTCAGCACCTTCATCAAAACTGGAAATAAATGAATTGTTCACCGGAAAATACCCCGAAGAAATAGCACAGTACAGCCAGACCTGCAAATTTCAGATAAAATGCCGGCGTGCTTTTTACGCCTATTTCTTTCGCAAAAATATCTTTCAGAAACAGGGAGGTAATAAGCCCCCAGCAGAAGATAAATTCGTTCACGGAATACGGCATGGAATAGCCGCTGAAGAAGTCGAATGTCAGCAGCTTGCCCAGGATCACCTTTGCATTATACACTCCCTTCGCCCGGAAAAATACCCATGCCAGGGTTACCAGGATAAACGTAAAAATAACCGACAATACATCATTCCTGGGGATTCGGAAAGGCAGGTAACGGTCACGCATACGCGCCAGAATCTGGAATACCGCATGCAGCCCGCCCCAAATAATGAAGGTCCAGGCCGCACCATGCCACAGCCCGCTCACCAGGAATACAACGGCCAGGTTACAGTACAGTTTCCACTCTCCTTCACGGCTACCCCCCAGGGGAATATACAGGTAGTCTTTAAACCAGGTGGAAAGAGAGATGTGCCATCGGCGCCAGAACTCGCCGATACTTCTGGATAAATACGGTACATCGAAGTTTTTCATCAGGGTGAATCCCATGGTCCGCCCCGCCCCGATAGCCATATCAGAATATCCTGAAAAGTCACAATAAATCTGGAAGCTGTAGAATACTGAGCCCACCAGAAGGGTCAGACCGGGATGCTCCGAAGGGTTATCGAAACAATAATCGACCATCTCCGCCAGCCGGTTGCTGATCACCACTTTTTTGAAAAGTCCCCATAGCATAAGCATAAGGCCCGATTTCATATTCTCCCAATTGAATTTGAAAAAGGTATGAAACTGGGGCAGCATATTCTGGGGCCTTTCGATAGGTCCGGCCACCAGCTGCGGATAAAACATTACATAGAGCGAGTAGATGATAAAATCCTTTTCCGGCTCCTGTTTCCTTCGGTACACTTCAATGGTATAGCTCATGGCCTGGAAAGTGTGGAACGACAGCCCGATGGGAAGCTCCAGCTCATAGTCAGGCAAATGGTTCACCATCCCGAACAGGCTCAGCAGGTGGGTCAGGTTATCGTTGAAAAAATTCCAGTATTTAAAAAAAGCCAGGAAGCCGATGTTGGCAATCAGGCTAAGCACCAGGAACCATTTTCGTTTCTTTCCTTCGCTGCTGGCGATCCAGATCCCTGCGAAGTAGTCCACCACGATGGTCACCAGCAGGATCAGGATGTAGACCGGCTTGAACACCAGGTAGAAATAGCACGACGCCAGCAGCAACAGCCACACCCTTCCCCGATGACGAATCGAAAAATAAAGGATAGTAACTACGATATAAAACAGTATAAACTGCAGCGAGTCAAATAACATCTATGCCGTATGGGGGTTATTTTGGCCTCAAAAATAGAGAAAGTTTAGAGGAAAGTAAAAACAGGTATAAAATAGTTTAGTGTATCACTACTTCAGAACAGCATCTTAAAACTTAAACTAAATGTCAGATTTAAAAAGCTCCTGCTGTCCGAGTGCCTTCATGGATACGACAAGAAAGGTCATGACAAATGTGCGTAGAAAATATAGATAACGAGTATAATCGATAAGAAGATAAATTACGGAGATAAGAAATACATTATGATCCGTAACCACCCGGGGCCTAATAACGATCAAACGCAATTTATATACAATGTGTTATCTTTGTATCGTAAAAGATCAGAATTTGAACTTCCAGGACACCATCTGCGCCGTAGCCACGCCCCCGGGCGTAGGAGCGCTGGCCATTATCCGGGTTTCCGGCCCGGACGCGCTCTCTATCGGGAATACCCTCTTTAAAGGCAAAGACCTTACAAAAGCAGCCGGAAACACTATCCACTTCGGCAGAATAACTGACGGCGAAAAGATCATCGACGAAGTGCTGGTCTCGGTTTTTCGCGCGCCCAGGTCGTTTACGGCCGAAGATTCCATTGAAATCTCCACCCACGGCAGCCCTTACATTATCCGCTATGTTTTAAAGCTGCTGGTACAAAACGGCTGCCGCTTAGCGGCCCCGGGAGAATTTACCCAAAGAGCCTTCTTAAACGGCCAGATGGACCTTGTACAGGCTGAGGCCGTGGCTGACCTCATTGCCGCTGACTCCGAAGCCGCCCATAAAACCGCCCTGCACCAGCTGCGCGGCGGGTTTTCCAGGAAGCTGGCCATGCTGCGCGAAGACCTTATCCATTTTGCCAGCCTGGTAGAACTGGAGCTGGACTTCGGTGAAGAAGATGTGGAGTTTGCCGATCGCGACGACCTCCGTTCACTGATCCTGAATATCCAGGCGCAGATTCTGCCCCTGCTGAGCTCATTTGACAACGGGAACGCCATCAAGGAAGGTTTCCCAGTGGCCATTATCGGTGCCCCCAATGCAGGAAAATCGACTCTCCTGAACGCTCTCCTGAATGAAGAAAAAGCCATAGTAACCGACATTGCCGGCACCACCCGTGACATTATCGAGGATACGCTCATCATTGACGGAATCAAATTCCGCTTTATAGATACCGCCGGCATCCGGGAAACCGACGATCTCATCGAGTCCATGGGAATTGAACGCTCCAAGAAGGCCCTCAGAGAGGCCCGGCTGGTGATCTTTCTCTACGATTCACCGGGAGGTTACTCCTTCCTGGAAAACCTGAGAGACCAGGTTTCGGAGCAGCAGGTCTTATTCTGGGTGAGAAACAAAACCGACGTCTCCCCCACTCCTATCCGGGAGGAGGAACTCAGCATTTCCGCTAAAGAGAGCCTGGGCCTGGAAACGCTGAAAGCCACTATTGTCAATGCCGTACAGGAGCTGAAAACCGAAGACAATACCATCACCAACATCCGCCATTACGAACACCTGTCGAAAGCCAATGAAGCCCTTAACGATGTACTCTCCGGCCTGACTGCCGGTATCACCGGCGACTTCCTGGCCCAGGATATCCGTGTGGCGCTCCATCATTTGGGAGAGATCACAGGTACTATATCTACCGATGATCTGCTGAAGAATATTTTCGGGAAGTTTTGTATCGGAAAGTAA
>JBEBRR010000105.1:0-9108 GCA_040394735.1 Leadbetterella byssophila
TCCTTTACGGTCACGGTGTCGTCTTTTGCCGCCAGGAAGCTGGTGCTGTCTTTGCTGAGGGTCAGTACGCCGATGAGGGTGGAATTGTTATAGACAAATGTATTGTCATAGTCGCTGTAGTTGGGCTGAAACACCTGGTTGGTGGTCATAAACAGGTATTTCCCGGCCGGATCAAACACCGGGTTAAAGCAGCTGTAAAAGCCGTCAGTGACCTGTGTTGATTTTTTATCCTCCGTATTGTACAGGAAAACGGCCTGGTGACTGTTGGGAAGATCCCTGCTGTAGGCAAACCATCGGCTGTCGGATGACCAGTCTCCCCTGAACGAGGCCGTATTTCCATGGGCAAACTCTAACAGCTCGTCTACCTTTGTGGTGCTGTTGGCGGCCAGATCCAGGATCATGATCTCGCCGGCCTGGTCAATGAAGCTGATCTTTTTGGAATCCGGCGACCACTGCGGGCTGTAGCGGTAGCCCGGCCCGTAGGACGTCAGTTTCCTGCGCACCGACGGATCATCGGTATTCATCAGGTAAAGTTCGTATTCGCCGCCGGCATCTGACCAGTAGGCTATGTGTTTGCCATTGGGCGAATACACCGGGGTGCGCTCGGCTACACCGGAAGTATTGGTGAGGTTCCGCGCCACACCCTCTTTGGCCGGCAGAGAGAAAACATCGCCCCGGGCTTCGAAAAGCACGCGCTTACCGTCGTGGCTGATGCCGGCACTCTGAATGTATCTTTCCACCGATTCATTGCGCGGCATCAGCGCGGTCATATCGGAGGTGATCTGTACTTTGATGATCTTATCCGACTTTTCCCCGATGTGGTAGAGGTGCAGCTGTCCGCCCTGCTCATAAACGATCTCTCCGCTACCCAGCGAAGGATAGTGAATGTCATGGTCGGTATAGCGGGTCAGCTGTTCGGCCTGCCCGGAAGCGGTATCATACGACCAGAGGTTCATGCGTTCTTCGCTGCCGCGGTCGGAAATGAAATAGATCTTGTTGCCGTACCACATCGGGAACTCATCGCCGCCACCGTCGGGAGGGGAGATTCTTTTGGATGTTCCCGTTTTAAAATCAAAGATCTGTATGGCGCCTTTGGTGCCGCCCTTGTATCTTTTCCAGGTTCTGCCCACCTGGGATATGTACACTACGGCTATCTTTGCGCCGTCGGGACTGTAGGAGCCGTATTCCGCATATTCGAGCGGCAGTTTCGTATCTGCCCCGCCGTTTTTGCTGACGCGGTAAAACTGGCTGAAGCGCTGCTTCCCGCTCTCTCTGGAAGAGGCAAAGACCAGCTCCCTGCCGTCGGGGGTCCAGTCTACCAGCCGGTCGCCGTATCCGTGCGAGGTGAGTCTTTTGGGTACACCCCCGCCTACCGGCATAACGTATACGTCGAGATTGCCGTCATAGTTACCCGAGAAGGCGATCTCCTTACCGTCAGGAGAAAATTTCGGAAACGTCTCCACTCCCGCGGGAGAGCTGAGCTTAATGGCCTGGCCGCCGGTTTTCGGCACCTGCCACAGGTCATTGGCATAACTGAAAACAATGTGGGTTTGGGATACATCAGGAAACTTCATCAGCGAAGCATCAATCTGCGCCTGAAGCATGGGGGCACCTCCCGCAAGGAGGGCCAGCGTAAGTAGTTTTTTCATATGTATAAATTTTAGCTTTCAGCCTTCAGCTATCAGCTGAGGGCTATTTCATATATTTATTTGCCAGCCTGGCATTGAGGCAAATGTAGGCTAAATTCCATTCATGTGCAAGGGGGAAGAATTCAGGGCTTACCTCACCGGTTTTTCTTCAGCCGGTCAATCATCATAATGGCGCGGTCAATCCGGACCTGAACACTCCTGGCGCCGTTAATATAATAGAGGATATCCCGCTGGTTAGCGGGTTTCAACTCGTGGAAAAGGCGGTTCCCCTCTTCGTCTATCGCCAGAAGCTCGGCCAGCTCTTCCGGCATGGGCCGGCCATACTCGCTGTGGTCACGGCGAAGTGTGGCCGATACCTTTTGCCCCAGCACCAGCTTCCCCGCCTGACGGACCGGAGTGCCCACACTGATCTCGAAGTTGCCGTTTTTCTTGGGCCGCAGAGCACAATGAAATTCTTCTCTGCCGTTTATCGAGCATAGTAACCGCAGGTTTCGCTCGCCGGTAAACGGTTCGGCAGCCGCGAGAGGAACGTCGATATAATGCCCGCGAAATCCCGCATAGCGTTCAATCACCGATTCAAACTGAACTGTTTCCATATACGAACCGCGCAGTGGGTTTCTGTTCACGTCAAAGTTATACTTTTTCAGATAAATACCGGCAAAAAACCGGAAAACCCAGTAACTTTGTATTTTCAAAAGCAAGTAATGATTCATTTCTTTTCCAACTCCGGGAATACCGTTTACGGCGTTCAAACCGGGCAAAATCTTTCTGTTGACGACATTCAAAAGCTCAACTGGCTTTTTGGCAATGCTGAAAAGCGGGATGAGCTGACACTGAACCGTTACTTTGTGGGTCCGCGCGCCGCCATGGTTACTCCCTGGAGTACCAATGCCGTGGAGATCACCCGGAATATGGGCATTCAGGGCATTCTACGTATCGAAGAGTTCCACCCGGTTCCCGCTGACTTTAACGACTTCGATCCGATGATCTCGCAGAAGTATGCCGCCCTTACGCAGGAAATGTACACCATACACATCACGCCCGAGCCCATCCTGGAGATCGATGACATTGAGGCCTATAACCGGCAGGAAGGACTGGCGCTGAGCCCGGAAGAAGTGGATTACCTGGATAAGCTGGTGGCAAAGATCGGCCGGAAGCTGACCGACTCCGAAGTGTTTGCCTTTTCACAGGCCAACTCCGAGCACTGCCGGCACAAGATCTTTAACGGTACTTTTGTGATTGACGGGGAAGAAATGCCTTCTTCGCTCTTCAAACTGATCCGGAAAACTTCTGAAACGCATCCGAACGATATTGTTTCCGCCTACAAAGACAATGTGGCTTTTATCAAAGGACCGAAAGTGACGCAATTCGCCCCGAAGTCGGCCGATAAGCCCGATTTCTACGAAGAAAAGGAGTTTGAGTCGGTGTTGTCGTTAAAGGCGGAAACGCATAATTTCCCCACCACGGTGGAGCCGTTTTCGGGCGCTGCCACCGGTTCGGGCGGGGAGATCCGCGATCGCCTCGCAGGCGGGCAGGGCGCTTTGCCCCTGGCCGGAACCGCCATTTATATGACGGCCTATTCGCGCCTGCCGGGTAACCGCACCTGGGAAAAAGCCATGCAGGAACGCCCCTGGCTGTACCAGACGCCCGTGGATATCCTCATCAAAGCGTCAAACGGGGCCTCGGATTTTGGCAATAAGTTCGGGCAGCCCCTGATCACCGGCTCCCTGCTTACCTTTGAACACGAAGAAAACGGCCGTAAGCTGGGTTACGATAAGGTGATCATGCAGGCCGGCGGGGTAGGCTACGGAAAGCTGGATCAGTCTAAAAAACATACCCCCGAAACGGGCGATAAGATCGTTATCCTGGGCGGTGAAAACTACCGGATAGGCATGGGGGGAGCGGCGGTTTCCTCCGCAGATACGGGCGCCTTCGGCTCGGGCATTGAGCTGAACGCCATCCAGCGTTCCAACCCGGAAATGCAGAAACGGGCGGCCAACACCATCCGGGGCCTGGTGGAGTCCGATCATAATCCCATCGTTTCCATTCATGACCACGGGGCGGGCGGACACCTGAACTGCCTTTCAGAGCTGGTAGAAGACACCGGTGGCCTGATCGACCTCGATAAATTACCCGTGGGCGACCCTACCCTTTCCTCCAAAGAGATCATCGGCAACGAATCCCAGGAAAGAATGGGGCTCATTATTGCTGAAAAAGATATCGATATCCTGCAGCGGGTGGCTGACCGCGAGCGCTCGCCGATGTATGCCGTGGGAGATGTTACCGGTGACCACCGCTTTACCTTCCGGTCTTCCGCCACCGGGGAGAAACCCATGGATTATGCCCTGGAAGATTTCTTCGGCTCCTCTCCCAAAACCATCATGAGAGACCGGAAAACGGATCACCGCTATGCCGCTCTTTCTTATGAGGCCAAAAATATTCCCGCCTACCTGGAGCAGGTGCTCCAACTGGAAGCGGTGGCCTGTAAAGACTGGCTTACCAACAAAGTGGACCGCTGCGTGGGAGGCCGTGTAGCCAAGCAGCAATGCGCAGGAACTATCCAGCTGCCGCTGAACAATGTGGGCGTAATGGCGCTGGATTATACCTCTCATGAAGGGATTGCCACCAGCGTGGGCCATTCTCCTCTGACCGCCCTGGTAAACCCTGCCGCCGGCTCAAGGAACGCCGTGGGTGAAGCCCTGGCTAACCTGGTCTTTGCGCCTGTGCGTAACGGACTGAAAGGCGTATCTCTTTCGGCCAACTGGATGTGGGCCTGCAATAACGAAGGCGAAGACGCCCGCTTATATGAAGCCGTACAAGCCTGCTCGGATTTTGCCATCGCTTTGGGCATTAATATTCCCACCGGGAAAGATTCGCTGTCGATGAAGCAGAAATACCCGGACGGGGATAGTGTCATTGCTCCCGGAACGGTGATCATCTCTGCCGCCGGTAACTGTTCCGATATCCGGAAGGTAATTGAGCCTGTCCTGCAAAAAAATGCGGGCTCGGTATATTACATTAACCTGTCGAAGGATGCCTTCCGGCTGGGCGGTTCCTCTTTCGCCCAGATCTGTAACCGCATAGGCAACGAAGTTCCGGACATCACCGATGCCGCTTATTTCGCTAAAGCCTTCAATACGATCCAAAGCCTGATCAACGGCGGCCTGATCGCCGCCGGGCACGATGTGGGCTCGGGCGGACTGATCACCACACTCCTGGAAATGGGGTTTGCCGATGTTCAGCTGGCGGCCGATTACGATCTTTCCGGCCTCGGGGAACAGGATACCGTAAAAGCCTTCTTCAATGAAAACATTGCCGTGGTACTGCAGGCTGCCGAAGACAGCGCCTTTGAAAATGCCCTGCAAAATGCCGGAATAGAAGCGGTAAAAATCGGAACGGTGAAAGACGGCACAGAAGTCACTTTCCGGAATTATACCGATTCTTTCACCTTTAACGTGGAAGAAACCCGCGATACCTGGTACACCACCTCTTTCCTTTTAGACCGGAAGCAATCGAAAAACGGCATGGCGGATGAGCGCTTTAAAAACTACAAAGCCCAACCGTTGAAATATGTGTTCCCTTCGCATTTTAACGGACAAAAACCGGTGATCAATGGGTCTACCCCGCGGCCGAAAGCGGCCATCATCCGGGAGAAAGGCTCTAACTCGGAGCGGGAAATGGCCAACGCCATGTACCTGGCCGGTTTTGATGTGAAGGATGTACACATGACCGACCTGATCTCCGGCCGGGAAACCCTGGAAGATATCCAGTTCATCGGGGCCGTGGGCGGTTTTTCCAATTCGGATGTGCTGGGTTCGGCCAAAGGCTGGGCCGGGGCATTTCTCTACAATGAGAAAGCCAAAAAGGCGCTGGATAATTTCTTCGCCCGGCCCGATACCCTTTCTGTCGGCATCTGCAACGGCTGCCAGCTGTTTATGGAGCTGGAGCTGATCCATCCCGATCACCCGGAGCACGGCAAAATGCATTACAACACGTCCGGAAAGCACGAGTCAGGCTTTGTTTCGGTGCAGGTACAGGAAAATCCTTCCGTGATGCTGAAGACCCTGGCCGGTACCACCCTCGGGGTATGGATCTCGCACGGCGAAGGAAAATTCCGCTTACCGGAACAGGAGAATCAATACCGGATTGTAGCTAAATACGCTTACGCGGAATACCCGCATAACCCGAACGGTTCGGATTATAATACCGCCATGATGTGCGATGCCAGCGGCCGCCACCTGGTGACCATGCCGCATATTGAGCGCTCCACTTTCCCGTGGAACTGGGCCCACTACCCGAACGGCCGGCAGGATGAGGTTTCCCCCTGGCTGGAGGCTTTTGTGAATGCACGGAAATGGTGTGAGGAGAACAGATGATAAATGCAGGTGCGGTTCCCGACTACATCCGTACTGGTAACAGCATTCGCCTAGTGCCAGCTGGAGCGTAATCGGGAACCGCATTTTTCAGACTCCCTTTGTTTTAACTATCTTATTTTACCGGGAAGCTCACCCCTACGTTCAGCCCCCAGGAATTATTATAAACGTCGGTATCTGACTTGTAAAGATCGGTCAGGCCCAGTCCGTAATACAGATCGGTGTTTAACCAGATTTCCCGGTTCAGACGGAAGTTGATCCCCGCTGCTCCTTTCAGACCGAAATCCACTTTGTTATAATCATCTTTATTCAGGTTTACCTTGGTTCCTCCCACGTTTGTCAGAAAACCGACATACGGTCCGGCCATCAGCTTGGGACGTACGGATGTCCCTTTCTTACCGAGGTAAGCCACCCCGTATACAGGCACCTGAATGTAGCCGGTTTTTACTACTTCGGAAGAATTGGTAAAGGCGGTTCCCATAGAAGAATACAATGCTTCTACGCGAAAGCCAAAGGTCTCATTTCTCGAGTGATTCAGGAAAAGCCCGGCGTTCAGGTCGGCAGACTTCCATTTTTCCGTAGATATGTCGCCTTTATAAACAGAGGAGTTGAAGCCGATCATCGGACCGATAGAGGTAGTGGTTTGTGCAAACAGGCTGTTCACTGTCAGGATCACGCTGAGCGCTAAAATTGACTTTTTCATGATTCTTACTGGTTTAAAGTTTTTGATGCCGCAAAGTTATGATTACGGCGTCATTAGCTCCAAATCCCGGTCATTGGCTATGGCCTCCGTTCGGCAGCCCGAGGCTCTGCTTTTAAGGCCAAATTAAGTAAGGAGAAAAAGTCTGTACCGGCCATTCCTGCCGGATTTTCCTGATGATAAAGTGTTTCCCCGATCGGAAGGAGCGGAAAACGGGCTGTTCCGGTGCCAGAGAATTAAAACCGCATAAAAAAGGGTATCACCTTAAAATTTCGTTAAATCTCAATTTCCGAAGGCCCCTGCCGCCTACAGGAACCTGTTTTCACAACTGTTGAATACCCTGCGCTTATCTGTAAGCAGATCGTAGTCTTTAAATTCTACCTTTTCCTTACTGCAATTGTACCCGAAAGTAGTGGGGGCAATTCCGCAATAGATACACATGATTTCCGTAAAATAGACCAGCTCGCCGTCGTACAGGGCTTCCTGCAGGTGGGTCTCCATTTTACCCGGGTCTGAACATTTCAAATTTTTGCTGAAAAAAACCTGCATTTCAGACACGCATGCAGTGGGCATTACGGTATGGCGGTCATTGCAACTGAGCAGCACCGACAGTAACAGGAAAGATATATATTTTTTCATGGGGCGTAAGTTTACAAGGCTTAAGACTAAAAAAAGTATATTTTGGTTGGAAAGGACAAAAATATACTCCTTTTAGCCTGCCCGCTGAGGATCTCCCCTGCAGAAAAGTCTTAGTTCAGGGTAACTGCCCTGCTCAGCACCGTCTGATTAATAAAATAGTATTTCTTACCGGATGCCGCAGACGTGTGGATTGTGTAAGGTACAATCTGAATAAGTGCCGTTCCCGAACGGGGCAATACGTTCAGCTCTCCTGCTGAAAACATAACTTTCTGATCCCTGTATCCGGCATCACTGCTTTTCAGCTTTTTGTAAATATATTCATTTCCCGAACTTATAACTACAAGCAGCTCGTGCCCGTCATTGGAACGAAACTGTGCTTCATAGCCGTTTGACCGCGTAATGGATAAGGAAGAAAGCAGTTCGGGTTTCCGGGGAAAACGATAATAGGAACCCTGGCTGATCCCCAGATCTTTCGCCTCCCAGAAAGGCATGCCGGCATTACCTTCATGAAAAGGAATCCCCTCAAAGCCGGCAGATGTGGGCATGTAGATATAGGAATGGTTAGGCTGCGGGGTCAATACATAAGAAGCCGGACTACTTCCCACATAGCATTTCACTTCTCCTGCCTCCCTGAATTTGCCGTTCTGCAGATCTCCCGTTGCTGCCACAGCCGTACCTATTGCCACCTCCATATCGCCAATAGGAGTACTCTGAACCGAAAGAGACCTTATCCCGACAAAAATACCGTCGCCATCTTTTATTCCCAGCATATCCAGGGTATTGCCTGAAGTTCCTTCCTTTTCCTCCTTATCAACAATCTCTTTTAATTTGGAACAGCCGGAGAGCATAAACAGTCCCAGAATACATACCACCGATACCGTAATTCTTCTTTTCATATAAACTCTTTTTTCTGCCAAAAGTAGAGCATATACAGACACCGGGACATACGCAAAATATCGTATAAAAGGAAAGAAGGTGTTCAAAAAGCGGGCAAACTGCTGGTTGCTTCCGGAATCCAACCTTCGCCATACTACAAGTATGCTCTTTCGGTCTGCTCCTCAGCGTCCTGCATTTTTGTCCGCTCTTTGAACACCTTCCGGGTTCTTAACGGGGATTACACCCGCTTTTACAGAGGTCCAGTATTACCTGATCCGGGTAGTCTTCACCGGCAGGCAGTTTCCTCCTTTTTTACATATGGTAATAAGCGAAGTATCAAAGTCATCTTCTCCTTCTTCGTCATTGTTCCGGTCTTCATCGAACACTGAATCAATGTCAGTTCCGCCTTTCGCAGCGCTGATTTCTGCTGCGTTTCGTACAGAAGGTTTGGCATCCGAGCCTACCCTGAAAGTGATCTCCAGGCTGATCTCCTGTCCGGCTGGCAACGAAGCTACCGGGGTAGCCGGTTTCGCCTTGCCATCAGTAATCACCCAGTCACTTCCTATCAGCTCTAGGCCTTCCGGAACATAATCCACTACTTCCACATCAGTGGCATCAACAGTACCTTCATTCTTAACTGTAATTACGAAAGTCACTTCATCCCCTTCTTTGAACACGGCCTTCTGTCCGGCTTTTACGGTTTTACGCAGTGCCAGGTCAAATACCCCTACCCGGATCACGATAACAGCATCATCACAGTTGGCCGGATCGGCTTTTTCACAAATTGTATAGGGCAGGGTGTATGTTCCTGAAGGTGTACCCGCATCTACGGTCACGGTTCCGTCAGGGTTCAGCCTTACACCCGCTACTT
>JBEBRR010000106.1:0-9061 GCA_040394735.1 Leadbetterella byssophila
TTAATAACCGTAATATTCCGGAAAAATTTTTCAAAGCACAAAATAAATGTGACTGACGGTGAGCCGATGTGACGAAATCCCCGGTTTATGTTTTTAAATTTGCGAGGAAATCCCTTTTAATACATATAAACAGGTTTATGAAATTAAATTACAGAAAATTAGGGAGCGGTAAACCCCTGGTGGTGCTTCACGGGGTCTTCGGTTCTTCGGATAATTTATTCACGGTCTGCCGGAATGTTGCAGAAAAAGGCTATGAGGTATATATCCTGGATGCCCGGAATCACGGGCAGTCAGACCGCTCGGAAGTGTTTAATTATGAGGTCATGGCAAAAGATCTCGATGATTTCCTCGCAGAGAACGGAATTTCATCGCCGGTCATCCTGGGGCATTCCATGGGCGGTAAGACCGCACTGCAATATTCCCAGCATTACACTAATTTTTCAGGCCTGATCATGGTGGATATTGCTGCAAGGGCGTATTCCCGTCATCACGAGCACATTATTCAGGGGCTGCAGGCTATTGATACAAAGACGCTTGCTTCCAGGAAAGAAGCCGAGGAGATTTTCAGCCGCTATGTGACGGATGCCGGGGAGAGGCAGTTTCTGCTGAAAAACCTGTACCGTACGGAAGAGGGGGGATTTGACTGGAGGATTAATGTACCGGTGCTGGCTGAAAATGCCGGCGAGGTGGTTTCGGGTATCCCCTTATATAATAAGGTAGAGAAACCATTGCTGCTGATGCGGGGTTCTGAGTCACGGTATGTGCGTGATGAAGATTTTGAATATCTCAAAGAATACTATCCGGTGGCCCGGCTGGAGACCATTGAAGGGGCCAACCACTGGATACATGCCACACGGCCGGCAGAATTTACAGATTGTGTCATCCGCTTTCTGGGTGATGTGTTCCCCGTTTAGCTGAGCGGTTCCGCTGGAGTATTTTAGAAAACCTGCCGGGTTTTTCCGGCAATACGACCTGATAGTTGTTAAAGCAATTATCAGGTCTTTTTTATTATTTAGGTATTTATAATAAAAAAAATAGTTCAATATTAATAAATAATAAATTATTTTATTAATTTCGCCTCAACAATTGTATTTTTATAACAAAAAATTGTCTAAACCCAATAATTATGGTCAAAAAATTACTCGTCCTTATTGCCTGTTTTATAGCGATGGGATTTAATGTGATGGCACAGAATGTATCAGGTAAAGTAACCCAGGCGGACGGGTCTGGGGTACCTGGAGTTACTGTTGCGGTAAAAGGGTCATCGGGGGCAACGATGACAAACGCAGAAGGTAATTACAGCATCAGTGCCGGGGGAAATGCCACCCTCGTTTTTACTGCGGTGGGATTCCAGCTGCTGGAAGTTGCCGTTCAGGGAAGATCTGTAGTAAATGTTCAACTGGAAGAAGATAACACCCTTCTTGAAGAAGTGGTAGTTACGGCACTGGGTATTCAGCGGGAGAAGAAATCGCTGGGTTACGCCGTTCAGGAACTGAAAGGAAGTGACCTGGTGGAAGCCCGGGAAACAAACCTGGCCAACGCCTTCTCCGGTAAAGTAGCCGGTTTGCAGGTGGTGCGTTCCAGTAATGGTGCAGGCGGCTCCTCCAAAATCGTATTAAGAGGAAATACGTCCCTGACCGGGAATAACCAGCCCCTGATTGTGGTAGACGGTATTCCGATTGATAACTTTACGGGAGCCTCTAATAACGACTACTGGAATGCAGGGCTGGACATGGGTAACGGACTGGGAGACATTAACCCGGAAGATATCCAGTCGCTGACCGTACTGAAAGGACCTTCAGCCGCTGCACTTTACGGTTCAAGAGCAGGTAACGGGGTTATCCTGATTACTACAAAGAGCGGCCGGAAACAGCCGGGACTGGGAATTACTTTCAGCACCACGCTGGGATCTGAGAATATCTTTATGAAGCCGGAGCTTCAGACCACCTTTGCACAGGGCGATAACAATATTTACGATGCCATGAGCAACAACAGCTGGGGGCCTAAGATCACCGGTCAGAGTGTAACGAAATGGGACGGCTCATCCGCTCCGCTTCAGTCGTATAATAATGTGGATGAATTTCTGCGGAACGGAACCAACCAGAACTACGCGCTGTCACTGCAGCAGCAGTACGGTTCTACGGGGGTGTATTCTTCGGTAAGTTACCTGGAAGACCGGAGTATTATTCCAGGCAACAAGCTTACCCGTCTTAACTTCTCTACCCGGGCCACCACGAGCTTCGGTGCGGAAAACAGGTGGACCAGCGACGTGAAGTTTGCCTACAACAATACCGCAGGTTATAACCGCCCGATCAATGGTCGTGACCGGAGCAGTATTTATACCTTGTACTCAATGCCGCAAACCATGAACATCGCTGACTTCAGCGCGGCTACCGATCAGTTCGGTAATATGCTGTGGTACCCGGGAGCTTATGCCTGGACGCCTAACCCTTACTGGTTATCAAAATATAACCTGAACCAGGATACACGTAATCGTTTCATCATGAACGGATCACTCAAGTATGCATTCACCGATTGGCTGGATGCCGAAGTGAAAGTAGGGGGTGACCTGTACGCTACCAGCGGTGAAGAAAAAACCTGGTCTGGAAGCCCGATGGCCAACCGGTATGCTACCAACAAGAAGACATTTACCGAAGTGAACTATACAGCTCTGGTAAAAGCCATGAAAGACAAGGTGATCGGTAATCTGGGCGGAAACCTGACCATAGGCGGAAACCTGATGAACCGCGAGTGGTCGTCTATAGGAGCCAATGCAGGATCCCTGGAAGTACCTAACCTGTTCAAGATCGATAACTACAAAGCAGGAAACCTTACCCTGGATCAGGGAATGGAGAAGAAGAAGATCAATTCCGTATTCGCTTCTGCCGGGGTGAACTATGACGGATGGATCTTCCTGGATGTAACCGCCAGAAATGACTGGTCTTCTGCCATGATAGAAGCGAACCGTTCGTACTTCTATCCTTCTTACAGCTTATCATATGTGTTTACCGACCATGCGGCGGCAGCGGGAATGAACCTGCCTTCCTGGTTAAGCTATACAAAGCTCAGAGGATCTTACGCTACCGTGGGTAATGACCTGGCGCCCTATATGCTGTATAACGGTTACAGCATCAGCACAGGACCTGGCGGACAGACCGTGGCTTCGCGCGAGAAGTTACTGAAAGATGCGAATGTGAGAAGTGAGCTCATCAAGAACCTGGAGTTCGGTGCGGAACTGAGATTCGTGCAGAACCGTATCGGACTGGATTTTACCTGGTACAAATCCAACGCTACCCGTCAGCTGATCGATATTCCGATGGATCCGTTGAGCGGGTATGAGAACCGGAAGATCAATGCCGGTAACATTCAGAACAAAGGATTTGAAATCATGGCTACCGCCAATATCCTGACCAATCCGGATAAGCTGGGATGGACTCTGATGGCGAACTTCTCCAGAAACGAAAACAAAATCCTGGATATTGCTTCTGATCTGAACGTGAATTTCTATAATCTGGGGAACTATGACAACCTGTTTATCCGGGCTACTACTGACGGTATGTACGGCGATATCTACGGAACCCGTTTCCTGCGCGTGAAAGATGAGAGCAGCCCTTATTACGGTCAGCTGATCCTGAACGGAAGCGGTCTGCCACAGGTGGATCCGGAAATCGTTAAACTGGGGAACCAGCAGCCTAAGGCCATGGTAGGTGTGACCAACAGCTTCACCTATAAATCAGTGGGTCTGTCGTTCCTGGTAGATGCCCGTCTGGGCGGAGAAATATTCTCCGGCTCTAACGTAAGCTTACAGCGTTCCGGTGTAGCAGCGATTACAGCACCGAACGGCGAGCGTCCTGATATGGTTGTTGACGGTGTAATTGAAAGCTCGGAAGGCAATTATACCAAAAATGCCGTTTCTATCACCCAGCAGCAATACTGGAATACCATTTCTACCCTGGGTAACCTGGGGGTAGGTGAGGCCAATATTTACGATGCCACGCATGTGCGCTTAAGAAACGTTACCTTAAGCTATGCATTACCTAAAGGAACTTTTGGAAAAGTATTTCAGAATGCCAAAGCCAGCCTGGCCTGCAATAACGTGTGGATGATCAAGAGCAGCCTGAAAGGTATTGATCCTGAATCAGTATTTGCAACGGGTACCAACGCTACCGGTTTTGAAAGCGGCGGGTTCCCTACCATGAGATCGTATATGCTTTCGTTGACATTTGGTTTTTAATGGATTAAACAGGAGAATTAAAGATGAAAAAAATATTGAAGAAATCATTTATTCCGGCACTGCTTACTATGGTATTTACCACGGGGTGTAGTGACTTTGCAGAGATAAATACAGACCCGCGCGTGGCGAGTGAAAGCCAGGTTCAGGTGGAATACTTTATTAATAACTCGATTATATCGAGCCAGATGGACCCGCATATTGCTGAAAGGGTATTCGTACTTTACTGGAAGACGGCAGGTCGTCAGCAGATGGGTGGCGGGATTTCAGTAGGTGGATATGACGACGGTTGGTCAAGCGACTATTACGGTACCGGATTTATGGGCGGCTGGCTGAATCATATCTACGCTGCAATAGAAGTAGCTGAAAAGCAGATCGCTGACGGAAATGCAAAGGAATACACCAATAACCTTCTGCAGGTGGCACGGATCTGGAGAGCGTACCTGCTGAGCGAACTGACCGATAACTTCGGACCTATTCCTATTGACGGGTATCAGGGCAAAAACCCTACATTCAGCGATGTTAAGACAGTATATTATTACCTGTTGGATGAGCTGAAGGATGCGTCTTCCAAAATTGATCCTTCCATTTCAGGAAGCCTGAGACCGGAACTGGATAAAGCTTACGGGTATGACTATGCCAAATGGCAGAAATATGCCAACTCAATGCGGCTTCGCCTGGCTATGCGCTTGTCAGAAGTGGATGCTGCCAAGGCCAAGGCAGAATTTGAAGCGGCAGCATCACTTCCGTTAATCACTTCACTGGATGAAACATTCCAGATCCAGGAAGCAGGCGGATGGGATGCCCTGACAGGTGTAATGACCCGGGAGTGGAACTATTTCCAGCTATCCGCCACCATGAGCAACGTTTACATGGGACTGGGAGGAATTAAATCAGCTGACCAGGTAGGGGCCGATCTGCAGTCGGCCGTTAAGCCTGCCAATTATGTAGGGCTTAAGCTGGATCAGCACTTCACTACCATGACGAACGATCCTTCAGCAGGATACTGGCTGGACGGCCTTCCCAACACCATTGACCCTAGAGCGTATAAGACCTATATTATTCCGGGAGATTTTACCAATACAGACTTTAATGCGTATCCTTCCTGGGATGAGACCGCCAGAACAACCAAAAGAGATCTGCTGGATGCCGACAGCAAGCCTGTCATGACCCTGGATGCCAAATATACCTGGAATGCACCGGCAAACGGTTCATGGGGAACCAAGGGCTCAAGAAACCAGGTGTACTCGTTTAACGGGACTACGCCACGTCATGGCGCGCAGTTCAGAAACGGTACCAGCCAGCGGATTTTCTTTGCACCGTGGGAAACCTATTTCCTGATGGCGGAAGCCGCCGTAAGGGGCTGGACAGTTCCGATGAGCGGACAGGCCGCGTATGAAACCGGTATCGACAGGAGCTTTGAGTACTGGGATGGCAAAACCCGCTCAGGCGTGAAGCCTTCTACTTTCCTGGCGGCGTACAAGGCATCGACAGACTTCAACCGTCTGGGAACTTCCGTAAGCTGGACACATACCACAGAACCGGCTGCTTCTTATACCGTTAGCTATAAAGACGGGTATACCGGTGCTGCCGGAACGACTACAAGGGTCTATCCTAAAAATGATCTGTATAAAAACGGAGCAATAAAGAATGATCAGCTGACCAAGATTATTACGCAGAAATTTATTGCACAGAACCCGTGGCTGCCGCTGGAAACCTGGAGTGATCACAGAAGATTGGGACTTCCTTTCTTTGAGAACCCGGCGGTGGAACAGGCGATCGGTACCCTTCCGGCGCTGAATTCAGGAAACTACATGACGGTTAACGTCAAGTTTTTCCCTCAGCGGCTGAAGTATCCGTCCAGCATTCCTGCAAGTAATGCTGCCGGTTATGCTCAGGCACTCTCTGCTTTAGGCGGGGCGGATGATGTGTTTACATCACTATGGTGGGCCAAAAAATAACCGGCCTTCAACAGTAATAAAGAAACCGGGCTCGTTAAGAGCCCGTTTTCTTTATTTTCCAACTAAATTTTACAGGGTGAATATACATTTGTAATATTGTACCCGTAATTCTGTCCGGGTTGTCCGGAAGGATTACAGGAATATATTGCGGTATAGCAAAAAAGGGGTAGATTTATGCAACATTCATTGAAGGAGCTGACCTACAAGGAGTCTGCTGTAGAATCCAAGAAGATCAAGAATAAACGGAATATCCTCAAATACCTGTATTTTGAGGACAAGAAGAGTATTGCGGAGTTATCCGAAGCACTGTTTATCAGTATTCCCACCTTAACGGCCCATCTGGAAGAGCTGCTGGAAGAAAAGTGGCTGAAAGGAGAAGAGGTGGATACGAAAAAGCAGGGCCGGAACCCGACTATCTATTCACTGAATCCGGAATACAAACATACGCTGGTGATTGATATCACCACCCGGTCGACCAAAGCGGTTATCCTGAATTTCAGGAATGAGATCGTGTCTGAAAAGATGTACGGACTGGGACTCAGTAATGATCAGTCTTTCAGAACACAGCTTCTGGAGATCATTGACAGCACCATTGAAGGCTTCACCGGGAAAGGCGGGGAAGTGGTGGCGGTAGGGCTTACCCTGCCCGGTCTGATCAACAAGCAGACGGGCCGGAACAAGACCTACCTCGGACTGGATTCGGAAAACAGCTCATTGAGCCAGGTTATCTCGGCTAAATGGGATATTCCGGTATATGTTCTGAATGATACCAAAGCCACCGTGTTCGGCGAGTCGCTTTTCGGGGTAGGGAGTGATCAGAATCACCTGCTTTCCATTAACGTTGACTGGGGAGTGGGACTGGCTGTGGTAATTAACGGGCAGATATTCAACGGGGCCTCGGGCTTCGCAGGTGAGCTGGGCCATGTTCAGGTAAGCCCTGACGGTGAATTATGCCGGTGCGGAAAGGTCGGCTGCCTGGATACCGTGGCGTCAGCTTCGGCCCTGCTGACAAAAGTGAAAAGAGGGCTTTCTAACGGAGAGGTTTCTTCTCTGGCCCGCTTTAAGGATAACCTGGAGCAGATCACGCTGGAGGATGTAATTGATGCAGCCTCCAAGGGAGACGGGTTTGCGATAGATATCCTTTATAATATAGGAATCGAGCTGGGGAAAGGCTTGTCTGTGGCAGTGCACCTGTTTAACCCGCGGATCATTGTGATAGACGGGGTATTGTCAAAAGCAGGTAACCTGATCGTTAATCCGGTGGAGTTTGCCATTAATAAACATTGCCTCCCGGATTTTAAGGAAAACCTCACGATTAAGGTGACCGAGATAGGTGATTCAGCCAAGCTTTTAGGAATGAATGCTTTTATAGCCAAAAGACTTTTCCGAAATGATTAAAAGACGGGATTTTGTATTAGGTTCTGCCGCCGCTCTGGGAAGCTTGGCTTTCCGGCCGCTGAATTTTTTAAATCCGGATTTCCCGGTGGTAAGGACCCCTTTGGAAAAGAGAAACTTTACAGATGAAAGTGTGGAGGCCGTAATCCGTAGAATAAAGGAAAAGTGTGCCGATAAAGAGCTGGCATGGCTTTTTGAGAACTGCTTTCCCAATACCCTGGATACCACGGTAGATTATTCTTTCAGCGGAGGTAAACATGACACGTTTGTTATCACCGGCGATATTGATGCCATGTGGCTGAGAGACAGCACGGCGCAGGTCTGGCCGTATCTGCCGCTTTGCAGCGTGTCAGAGAAGCTGAAAAACCTCCTGAAAGGGGTAGTGAACCGGCAGGTATACTGTATCAATTTTGATCCCTATGCCAATGCGTTTTACAAGTCGGCAAAAGTGGGAGAATGGGCAGGTGATCATACCGATATGAAACCGGGTATCCATGAAAGAAAATGGGAGATTGATTCACTTTGTTATCCTGTAAGGCTGAGCTATCATTTATGGAAGGAAACCGGGGATCACAGTATATTTACTGCTGAGTGGCTGGTAGCGGCAAAAAATATTTATAAGACATTTACCGAGCAGCAACGGCTGAAAGACCGGGGCCCTTACCGGTTTGGCCGGACTACGGCCTGGTCCACGGATACGGTTCCGGGGAACGGGTATGGAAACGCCACCCGTCCGAACGGGCTGATCCATTCTATATTCCGGCCTTCAGACGATGCCACGCTTTACCCCTTCCTGATTCCGGCCAACTTTTTTGCCGTGGTTTCCCTGCGTCAGATGGCGGAAATTCTTACGGAGATATATAAGGAAAAGGCAGAAGCCGGAAAATGCCTGGCTCTGGCGCGGCAGGTGGAAGAGGCCATCTATAAGTTTGCCGTGGTGAAGCATCCGAAGTTCGGGGAGATTTTTGCTATGGAAGCAGATGGTTTCGGAAATGTGTTGTTCCAGGATGATGCCAATGTTCCTAATCTTTTGGGACTGCCGTACCTCGGAGCCGTTAAGGTGGGAGACAAGATCTATAAAAGAACCCGGAAGTTTATACTGAGCGACAGCAACCCGTATTTCTTCCAGGGGAAGGATGGGGAAGGTATTGGAAGTCCGCATACATTGATAAACCAGATCTGGCCGATCGGCATTGTTATGCGGGCCATGACTTCTGATTCGGACGAGGAGATCCTTAACCAGTTAAGAATACTCAAACGTACGCATGCAGGCACCGGCTTTATGCATGAATCATTTGACAAAGACGATTCCTCCAGATTTACCCGAAAATGGTTCGCCTGGGCCAATACGCTGTTCGGCGAACTGATCCTGAAGATTGAAAAGGAGCGCCCGCATTTATTGAAGGTAGTATTATAATCTGACTTTTGCATCCTTTTATTAATAGTTAGCGGAAATACTGTATTTGGGGGGGCT
>JBEBRR010000107.1:0-8717 GCA_040394735.1 Leadbetterella byssophila
GGACCGTTTCCGCGGACTTTGTCCAACGGATACCGGTGTGTTACTCCTACGGAGTGAGTAGGGAGCTTTCAACTTTTATCCTCAAAGTTTTTTACCTAACTCCGTAGGAGTTACATTTGCATTACCCCCGGACACAGTCCGGGGTTTTACACAACCCCCTCCCAGCCTGTGTCCGGGAGCCAAGTCTACACACCATGGCATACACACAAATACTATATCACATCATCATTCGCACAAAATACAGCGATAAGGCCTTCGAGCTGGAGAAAGCCCCTGAACTATATAAATACATATGGGGAATCATCAAAAACAAGGCTTGTGTACTGTATCGGATAAATGGAATGGAAGATCACCTGCATATCCTGTGTGATTTGCACCCCACAGTCCCGTTGGCCGACCTGATAAAAGCTATAAAAGGAAGTTCAGGGAAGTGGATCAAAGCATCCGGACACTTTCCGAAATTCAGAGGTTGGGGGATAAAATATTGTGCATTAACCTATTCATATAAAGAAAAGCAGATAATTACAAACTATATCAAAAATCAGCAGAAGCATCATAGAAATGAGAGTTTCCAGCAGGAAATCCAAAGACTATGGAGAGAACAAAACATCGAAAAAGATATCCAATGGTTTTGGAAAGAGAGTTGATTTCATCCTCACACCATAGGAGTAGTACTCACCTTACCCCTGAACGCGGTTCGGGATTCAGACTCTGACCTATGCTTATAACAAATATACGACACCTCGTCAACGTCCGTGAAAATACCACCCAGCGTGGCTGCACCGGGCGTCTCCGTGGCGGCCAGCTGGCCGAAATGCCCGTAATAGAAAATGCCTGGCTCAAAATAAACGACGGATACATCTCGGAGTTCGGCAGGATGGAAGACCTGCACCACTTCGGTGATTATTCTATTGTGGACGCCGAAGGCCGGTCCGTTTTACCTGCCTGGTGCGATAGTCATTCCCACCTGGTTTTTGCAGCATCCAGGGAAGCAGAGTTTATTGATAAGATCAAAGGGCTAAGCTATGCCGAAATTGCCGCTAAGGGCGGTGGAATCCTGAATTCGGCCCGTAAACTGGCAGAAACCGAAGAAGACACCCTTTTTGAGCTGGCAAAAGAACGTTTGCTCAGCCTGATACGGTCAGGCACCGGGGCGCTGGAGATCAAAAGCGGTTACGGGCTGAGTATAGAAGCCGAGCTAAAGATGCTCCGCGTTATTCAGCGACTGAAAGCCTGGGCTCCTATTCCCGTTAAAGCCACTTTCCTGGGAGCGCACGCTATCCCCCTGGAATACAAGGAAAACCGGCGGGCATACATTGACCTGATCCTGCATGAAATGCTTCCGGCGATACAGCAGGAAAACCTGGCAGACTATATTGACGTATTTTGTGAAGAGGGCTTCTTCAGCCGGGCAGAAACCGAAGAAATCTGCCGGGCGGGCCTGTTGTCCGGCTTAAAGCCTAAGATTCACGCCAATCAACTGAATATTTCAGGCGGGGTACAGGCCGGTTATGCTACCGGGGCCGTATCCGTAGATCACCTCGAAACCATCTCTGATGAAGAAATACGGATTTTAGGCTTGGAGGATGCTCCTATGGCGACCCTCCTGCCTACCGCTGCCTTTTTCCTGAGAATGGACTATCCTCCTGCCCGAAGGCTCATGGAAAATAATGCGGCCCTGGTGCTGGCCAGCGACTTCAACCCAGGCTCCTCCCCTTCCGGAAATATGAACCTGGTAGTGGCCCTGAGCTGCATCCAGATGAAGATGCTGCCTGAAGAGGCCATTAATGCCGCTACTATTAACGGTGCTTATGCCATGGAGCTGGAGAATGAGCTGGGTAGTATTACCCCGGGTAAACGGGCCAACCTGATCCTGACCAAAAACATCCCGTCAATAGCCTATCTGCCATACAGTTTTGGAGAAAACCTAATCGACAGGATGATCATTAACGGTGAGTTTTTTGAATAGCATCGTTTTAAAACCAACCTTTTTATGTCTCATTTCATAAAATACAACAGCGGTGACCTATCGGAGATGGTTACCCCCCGTGAAGGTGAAACCCGCATCGGTGAAGTCATCTCCCTGACCGCAAATGAACATACGCGTTATGAGATCATCGGAATTCCGGAATCGGTCGGTGTGCGTGCCAATTATGGAACCGGCGGGGCCGAGACCGCCTGGCGGAGCTTTCTGAAAACCTTTCTGAACCTCCAGAGCAACCGTTTTCTGGAAGGCAAAAATATCTTGCTTTCCGGGTATTTTCAGTTTCCTGACCTCTGCCATGCCGGGATAGACGAGCTCCGTGAGCAGGTGGCCATTATGGATGAAGAGGTCAGCGGGAAGATTTTCGCAACGGTAAGCGCAGGCCGGATTCCCGTAGTGATCGGCGGCGGCCACAACAATGCCTATGGTAACCTTAAAGGAACCTCCCAGGCGCTGGGCATGCCGGTCTCCGTCATTAATTTTGATGCCCATGCCGACTTCCGCAGGCTGGAGGGCCGGCATTCAGGGAACGGGTTTTCTTATGCCATGAGTGAAGGTTATTTAGGGCAATACTCCATTTTCGGACTGCAGAAAAGTTATGCTCCCGAATATATGCTGAATGCGCTCGAAGCTCATCCGAAGATCAGGGTTCAGTACCTGGATGACCTGCAATGGAATTCTCCATCCGTGTTCCGCGAAGCCGTTCAGGCCGCTTTGAATTCGACCCACGCCCTGCCATTGGGGATCGAAATGGATCTGGATGCCATTGAGAATGTACTTTCCAGTGCTTCTTCCCCGGTAGGCTTCAGTGTTTCACAAGCGCTGCAATTCATCCGGGAAGTAAAAGCAGCTCCCAATCTCAGCTATATTCACCTTTGCGAGGCAGCCGCTGAACTATATGATGGCAGAGCTTATCCTTCCGCAGGGAAGCTGCTGGCAGAGATGGTAGCAGAATTTATGCGGTGACGCAGCCATAAGCAGTGCGCTTAAAGTAATTTAAAGCACACCGGTTAAACCGATGAAAAAGTTCGGAACACAGAGCTGATTCAGGCCAGGGCCTCTTTCAGAAGATGCATTGACCTGAGCTTAGCTTCCATATCATAAAAATACGAGGTCACCATCAGCTCATCCAGACCCGTATCGGCAATAAAAGGAGATAAATTCTTTCGAATGGTTTCCTTGCTCCCGATAAACGTGTGGGCCAGCATATTTTCCACCATATACTTTAACTCCTTGTGCTGGTAGAAAATTTCGGGCAGCTCCTGCGGGGGCATAAGGGGAATCCGGTTATTGGTTACTATACCGATGAACATCCGGATCAGGCTGGTCGCTAAAAAATGGGCCTCTTCATCCGTATCTGCCGCAATTACATTCACACAAATCATCATTTTCGGCCGATCCAGAACCGCGGAAGCTTTAAAGTTTTTCCGGTAAATATCAATGGCCTGATACAATTGCTGCGGAGCAAAGTGGGCCGCAAAAGCATAGGGAAGACCCGCTTCAGCCGCCAGGTAAGCGCTGTCGGTGCTTGACCCGAGAATCCAGAGCGGAACTCCGGCGCCTTCTCCCGGGAAAGCCCTCACTTTAGCATTTTCATCCGTATTTCCGAAATATTTCTGCAGCTGACGAACGTCTGCCGGGAAACTGAAAGCCGCATTGATGTTTTCCCTGCGGATAGCCTGGGCGGTCAACTGGTCAGTTCCGGGTGCACGGCCCAGGCCCAGGTCAATCCGACCGGGATAAAGCGCTTCCAGTGTTCCGAACTGTTCCGCCACAATCAGCGGAGAATGGTTGGGAAGCATAATTCCACCCGAACCTACCCGGATCGTTTCCGTTTTTCCGGCCACATGGCCGATCAGAACGGCTGTAGCTGAACTGGCCACATGAGGCATATTGTGATGCTCGGCCATCCAGACCCTCTTATATCCCAGGGTTTCGGCATACCGGGCTGCTTCTACGGTTTGTTCTATGGCCAGACCCGCATCTCCCCCTTCCCTGATGATGGCCAATTCCAGTATAGATAAATCGATCAATGTTTTTTCTTTTTCCTAAAGAACATTTTCAGGCCGGGATAAGTTTATTCCTCTCTCCGGTAAAGCAGCTCAATGGCCCTGTAGCTGGTAGGTTTCAATGATTTTTCGCTTTACAAAATGCTGTGAAGCTGACTTCAGCCGTTCTGAACCGCAATGATCACAGCTCAGGACATGATAGATGAACGGCCGGCTGACCGAATACTTTTTCCGGGGATAAGGAGTAGATAATTTTCCGCAGATGATGCAGTATTCCTGCTGACGGGTTGCCAACGGAATATCCAGCATTTCCATAGCAGAGAAAAGCTTGAATTCTTCGCGAATATACGTTTTCTGGTTTTTCAGTGTCAGACCGTCTCTTTTGGTCTTCCTGTCGTAAAAAAGGTTATCAAGGTCCTCTTCAATATCGGTAAATCCCGAATACCGGAAATCGCGGTCAGACACTTTGGCAACTTTCAGCATCTGCAAAAAGCCATAGTCCTGGCTCACCTCCCCGTTAAGCACCCGGAGAGTAATATCATTGGCATACTCCTGCAGCTGAGACCGGATATCTTTCGGAATATTCAATTCCAGCTCTTCGATACTTCGCAGGAAATACTTTTCAATTTCCTCATTTGTCGCTTTCTCCATACCTGCTAAAATGATCAGACTTTCGGCATACCTGCCTGAGTCGAGCAAAGTTCTGGCCCATTTCACTATTCTTGTGTGATCAAAGCCCTTAATCAGCCGTTCTATTAAAAGCTCTTCTGTATTTTCCCTGAAATTTACTACCATAATTTTAAAGCTAAAAGTTTCCCCAGGAGAAACTTCCGGAACTTCCCTTCATCCGGTGACTCACTATAAGGCGCAAATATATACAATAATACAAATTTTTCTTGATATAATCACATTATTTTTTATTGTGAATTTTACAATTCAAAGTTCGGGTATAAATTTTCTCATAAAGTCTACAGTTTTAGTAGACTTTACAATTTTATGTCGTAAACTTGTCGCTGAATTCTAAACGATACCCTATGCGTCCTGAAACCAGGAAGATTTGGAAAAACCGGATATTTCAGCTTTTAACTATCATCGGGTGGATGATTGCCG
Organism: Leadbetterella byssophila; assembly: GCA_040394735.1. Taxonomy (GTDB): domain Bacteria; phylum Bacteroidota; class Bacteroidia; order Cytophagales; family Spirosomataceae; genus Leadbetterella; species Leadbetterella byssophila_A. Next base: position 5,104 of record JBEBRR010000107.1, read on the forward strand.
GGCATATCCTGTTCAGCTTCTTTCCCACCTTATGGTTTAAGGGGCAGTTGATTAACTTATGGGACTCGCTGGACAGCAGTATCCTTATTTACATGGCAGCAGGGTTTATTGCCCAGATGATCGACGGTTCTCTCGGCATGGCTTACGGGGTTAGCGCTACCAGCTTCCTGATGGCTACAGGGCTTAGCCCGGCGGCAGCCAGTGCCAGTGTCCACGCCTCGGAGATTTTCACCAGCGGGGTTTCGGGCCTGAGCCATCTCACATTCGGAAATGTGAACAAAAAACTCTTCCGTTATCTTCTGCTACCGGGCGTAATGGGGGCTATTGTAGGAGCCTACCTGGTTTCTTCGCTTGAAGATTACAATAACTATATCCGGCCGCTGGTAGCTGTGTACACGCTTTACCTGGGCATCCGGATCATCCTCAAAGTAGCAGCCAAACGGCAGCGGAAAAAACCGATAAAACGCCTGGGACTCCTCGCAGGCGCAGGCGGGTTCCTCGACTCCATCGGTGGCGGAGGCTGGGGGCCGATCGTAAGTTCTACGCTCATCGCCAACGGCAGAAACCCCGTGTATACCATCGGCTCAGTGAACCTGACAGAGTTCTTTGTTTCTTTTGCCAGCTCGCTGACCTTCATTTTTGTCATGGGATTCGGCCATTGGCAGATCATTCTCGGGCTCATTCTTGGCGGGGTAATTGCCGCACCGATTGCCGCTTTTATGGTCAGAAAGATCCCTGTAAAACCTATGTTTATCTTTGTAGGTACGGTAATTATCATTACCAGTCTGAGGACCTTTATGCTGGCTCTGGGAATATTTTAAGAGTGATAACTGTCGGTTTGCGATTAACCGGGCCGACATAAATCTGAAATTGTCAATTTATATTATATTTAATCTATAGATTAAATATATAAAAATATAATCAAAAAACCAATTTATATGAGAAACATCGTCATTTTCCTGCTTTTAAGCCTGGTTTCTTCCCTGGGCTATGCCCAGAATATCCCTCTGATCAATGCCCAGATAAAAGGTACTATCCGGGATAAAGTTTCAAAGGAGCCGGTAACCGGCGCCAGCGTCACCATTCGCGGGACTACCAACGGCGCCATCACCGACATTAACGGCGAGTTCAGCCTCACTACCGGCCAGACTCTTCCCTTTACCCTGATTGTCCGCTCAGTGGGCTACAAAACGCTGGAGTTTCTGGCAGAATCAAATAATGTGAGTATCGAACTTGCCGCATCTGAATCTTCCCTGCAGGAAGTGGTGGTTACCTCGAGACGCCGCGCCGAAAAGATCCAGGAAGTGCCTATACCCATTTCCATTGTCCGTGGAGTGGCTATTGAAGACGCAGGTGCTTTTAACGTTAACCGGCTGAAAGAGCTGGTACCTACCGTACAGCTCTATGCTTCCAATCCCCGCAATACTACATTAAATATACGCGGGCTGGGTTCTACGTATGGTCTGACCAACGACGGAATCGACCCTGGTGTGGGTTTTTACCTGGACGGCGTTTACCTGGCCCGGCCGGCCGCTACCGCGCTTGATTTCATTGATATAGAACAGGTGGAAATATTGCGAGGCCCGCAGGGAACACTTTTTGGTAAAAACACCACCTCTGGTGCTTTCAATATCACCTCGCGCTTACCGGAGTTCAGGCCCGGGGGTACCTTTGAAGTAAGCTATGGAAATTACGGTTACATCCAGGCTAAAACCTCGCTGACCGGCCCGCTGAGTAAAAACCTGGCCGCAAGGGTTTCATTCTCCGGCACGCAGCGAAACGGCACCCTGTACAATGTGGCTACGGATTCCTACATCAACGACATCAATAACCTGGGGGCAAGAGGGCAACTGCTCTATACGCCTTCCGAGAAGGTTAAAATTCTACTGGCCGGTGATATTACCGACCAGAAACCTGATGGCTACGGCTGGGGAATTGCCGGTGTGGTCACTACCCAGCGGGCAGCTTACCGGCAGTTTAACGCCATTATCAAAGACCTTGGTTATGAAACTCCCTACAAAAGTGCCTTTGAAAGAAAAGTAGATCTGGATACCAAATCGAAAGCTGATAACCAGTTGGGAGGAGCATCCCTGAATGCCGACATCAAAATCGGGAACGGGACATTCACTTCCACCACTGCATACCGTTACTGGAAATGGGTGCCTCTGAACGACAGGGACTACACCGGGCTTCCTGTATTTACCATTTCTGCCGGTAATTCTGTTCATGACCAATGGTCACAGGAATTCCGGTATTCCGGTAAAGTGGGAGAAAAAGTCAGCGGGGTGATCGGACTTTTCGGACTATGGCAGGATCTGCAGACCGATCCCGTTCATACGGAAGAGGCGGGTTCCGCCCAATGGCGCTTTGCCCAAAGTTCCACCAGTCCGTTGTGGGCTACCCCGGGGTTGTTTGATAATTATGGCATCCGGACCACCTATGGCATTAAAAGTACCGGCCTGGCGGCTTATACGCAGATCGACTGGGAAATTATACCCAGGCTTCACCTGTTACCGGGTTTGAGATATAATTATGACAAAAAAATCGTGAACTACGACCGGAAACGTTATGGTGGCCTGGAAACTACCGATCCTGGCCTTTTGGCTCTTAAAAACGGCGTCTACAGTGACCAGTCATTTAATACCGATGCTGTGGAAGGAAATTTTTCAGGTCAGCTTTCTTTACAATACAGGCTTAACCCTAAAGTAAATGCCTTTGCCACATATTCTGTCAGTTACAAGCCGGTAGGAGTAAACGTAGGAGGTTTACCTACTGCCAACGGTCAGGTGCTGCTGGAGCTGGCCCAGGTAAAACCGGAAGCAGTGAACCATAAGGAACTGGGTATTAAAACCAATCCCGGAAAGAATGCTGTTCTGAATTTTACCGTATACCAGACCGACATCCGCGATTTTCAGACCCAGGTTCAGACGCCTGAGCCCGGTGTGAACCGGGGTTACCTGGCCAATGCCGAGCAGGTGCGTGTGCGTGGTGCCGAACTTGACGGAAACCTGTCGCTTGGAAATTCTCTCCGTCTGAATGCTGCTCTGGCCTACACCGATGGCAAATATGTGAAATTCACCAATGCTCCTGTACCCCTGGAAGAAGTGGGAGGCGCCCAGGCGTTCAAAGATATTTCCGGCGGGCAGCTTCCGGGAATCTCCAAATGGTCCGGCTCATTGGGAGCGGAAGTAGCCCGGAAAGGTACCCTGATCCAGCTAAGGGGCAACTATTTCCTTGGGGCCGATGTATTTTACCGGTCGGAGTTCTCTTCGAGCCCCTCCCCTTCCCAGTACCTGAATATCAACGGATATGCCCTGCTCAATGCCCGCGCCGGCTTCCGGGCCTCCAACGGGATCACCTTTTTCCTCTGGAGCAAGAACCTGACCAATACCGATTATTATGAGCAACTGCTGGCCGCGCCGGGCAGCTACGGCCAGTACGCCGGTATCCTGGGCGACCCGAGAACATACGGTGTAACACTGCGTTATTCATTCTAACTAAATAACCCTTCCTTTAAATATCGGCAGGCTTCCATCCGGAGGCCTGCCATTTTTTATCGGATCGCTTCATAGCAATACACATGCCGGCCGGTATTCGCCATCACCCGGCCTTTC
>JBEBRR010000108.1:0-8675 GCA_040394735.1 Leadbetterella byssophila
CCGGCAGGCTGGTCGTGAAGGCTATCCTGCCGTCTTGTCCTCCGCAGCTCGAAGGGCTCTCCACCTCCCCTATCAATAATGTGACCTCTGCCCCACCGCACGACAACTTCACTGCATCTTCATCGACACACCTGCCCAGATTGCCCGAAATAGTACGCGGCTTAGCCGCCACCGGCATAGCGAGGTATTCACAGATATTAGAAAGATTACACAACGATAAAGCTCCGTTATTCGTAATATAAAGGTAGTTTAATGTACTCAGACCTGCATTTCCCAGACCGTCAATGGAGGTCAGGCCGGTGTTGTCGGTTATCTGAATTTCATCTCCGATATTCTTTACTTCTGACAATGCATCGAGGTTCTGCAATTTAGGGTTGTATCCTACATAAAGCCCTTTCCCGATATTTTGCACCCCTGACACCCCGCTGATATCATCTAACAGGGGATTATTACTGAATACCAGCCGTCCCGGAATATCCACCAGGCCTGAAAGGCCATTGACATTCGTAAGCATCTGATTATAACCTATAAACACTTCATCCCGGAGATCGTGAAAATCTGACAGCTCATCCAGGTTTTCCAACTCAGGATTGTTGGTAATGAACAAAGGGCCGCCAATGGTTTGGAGGCTGGTCAGTCCATCCAGGTTCTTCAGTTGAGGAAGCCCGATCAGTCCCAGCCATCCCCCGATATTTTGCAGGGCTCCCAGACCGTTCAGGTTTTGCAGGGAAGGGTTGAATGAAGAGGTAGCATCTCCCATATACAAATCTCCGCCGATACTCTGCAAAGCGCCCAAACCGCTAAGGTCCTGAAGGGGAAACCGTTCAAATATATGCAGGTTCCCGCCCACACTCTGTAAACCTGATAAACCGCTGATACTCTGCAGCTGGGGGTTATCTGCAAACTTCAGATCACCGCCAATGCTTTTCAGATGTGCCAGGCCGTTAAGATCAGTTACCTGTCCCTCAACAACCACATCTCCTGAAATGGCCGTACAATGGGCATAGGTAATTCCAAAGTCATCTACCTGTGACTGAGCACTGAAAGTAACATTTGCCGGACACGCTGCCGGCGGACCGGCACAGGCGGTTATCACCGCAGTATTAGAGGCACAGTTACCGGTATTAGAAAAATACCGGGGTTTAGTAGTTGCATCCATTGCAATATAGGCACAGAGATTCGGCAGGTTACAGATAGAAAGGAGGCTGTTTTCAGCTATATAAAGCTGGGTGATAGTAGCCGGAGTGATATTTTTAATCCCCTCCACGGATATTAATCCGGAATTTCCTCCTATGTATAATCTCCCTGCTATGCTTTGCACACCTTCCAGTCCATCCAGGTTTTTAAGAGCCGGGTTAGTATAGATGTATATTTCTCCTCCGATGTTTTGCACTCCCTCCAGGCCGCCCACGTTTTGCAACGCCGGGTTGGATAACACAAACAATCTTCCGCCAATGTTCTCCACGGTTGACATACCGTTCAGATTCTCCAATAATGCATTATCATAGATATATAACTGCCCTCCGATACTTTTCAATACCTGAATACCGCTGAAATTCTGTAATTTAGGGTTGGAATAAATGCTCATCATTCCGCCAATAGCCTGCAGCCCGGATAGTCCGTTGAAATTTTGCAACTCTGCATTGGAATATATGTACAGGTCTCCCCCCACATTTTGAAGAGATGATAACCCATGGATCCGGCTCAGTACAGAATTACTATAAATAAACAGGGCTCCGTTCACGGTTTGCAAGCCTGAAAGAGCATCGATATTCTGCAATTGAGGATTAGCCGCAATATATACCCCCCCGCCAATTGTCTGCAGCCCGGTCAAACCATTCAGATCCTGTAATGAATTATTCGTACTGATATTTAAATTTCCCCCAATGCTTTGCAGGAAAGTTAATCCGCCCAGATCCGTAATATCCGCGCCTGATACGGTTACATTCCCGGAAAGCGTGGTACAATGGGAATAATTGGCTACAAAATTATCTGCATCGCCCTGGTTGCTTAAGGTAAGATTTGCAGGGCATTCAAGAGGCTGCGGAGTATTTCCCTGGGAATAGGCTACAATATACGTATCAGACGTACCCATGGCAGATCTGCTGAGCTCAATAGCTTCCGGATCAAAGTCTGCAGTCTGTGAAAAGCCGCCGGTCAGGTATACTTTATCTTCTTTTACGGCTAAGCCGGAAGCGTAATCTGCACCGGGTCCGCCAATGGTTTTGCCCCACAGGTAGTCGCCTCCCGCGCTTAGTTTTACCATGAAGATGTCTCTGCCGCCCCGGGTGGTGACCTGGGCCTCGCCTGCGCCGGGGTCCAGGTCAATGCTGCTCTGGAACCTTCCGGCCACATAGACATTGCCCTGGGCGTCTGTCGCAGCGCAGGTGGCTTCTTCGTCTGTATTGCCGTTACCGGCCATTGACCGGGCCCACACAAAATTCCCGTCAGTGGTTAATTTCAGTACGAATACATCCCAATATCCTTTTCCTTCAATGATAAAACTTCCTTCCGTTGAAGGGTCGAAATCCACATCTCCCTCAAAATAACCGGTCACCACGAGATGACCGCCACCATCCAATGCTACCGATGTACCGAAATCGTTATAAGAGCTGCCGTGTAGTCCTTTGGTCCAGATAAAATTTCCCTCAGCATCCAGCTTGGTAATAAAAATATCATTGTTAGCCAGGCTGGTAAGCACATCGTTACCAAAATCGGCTGTCTGGGTAAAAGTACCTGTAGTATACACATTTCCAAGCCCGTCCACATCCAGTGAATAAGGGCGATCACTGCCAGGACCTCCCATGCGGCGGGCCCACAGGCAATTGCCTTCGGAATCCAGTTTCGCTACAAATATATCTGCCGAAGTATTGGGAGGTGTTCCGCCTTCGGCGGTCAGCGGACTCCCCGTGCCGAAATCTACCTCTCCGCGAAAGGTGCCGGTTACATAAATGAAATTCCCATCTGCCTTAACATCATATCCGTTGTCGGCGATCGGGGAACCCATAGTTCTCACCCAGAGAAAATTGCCTTCAGCCGAAAGCTTCAGGATAAAGATATCCTCATCAGTGCTTTCAGGATAACTCAAAGCGCCGGTAGCTGTCAGGTGATGGACACCCGCGCCCGGATCAAAGTCTACCGTTCTGCGGAAAGATCCCGTTACATATACATTGCCCGACGCGTCGGCAGTTATACTTTCCACGTAATCGTCTTCTTCTCCGCCTATAACCCTTGTCCAGACAGGATTACCGGTAAGATCAAATTTCGAAATAGCCATATCGCCTTTCCCGTGGCTGGTAAAGTTTTCCGCGCCAAAATTTGCGGTGTCATTAAATAAAATCACTGAGTATAGGTAATTCCCGCTCACTGCTATCTGCTGACGCGACTGGCTGGTTCCGGCGCTTCCGGACTGGCGTATCCAGTCAGGATGAAGGTTCTGGGCATAACCCGTTATTCCTCCCAGTAAACAGATACAAAAAGAAAGTAGTTGTTTATACATAACCATGACGCTTTAAGAATGGGTCTTCACAATTGCGTTCAAAAGTCCTGTTTATTGAAATCAGGGGCAATACTCCATTTGGATAGTTTTGCTTCGGGCTGTGCATTAATTTAGTACTAAGTTCCTCATTTATACAGGCATATCATTATCTTCGCGGGTGATTTTAATGCACTTTCATGGCCAGGATTATACTTCTGCTCCTGCTTTTCTCCATTTGCCAGCCGTTGTTTTCACAGACGGCCAGGATAGATCATCTGAAAGACCGCCTTCAGGCTTTGCCCCCGGATTCCCGTAAAGAGCGCCTGGAGGCTTTACTGGCTTTGTGTAAAGAAAAATATTCCCTCAGCGGAGATACCCTCTGCGCCTATTCAGCCCGGGCCATGAAACTGGCAGAAGAAATGAACCATAAGCCGCACTATTACGAGGCCTGCAATTTCTATGCCTGGGGCCTCATGACCCGGGGCCAGCTGGATAGCTGCGAAAAATACATTCAACCCTTTCTTGACCTGCTGAAAGAAAACAGCAGGTACAGGTCTCAGTATATTCGTTTAAGAATAACTTACGCCAATAACCTCTACAAAAAGAACCGGCCTAATCTAAGCCTGAAAAATATGTATGAGCTTCTTCAGGAAGTGAAAGATACTCCTCCAAAAATCGATATCCTGAATGAGATAGCGGTGGCTTACGGCGGTATGGAGCATTTCGAAAAAGAGATAGAATGGGCGAACCGCTCGCTGGCGCTGAACCGGACTCCGCAAACGATGGAAGAGAAGAACGCCTATATCCGGGCTTTATCCAACAAGTCGATTGCTTTTATTCATTTGTATGAGCAGGCACGTGATCAGGTGTATGCCGATTCCTGTATTCGGTATGCTACAGAAGCCCTGAATATGGCCCGGGGAAATGAGAACCTTTTATTTTATTGCCAGTCACTCATACTTACGGGATATTATTACAGCTATATGAATGATCCTGAAAAAGCGGAGTATTATCTGAAAAAAGGAGTGGAGGTACGTAAAATGGGGAATGAACCGATTTTTATTGTATCTGATCTTACCGTACTGGGTACATTTTACGCTACTACCGGTCAGCCTGACAAAGGGATTGAGGTCTGCCGGGAGGCTCTGAAGATATGCCGGGAGAGAAAGCTGGGCTTCTCTATTTCCACGCTGGCCTATAAGGCATTATGCCAGAATTATGAAGCAGCCGGTGACCAGCAGGCGCTGGCCACTACCCTCAGGCAGCTCCTGAAAGTAAAAGACTCTCTTTACCTGCAAAACCTCGACGGGGAAATTGAAAAACTGGATGCCGTATATAACCTGCAGAAACAGGAAATAGAACTGGCCCGAAAGGAAGCATCCCTTGACAAGAAGAATTTTCAGTTCTACACCATACTGATTACCGCCGCTTTCCTGGCCATCTCTGCCGGGATCTGGTTTAACGGCTATAATAAGACCCGGAAACTGGAGCTCCGTTATGTGCAGGAAGAAGAAAAACGAAAGGCCGAACTGGCAGTAAAAGAGGCGGAAGAAAATGAAAGGAGACGACTGGCGGCCGATCTTCACGATCACCTGGGCGTACAGGCTAATGTGATCCTGCATACGGCTGAACAGCTCAGAGCTGATGTGCAGGCAGATGCCGGGCTCATTGGTCATCTGAATGATTCGGCCAAAGACATGCTTTTTTTCCTGAGAGAAACTTTGTGGGCTTTGAAGTCTGCTGATGTTTCAGCAGAAAATGTATGGCTGAGAATTCTGAACTTTATTGCCCGGATGAAAAGGACCTATACAAATATCCGGTTTGAGATCAGCGGAGCCCCGCCCGCAAGGTTCCTCCTGCCCTCTGCCAAAGCCCTGAATATCCTGATGATCATCCAGGAGGCCGTTAACAATTCGGCCCGGCATAGCCGGGGAACCGTCATCCGGATCGTATCGGAGCCGGATGCCTCCTCCTGGCGGCTGTCTGTGGCCGATAACGGAACCGGTTTTTCACCGGAACAGCTGAAAGGAGAAAGCTACGGGCTATCCCACATGCGGCAGCGGTCGGAGAGTTCGGGATTCCGGTTTGAGCTGGTCAGTCACCAGGGTACACGGGCTGTTATAGAGATTCCGCTGGTATAATGCCGGCTGTAAAACTATCCAAAAGGAGTATTGACAAAGCCGCTGAAACCCATCAACTTTATCACTGAAAACCCAGGCTTATGATACGTATTGCGATTGTGGACGACAAGCTGAGAAACCGGCGGATGGTAATCGAAAAATTATCCGTAAATCCTTTTTTCTCCGTAGTCCTAGAAGCTGAAGATGGGAGCGTTTTTCTTGACAAAATGCAGGGGGTACATCCGGATGATCTTCCGCATATTGTGTTAATGGACCTGGAAATGCCGAATATCAACGGTGTAGCTGCCATTGCCACGGCTTCATCGCTTTACCCGGGCATCCGGTTTGTGGTGCTTACTATTTTTGACGACGAAGAAAAGATCTTCCAGGCCATCAAGGCCGGCGCCAGCGGCTATCTTTTAAAGGAAGAAAGCGGTGAGGTGCTGGCTGAAATGCTTTTAAACCTGCAGGAGAGCGGGGCAGGTCCCATTTCTCCCAGTATTGCCTACAAGATATTGCAGATGCTCCGGGCCAAAGACCCGGTTAAAACCGGACAAACCGACATTTTCCGGCTCAGCCAACGGGAAAAAGAGATCCTTGAGCTGCTTACGGAAGGCCTGGAATACAAGGAGATCGGTGAACGGCTGTTTATCAGTCCGAATACGGTTAAGAAGCATTGTATCAGCATTTACCAGAAACTGCATGTCAGCAACCGTACCCAGGCCGTTAAAATCGCCTATACCAAAGGACTGGTATAAAATTTAACCACGTATAACCCCTAAAAAAACGCCGAAGGTAAAACCTCCGGCGTTTCTGCATTTGTACATATATTTTGAAAGATAGGAATTACTTCTTCACTTTTATCTTAGCGGTCAGACATTTCTGATCCGGACATACCGTGATCGGCTCAATGTCATGATCATCCTCGTCTCCACCTTTCTTACCGTCTTCATTGATCTCATCATTTTTAGGAGTACCGTCATTATCCTTATTGTCATCCGGTGTAGAGTCAATATCTTCCAGGCCTTTGTCATTCTTCGCACCACTGATCTCCGCAACATTGGTAATCACGGGCCCCACTGCATTATTATTAAGGGTGAACGTGATCGATACGGTCGCCTGGGCTCCCGCTTCCAGCGAAGCAATCGCTCCTGTCCATTTCGCCTTGCTGCCGTCCAACGTCCAGTTAGCATCGTTCAGCGTCAGTCCTGTAGGTATGTAGTCCACCAGGTCGATATCCGTAGCATCTACATTTCCCTGGTTAAACACAGTGATCTCAAACGTCACGTTGTCGCCCGGTTTGAAGACCGCATTCTGACCCGTTTTCAGCGTTTTTCTCAGCGCCAGGTCAAAAACAGGGGTAGCTTCTACCGTGATCTCCTCGAAGTCATGATCGTCCTCATCTCCTCCTTTCTTACCGTCTTCATTGATCTCATCGTCTTTCGGGGTACCGTCATTACCCGGGTTATCATCCGGGGTAGAGTCGATATCATCTCCTCCGTCTGCACTGCTGATCTCAGCGGCATTCACTGCCTTACCGGTAAAGTCGGTATTCACCGTGAAGGTGATCTCCACTTTAGTGCCCGCTCCTGCAGCAAGGCTTGCAATCTTTGTATTCAGCGTGGCCTTACCTCCGGCAGCCGTCCAGTCCGCATCGTTCAGCGTCAGTCCGGCCGGGATATAATCTGTCACCTGGATATTGCTGGCCGCCACATTTCCCTGGTTGAATACTTCTATCTCAAACGTGATACCCGCTCCCGGGTTCACTACCGGATTCTTGCCGCCACCCTTAATGGTCTTTCTCAGCGCCAGGTCAAATATCTGGTCTTTTACTTTAACAACTACTTCCGATGGCTTCTTACAGTCTTCCACCTCACAGGCTGCATAGTACGTGGTGGTCGTCTCCGGTGTCACCACCAGTGTTTCGCCCGTACCCAGAACCTCCGTAAGAGCCGGATCTTTGTACCATACCAGCGTACCCGTCTCACAGCTGCCGCTTAAGGTGCTGCTCTCTCCTTTGATCACTTCTTCAGGCGTGGCTGTTAATACCGGTGCCGGGAAGTCCGGTGTTACGGTCACCACCGATTCTGTCGGCTCGCTCACACAATCCTGCGTAGCACATACAGCGTAGTAGGTATGGGTCTGCTGTGCTGCAAACGTCAGCGTTGTAATCTCCTGCGTCAGCGCAGCATCACTATACCATCTCACCGTTCCCGATGCACACGTTGCAGCCAGCGTGACCTCCTCTCCGTAACATACTTTGTGAGGCCCCGATAGCGGTGGCTCCGGCTTATCCTGCTTCGTTACTTTGCCCTCATCCGTTGCTGTACAACCGTTAGGAGCCGTTACCGTTACCGTGTACGTTCCTGCCTTGCTTACCGTGATCTCTTTCGTAGCAGCCGTAAAGCCCTCCGGACCCGTCCAGCTATATGTTACCCCCGCAGAACCTTCTGCTGTCAGTGTTACTTCCGTTTCTCCACAGGCCATGATCTTATCTCCCACCGTTACCGTTGGCACATTGGTATCCTGCTGAACTTCGATCTGGTCGCTGGCTTTGCAACCATTCGCAGAAGTTACTTCTACAGTATATACTCCCGGAACCGAAGTTTCAAACGAGGCCACATTGCCCGGATCTGTTGCCCCGGCCGGTACTGTCCACTTGTAAGTAATTCCATTGCCTGTAGCTGCAGCTGCTACCGTTACTTTCTTCGTCTCACAGGTCAGCTTACCTGTTTCCAGGATCACCGTCGGCTTGTCATTATCGGTAGTAACCTCTGCCTGCGCTGTAGTAGTACAACCGTTGGCGAAAGTTACCGTTACCGTATATATACCCGCTACATTTACCGACAGTTCTTTGCCTTCGCCCACTTTCGTGCCGCCCAGGCTCCATTCGTATTTCGCCGCATTGCCCGTGGCTTTCAACGTCACACTATTCACTTCACAGGTCAGCGTACCGCCGGTAGCCGTAATCGTCTCCACATCTTTGTCTTCATTGACTACCGCCGTGGCTTTTTCGGTACAACCGTTCGGGGCCGTTACCGTTACCTCATAGCTGCCCGCTGCCGTTACATCTATCT
>JBEBRR010000109.1:0-8421 GCA_040394735.1 Leadbetterella byssophila
TAACAATTTACAATTAAGCATTTACAATTTTAAAATCATTTCCTGACCTTCACGTCCCCGTTATTCGCCTTAATAATGATCAGCCGTTTAGGTGTGTCATCTTCACCGATCACGGCATTGAAATAACGGGTATTTTCGCTGCCCCTGCTGGCATCTTTCTTGACTTTGGCATCTACGCCCTGGCCCAGGAAGAATTGCCCGTTGGTGGTCTGAACATTTAAAACCCCGTTGAAAGAGGGAATCTGGATGTCAGAATAATTGGTGTTGATCAGCAGCTTTTTCAGGTCCTGGTTGAGATTGCCCAGCTTCAGGTCATTGGTGAAAGATACATTCAGTTCTATCTCTTCACCGAGGTTATTTAAATAGGATTTTGAATATTTAAGGAAGCCTTTTATGTTCTCCAGGTTTTCTGCTATCAACACCCCTTTTTCACAATTGAGATCAGCATTCCTGGCCGTATAAATTCTCACATTGGAGTTAACGGAATGGAGGGTAGCTCCCACCAGCTCGCGGATCTGGGCGGTGCTGAACCGCATGGTTACATTGCTGTGGGTATTATTGATGACCGGCGCTTTCAGGTTACCGTGCTGTACGCTCACCTGTAAAGGAGCATAAAATGCAGGCAGCTCCACATCGCCGAAGCTGTTATTCACCTGCAGGTTAATATGGTCAGGCATGTAGATGACATAGTCTACCGTGCAATAGCTGGTCTTGCGGTCGCGCGTCTGAATCAGAGCTGAGCTGCCTATCCAGGTGTGGAGAACCAGCACGTTATTTTTAACATTGTTCTTGATATCGATATTGTCGAGATACCGTTCAATTAATGTATTGTTGACGGCGTTTGCCTTTACGGTTACATCTACTTTGATGGTTTTTTTATCCCAGTGCACCACTTTTACGTTACCGAACTGGTTGGTAACATTTACCTGAACTATATTCTTTGCGTCAAAGCTCAGGTTAAATTGTTTTACCTTTTCGATCCAGGTGCCGGGTTCGGCCCATGCGGTCCCGGCAGAGAGTACTAAAAATAAACAAATTACTTTTCTCATCGGTATAAATAATTAGTTCCGAGTACATTAGTTCCGGGTTCCGGGTAATGAATTTTGGATTTTATTCATTATCGGGGGTGTTTAAACAGGTCATTTTTTCGTATACATGTTTCAGGTCCGGAGGTGCAAAATTTGGCGCCTCTACAAATAATTCTGGGTACGCTTTTCTGCTATCCTGGTTTGCTGGTTAAGCAGCTCAATCTGCCATTCCAGGTTTTTGATCATGGCACTGATAATGGCCTCGCTGTTCGGGTTGTTCGCCAGCTGGGATTTGAGGTATTCAAAGTCCTGCTGCAGGTCTGAAAGATCCCGGCTGAAGGTCTCTTCCAGCTCCGGCTGGTTACTCACCAGTGTTTCCAGACGGGCTTTCTTCTGATCCACCTTATGGGTGTAGGTCACCAGGGCGGCGTCATAGCTTTCCAGCTCGGTTATTTCCCGGGTTCCGGTTTCCACGCCGATCAGGTAACCCGCCCCGAGGAACACCAGTAAAGCGGCCGCATAACGGAGATAAGTGTTCCAGGGAGTTTTGCGGTGCGGCAGCTGCGCCCGGATTTTCGTCCACATTTCCTGAGAAACTTCTTCCTCAAATGAAGCTTTGTGATGTTGTATATATTCTTCGAGTTTCATCTTCTTGCCTTGTATAGTTCCAGTAGCCTTTGTTTGGCCCGTATGAACTGAGAGCGTGACGTCACCTCCGATATCCCCAGTATCTCACTGATCTCTTTATGGTCATATCCTTCAAAAAGATACAGGCTCAACACCAGGCGATATCCGGGAGATAACTCGTTCATCAGCATTTTCAAAATTTGTATTGTATTGACATTCTCTTCAAAATCATCGTTCTTATCGTCTGTCGGCTCCGCTTGAAACGGGTCGGTCTGCTCAAAATGCAGCCGGCGGCTCCTGAGCCTGGCAATGCTCTTATTCACTACAATCGACTTCAGCCATGCCCCGAACGTAGATTCACCGCGGTAGAAGTCAATCTTTATGAAACCATCTAAAAAGGCCTCCTGGAGTATGTCTTCTGCTTCCTCCCGGTTTCCCACAATCCGCAACGAGGTATTATACATGGCCTTGGAATAAAGCCTGTACAGTTCATACTGAGCCTTCGAATTTCCCTTACGGCATAATTCTACGAGCTTAGCGGTCTCGTCCTGACGCGTAAAAAATTGCAATTTTATTTAGGTTTCAATATAAAGACACCCCTTGCCCGGGGATGTTGCATCCGTCTTTAAAAAAAGTTAATTAAGCGCTCATATTTTTAGAGAATGCCTTAGTTTTGCCATTTACATCGTACAAAATAAGGCCAAAGTATAAAATTTAAATATGCTCTTAACAGATTTGATCGGAAATACGCCTTTGGCGGAGGTCAGAAACCTGAATCCCAATCCGCGCGTAAAGGTTTTTGGAAAGCTGGAAGGGAATAATCCGGGCGGAAGCGTAAAGGACCGCCCCGCGCTCAACATGATCCGCAGTGCCGTGGAGCGGGGAGAGATCCGGCCCGGGATAAAGCTTATTGAGGCTACCAGCGGCAATACGGGAATTGCCCTGGCCATGCTGGCTTCTCTTTACAAATATCCTGTAGAGCTGGTTATGCCTGCTAATTCTACCCGGGAAAGGGTACTGACCATGGAGGCTTTCGGCGCTAAGGTTACCCTGCTGGATTCTATAGAGGCCTGCAGGGACTATGCAGATGAAAAGGGCCGGCAGGAAGATTATTACCAGTTTAACCAGTTTGCCAACCCTGATAATTACCTGGCCCACTATAAAACCACGGGCCCTGAGATATGGCGGGATACGGAAGGAGAGATCACTCATTTCGTGGCCTCTATGGGAACCACCGGCACCATTATGGGAACATCCATGTTCCTGAAAGAGCAGAACCCTGCTGTTCAGATCGTGGGCTGCCAGCCATCGGAAGGCGCTTCTATTCCCGGAATCCGCCGCTGGCCTGAGGAATATCTCCCCAAAATTTTTGACCCGGCCCGAGTAGATACTATTTTTGACGTTTCGGAGGAAGAGGCTAAAAACATGGCGGTCAGGCTGGCAAAAGAGGAAGGCATATTTGCAGGGGTCAGCTCCGGCGGACAGGCACACGTGGCGCTGAAGCTGGCAGAAGAGCTGGAGTCGGGCATTATCGTCTTTATCTGTTGCGACAGAGGAGACCGCTACCTGAGCAGCGGGGTATTCGGAGCAGTTGACGGTTAACAGACCCTTATTCATTCCTCCCCACTCAGAACTCATTACTCGGAACTAATATATCACCAAATGAAAGAAATAAGACTCTTGTGTTTTCTGCTGTTGTGCTCCTCTGTTCTGTACGGACAGGAAGGAATGGACAAGCTGATCAGTGAAAACTTTGCTTTTGCGGAAGAGCAGTACCGCTTTATGATGAAGCAGAATACCACACCTGACAAGATGCCTCAATCGTATAATGAAAAAACGGGGAAATTCGATGCCCGCGGCATTACCTGGTGGTGTTCAGGTTTTTATCCCGGGAGCCTCTGGTATATTTATGAACAGACAGGAAGCGAGGCTATCCGTAAGGAAGCCGAACGTGCCCTCAGCGTTATTGAACCCAATCAGCATTTTACCGGTAATCATGACCTCGGCTTTATGATCCACTGCAGTTTTGGGAATGCCTACCGGATTACCGGCAGGGAAGAATACAAGCAGATCATTTTAAACGGTGCGAAAGCTCTTGCTACCCGTTACCGGCCGCAGATTCTTTCCATCCAGTCATGGAACAAAAACGATTATTTCAATTGCCCGGTAATCATTGATAACCTGATGAACCTCGAAATGATGATCTGGGCGGCGCAGAACGGGGGAGATGCAAAATTCAGGGAAATTGCCGTTACACATGCCAATACTTCGATTAAAAATCATTTCCGGCCCGACTACAGCTCGTATCATGTGGTGGATTATGACCTGGAAACGGGCCAGCCCCGGCGGAAAGCCACCTGGCAGGGAGCCGCCAACACATCGGCGTGGTCACGCGGACAGGCCTGGGCATTTTACGGGTATACCATGCTGTACGGCTTAACCAAAGATCCCGTCTACCTGAAACAGGCCAGAGGCATTGCCGGGTTTATCCTGGATCATCCCAACCTGCCGGAAGATAAGATTCCTTACTGGGATTTTGACGCGCCTCTGCAGCCTAAGGCCCTGCGGGATGCTTCTGCCGGAGCCATTATTGCCTCTGCTTTACTGGAACTGGGGCAGTACACTTCAGGAGAAGAAAAAGACAGGTACCTGCGCGATGCCACGCATATGCTGCGTTCACTTGCTTCTGACAGGTACCGTGCAGGGTATGGTGAGAACGGGGGCTTTCTTTTGAAGCACAGCGTAGGCGCGTTGCCTTTGAATTCGGAGTTGGATGTCCCGCTCATTTACGCCGATTACTATTTCCTGGAAGCCCTGAAAAGATACAAAGACTGGTATCTGAAGCCTCAGAAAGCGGAATAGCGGCTTGCGGCCCTGGCCAGCATATCCTTTTTCAGGAGGGCCAGGGCATCTGTCAGGATACGCTCGTTACCCGGAAAAGGCACCGGCTTACCACCAATGCGTTTCAGAGTCACTTCACTTAAAGCCCTTTTGTCACCTTTGAAGGTGGAGGCGTAGTTTTCAAACGTCTGCACTGCGTTCACTTCCTCATTATACACTTCTTTACGGCTGTTTCTGTCGTAAATGATCAGTTGCCCCCTGACCACGGCTTCCTTGAACCGGTAAAGCTCAATGACGTCGGCAGTTACTTCTTTTTTACGTTTGATCTTTTCATTGTTTCGTGAAGAAGAGGCTACTTCTTCTTCTATCTCCTTTTTGTCCTGGTACTCCCGGGTGCTTTCTTTTTCCGGTGAAATCACAAAGTCATTCAATACCAGCGTAATTTCATAGTCATATTTCTGACGGTGGTCAGGAGAGAGGTGTACGGTTTGCCAGGTTTTGTCGAGCTTCTCGGCCTTCATATCGCGGAAGAATTCTGTTCCTGCCTTACTCAGGCTGATCTTCGGGCTGATCTCGGTCTCCAGAAGGAGGTGGGTGGTACCCAGCGCTCTGGCCTCGTCTTGGAGCTTGCGGATGTGAGCGGTGCTGCCGGCAATACCTTCCATTTCTTTCAGGCTCAGGTAGGCATCCCGGGCTGCCGTTTTATTGCCTTTCGCCCCTATTTCGAGGTTCTCCAGGGCGTTGGCATACAGGAAATCCGCCGCCTTGTTCCGGTATTGGGCCAGCTCTACGCTCAGGTCAGTCAACTGAATGTCGGCACGGTAGCCGTTTTTGTCGGTCAGCGGCAGCAGCGGGCGTATGGAAGCCTGAACATTTTCTATTTCTTCGTATATTTTCAGAAGCTTCAGATCAGCGCCCTCTACCGGCTTCCGTTTCAGGTTCTCTGCCTCGGTCAGCTTTTCCTGGAGATAGTATTCATAGGCTTCTTCGAGGCCCAGTACAAATTTGGGGGATTTCTTTTTCTTTCCCTTCAGCTTTGAAACAGATAGCGAAACAGCATCTTTATAGCGGCCGTTATCAAGCTCCTTTTTTACGGATGCACAGCTGAAGCAAACCCACAGGGCCAGGATGACCATTATAGTTTTCATAGGAGTAGTAATATTTATATCGGTTTAGACCCCTTCCGAAGGAGAAGGTTAGCGCAGATTCCGGCCATTAACAAATCCTTTTCAAAAGGCTTCCGGCTTCCTTCTCCATTTTTTCAGGAGATCCAGGTCGTCAGGACTTACATAGCTCTGCTTCACGGCTTCATCGATCAGGTAAGAGTAGTTACTGAGAGTAACCAGCTTCAATTGTTTTTCAGCGAAGTTCTTTTCGGCAGCTTTGAAGCCGTAGGTGAAAATAGCGATCATTCCGAGTACTTCAAATCCCTGGGCCTGTAAGGCTTCTGCTGCCTTGATGGAGCTGCCTCCTGTAGATACGAGATCTTCCAGCACTACCACTTTGCTTCCGGGCTCCATTCGGCCTTCTATCTGGTTACCCATGCCATGCTCTTTGGGTTTTGGGCGAACATAGGCAAACGGAAGCCCGAGATAATCGGCTACCAGGGCACCCTGGGCTATTCCGGCAGTAGCTACACCGGCAATAGCGGAGGCTTCCGGGAATTCTTTCTTAATGGCTTTGGCCAGAGCTTTCTTGATAAAAGTACGTGCTTCTACATCCGAGAGGGTGATCCGGTTGTCGCAATAAATGGGCGAGTTCCAGCCGGAGCTCCATTGGAAGGGTTTTTGCGGACTGAGTTTAACCGCCCGGGTTTTGAGCAGGATCGATGCAATCTTTCGTGCAGTGTTCATTCGTCAGGATTGGTTTTGCTTACCAGCATCTTATCTACCCGGTTTTTGTCCATGTCTATAATTTCAAAGACAAAATCCTGCCAGTAAAACTTCTCACCGGTAGTAGGAATCTCTTTAAGGATATGGAGGGCAAATCCGCCCATGGTATCAAACCCGCTGTATTCTTTACGGTTAGGCAGGTCAATTTCAAAGTCGGAGAGAAAATCATCAAAAGGCAGGGCCGCATCAATCAGGAAACTGCCGTCTTCCCGTTCAATGATCTCGTATTCAAACTCATTGGTTTCAGAGATATCGCCCACCAGCGCATCCAGGATGTCATTCATGGTCACAATTCCCACCACCGAGCCGTATTCATCCACAATTACACCGAAGTGAATCCGTTCTTCCTGGAATTTTTCGAGTACCTGGTAAGCATGGTTGTTCTCTGCAATATACAGGGCCGGCCGGAGAATAGGCTCCAGGTTCTGAAGCTCTTCGTCAAGTGATTTTCCCAAGAGGTCTTTGATATACAGTAGGCCCTTGATATCGTTGATGCCGTCTTTGCAGACCGGGTAAATGGAATGTTTCTTCTCAATGATTTTTTCGCGGTTTTCCTCCGGAGCATCGTCCAGATCCAGGTAACTGATGTCGTTTACGCTGGTCATCAGCGAGGTGATCTTCCGGTCACCCAACTGAAACACGTTCTGCACAATTTCATGCTCGATCTCTTCAATGGTACCGTCAGAGGCGCCTTCCTGGATGATGTTCTTGATCTCTTCCTCTGTTACCGAGTTGTCGTTTTCCTTAAGGCCGATCACTTTAAAAATGAGGTCGGAAGACTTGCTTAACAGCCAGATGAAAGGCGATGCTGTCTTCGAAAGGATATTCATGGGCCTTACCACGATGGTGGCTATATCTTCCGGAATGGCCATGCCTATTCTCTTGGGCACCAGCTCGCCGAAAATCAGCGTCAGAAAAGTGACGATCACCGTGATCATAGCCACAGCCACATTGTCGGCATATTGAGTGGGAAGCCCGGCTTCCACCAGGTAGGGGATCAGGTAACCTTTGAAAGTATCACCGGAATAAATACCGGTCAGAATTCCTATAACAGTGATTCCAATTTGTACAGTAGATAAAAAACGGGCAGGAGAATTGGCCAGTTCGAGTGCCTCGGCGGCACTTTTCTTTCCATTTTTCGCGGCTATTTCGAGTTTGGCTTTACGAGATGAGACCAAAGCGATCTCAGACATCGAAAACATTCCATTCAGCAGAATCAGGAACAGAATTATAAATATTTCCATTTAGAAAAAGATAAGTACCTACTTACCTAACTTGTTTTAACTGCAAAGTAACAAAAAAAATATCTCATTTAAGATTCGGGGATATAAAATTAATCGGCACCTACCTTTTACCTTTGCATTTTTATTACAGCATGATCCTTTTTGTCAGTAACATTCCCGTTCATATTCTTGAAGAGCCCCGAAACATTGCCGGTTCACAGATCATTGATCTCAAAAAAGATATTGTCAGGTTCAGCGAGATGACCGGCTCTCCCCTGGTCAGAAATGCGGGGCACAGGAGTATCCTGAACTTTGTGGAGTATCTCCAGGTAAACAGCTCTTCAGCACTGACAGAAGTATATTTTGTGGTAAAAGACCGGAAAAAATTCAGGAAGTATCTTAAAAAGGAGCTCCAGTTTGTGAAAGCTGCGGGGGGTGTGGTGGAGAATCATGCCGGAAAGGTGCTGATGATGAAACGACTGGGATTCTGGGATCTTCCCAAGGGAAAAGCAGAGAAGGGAGAGAAATCAGAGATCACCGCTATCCGTGAAGTGGAGGAGGAATGCAATATTACCGTATTCACGGAACGGAAGCTGGTCACTACCTGGCATACCTATTTCATGAAGGGAAAGCTGGTGATCAAGCGCACCAAATGGTATAGCATGAAGCTGATCTCGGATACGAAGATGGCTCCTCAGACAGAAGAGGGAATTGAAGAGCTGGTATGGATGGGGCCGGAAGAGCTGGCAGAGGCGGTTAAGCAGTCTTACCGGTCAATCATCTATGTTCTGGACAGTTACCGGGGCAGGA
>JBEBRR010000110.1:0-7890 GCA_040394735.1 Leadbetterella byssophila
GGAGCAGATTTTCCGTCGGCCGCTTCAATCCTGCAGATCACCTCTCCTATGCTTAATGTATCTCCTTCCTGGCCTACTATTCTCAAGATCCCGTCTGCTTCGGCCGGAAGCTCAAAAGTAGCTTTGTCAGATTCCAGTTCACAGATCACCTCGTCCATTTTAACCAGGTCACCGTCTTTTTTTACCCAAGATGCGATAGTCACCTCTGTAACTGACTCGCCTACCGAGGGTACTTTCATTTCAATAGCCATATAATTATCCTATTTGTTCAGTTCAAATGCTTTGTCAATGATTTTATTCTGGAACTCGTTGTGGTTTTTGGTATAACCTGTAGCCGGAGACGCGCTGATTTTCCGCGAAAGCACTTCACTTATCCCGTCTGCGAATTCCCTTTTCAGATACGACCAGTAGCCCATATTCAGCGGCTCTTCCTGCACCCATACCCGTTCAGCCCCCGGATATTTATCCAGCTCAGCCGTCAGCTGTACTTTAGGGAAAGGATACAGCTGCTCCATCCGTACGATGGCGATGTCTTCCCGCCCGGTATCGGTCCTGCGTTTCAGCAGATCATAATAGATCTTACCGGTACACAGCAATACCCGTTTCACCTTCTTCGGATTTGCCGAGTCATCACCGATCACTTCGCGGAAGGATGTGCCCGTTTCAAACTCGCTGATGTCAGACACAGCCAGCGGGTGCCGCAGCATCGACTTCGGCGACATATGAATACAGGGTTTCCGGAAAGGAAGCGCCAGCTGCCTTCTCAGCATATGGAAGAAGTTAGCGGGCGTGGTACAGTTACATACATAAATGTTATATTCACCGGCCAGCTGCAGGAATCTTTCAGGCCGGGCATTGGAGTGTTCGGGTCCCTGGCCCTCATAGCCGTGAGGCAACAGAAGCACCAGTCCGTTCATGAGGTTCCATTTCGATTCGGCGGCTACTACAAACTGGTCAATCATGATCTGCGCACCGTTGGCAAAGTCACCGAACTGCGCTTCCCAGATTACCAGGGCATTCGGGTTGGCCAGGGCATAGCCGTATTCAAATCCCATTACCGCATATTCGGAAAGCAGGGAGTTATAAATCTCGAATTTGCCCTGTACCGGCTTGATATGCGAAAGGTTATTGTACCATTTATAGTTCTTCACATCGTGCAGGATGGCGTGCCGGTGAGAGAAAGTTCCGCGCTGCACATCCTGACCGGACATCCGCACCCATTTATCTTCCGCCAGGATGGATCCGTAAGCCAGAAGCTCGGCAGCCGCCCAGTTAAACGGCTTTCTGCCGCTGAAGATTTCCTTCCTTTCCTCCAGCACCTTTTCGATCTGCTTGATCGGTGTAAATCCTTCCGGTACCGAAGAAAGGGCATTCCCCACTATTTCAATTTCCTCTTTGCTGATTCCTGTTTTCGGTGAGCTGTCGAAATCCCCAACGGTAGACCGCCGGAGCTCCGCCCAGTCTCTCTCCAGTTTGGGCAGCTCGTAAGGAAGCTGGTTCTGCTTCACTTTCGACAGTAGGTCCTGAAGATTATTATCAAATTGCTCCTTGAGCTTCTTCGCGTCGTCATCCGTAATGGTGCCGTCCGATTTCAGTTTCTCGATATAAATTTCTCTCGGTGACGAGTGCTTCGAGATGATCTCGTACATTCCGGGCTGCGTAAAGCGCGGTTCATCCGCTTCATTATGCCCGTATTTACGGTAACAGATCATATCGATATAAATATCTTTATTAAAGTGCTGCCGGAATTCCACGGCCAGCTCCATGGCGTATACCACCGCTTCCGGATCATCTCCGTTCACATGCAGGATGGGGGTATCGAGCATTTTGGCCACATCCGAGCTGTAAATGCTGGAACGTGCATCAAAATTGTCCGTGGTAAAACCAATCTGGTTATTGATCACGAAGTGAATGGCCCCGCCTACATAATAACCCGGCAGGTTAGACATCTGGTTCACTTCATAAACGATCCCCTGCCCTGCCAGTGAGGCGTCACCGTGGATAATGATGGGCAGGATCTTATCATAAATGTCATCAAAGTCGTTGTATTTGGTACCGGCACTCTCAAAATGAGCATCGGCGCGCGCCCGTGCATAGCCCAGCACCACGGGGTCTACCGTTTCCAGGTGCGAGGGATTGGCCATCAGCTTCAGCGATACCCTATGACCATCCTCGGTCTCTATCTGTGACGAGTATCCCATGTGGTATTTCACGTCACCGTCACTGAACTCCAGCGTGGGAACATTCTCCTCAAACTCGTTGAATACCTGCTCATACGGCTTCTGCATGATATTGGTAAGCACGTTCAGCCGCCCCCGGTGAGCCATACCGATCACCACTTCCTCCACACCTAATTGGGCACCGTGCTGAATAGCCGCATCCAGGGCAGGAATGGTAGACTCCCCGCCTTCCAGCGAGAACCGTTTCTTACCCAGGAATTTGGTATGCAGAAAGTTCTCAAAGGCCACTGCTTTATTCAGCTGGGCCAGGATCCTGCCTTTCTGGCTTTTGGAAGGCTTATGATTCAGGTAATCTGATTCTACCTTGTTTCTCAGCCAGTTTTTGATCTTTGAGTTCCGGATATACAGGTATTCGTAACCCATTTTTCCGCCGTAAACATTCTTCAGAAAAGTCTCTATCTCGCGAAGGGAGGCCGGCCGGCCGAATACCTCCACACCCGCCTCAAAAACGGTATCGTAATCCGCCTCACTGAGCCCGAAAAATTTCAGGTCCAGGTTGGCATTGTATTTCCGTACCGGGTAGATCGGGTCAATCTGGGAAAGCAGGTGTCCGCGCGAGCGGTATCCCCGGATCAGGTGAACTACCTCCCGCTCTTTTTTCAGTGTGTCTTCTGATAATGAGGGGGCACTTTTCGCGTTACCGCCTCCCCAGGAGCTGGAAAATTCGTAACCTTTGAAAAAGAACTCCCAACTTTTGTCTACCGATGCCGGATCCTGTAAATATTGTTTGTATAAAGCTTCAATGGCCGAGACGTCGCCATTGGCAATGTATGAAAACTGGTCCATTATTTTTAGTTTTCTCTTAACACTTATTTTGTTATAAAACTGCTTACTATTTGAAGAATCTTACCCTATGAACGGATTACTTTGCGAACTACGCGCTTTTATTTTTAAAACACAATTTTTTCCTGCGCTTTACCCGAAAACTGCAGCTTTTTTCAACATTTTCTGATCATTTTCCTTCGGGAGTAAAGAAAAAAGAAGTATTTTATTTAAATAATTAAACAACTATCTAAATCAATCAAAACCGGTCATAATACCAGCTGTCCCCGCTCCTGTCGCGGCGGTTGTATTTCAGGTAAAACTGGAAGATCCCGTTCATCCTGAAATTCGGGTTACCGGTGATAGGGGCCGTAGAGTACCGAAGGGTGTTGGTATTATAGGCCAGGCCCAGGGTCAGGTCTTCGGTAAATTTGTATTCGGCAGTGGGGATAAATGATTTCTCCTTAGTATAATAATCGAATATTTTATTAATGCGGTAGGAGCCGCCCAGCGCCAGGCGCTTGTTAAACCAGAGCTTCAGGTTGATGTCAAAATTATTTCTGCCTTCCAGTCCGGACCAGAGTACATTGGCATTGTAGCTGACAAAATTCTCATCACCGGAAGCATAACCGGCATTCACATAAAACGGTTCTTTCACCGAAAAGTCATTTTTTGATACATACAGGGAGGGTTTGGATACTCCCAGAAAGGCGCCGTTATACGACATAAATATCCCCAGGCCTGCGTTAAATGAAACCTTCGGACTCGAAGAAACCAGCGCATAGGTGGGTAAAACAGCCAACCCGGTATTTATCCCTCCTTTCAGGCGGAAATCACCCAGCTCCACGCCTTTTGAGAGGCTCAGCGTAAAGTTATTCCCACTGCTGTTGCCGTAATTGTCGCTGGAGCTTTGAAAAGCCAGCCCTGTCTTATTATACAGCTGTCCGTCCAGCACCAGCACGTGGCTTAACTGGTTAAACCGCAGGTTACCGTTAAACTGGTTACCTACAATTCCTTTGATGGTAAACGGCCCGTTTTCTCCAGCCAGCGCAGGGTTAAGAGCCAGGTAATTAAAATGATACTGGTTTTGCAGACCGATCTGCCCCTTTGATGCCAGGCTGAATAACATCAGGCAGCCTATAAGATATTTATTCATAATCTGGTTCCGAGTGATGAACTGTTCATTCTTTCCTGCGTTAAAATAGAACAAAAAAGGCCGTTTAACAAAAATTAAACGGCCTCATTTTATTGAAGCTGAATTAATGCAGCTGTACCACTTTTATTTCGGTCCGGCGGTTCAGCTGATGGTCAGCTTCTGAACACTTCACGCCATCGGCACAGCCATTCACCAGCTGGCTTTCTCCGAAGCCTTTGTAATCCAGGATTCTTGAACGGCTGATACCGCGTTTGAACAAGTATTCAGCGGTACTTTTCGCCCGGTTATCGGATAACCTCTGGTTAAACTCTTTTGAGCTCCGGCTGTCAGTATGGGAACGAAGTTCGATTTTCATATTCGGATACTCCCGCATGATATCGACCAGCTTGTCCAGCCCGGCCCGTGCATCCCTCCGGATATAGTACTTACCGTAATCAAAGTAGATGTTCTCAATCTCCACCACATCCCCTTCTTTGAACATATAGATCTCAGGTACTACATTAGCCGCATCATTACAGTTAAACTTCTGCAGCAGCGAGCTCTTCGAACCGAACTCGTCTTTTTTACCCTGCAGGGTATAGTCACATCCCTCCACCCCGGTAAATTCAAAATTACCGTCTTTATCCGAATAGGCTGTCAGGGTGGTACCGTCACATTCATTTTTCAGGGTAACCAGTACTCCTTCCATGGGTGCTTTTGACGAAAGCATTTTCACCTTACCCCTTATGATACAGGTTTTGGCATCAGGCCTCAGGCTTGAAGGAATCCTGTCTCTGGCAATGAGTCCGCTGCTGTCAAGCCCGGGTCTTTGCAGGGGTATTTCCAGGCGGGGTGTTTCCGTATCGCATTCTTCGGTCATATACGTTACCGTATTCGGGGTATACCCCTCTTTTGTGGCTTTAAATGCATAATTATGATTAGTCACAACATTATCCATCTTCACAATTCCCTCTGCATCGGTTTCTACGGTCTGTTCATTCCCCTTATCGTCAGTGAATGTGATTTTTGAATGATCCAGGGGCATTTTGGTATCTGCGTCGTATACGGCGATGAGCAGCTCACAGCCCGCTTCGCATTCCCTGTCAAATTTGTAAATATCGTCATCGTCCCCGCCCTCTTTGCGGTTGGAAGAGAAATAACCCGTCTTCCGCTGACCGTCGGTAATGATACCGAAATCATCCTTGCTGGAGTTAATAGGCATGCCCAGGTTGGTCACTTTTCCTTTCGGGCCGGTTCCTTCCATTCTCACATAAAAAATATCCAGATCGCCGAGGCCGGGGTGACCGTCAGAAGAGAAATACAGGTTCCCGATCTCATCTACAAAAGGAAACATTTCATTTCCCGGTGTATTGATCTTATCGCCCAGATTAATGGGGGCTCCCCAGCCGCTGCCTTCGTATTTCGACACATAAATATCGGTTCCACCAAAGCCGCCAGGCATATCCGACACAAAAAACAGGAGCTTTTCATCGGCCGAGAGCGACGGGTGACCGGTAGAGTACTGGTCAGAATTGAACGGCAGCTCTGCAATGTTGGTCCAGGAATCCTTTTTGGCTTCTGCCGAATACATTTTCAGCTTGATGATCCCGTCGTCACTTTTCTTCGGGCTTCCGCCTTTCATATTGTTCCGGGTGAAGATCACGCGTCTTCCGTCTTTGAAGAAGGCCACGGGGCCCTCATGATATTTGGAATTGATAGGGCCGCTCATCCGGTCACTTTCCGTAAGGGCACGGTCTGCATAATTATTTCTTTTACCGCTGCTGACATTTCCTCCACCGAACACCCCCAGAGTGGGCGAGTCATTGGCCGTTGGCATGGTATATTCGTCCGATCCTACTTCCGGAGTCCGTTTTGTTTTGCTATTCCTTGCCGATGCAGCTCCTCCCAGACCGGCCTCGCCGGAAGAAATCTTCGATATCTCATCCAGGTGATACAGATCCAGGAAAGGACTGTTATTCCATTCAAATACCCGCCGGAGTCCGCCAGAGCTCTTCCGGTTGGAGACAAACACCAGTCCGTTCTGGTATTTCACCGGGCTGAAATCAGAAGCGGAAGTATTGATAGACAGATAATCTACTTTATAGCAATCCACGTTTCTGGCCAGCACGCTTATGTCTTCATATAACCGGGAGAAACCTTTGGCCCGCTCGTCATTTTCCACGAGGAGCAGGTAATTATCAAACTGTTCCTGTGATTCTTTGTATTTCGAATTGCTGGCCAGCGCCCGGGCATAGGAAAGCGTCAGGTTAGCCCGGTCAGTGCCCAGATCTATCCCGGAGTTCAGCAGCGACTGCAGCACGCGCTCGGCGTTGACGGCATCTTTCACTTTCAGATAGCTTTCCGCCAGGTTTTTCATCACCATAACTTTTTCAACGTCGGAGACATTTTTCTTCTTTAAAACCTCCTCATAGGCCGTTATGGCTTTTATATAGCTCATGCTTTCATAGTGGTGGTTCGCCGTTTTGATCAGAACATTCTGTGCGGAAACTACCTGAGCACACACCAGGAAAAGCAATATAAAGGTTAAATTTTTCACGTTCGTCATCTTCATTTTGGGGATTATCAGAAATAGCGCGGCGTAACAATCTTATCTTTTCCGAATCCGAATTCATATCTCAGGAATCCTTCATACGTAGGGGTTCCGGCTATTTTTTTATAAAAGTTCTGTCCTTCACTGTTCTCATTCAATTTCCCCAGGCTGGTATCATAGGCAAAGCCGATCCGGAGCTGAGGTGTAAGCTGCAGCTCCAGCATCCCCACCAGGGCATCCATCTGGTCAGTGCCTGAAAACACCATCTGTGATTTACGTGCCGAGAAGCCTATAGCGATCTTATCGCGGTACCAGAGGTTCAGGTTCCCGTCAAGACCAACAGGAGCTCCCCTTGTTACCCTTATCACGGTAGAAGGCTTCAGCTTAAAGTTACCGTTACCCAGCACAAAGCCCATCATGGCAAAATAATGTCGCTGGGTCTTTCCTTCGCTGTTCGGGTTCGGCGAGATACGCTGCTCAATCAGCTGGGGTACGGATACCCCGAAATACGCCTTGTCATTGCTGATGAACATACCCAACCCGGCATTGAAAACAAAACGGGAAACATCTGCTTCGAAAGAAGGATCAGTACCTTCGTAGGTTTTCACCTGTGAAAGGTTGGCGCTGACGTTGGTGATGGTGGGCTGTACCCCCAGTGACATGGTCGTTCTTTCCGTAAGCTTGAACTTGTAGGCATAGGCCAGGTTCAGACCTGTGGTATTCCAGCGGCCGATATTGTCGTTATATACCGAAAGGCCTATCCCCATCTTTTCATTCTGAAAGGGCATATCCAGGGTAAGGGAGTGAGTTTTCGGAGAACCGTTCACGCCCATCCACTGGTACCGGCCCAGGGCAGTAATGCTCAGCACATCACGGCTGCCAGCATATGCCGGGTTAATAGCCATGGTATTGAACATATACTGGGAGTAAAACACTTCCTGCTGGGCGAAAGCCGACAGGGAAATTCCGCAGATGGCTGCAAGGGTTATCCAAAATTGAGTAAAATTCAGATATTTCATATTTTCAACAGTAAATACGCTATTTCGTTAAGATCCTCTGAAGAATATACCAATAACCAAGCCAAAAATTCCGAACCACGGCTTATCCGGAAAAATAAATTAGGACAGGGCCAGGGTATACTTAAGCGACCTGTTGAAAATCACAGCCAAAACTATGCCAAGTTCCGGGTGGGGAGTGCCGGG
>JBEBRR010000111.1:0-7844 GCA_040394735.1 Leadbetterella byssophila
TAGGGCTTTCAGAGGGAAAAAGCGTTGTGGAAGCCGTGAAGTTGGCATGCAAGGCGGCAGCTATCACGGTCACCCGTATGGGTGCCCAGGCGGCATTACCGTATCGACATGAATTGCATTGATTATCGATATGAAATATTTTGACAAAATGAAGCATGGTATGCCCTTCGACAGCTCGGGGGCGCCCAGCCAGGGTGACAGTGGCAAACCTATTTGGAACTAAGTACCTGGAATTATCAACCTGATTTATATGAAAAAGCTATTAATTTTTACTTTCCTTGCGGCATTACCTTTTGCTGGATGTACAAAAAAGCAGGAATCTGCCTCAGACACCTCCCCAAACATCATCTTCGAAACCGATATAGGCAATGACGTAGACGATGCCCTGGCCCTGGACATGATCTACAAATACCTGGATGCCGGGAAGATCAACCTGCTGGCCGTTTCCTCCAATAAAGAGAGCCGGTATTCTACGGAGTATATCGACCTGATGAACCGGTGGTACGGTTATCCCGACATCCCCATCGCCAAAGTAATGAACGGGATAGACAGCGAGAACGACGCCCGCAAGTATGCGGAATTCGTATGCCTGCAGAAAGACAGCACCGGTCAGCCGCTTTTCCCCCGGCCGGCTTTTGATTACGATGCCGTACCTGAGGCGGTAACCTTGTACAGGAAGCTGCTGGAGGCTCAGCCCGATCACTCCGTGACCATCGTGTCGGTAGGGTTCTCTACCAATATCTTTCGCCTGCTACAGTCGGAGCCTGACGAATATTCGCCGCTCTCCGGGAAAGAATTGATCGCCAAGAAAGTAAAGCTGCTCTCTATCATGGCCGGGAGCTTCGGCGAGAACAGGCTGGCAGAATACAATGTGGTGAAAGACATACCTGCCGCGCAGATCATTGCCGACAGCTGGCCTACACCCCTAGTCTTCACCCCGTTTGAAGCAGGAATTGCCGTGAAGTACCCGGCCGTCAGCATAGAAAATGATTTCAAATGGACCGCGCATCACCCTGTAGTGGAAGCCTACAAGCACTACCTGGATATGCCTTACGACCGGCCCACCTGGGACCTGATCGCCCTGCTGTACGTGGTGGAGAATTCCCCGGAGTATTTTACGGAGAGCGCCGCCGGGAAAGTAAGTGTAGATGACAAAGGATATACCTCGTTTGTGGCTGAGCCCGGAGGGAAGCACAGCTACCTGACGCTTGACAGCGCGCAGGCGGAAAAAACCAGGCAACATTTCGTGGAACTGATCACCGCACAGCCTAAAAACAGAAATTAACCTTAAATACTTACAGATATGTTTATCGTAGATAACTATGCGTTGGCCGTTATTTTCTGTGTGATCACCATGATCTGCTGGGGGTCATGGGGAAATACGCAGAAGCTGGCCGGGAAATCGTGGCGGTTTGAGCTTTTCTATTGGGACTACGTGACGGGCATCCTGCTGTTCTCGCTTATCTCGGCTTTTACGCTGGGAAGCTTCGGTGAGGCAGGGCGGAGCTTCCTGCCTGACCTGCAGCAGGCGGAGTGGACAAATATCCGGAGCGCGTTTATCGGCGGAGTGGTATTCAATGCCGCCAATATCCTGCTGTCGGCGGCGATTTCCATCGCCGGGCTGTCGGTGGCCTTCCCCGTGGGGATTGGCCTGGCCCTCGTGCTGGGGGTGATCGTGAATTATATGGGCTCTTCCAAGGGCGACCCGGTCATGCTTTTTACCGGGGTGGCACTGGTCACTGTGGCCATTATCTTTAACGCTATTGCGTATGGCAAGCAGGCGAAACAGGCGCAGAAAGTGTCTTCCAAAGGGTTGATCCTTTCGCTGGTGGCCGGTTTGCTGATGTCGTTCTTCTACCGTTTTGTGGCGGCTTCCATGGACCTGGAAGATTTCGTGAACCCGGCAGCGGGCAAGATGACCCCCTATACGGCCATGTTCATCTTTGCCGTAGGGATCTTCGTGAGCAACTTCCTGTTTAATACCCTGGTGATGCGCCGGCCGTTTGAGGGAACGCCCGTCAGCTACGGGGAATATTTCAGGGGAAGCTTTGGTATTCACCTGGTGGGTATCCTGGGCGGACTGATCTGGGGCCTCGGCAATGCCTTTAACCTGATCGCTGCCGGAAAGGCCGGCGCGGCGGTGTCGTACGGTCTGGGGCAGGGCGCCACGCTGGTGTCGGCGTTATGGGGTGTGTTTATCTGGAAAGAGTTCAAAAATGCGCCGAAAGACGCCAATAAGTACCTGTATCTTATGTTTCTGCTGTTTCTGGCGGGCCTGGCCCTGATCATTATAGCAGGATCCAATTAACCGAATTAACCTTAAATTTTTTATTGTATGAATATCTATTTTTTCAAACCTCAGGTATGGGGTAGGCTATGCTTTTTTCTTCTGCTTGGGATGGGGCTGCTGGCCAACGCCCAGAATCGGGTGACCGGTACGGTAACCACTGTGAACGGAGAAGCGGTAATAGGGGCAAGTATACGGGAAAAGGGAACGGTAAATGTGACGGTAACCGATGTCTCCGGGAAGTTTTCCATATCGGTACCTGTAAATGCGGTTTTGCAGGTTTCTTCGGTGGGCTATATTTCGCGGGAGGTAAATGTAGATAACCGTGCATTGCTGGACATTACTCTGGAGGAAGATCTGAAGCTCCTGGATGAAGTGGTGGTAGTGGGTTTCGGAACCCAGAAAAAAGTTAACCTTACAGGTGCTGTAGGGGTGATCGATTCCAAAGCCTTTGAATCTGTGCCTGTTCAGAATGCCGTTCAGGCACTGCAGGGCCGGATTGCCGGGCTGAACATCACCCAGCCTAACGGTGGGGCACTGAACACCCGGGCGGGTATTGATGTACGCGGACTGGCTACTATAGGGCAGGGCTCATCCGGCGGGGCATTGATACTGATAGACGGTATGGAGGGCGACCTGTTTACGCTGAACCCCCAGGATATTGAAAACATTACTGTTCTGAAAGATGCCGCAGCCTCTTCTATTTACGGCTCACGCGCACCTTTCGGGGTGATCCTGGTGACCACTAAAAAAGGGAAGCAGGGTAAGGTGACTGTTAACTACAACAACAGTTTTCGGTATAATTCAGCCATCAATATGCCACAGGAAATGGATTCCTATACCTGGGCTACCTATTTCAATGAGGCTTCGATAAATGCCGGATGGGGAGATGTGATCGCTCCGGAACAGATGCAGCGGATCCGCGATTATATGGATGGCAAAATCACCACCAACACTATCCCGAACCCGGGAAATCCGAATACCTGGAGTAACGGCTATGAGCTGGCCAATGATAATATTGACTATTACTCGGTATTTTATAAAAAAATGACACAGGCGCAGGAACATAATATCAGCGTTGCGGGCGGAACGGAACGTACTAGCTATTATGTTTCGGGAAACTACCTGGATCAGGGCGGATTGATGAATTTCGGCAGCGACGGGCTGAAGAGATATAACCTTTTCGGAAAGGTGGAAGCCCGTTTATCTGACAAAGCTACAATTAACTATAATGCCCGCTTTATCCGTTCGGATTACCATCAGCCGAGACACATGAGCAATAGTTTCTTCCAGGAGATCGGCCGGCAGTCATGGCCTATAGGTCCGCTTTATGACCCGAACGGTTTCCTGTTTAATGATCATGCCTTAACCCTGAGAGACGGTGGTGAGATTAAAAACCAGGGCTCTACCGCCTTCCAGCAATTAGGCCTGACGTTTGAGCCGCTGAAAGGTTTGCGCCTCGTAGGAACGGCCAATTACCGGAATGATACCAACTTTAACCATGAAGACGGGAAGCCCATCCGGCAGATGCAGGTGAACGGGGTGAATTTCGGAAACGAATGGTATTATAACTGGGTGAGTGAGTTTGCGGATAAAACCGATTACCTGAACCTGAATGCCTATGCGGATTATGAAATGACGCTTCAGAAAAAGCATTATTTCAAGCTGATGGGCGGTTTCCAGACGGAGCATAATAATTACAGGGACCTTTGGGGATCTAAAGACGGGATTATGGTATTTGATGTTCCCACGATCAATACCACATCCGGTATGGGAAGAGACGGCGATGTGATTCCGCCACGGGTAACGGGTGGATATTCCAGCTGGGCCACGGCGGGCTTTTTCAGTAGATTGAATTATAATTTTGCCGAGAAATACCTGTTTGAGGCTAACCTGAGATATGACGGTACTTCCCGGTTCCGGGAAGAGCGGAGATGGGGATTGTTTCCCTCGTTCTCGGCCGGATGGAATGTAGCCCGTGAAGATTTCTTTCAGCCGTTGGAAAACGTGGTCACTACCCTTAAAGTACGCGGTTCTTACGGTTCACTGGGTAATCAGAATACTAACTCGCTTTATCCTACCTATACTACCATGGGCTATGCCACCTCTTCCGGCGGATGGCTCATAGACGGTGCCCGGCCTAATATTTCATGGGCACCGGGACTGATCAGCCGTTCACTCACCTGGGAGGAGATCCGTTCGTGGAACATCGGGCTGGATTTTGGTTTGCTGAAAAACAGGCTTACGGGATCGTTCGATTATTTCGTGCGTAAAACCCTGAACATGGTAGGGCCGGCAGATGAGCTGCCTGTAGTGCTGGGTACAGGGGTACCCGTAACCAATAATACCGACCTGCAGACAAAGGGTTTTGAGCTGGAGCTGGCCTGGCGCGATAAGGCGCTGAAAGATCTGAATTATGGTTTTCGCTTTGTGCTGTCGGATGCAGTAGGTGAGATTACCCGCTATTCCAATCCTTCCGGTACCTTATCACAGTATTATGCAGGAATGAAGTGGGGGCAGATCTGGGGATACGAGACCGTAGGAATAGCCAAAACCAATGAAGAAATGAATGCGCATTTAAGTACGCTGACCGATGGCGGGCAGAATAACCTGGGCAGCAACTGGATGGCGGGAGACATCATGTATGCCGACCTCAACGGCGACGGCAAGATCAATTCGGGCGCCGGAACCATCGATGACCATGGCGACCTCCGGGTCATAGGAAACTCTACTCCCCGCTTTAACTTTGGTTTTGACATTACGGCCGACTGGAAAGGCTTTGACCTGAGCGTCTTCCTGCAGGGAGTGGGCAAGCGCGATTATTTCCAGGGAAGCTTCTATTTCTGGGGAGCGGATAATACAGGAAGATGGAATTCCATGGGCCTCACCCAGCATGAAGATTATTTCAGGAATGATCCGAACCACCCGCTGGGCCTTAATCCTGACGGCTACTACCCGAGACCGCTTTGGGGAACCGCCAAAAACCAGCAGGTACAGACCCGCTATCTGCAGAATGCCGCCTATCTGAGGCTTAAAAATCTCCAGTTGGGTTATTCGCTGCCTTCTTTCCTTGTACAGAAGGCGGGCATAAGCAAAGCCAGGGTATTCGTGTCGGGGCAAAACCTGCTGACCTTTACCAAAATGACTACCCTTTTTGATCCTGAAACCATCGGGGGAAATTCCCGGGGGAATGTGTACCCGCTGACCAAAGTCTACTCATTTGGCCTCAATGTTACTTTTTAATTTCTGAAATCATGAAAAGATATATCATAAGTATACTCGTTCTGGCAGGACTCTCTTCCTGTGATGACTATCTCGATAAGGAACCCCTGTCCAGCCTTACTCCCGAGCAATACCTCACTACCGAGGCCAATATTGCTTCTTATGCCACGGATCTCTATAATACGCTGCCGGTTCACGGGCAGTGGGACTGGGGCACCTTCCAGTATGACGACCATACCGATAACATGGCCTCTGTAACGCCCAGCGATATCTTTGCGCCGGGCTTCTGGCGGGTAAGCCAGACCGGAGGGGCGTATTCTTTCGGGAATATCTATCGCTGCAATTATTTTCTTGACAAAGTGATCCCGCTTTTTGAACAGGGCAGCTTATCCGGGATAGAACCCAATATGAAGCACTATATCGGTGAGGTTTATTTTTTCAGGGCATTTGAATACTTTAATAAGTTAAAGGCACTGGGTGACTTCCCGATCATTACCACCACGCTGGAAGATAACCTGGCGGTATTGACAGAGGCCAGCAAAAGAGCGCCAAGAAATGAAGTGGCCCGCTTTATACTGGCTGACCTGGACAAAGCGCTGGAATATATGGCGGAAAACCCGCCGGCAGGGGGAAGAAACCGCCTGAGTCGTGATGCCGTGCGCCTTTTTAAATCAAGGGTAGCCCTGTACGAAGGTACCTGGCTGAAATATTTTAAGGGAACAGCCCTCGTTCCCAACGGCCCCGGATGGCCCGGAAAAAATAAAGAATATAATAGTACTTATAGCTTTCCCGGAGGAAGTATTGAGGCCGAAACCGACTTTTTCCTGACCCAGGCCATGAATGAATCAAAGGCGGTGGCAGACAAGTATACATTGGTGAATAATACCGGGAAGTTCCAGAACCAGCCTTCAGATCCGGCGAATCCGTACTTTGATATGTTTGGTGCTACGGATATGAACCCCTATTCGGAAATTATTTTGTGGAAACAATATAACTTCGGGTTGGGAGTGACCAATACCGTCCAGGAATTTCATACCAAAGGAAACAACGGCTTCGGAACCACCAAAAGCATGCTGGATGCTTTTGTAATGACTGACGGGAAGCCCGTGTACAAGGCCACGCTCCGCCAGGACGAGAACGCTTCTTACTGGGGAGACGACGACCTTCTTACCTATACAAAAAACAGGGATTCGCGCGCGCAGCTGTTCTTTAAAAGACCGGGTGACAATAACCTGCACTCGGAGGCCGGCCAGCAGGGAGTGCGGGTAGAGCCTTATCCAAACATCACATCGGCTACTCCTTCCCTCAAGTATAATACAGGGTATGCGCTCAGGAAAGGCCTCAATTTTGACGGTTACCAGACCAATCAGAACTACAGTACGGCCGGGAGCATCGTTTTCAGGGCAGTAGAGGCCTATCTCAACTATATAGAAGCCTCCTATGAAAAAAACGGGGTCATCGATGCCACGGCAGATAAATACTGGCGGGCCATCCGGAAAAGGGCGCTTATCAATGAAGACTATAATTACACCATCGGGCTTACCGATATGCAGAAAGAAGCGGAAACTGACTGGGGGGCTTACTCGGGCGGAAAAGTGGTGGATGCCACGTTATACAACATTCGCCGGGAGCGCCGGTGTGAGCTGATAGCAGAAGGATTCCGGCCTGCGGATGTACGCCGGTGGCGCGCCATGGACCAGATGATCAGTAAACCTTACCACATTCTGGGTATGAATCTTTATGATAAGATGGCAGACCGGCCGGAGTTCAGCAGTGTCATCAAGGAAGGAGAGAATGTGTCGCCCCGGTCGTTCAGCAAATACCTGGCACCCTATCATATTCTTTCCAATAACCGGGTATATGACGGTTATAAGTGGAATATGGCCCATTATCTTGAGCCCATCGCTGTCCAGCACTTCCTGATCACAGGGGGCGGAGATGCCGGAAATTCGCCTTTGTACCAGAATCCGGGATGGTCGCTGCAGGCCAATGAAGGGCCTACCCCCTGATCCGGGTATTAAAACAGGAGCCGGGAGGCCGTTCGGTAAGTTCGGCGTGACACAGGCTATACCTCTTCGGTATGCCGGTCACGCTGAACCTGACCGGGTGTTTCCAGAAGCAGGACATCCTGAATGCCCTCTATTCCGGTACGCATCCCATTTTATGATTTGCCGATGAAATATTTTATAATGGTTTTCCTGGCATTGTGTTCGTATAGGGTCATGGGTCAGGATCATGAGAATAGCCGGTTCGTAGCCCATGGAAAGCCTTTTCTCATGTTGGGAGCACAGTTGAGAACCGACTTCTTCCTGCAGTTGGAAAACAAAACGCCGGA
>JBEBRR010000112.1:0-7514 GCA_040394735.1 Leadbetterella byssophila
CAGATCGCCCTCCTGGAAGAGGAGCTGAATACGGTACTCTTTGATGTTACGCAAAAAGTCAGGCATAAGCGGGTGGTGCTGACCGAAGAGGGCAGCTACTTTTACCAGGAAGCCGTGAAGATCCTGCACCAGAGCAAAGAAATGACCGAGGGGCTGGAGCGGCTGCGCACCCGGCGGAAAACCGTGAATGTGGGCTATTGTGCCGGCCTGCCGGGCGAAGGCGTCACCCGGGCGCTGCATTTTCTGCAGCAAAGACTGGCGGCTTTTGAACTGAAGCTGACGGTTTTTGATTCGCCGTATGAAATGTACGAAGCCATAAGGAAAGACGAGATCCTGTTCGGAACCGGCCTTGACACCGGGGGCATTCCGGCCGAACTGGGGGCCGTTGTTTTGCAGGAAGGCCGGGTTCAGGTGTGTATTGCCGCGGGGCACCCCCTGGCGCAGGAAGAACACCTGGGTATGCATCAGCTGAAAAACGAAAAATGGATAGAATGCAGCGCACTGCCGACCCGGTTTTCCGACCGGCCAAGTCAGAAAGTGCCTGATTTCGGGGTGCTGGCCGGGCTGGCGGAGCTGGGCATGGGACTGGGTGCCATACCCTCTTTTTATGACATGGAAAACCCGGGGATCAGCCGGGTAGACCTGATTTCAGAGGGAGTGAATGGCAGATCTATCCCCTGCAGGCAAACGCTGCTTTTCCGGAGAAACGGGAATTCCTCGATTGTCCGGCAGGTGCAGGCATCGTGTTAAAAGCAGGGCGTTTCAGCCGGAATGAGATCGGGAGTCAACAGGATGGATACCGGACACTCTTTACTCGGAACTTAGAACTCGGAACTAATCAACCTATGAAAACAATTACTCTACTCATCACCCTTACGGTATTCACCGGCCATGTCTGCGGACAAAAAACAGCGCCGGAAATCCTGGAGAATCCCTGGACGGCCAACTGGATCACTACTCCTGATCACTCTGCCGCGGAATACGGCGTTTACCTCTTCCGGAAAACACTGGAGCTGCCGGCCGTTCCCGAACACTATATCGTACATGTTTCGGCCGATAACCGCTACCAGCTCTTTGTGAATGGACAGATGGTCTCTTTTGGCCCGGCCCGGGGCGACCTGAACCACTGGAATTTCGAGACCGTAGACCTGAAACCCCACCTCCGCCCGGGGAAAAATATTCTTGCTGCCCGCGTATGGAACGAAGCAGAATGGCGGCCGGAAGTGCAGATCTCAGCCATGACCGGCTTTATTCTCCAGGGTAATACGGCCGCAGAAAACGCGGCGAATACCGGTACCTCCTGGAAATGCATCAAGGACGAAAGCTACGCGCCGCTTAAGCTCACCGTACCCTTCTACTACGTGTCAGGGCCGGGAGAGATCCGGAGCTTTGCCCTTCACCCAAAGGGATGGGAAGAGGCCGGTTTCGACGATTCCGGCTGGCCCGCGGCCCGTACCCTTTTCAAAGGCCTGCCCAAAGAGGTGTTAGGCCCCTATGGCACTACTAACGTCTGGATGCTCCGTCCTTCGGGTATCCCGCCTATGGAACTGAAGCCGGAACGGATTCCGCAGGTAGCGGCTGCAGGTATGACACTGCCGGAGAATTTCCCGGAAAAGAAGCAGGATATCGTCATTCCGGCACACACTTCGGTAAGTCTCCTGCTGGATCAGACCTACCTCACTAACGCATATCCTGTTCTGGAATTCAGCAAAGGAAAAGACGCGCAGATCGCTATGGGCTATGCAGAAGCCCTCTACGGCGACGGTTACAAAAAGGGGAACCGGAACGAGACCCGGGGCAAGCGGCTGATCGGCCGGACCGACAGCCTCATCTCGGCCGGTTCAGACCACCAGGTATTTTCCCCGTTAAGCTACCGCACCTACCGCTATTTGGAACTCCGGATCACCACGGCTGCAGAGCCGCTGGTGCTGAATGACATCTACAGCATTTTTACGGGTTACCCCTTCCGGATGAATGCCGGTTTCCGGTCGGATAACCCGGAGCTGAATACTATCCTGGACATCGGCTGGCGTACGGCCCGGCTTTGCGCCACGGAGACTTACATGGATTGCCCGTATTATGAGCAGCTTCAGTACATTGGCGATGCCCGCATACAGGCGCTGGTCTCGCTCTACAACAGCGGTGACGACCGACTGGTGAAAAATGCCCTGAACTACATGGACTATTCGCGGCAGCCGGAAGGGGTGACGCTCAGCCGGCACCCGTCGTATACCCCGCAGTATATCCCCACATTCTCCCTGTGGTATATCGGTATGCTGCATGATTACCTGCGTTACGGGCCTGACCCGGAGTTTGTGAGGAATAAGCTGGAAGGGGTGTACACCATTCTGAACTATTTCGAAAAATACCAGGGCGCAGACGGGTCTCTCCGGAGGGTTCCGCAGTGGCGCTTTACGGATTGGGTGAACGATAAAGACTGGAACTCCGGAGAAGGGCCCATGGGCCCGGACGGCGCTTCCGCCATGCTTGACCTGCAGCTGCTATGGGCCTACCAGACGGCTGTGCAGCTCGAAGCCGATCTTGGGATCAGCCGGTATTCCGGGAAATACAGAGAGCAGGCAGAAAAAATAAAAGCCACCATTCTGAAAAAGTACTGGGATGGAGGAAAAGGTCTATTTGCCGACCGGGCAGAAAGAGACCTGTTTTCCCAGCATACCAATGCGCTGGCCATCCTTACCGGCGTGGCGGATCAGGGAAAAATACCGGGTATTGCTGATCACCTGTTGAATAATAAGGAGCTTTCACAAGCTTCTATTTACTTCAAATACTACCTGCATCAGGCGCTGATCCGGGCTGGCCGGGGCAATGACTACCCCGCCATGCTGGATAAATGGCGGGAGAACATTTCCATGGGCCTGACCACCTGGGCGGAGATGTCGGATGTAGACGGCTCACGGTCGGACTGCCATGCCTGGGGCGCCAGTCCGAACATTGAGTTCTACCGCACCCTGCTGGGCATTGACAGTGATGCCCCCGGCTTTTCCAGCGTAAAGATAACGCCGCATTTGGGAAGCCTGAAAAGCGCTGCCGGGCATATTCCGCATCCCAAAGGAACTGTGGCGGTTTCCTATCAGCAGGTAAAAGATCGGTGGGAAATGGAAATTGACCTGCCGGCAGGCGTCAGCGGAAACCTGGTGTGGAAAGGAGTGACAAAACCACTGCAGGCCGGCAAAAACCGGTTGATGATGAACTGACCCTTGCTACTAACATGTATTAAAATTAATTTCCCGTTCGATACACCGGCTTAGGGAATTCACAGTTCTCTCTAAGTAAATCATCTGTGCATTTGTGGCAAAAAATTAATTAGCCACAGATACACAGATTCTAAAAATACTTTTCTCACTCCTTTTAATAACGAATAGTTATTATAGTAATAATTAAATTGTATCAATAATGCACCTGACCGCTAGTACAGTACAGGACGGTTAAGCGGATAGCTGTGCCGAATTTTGTTAAAACCTTTCAACCTTATTATGCAAACCCTACTCGGAATTATCTTTCATACCATCGGCGGGATATCGTCGGGGAGTTTTTACATGCCCTTCAAAAAAGTAAAGGGCTGGGCCTGGGAAAGTTACTGGATCGTGGGCGGTCTTTTTTCCTGGCTGATCGTACCACCGCTGGCTGCCTGGCTGACGGTACCTGATTTTGCTGAAATTATCAGCAGTACCGACTTCGGTATCAAATCACTTATTTATACCCTGGGCGTATTGTGGGGAATTGGCGGACTGACCTACGGCCTGGGCGTCAGATACCTGGGGATGTCGCTCGGAAACTCGGTGATCCTGGGTGTGAGCTCGGCGCTGGGGTCGCTGGGGCCGGCCATCTATTATAACTTTAAGCCGGTAGCGGGAAAACACTCCCTGACTGACATGCTCCAAAGCTCCGGCGGACAGGTGGTTCTGCTGGGTATCCTGGTATGTCTCATCGGTATTTATGTGTCGGGGAAAGCCGGTATGATGAAAGAAACCGAGCTCCCGGCCGAAACCAAGCAGAGTACCACTTCGGAATTTAATTTTGTAAAAGGCATTATCATTGCCGTCATTTCCGGCCTGCTCAGTGCGTTCTTTAATTTCGGGATCGAAGCCGGTAAGCCCATGGCCGATGTGGCCGTACAGCACGGGCATAACCCGCTGTTCCAGAATAACGTGACCTACGTGGTGCTGCTTTGGGGCGGTCTTACCACTAACCTGCTCTGGTGCGTTTACCTGAATTTTAAAAACCGTACCTACGGCGATTATACCAATACCCAAACCCCGGTTTTACGGAATATTCTTTTCGCGGGACTGGCCGGAACCATGTGGTACATCCAGTTCTTTTTCTACGGGATGGGCGAAAGCAAGCTGGGCAACGGGGCCAGCTCCTGGATCCTGCACATGGCCACCATCATCCTGACGGCCAATTTCTGGGGCCTCTACCTGAAAGAGTGGAGTGCGGTAAACCGGAATACCTTCCGTACTTTTTTGTGGGGGATCGGACTGATCCTGGCGTCTATTTTCCTGGTGGGGATAGGGAATTCAATTTGATAATCATTAAAAACAACAACAGAGAATGGAATTTAAACACGTGAGCTACTTATGGGACGAAGCTAAAGCGGCTCAGATCACCGATGAAGTAGACCTATTCATTTATCGCTCTAATCTACTCGGAGCAGACCTGCGGCTGACCAACTACGGGGGCGGAAACACCTCGGTGAAAATAAAAGACAAAGACCCGCTGACGGGTGAGGAAACAGACGTGATGTGGATCAAAGGCTCAGGCGGAGACATCGGAACACTCACCAAATCAGGCTGTGCCGCCTTGTACCTCGACCGCCTCCGGGCCCTGAAAAACGTGTACCGGGGCATTGAGTTTGAAGACGAGATGGTGGCCCTGTTCAACCATTGCATCTTTGACCTGGCGTCCAAAGCGCCCTCTATCGATACGCCGCTTCACGGCTTTCTGCCGTATAAGCACATTGACCACCTGCATCCTGACGCGGCCATAGCCATTGCGGCGGCCAAAGACGGCAAAGCCATCACCCGGCAGCTCTTTAACGGTGAAATAGGCTGGGTAGGCTGGAAAAGACCGGGCTTTGACCTGGGCCTGGAGCTGAAGGCCTGCGTGGATGAAGCGGCGGCCGAAGGCCGGGAGCTGAAAGGGATCATGCTGGGTTCTCACGGACTCTTCACCTGGGGAGACACCTCGTACGAAAGCTATGTTAATACACTCCGGGTCATTGAAAAATGTGCCGAATACATTGAAAGTAATACCGGGAATGTGTTTGGCGGTGCCCGGAGCGAGTCGCTCCCGGAAGACGAAAGAAAGGCGCAGGCCGCGGCTATCGCGCCCGTACTGAGAGGGTTCTGCTCGTCAGAAAGATCCATGATCGGTCACTTTACCGATGATGAGCGGGTGCTGCAATTTATCAACTCGCATGACCTGGAAAAGCTGGCGCCCATGGGCACGTCGTGTCCTGACCACTTCCTGCGCACCAAGATCACGCCTTTGGTGCTGGAAATAGCGCCTAATGAAGACCTGACCGGGGTGAAAGAAAAGCTGGCGCCGGCGTTTGAGGCTTATCGCCAGATGTACACCCAATACTACGAATCCTGCAGGCATGCCGATTCCCCGGCCATGCGTGACCCGAATCCCGTGGTGATCTTGTACCCCGGCGTGGGAATGTTTACCTTTGCCAAAGACAAGACCACGGCCCGCCTGGCATCCGAATATTACGTGAACGCCATTAACGTGATGCGGGGCTCGGAGGCCATTTCCGAATACACCGCTTTACCGCGCCAGGAGGCCTTCAATATTGAATACTGGCTACTGGAAGAGGCCAAGCTGCAACGCATGCCCAAGCCGAAGGCCCTGGCCGGAAGAGTGGCGCTGGTGACGGGTTCCGGCGGCGGGATCGGCAAGGCCATTGCCCGGAAATTTGCACAGGAAGGCGCTTGCGTGATCCTGAGCGATATTGACGAAACCCGCCTGGCAGGAGCTAAGGAAGAATTCGTCAAAGCCTTTGGGAAAGATGCGGTGGCGGGTACTGTGCTGAATGTGACGGATGCGGCCAGCGCCGAAGCCGCTTTTGTGAATGCTTCACTGGCTTTTGGCGGGGTAGATATCATAGTGAACAATGCCGGTATCAGCATATCCAAATCGATTGAAGAACATACCCTGGAAGAGTGGGACCGGCTGTACGATATCCTGGTGAAAGGGCAGTTCATTGTCTCGAAAGCGGGTATAGCCGTAATGAAAAAGCAGGGGATCGGTGGCGATATCCTGAACATTGTTTCCAAAAATGCCGTGGTGGCCGGGCCGAATAACCCGGGTTACGGTTCGGCGAAGGCCGCGCAGGCGCACCTGTCGAGATTGATGGCGGCCGAGCTGGGCAGTGCAAAGATCCGGGTCAATACGGTGAACCCGGATGCGGTCATCGCCGACTCTAACATCTGGGCCGGTGGCTGGGCGGAAGGCCGGGCCAAGGCCTACGGTATAACGGTAGAAGAATTACCGGCCTATTACGCCAAGCGTACCCTGCTGAACGAAGTGATCCTGCCGGAAGACATCGCCAATGCCTGCTTCGTTTTTGTGAGCGGGCTACTGAATAAAAGTACCGGTAACGCCATCAATGTGGACGGCGGAGTGGCCATGGCATTTTACAGATAAACTTAAATTACCCAGGGATTCATCCCGTGGGCTCAAAAACATGATCTTAGATAAAAAACACATCGAAAATCACAATTCTGATGAACTGGCCGCCCATACCCGGAGGCTGGCCCATGCCCGTTCGGAAATCAATAATACCGATGCTATCATCGAAAAGCTCAAAGCCTTCCAGGTGGCTATCCCGTCATGGGCCTTAGGTACCGGCGGTACCCGCTTCGGGCGTTTCCCGGGCGGTGGCGAGCCGGGAAACATTGAGCAGAAGCTGGAAGACATCGGTCTGCTGCATGCGCTGAACCACTCTTCCGGGGCCGTATCGTTGCATATTCCGTGGGACATTCCTTCGGACTACGATGCGCTGAAAAAGCTGGCCGCAGACCTGGGCCTGGCGTTTGACGCCATGAATTCCAATACTTTCCAGGATCAGAAGGGGCAGGTGCACAGTTATAAATTCGGTTCGCTGCAGCATGTGGACAAAAACGTGCGCAGGCAGGCTGTTGAGCATAATATCGAGGTGATCCGCCATGGTGAGGCCCTGGGCTCGCAGTCGCTTACCGTATGGCTGGCCGACGGCTCCTGCTTCCCGGGCCAGCTGAACTTCCGGAAAGCCTATGAAAATAC
Source organism: Leadbetterella byssophila (assembly GCA_040394735.1). Taxonomy (GTDB): domain Bacteria; phylum Bacteroidota; class Bacteroidia; order Cytophagales; family Spirosomataceae; genus Leadbetterella; species Leadbetterella byssophila_A. The sequence goes on from JBEBRR010000112.1 coordinate 7,288, forward strand.
ATTGGAAAGCCTGAAAGAGATCTATGCGGCTTTACCGGCCGGCTGGAAGCTGTTCCTGGAATACAAGGCTTTTGAACCCAATTTCTACAGCACCACGGTGGGCGACTGGGGGCAGTCGTACTCCTACGTGAACAAGCTGGGCGAAAAGGCCTATACCCTGGTAGACCTGGGCCACCATTTACCCAATGCCAACATCGAGCAGATCGTATCTATTCTACTGATGGAAG
>JBEBRR010000113.1:0-7448 GCA_040394735.1 Leadbetterella byssophila
TTTGCTTATCCCAGTTCAGCTTATAGTTCAGGGTGTTGGTCCATGTCCAGTTAACACCGTATCCCATGGATTCTCTTAGTCCATTATTGGTATAAGACCCTTCCGAGAATTCAGGATTAGGATAAAACATGGATATAGAGGCCCAATTATTGTAATTTACTCCGAAACTGGTTCTTGCTGTAAGATTATTAAGTATATCTGCTTCGGCAAATACGTTGCCAAAAAACATGTTGTTCTTTGTATTATTATCTTTCGCTCTATAAAGCAGGGCCACAGGATTCTCTGCATTCCCTAGTGTAGATCCCCTGCTACCGGCAAAATTACCGCCTTCATCATAGACTGGAATAATGGTAGGAGCCCTGAAAGCAAATCCAAAGGGGCTGCCCTCCCCAATATAGTCACCCGCTACGTTAGTATTTACCCCTACACCATTTGATTTATCATGGCTATATTGTAGGTTTTGTCCTAATCTTAAACGATGATTAAGCAGAGAGAATGTGGTATTGGAACGAATGTTATACCGTTGAAACCCTGTATATTTAACAATTCCCTGCTGGTCTAATATACCGCCACTGATCACATAAGTAGAATTATCGGTTCCGCCGGAAAGGCTTAACTGATAACTTTGCATCGGTGCATTTTCTGTCATTTCTCTGAACCAGTCTGTGCCCTCTTTATTAGCTCTGGTTATCTGATAAAAAGTACTGCCATCACGCGAATAATTGTACTTACTCATATCCGCATCAGCCGCAGTGATAGATTGGCCGAACTTGCTGCCGGCAATCAAATATTCCGGCAATACAGGGGTGGTGCCCGGGCCATACATTACTCCTGTCGTTTCCGGATCTCCCACATTTCCCTTAGCCGGGTTATTCAGGTATTGCTGAGCGAGGAAGTTCGCATACTGCGTAGGATTCATCATTTTAGGAAATGCGTTCCGGCGCGGCGTCTGCGTTCCGAAATAGGTGTCGAAAGACAGCTTGGCGGGTCCTTTCACTCCTTTTTTAGTAGTGATGATCACCACACCGTTATTCGCTCTTGCCCCGTAAATGGAGGCTGCCGAAGCATCTTTCAGCACCTGCATGCTCTCAATATCATTCTGGTTAAGCCAGCTCAGCTTGCCTTCATAAGGCACTCCGTCTATGATAAACAGGGGGTCGTTATTGTTAATGGTACTGAAGCCCCTGATCCTGATCTGCGGAGTGGCGCCGGGGGCGCCGTCACTGATGATCTGAACACCGGTGGCTTTACCCTGCAGGGCTTCTACCGCACTGGCGGTAGGCTGGGCCTTCAGCTGATTCATATTTACAATGGCCACCGAACCGGTCAGATCCTTCTGCCGCGCAGTACCGTAACCAATCACCACTACCTCTTCCAGCAGCTCCTGGTCACTTGCCAGTGAAACATCCACTACGTTACCGGAGCCTACCGGCATTTCCCGGGTTACCATCCCCACAAATGAAAATACCAGTACAGCGTTATTGCCCGGTACAGAAATGCTGTAATTCCCTTCTGCATCCGTTTGGGAAGCTGTATTGGTGCCCTTTAACATCACTGTTACCCCCACTATGGGAGAGTTGTCAGTTGCATCCGTTACCTTTCCTTTGATTGTCCTGGCCTGTGCGAAGGTGTCTATCTGAATCAACAGAAGTCCTATGAGCAAAACAAGGCCGTACTTGAAAAATAGATTTGTCTTCATACGGAAATTTAAAATGGTTGAATAATTGCCCGAAATATAAAACTATTCTGAAATACACTGTAAACCCCGCAGCTATAATTAATAATATTTTTTATATAATTTTTGCAAATTTCGCTTTTTGTGCAAAAAATACATTTTTTATAAATATAATTGTGTTAATAATACACATTAATATTAAAATAATACAAAAACATCTGTTGTCATGACCAGAAATACAGCTCTGAAAATAAAAAACCCCGGAGGTCTAATCTCCGGGGTAACTATTTTAAAGCTGTTCTTCTCTTAGAAAAGTCCTTCGTTTCTGTTCAGGCAGTTCAGATCTTCAAAGGCCGTTTTCAGGCGGGCCACCATGGACTCTTCTCCTTTCCGCAGCCATACTCTCGGATCATAATATTTCTTGTTGGGAGAGTCTGTTCCTTCCGGATTTCCCAGTTGCGACTGGAGGTATCCCTCCTTGCTCTTATAGTAGTTAAGGATACCCTCCCAGGTAGCCCACTGCATATCCGTATCAATATTCATTTTGATGGCACCGTACCCGATAGCCTCGCGGATCTCTTCGCGGGAAGAGCCGGAACCACCGTGGAACACAAAGTTCACCGGCAGGTCTCCCGTACCGTATTTCTTTTGAATATAATCCTGGGAATTTTTGAGGATTACGGGCTTCAGGGATACGTTTCCGGGCTTATAAACGCCGTGCACGTTTCCGAATGCCGCCGCAATGGTAAAGTTCGGGCTGATTTTCAGCAGCTCTTCGTAAGCATAAGCCACCTCTTCAGGCTGGGTATAAAGTTTTGAGCTGTCTACATCGGAATTATCGACGCCGTCTTCCTCACCACCGGTTACCCCGAGTTCAATCTCCAGGGTCATGCCCATTTTGGCCATTCTTTCAAGGTAACGTTTCGATATCTCGATATTTTCTTCGATGGGTTCTTCAGAAAGGTCAATCATATGCGAGCTGAAGAGCGGGCTTCCCGTGGCGGCAAAATGCTTCTCACCCGCATCCAGAAGACCGTCAATCCAGGGAAGCAGCTTCTTGGCACAGTGGTCTGTATGCAGCACCACCGGAACACCATACATTTCGGCCATATTATGTACGTGCAGCGCTCCCGATATGCTACCGGCTATGGCCGCTTTCTGTCCGTCATTGGAAAGACTCTTTCCTGCATAAAACACGCCTCCGCCATTAGAAAACTGGATAATTACCGGTGAGTTAACCGCTCTGGCCGTTTCCAGCACGGCATTGATGGAGTTTGTTCCCACCACATTGACGGCCGGTAAAGCATAGTTTTTCTCGTTAGCGATTCTCAAAAGCTGATTTAGGGCTTCTCCTGTAACCACTCCAGGTTTTATTAATGACTGACTCATCTGATATTCAGGTTTAATTTTTTTAAATGACAAAATTACAAATATTTTTGCACATGTGCTTCACTTTTTAAGAACTCATACGCCACAATATTGTTTTTGGAATATAGTATAAGATACATTACAGCATGAGCATTGGCATTATAGTAGGCACCAACCGGGAGAATTCATTTTCCGAAAAGATAGCTGATTATTACTCCGGGCGTCTGGCCGAAAGAAACATAGAACACCAGATTATTGCATTAAAGGACCTTCCGGCCGGCTTTGTCTTTACCCATATGTACGGGGCGTCGGATCCGGACTTTGCCGCTTTCCAGGAGAAGATAGACGCCCACGATAAGCTGATCTTCGTCATTCCGGAATATAACGGTTCCTTCCCGGGGGTGCTGAAGGCATTTATTGATGCCCTGAGACATCCCGATAGTTTCAGCCGGAAGAAGATTGCCCTGGTAGGGGTATCGTCCGGGGCCTATGGCAATTCGGTAGGATTAAGCCATTTCAGTGATGTTCTGGCTTATCTTAATGCAGATATTTTGGGATTACGCTTAAAATTAGCCAATATTTTGGCGCATTTTTCCGACGGAGCATTTACCTTTGAGGTTTACGCCAGGTTTGTGGAAAAACAGATTGACACTTTTGTTGAATTTTAATCTTATACCGATCATGATGACCCGATTTTTAACAGCACTATCCGCCTTAATCCTTGCTGCCGGCACTACTCAGGCCCAATATTCCGATGTTCCGCCGAAAGAATCTCCCATGAAAATGAAGCCCGAAATGACAGAAATATGGGAACCGCAGGTAAAAGTGATTACTCCCGGAAAGAATCCCGGTGATGCTCCTTCGGATGCGATCGTGCTTTTTGACGGGAAAAACCTGGATCAGTGGGTGAGCAAGAAGGATCCTAAAAAGCCTGCTCCCTGGAAAATTGTGGACAATGATTATTTTGAGATAGTTCCCCGTTCGGGAGATATCCAGACCAAAATGAAGTTCGGTGACTGCCAGCTGCATATTGAATGGAGTGCTCCTGATGTGGTGGAAAGTGTAAGCCAGGGAAGAGGGAACAGCGGTGTATTCCTGCAGGACCGGTATGAGATCCAGATTCTCGACAGCTATAATAACCGTACCTATGCCAACGGTCAGGCCGGAAGTGTTTACAAGGACCATCCCCCCCTGGTGAATGCCATGAGAAGTCCGCTTGAGTGGAACACCTATGACATCCTCTATCGTGCTCCACGCTTTAAGACTGACGGCCGGCTGGATTCTCCTGCCACGGTAACTGTTATTCATAACGGGGTGGTAGTACAGAACAACACCACCATTAACGGCCTCACCCTTTATATCGGCCTCCATAATTACCCTGAAGCGCACGGAGAAGACGTTATATCCCTGCAGGACCACGGAAACAAGACCCAGTTCAGAAATATCTGGATCCGGAAACTATAAGAACGGTCAGCGGATGAAAAGCCTGAAGGAAATTTATGAGAAGGTATGTGCCGGAATCTGGTTTTACAGCAAAGACGAGGCACGTGAGATTGCTTTTCTGCTTTTACAGAAACTCTGGGGAGTTACCCGCACCGACCTGCTGGTAGGTGAAACTGACCGGGAAGCCGGTTCCCTGGAATTTTATATTGAACGAATCAACCAGGGTGAGCCGGTGCAGTACATCCTGGGAGAAGCCTGGTTCATGAACCGGAGCTTCGAGGTAAATCCTTCGGTGCTTATTCCCCGCCCGGAAACCGAAGAAATGGTCAGCCGCGTAGCTTCCTTAAGCCCGAAGACCATACTCGACCTGGGCACGGGATGCGGATGTATTTCCGTAACGCTCGCGCTGGAAATCCCGGAGGCGGAAGTATATGCCATTGATATTTCCGATCATGCCCTCACCACGGCCGAAAATAATGCCCGGACCCACGGGGCGCGGGTGACTTTTGCGCATGCCAACATGCTGGATTTTGAAAATCCTTTCGGGGTAGATGCCTTTGATCTGATCATCAGTAATCCGCCCTATGTCAAAGAGAACGAAAAACCCGAAATGCGTAAGAATGTCCTGGATTTCGAACCTCACCTGGCCCTGTTTGTTCCTGACCAGGACCCGCTTGTCTTTTACCGGCATATTGCGGAAATAGGCTCCCGGCACCTGGCTCCCCGGGGAGCTATCTGGGTAGAAATCAACAGCCACCTGGGCGCGGAAACCGTTGCTACCTTTAAAGCATCGGGTTACAGCCATGTAAGACTCCTGAAGGACTTTTTCGGTAAGGAAAGGTTCCTGGAAATAAAGAAATAATACCTATGGAAAGAAAAGAATATCTTCATCGTAAAATAAGTGAGATTCACACTGAAATAGGCAAAGCGGTTATTGGCCAGGAGAACCTGATCAACCGCCTGCTGATCGGTCTTTTTACCGATGGTCATATTCTGCTGGAAGGTGTGCCCGGACTGGCCAAGACCAAGACCATCAACTCGCTGGCCCAGGTACTTGACCTGGGATTTCAGCGGATCCAGTTCACACCGGACCTTCTCCCGTCTGACCTGGTGGGTACCATGATCTATAATCAGAAGTCAGGTAATTTTGAAGTAAAAAAAGGGCCCATCTTTTCTAACCTGATCCTGGCAGATGAGGTTAACCGGGCTCCGGCCAAAGTACAGTCGGCCCTCCTGGAAGCCATGGCAGAGAAGCAGATCACCATAGGAGAGGAATCTTTCCGGCTGGATACGCCTTTCCTGGTGCTGGCCACTCAGAACCCGGTGGAGCAGGAAGGTACCTATCCTCTTCCCGAAGCGCAGGTAGACCGCTTTATGATGAAGGTGTACGTAGATTATCTCGATAAACGTTCGGAGCTGGAAATGATACAGCGGGTTTCGGGCTATGATTTTAACCCGAAGATTCATCATGTGCTGAACAAACGGGAGATTGAAGAGATCAAGCGCCATATCAACGCCGTAACCATTTCGGAAACCCTCGAGAAATATATTGTGGAGCTGGTTTTTGCCACCCGTAATCCGGAAGAGTACGGCCTGAAAGAAGAGGCCCGCTATATTCTTTTCGGTGTTTCGCCACGGGCAGGTATTTCACTTTACAAAGCCGTGAAGGCCCATGCGTTCTTTAATCACCGGGATTACGTTCTTCCTGAAGATGTCAAAGCCCTGGTGAGTGATGTTTTCAACCACCGCATCATTCTGAATTATGAGGCCGAAGCCGATGGCATCAATACCCGCCAGATCATTTCTTCAGTGCTGCAGAAAGTGGCCATCGGGGGGTGATATGATCTGAGCCGGGATCCGGCAGCCTTTCAAACTCCGGGTAACGGGATCCAATAACACTCCCATATCCTTCTGAGCTTATCGAAGGGCCTTCAATCTTCCAGCAGATTCCCCAGGAAAGTAAATCTCAGGAACAGCGAGATCAGAAAGAAGAGAATAGCCCAGTTCAGGTACTGGTAATAATAATCCGTCATATCGTAAATGCGGGAGCTTTCTGCCAGGCTTTTTTCCAACCGGTCAATCTGGTCAAAAATCCGTGTAAGGGCCGTGTTATCGGTGGCCTGAAAGAAGCGCCCTTCAGGGCCTCCGGCAAGCATGCGGAGGGTTTTCTCATCCACTATTTCCCGGGCGCCCGGCTTCCCGATAGCGATTGTATAAACCCGCACACCGAAAGAGCGGGCAAGTTCCAGGGCGGTTTCAGGCGGGATAGCCCCTGCCGTATTGTCTCCGTCGCTGATAATGATGGCTACTTTCGATTTGCCGGACACGTCACGTAATTTATTTACGCAGGAAGCAAGCGCTGTTCCGATGGCCGTTCCGGAGGTCCTGATCAGGCCGGTGCGCAGGTCTGCCAGGTAATCTTTGAGAGAAGCATAATCTGTAGTCAAAGGACTGAGCGTGACCGTCTCTCCGGCAAAAGCCACCAGTGCAATACGGTCATTCACCCTTCCTTCAATAAAGCTGCGGCCTATATTTTTTGCCGCCTCCAGGCGGTTGGGCTCCAGGTCATCAGCCAGCATCGAGTCAGAGATATCCACTGCGATGGCAATATCTACCCCTTCCGTAAAGTTTTCAGACCCTGAACCGGCCCGTTGCGGCCGGGCAAGGGCCAGAACCAGGCAGGCCACTCCCAGCATAAAAAAGAAAGGCACCAGAAAGCGAAACTTAACCAGCAGCCCCTTATTTTTTTCCAGGCCCTCCACTGACAGCAGAAGGGTCTGTTTGCGGTGAGAGCTGAAAACCCATTTCAGGAAAAAGAAAAACGGGATAAGCCCGAGAAGCCACAGGAGATAGGTGTTAGCCCAGTAAAAGGAAAATAACGTTTTGGGATAGAACCAATAAAGTGAAAACCAGTTCATTTACTCCGGTAAAAATCTACAGCATTCCGTACGCTTCCGTGCTC
>JBEBRR010000114.1:0-7413 GCA_040394735.1 Leadbetterella byssophila
AGCTCCCGGATATGCCCGAAAGGAATGGCTCCCTTTTCTTCCAGTGCCGGGCGGTTTTCACTGTTGGTGATGGCAAATACCCGGAAACCACCCTTTACGGCAGCCTCCACTCCGGCAATGCTGTCTTCTATCACTGCTGTGTCTTCCTTGCTGAATCCCATTTTTTCAGCTGCATGAAGAAAAATCCCCGGATCAGGCTTCCAGCTATTGATCTCGTAGGAGCTGAATACCCGGTCATCCGGAAAATAACGGCGCAGTCCTGTCAGCTCCAGGTTAAGCAGTATCTTTTCCCTGGGGCCGCTCGATGCCACACAATAGGGCAGCTTCAGGTTATCCAGGAATGCATGAATGCCCGGTACGGGCTCAATGCCCTCCCGGAAGCGGGCATATGCCTTTTTACGGAACTCCTGCTCGAAATCCCCGGGGAAAACACATCCGGCATTTTCTTCCAGGATCTTTATTGTTTCCAGCATTTGCCGTCCGCTGAACAGCCTGACAGCTTCATCCAGCTCCATGGTGGCTCCCAGCTCTCCGGCCATATCCAGCAGTACTGAAATCATCACCGGCTCGGTGTCTACCAGCACGCCGTCGCAATCAAAAATTATGCTGTTTATTGTGGTCTCTGTCATATTAAAATAGTGTCATGATGAAATATGTCATGATCCTCACTTTTGCGGGATCACATTCTTTTTATGATTTACGGATGGTCCGGAGTGCTTTTCTCACAATATATGCGGTTTCCTTTGTCTGGCTTTCCTTCTCCCAACGTGTGCAGAGGTCCTGAACAAACCCGGGCCGGGTTTTGCCTGCATCGTTCAGCCAGTTGCCCACGCTGTCCTGAACATATCTTGACGGATCAGATTTTAACGCTTCCAGCAGGGGAATCCCCAATGCGGGATTTTGTTTCAGCTCTTCAATATGTTCACACCATACCCCTCGGGGCCGGGTAGCTTCGGTTGTAAATCTTCTGATATTTTCATCCGGGTCTGTCGTCCATTCTGAAAGTATCCGTATACTCGGACCAAGGTTCCGGGCAATTTTTGTCCTTACTGCCAACCAGCAAATTTCTCTTACCCCAAAATGTTTATCGGCTGAAAAGGGCCGGATCTCCCTGAGTATTTCCGTTATCTCCAGTTCCCCGTTTTTCCCGATGGTATAGGTGGCCCAGCAACGAACCAGGTCAGATTTATGACCGGCCAGCATCTTTAAAAAATCATTATCCTTATTCCGGATGGCCTGCTCAAAAAGCCCCGTTCCGATAGCCTCGTTTACGGTGTTGACAGTTGTTTTTTTCAGCTGTTCAATTTTCAAAAGTACCGGTTTTAAATAGTCCGTTCTTTTGCTTTCCGCAAGTAAATTTTCCAGCAAAAGCTTCTGGTCTACCGCCAGCCACTCCACCAGGTTGGCAGTTTCAATTTCTCCGCGATTCAGCCGGGCTAAAATATCAGCCGGAATATCTTTTGTGCTTCTTGCCCCTTTTCTTTTTATTTCATTCACAATTGTTCAGTTTTATCTCTCTGTTGAGTTATTTTGCCGTATGATTGATTATTTACACAGGTCAGGGCAATCTGCCGCTTTCCTGACAAATTTAAAGTGCAACCCGTCGAATTAAAAATATCCCCTATGAAATCCGTTCTTGTCTATTGTGGCTCCCGTTCCGGAAATTCAGATATGTACGCCAAAGCAGCTGCCCGCCTGGGCGAGCTGCTGGCTGCCAACAACCACCGCCTGCTTTTCGGTGGCGGAAATGTGGGTCTTATGGGAGTATTATCCAATGCCATGCTGGATCGCGGCGGAGAGGTGCTGGGAGTAATGCCCCGGCGCCTGATAGACCGGGAGATCGCCAACCACCGCTGCACGGAGCTTCGCGTAGTTACAAGTATGCAGGAAAGAAAAGCCCTGATGGAAGAGCTGGCTGACATCATCATTGCCCTCCCCGGTGGATACGGCAGCATGGATGAGCTGTTTGAGTCGCTTACCAATGCCCAGCTGGGCCTGCATCACAAGCCGGTGATCATCTTAAATACCGGCGGATTTTATGAGCCCTTGGTGGCCCAGTTCGATAAAATGATGAAAGAAGGCTTTCTGCTGAAGGAAAACCGGGAAAAAGTACGGATAGCGGATACCCCGGAAGAGCTGATGCAAATGCTCCACGAATGAGCGGCTTTCTGACTACCGGGAGGCCGGCCTGCAGCTTGTCATAATCAGCTGCCAGCTTCAGAGTCCCCCAGGCTTTACCCCCACATCCTTACTGATCTTGTAGACCATATCCACATTGCCATAGTCACCGGCATGATCTACTCGGCCCTCGCAAAATGCGATCAGCTCTCCTGACCTGCTTTGGATAATGGCCGGGATTCCGTAGCTGGCATAGCCGTCCCCGCCGGATTTAAAAACAGTGGTCTCCTGGGCACAGGCAAAAACAGAACAGGCTGCTGCACAAAAAGTCAAAATGAGTTTTTTTATCGCAATTAGTATATTATTCGGTTACAGTCACCCTGATCACCCGCCCGTTCATTTTCCGAGAATACTGACGCCATAAAGCTATTTCACTTTGGCATTCAGTACCTTTAATACGTCATCCGAAATATTCGTGGTTTTGGTATCATCGGCAAAAAGCACCACCCGGTAAGGGTTCATGGGGCCGTCAGCTTTATTACGGGTAAAAATATAGGTAATGCCGCGCTGCTGCGATACCGTTTTGGCCGCAGCCTGTATTTCTTCCTTGACCCGGGCTATATTTACCCCCATAAATTCCTGCAGTTGCTTCTCGGATTCCCGCTGAAAATTGTCGGCATTTTCACGCAGGCCCTGCACCTTCTTCAGCCTGGAATTCAGCGTCTCGCTCGTTTCAGAAGCGATATTCTTCATACTTTCCTGGTATTTCTGGTTGGCGTCCTGGTATTCCAGGGCAATTTTATTGAATTCCGTCTGGAAGGTTTCCTGCTTTTTCTGAAGCTCTTCGTTCAGCTTTTTCACCCCGTTATAGTTCTCAAAAATATAATCCTCGAAAATATAAGCGGTACTCACCTTTTTTGCCTGTGCAAAAACCCCGGTTACCCATAATAAGACAAAAACAGTACAAATAATTTTTTTCATGTGATCGTAAAGTGACACCCAAAAATAGCGATTAATGGTATATTAACAGCGCGATTAATCAAAAATTGCATAAATAGCAACAGATCGGCGACCCGGTCAGGGATTATACCGCTTGTTCCCCAGGAAACCCGTACCCGTATCAAAATGATGAAACCCGTCAAGCGCGTTGACCTTCCGGGATTTCCTCTCCTCGCCGCCTTCCGGTGCAGGCCCGCCGATAATAGCCAGCGTGGCTCCCAGCAAGGTTTCCGCAGGGTCTCCCAGGGGCCGGTAGGGCAGGATATCTTCTTCCACCGGGTAATCGGCAGGAATCCCCGTTGTGTTACCATACGGAGACTCGTTCCTGGCGTTGAAAATAGAGCTCCAGGCCGGCATAAGGGTAAAAGGATACCGGCCGGTCTCATCTGTTATAATAGTGGAGATCACATTTTTTCCGTAGGTATTTCCTCCCACCGTAATTACCTGCCGGTACGGTCTGAGGCAATTGATCACCAGCTCCGAAGAAGAAGCAGATGATTTGGAAGTGATCACAAAAAGCCGCGTCAGGTGCGAAAGATTGGCCGTTTCATCGGTAAAATACCTCCGTGTATCCTGTGTCCCCCCGTTCTGATGAGACTGCTGGTAACCATTGACCTCCCCATGAAACAGCTCTGCCGTATTTCCCAGGTCCGGCCCGAGGAGGGAAGCGATCACCTCCGCATTGGGCGTCACCCCACCGGGGTTGAACCGCAGGTCCATGATCATTTCGTCAATCTTATTCTCCTTAAAATATTGAAATATCCGGCGGGTTTCCGACTCGTAATTAAACAGGAACTGGGTGTATACCAGGTAACCCACTTTTTTACCCTGCCACTCAATAATAGTGTAGAACTGCAGGGGGTCCATCTGGAATTTCCGCTTTGAAATGCTCAGGGTTTTTACCGAATCTTCCGGTGTAATAACGGTAAAAACGGCTGATTTTCTTTCCAGGAGATCGATTGCATTTCCCGCTCCCGGTGCCCGGCCGTCTATGCCGGTAATAATATCGCCCCGGCGTAATCCTGCCTCCTCTGCCGGGCTTCCTTTTAAAACCAGTGAAACGGCCATCCTGTACTCTGCGTCTCCCGTCAGCTGCTTATAGCGAAACCCGTATGACTCCAGGTTTCCGTTCCAGTAGTCGGCTATTTCGTCGTAGCTCTCCTTGGCATAGGAATACCGGTCCCTGTCTTTGTTGATCAGTGAATAGAAATATTCGAGGGGTTTTAAAGCTTTATCAGTGGAATCTTCATCAGGCATATCACCCGCCCATAAATAATTCATGGTCATCTGCTCGTATATCCACGTATTTTCGTCAAAGAATTCAGGTTTAACCGGTACTTTTGTAGTATCCACCCCGACAGGAGGCTCCTGGCCGTTCCCTTCCGGCTCCACTCCTGTTCTGTTGCAGGACTGGAGAAAACAAACGGTGAGCCATAAAAACAATGTTATGGTTTTAGAAGCTTCTGACATTTTTCTATAATTATAAAACGGGAGGCAAATTTAACACATATTGTCTCACATTGTACAATATTTTACAGTTATCAGGCTATACTAAACAAACGACCAAAATAGTTCAATAATTAAAAAAGCAACGGAAAATTGCAATGATTACAAACTTGACGTCCCTATCTTCTTTTCTTTCGAAAAATATCCGTACACTCCTTCTGCTGATGATCGCGCTTACCTGCTCCGTGTCTGCATGGGCAACCCGCGTGAAAGGCGTGATCCGGGATACCTCGGGCCAGCCCATGAGTTTTGCTTCCGTGGTGGTACGGGGTGAAACCACCGGCACCATGGCCAACGAAGAGGGCGAGTTCTCCCTTGAGCTTCCCGGCGGAAGAACCTATGAGCTGGTATTTCAGTTTCTGGGTTATAAAACTGTCATAGAGAAAACCGATGTGGGTGAAAAAGAAATATCCCTCAGCATTACCATGCAGGAACAGTCTATCCGGCTTAATGAGGTAAAAATAGGAAAGAGCAATGAAGACCCGGCGTACTCTATCATGCGGAAAGCCATTGCCAAAAGCAAAATCCATGACAAGCAGGTAGATCACTACGACGCCGATGTGTATATAAAAAACACCCTGCTGATCAATAAAGTGCCGGCCCTGTTCCGGAAACAGCTGGAAAAAAACAATATTAAAGTAGGAGTACCCTTCGTATCAGAGGCCCTGGTTAATCTGAAATTCACTCAACCCAACAAACGCGTAACCAAAGTACTGGCCAAAAAACTGAGTTTTGATGAAGTGGATATCTCCGGAGCCTATTACCTGGTAAACTTCTATGACATCCCCCGTGATCTTGACCTGGTTTCACCCTTATCAGCCAAAGCATTTTCCTATTACCGTTTTGAATACCTCGGCTTCTTTGAAGACCGCGGGCGTATAGTGAACAAAATAAAGATCATTCCGAGAAGCTACGGACCGGGCGTTTGCCGGGGAACCATCTATATCATTGACGACCTCTGGTGCATTCACAGCATTGAGGCAGAGACCGTAAACCAGGGCTTCAATATCAAATTGAAGCAATTGTACAGTCCCCAGCAGGAAGTCTGGGTTCCGGTCAGCCAGGTAATTGATTTCGGCGGCAAGCCTTTCGGATTCGACTTTGGGGCAAAATTACAGGTCAGCCCCAAATACAAGGCGCTTCGTATCAACCAGAAATATGTGGCAGAGGTTAAAGTGCTTGACATCAAAGACGCCCCGCAGCCCAAAGTCCGGAAAGACGTTTCCCTCAGCCAGAAAGAGCTTACTCTGAAGGAAATGAACCGTCTGGCCAGGCAAATGGAAAAAGAAGAGAAAGCCGTTCAGAAAAAAGAAGAACGCAATACCGTCACCATCGACTCCGTCTCTACGGATTCCCTGGCCATGAAACGTTCTGCAGAATATTGGGAGTCAGTCCGGTCTATACCCCTCACCCTCGAAGAGAAAAAAGGCTACCGGCTGGGCGACAGCATCCGTGTGGTACAGAAAACAGAAACCGAAAAAGACAGCCTGAAAGAGGTATCCTCCAAGAAGAATACCCTTTGGCGGGAAGTGTTTATCGGAGACAATTTCAACATCCGGAAAAAAATCAGCTTCAGCTATACTTCTCCCCTGCTTCCTCTGGCAGGCATCAATTATAATATAGTAGAAGGAATATTTACACAAACCCGCCTGACTTTCAGCAGAAATATGCACCGGAATGACCGGTGGGGTTTTAACCTGGACAATAAGGTACGATACTCCTTCGGCATGAGCCGCCTCATGGCCAGATCAGATCTGAGTATAAAAAAACAACGCCACAGCCTTCTCCTGGGCGGTGGAAGCTTCACCCAGACCTTTGACTCTGCGCAGGCTATACCCGCCTATGCCAACACCCTGGTAAACCTGTTTAAGATCAACCTCATGCAGCTTTACCTCAAAGAAGGCGGCTACCTGGGGTACACCTATTCGCAAAGCAATATTTTCAGAGCTTCAGTCAGAGTGGAGTTGGCGCACAGGAGTCCTCTGGCGAACCTGACCCATCTGCCTCTGGCCCTGGGGAAACGTGAGCCCACTTCCAACTCCCCGGTGAACGAAGAGCTGGGAAACACCGGATTTTCGCCTCATAATGCCCTGATCTGGTCCAACTCCCTGCACTACCGGCCGGGAGCCACCTACCGGGTCCGTAATGGCAAACGAATTTATGCGGGAAGCAACTGGCCTGTTTTTACCCTTAATTATACCAAAGGAATGAGCGACGTGAACTACGACTTCCTCAGTTTCGGGCTGGACCATTCCGTCAGCAGCGGTCCCACGGTCAGGCTGAAATATTATGCGGAAACCGGAACCTTCCTGAACGACTCCCGTCTGTACCTCATGGATATGAAGCATGTCAATAGCGTCAAAATTTCAGAAACCGCCACAGGTACCTATTCCTTTTACCGCCTGCTGAACACCCATCTGCCGGTGCAGATCAGCCCGGATAATTATTACCGGTACTCTACCCGGGGCGCTTATGTCAAGTTCCATGCGATCAACGAATTCCGGAAATTACTGGTGACACAAATCCCGGTAGCCCGGTTTATCGGCCTGAAAGAAGACCTCTTTATCAATTACCTTAAAACACCGGCAAAGAAAAATTACCTGGAGGCGGGTTACGGGATAGACGGCATCTTCAAACTCCTGCGCTTCGAGGTGATCACTGCATTTGAAAAGGGAATGAAGCAACGCTGGGGATGGCAGATCGGGATTACTTTTTAACGGATACGAATAAGAATTGGGCAATTGCCTTACATACATCGTTAAACAGCCCAACCCGGTATCTTTAACTTTT
>JBEBRR010000115.1:0-7157 GCA_040394735.1 Leadbetterella byssophila
AACATGTCCAGAATGATATTAATCAGTGGTATATATGAGGAGTACCGGTGTTTCATATTATAAAGAAATTGCACTTTAACTACGTTAACCGAAGGGCACAAAGGTAGTTAGAAAATTGCGGAAATACCAGATGGAAAGGCAAAAGTTATTAAACGGTACTACCGAATAATCCGTATTGCGCCGCAAAATACGAAACCTTAGTTCCTGGTTCGCTTCAAGTTATGTATTTACATATAAGATTTAATTCCTGATTACCAGTGTTTTGTGTAAGATATGTTTACTCCGGCGCTCTTCGGTAGCAGATCACCGTAGTCGTACCCCAGCTCCACGCGTATAGCAGAAGAAACCGTGTTATTTTTTTGTAAAGCGAGCAGAAAAGAAGATTGAGTGAGTGCCTTGAACGGAAATTGGTACGTGCCCATGCTAGTACTATGATTGCCTTTCAGTACATATTGAATTTCCAGGGGCAGGGTACCGGCCAGCGCCCATTGAAACATCTCTACCCGGTTATTGTCGATCTGGTATTCTGGGTCACTCCAACTCCGGTAAAGACTCTGAATGAGCGGTGTGCCGATTACCTGGCCTTTGTAGGTCCATCCGTCACGATACTGCGCATGGTTGAAGTAATTGTCACGCCCGCGCAACTGGCCAGGTGTATCTTTTCCACTGACAAACATATCTCCTCCCTGGCTCATAGTACGAAGGTATTCAAAGTTAATGCGGCGAAGTAATGGAAAATGGACGAAATTAAGAGTTAAGCCGTTCAGACCGTCTGTAATGTTATTCAGGAAAAAGAGAGAGCCGTCTTCGTAAATATTTTGTCGGTACAGCATAACAGTACCAAAGCCGGTTTGCATCTCGAGACCCACGTCTGCCGTTCCCAAATGATTTCCTACCCGGTTTTCCCCATCAAAGTCAGAAATAGGCGCGCTCCTGTCAGGATTACGGGTACCGAAGAAAACATAGGGGAAGTTTGCCCAGCCGTCAGGTAGTTTTCCGTTTACGGAAAAGAAGGGGGATTCTCCGCCCCACTGCACCTGGTGGTTGAAGCCGGCGTGGACCTTTGCTTTCCAGGCCGGTTTCCCCAGGCGCATATAGATCCATTTCTGATGCAGTTTAACGTTTCGGGTGACAGGCCGGTCGTTATCAAACCAGCCATGAGCTATGGCCCCTTTTACAGCCAGCAGGCCGTTTTTAAGCAAGGAAGTATATTCAGGTATCCCTGCCTGTATTTTCCACAGGGGGAGGGCATTGCCGGACCAAACGTAGGAGCCGGAGGTGAGCAGGGTATCGGTCAGCCCTACCACTTCTCTTCTGCGTCCACCATACAGCTCCAGGACCTTCCACCGGCCTTTAATATAGGCTTCCGGCAACAGGAATTGCGAGTTTTTTCCTGCGTTCAGGTGAGGTTCAATAGCAAAACCGTAGTCAAAAGCTTTTTGCAGGGTATCGTAATTTTTGGCTACCCGGGCATTCAGGTAAAATACATTAGCATCCTGCGGCACCAGACCGTAACGATTGCTTCGAAGCAGAAAAGGGGTTTGTTCCGTAGCTCCCACAAAGCCTGCACGGGTTTCTACCTGCACCGGATACTGAGCGTACAGACCCGATACGGAGAAGAAAAAGAACAGTATTTTACGTAACATGCAACGGTGGTTTTATTTTAGAACGCAAAGAAAGGGAATTATCGTTTGAAAACCGCCGGGGAAGTGGGTATATTTACGATTTGCGATTTGAGATTTATGAAGGTTTGTGGGGCGGGCCCGTCAATAATCAATCTAAAATCGTCAATAATAACTGCATATATGAGCAAAGAACTTCAGACCTTAATTCTGGCGTACAAGGTGGTTTTCCTTGACCATGAACAGGCGGAATTCGGGAAAACTTATGAGGCCTGTGACCCGGAACGGTTGATGAAGCTGGCCACTTCTCATGCTGTACGTCCCGTATTGTATCAGGCATTGAAGAAAATAGGCAGAAATGATTTACTTACGCATAAGCTGCAGTTGTTCGCTTCACAGATGGCTTTGCGTGACAAGCTATATGGAATAGAGATGGTACGGATACTTAAGCTTTTTAGAGAGGAAGGAATAGAAGTACTGCCCTATAAAGGTTATCTTTTTACTAAAAAGCTGTACGGAGGACAGCATTTTCGAGAGAGTGGGGATATGGATATGGTTATACGGGATAAAGAAAGGGTAGCTGAGGCAATAGCACTTTTGAAAGAGGAAGGGTATGAGTTACATGCTCCCTGTAGCGGTCATGAGTTGGTAAACCATGCTCCCGGACGAGAGGTGAGCCTCATGAAGGAAAATAATTCAGGACTCTCATTTCATATTGATTTCCACTGGGGAGTAAACGAAACGTACCATATTTATCCAATCACGACTGAAGACTTTTTTAAAGGAGCTACCATACAATTTTTTTTAGATGAAGAGATTCTGATACCGTCAAACGAAGCCTTTTTTAAGATGTTGCTGAATCATCATGGAGGAAGAGGAGGCTGGCTAAAATTAAAAGAGCTGTTTGATTTGTCTCTCTTTCTCAGCCGCCAGGAGGGCAATAAAGAAGATCTGAAAAACTGGGCATCTGCTATACAAATGGATAAAGTCTTTCAGACAGGAAATCAATTAAATGGTATCCTGGTAAAGCAGGAGCCTCCGGCAGCGAGCAAGGAAGGGAGGACGATAATTAAATTGTGGGAAAGAGAAAAAAGCTATGATAATGATTTGTGGCTGAAAATAAAGAAAATGAGGGTTTACCTTGACCTTCAAAACCCGGATATCAGCAGATTAAATCTTTTTAGACGATATGCGGCTTATCATGGAACCGACACTCCTCTATATGAAAAATATTATCGCCCCTTTGATGGCAGGAGCCGGGTACTGAATTTTATCGTAAAAATGGGTACGATCTTTTACAGGGGAATTATAGGCCGAACTTATAAATAGAACCTGTGGTCTGCTCCTGAAATAGAGGAGCAATTGACAATTTTAGATTGACGAACCCTCCTCGCAAACCCTATCGTCAATCCAAAATCATCCACACCCCTTACTCCACCGTCACCGATTTGGCCAGGTTCCTCGGCTGATCCACATTCCGGCCGCGAAGCACGGCAATATAATAAGAGAGCAGCTGCAGGGGAATGACCGTCAGCAGGGGTTGTAATACTTCATGCGTATTGGGAACTTCAATGGTGAAGTCTGTCATCTTCCTGACCTCGGTATCGCCTTCTGACACAATGGCGATCACCCGGCCTTTGCGGGCTTTGACCTCCTGGATATTAGATACCACCTTTTCATAGGAGCTGTCGCGGGTGGCAATGAAAACCACCGGCATGTCTTCATCGATCAGGGCAATGGGACCGTGCTTCATTTCGGCGGCAGGATAGCCTTCGGCATGAATATAGGAGATCTCTTTCAGCTTAAGGGCGCCTTCCAGAGCTACCGGGAAATTCAATCCGCGCCCCAGGAAAATAAAGTTCTGGGCAAAGGTGAAGAGTTTGGAAATATCTTTGATCTCATCCGACAGGCTCAGGATCTCCTCTACTTTTTTGGGAATCTCCGACATTTCCACCAGCAGTCTCCGGAAGGTTTCATCCGTAATGGTACCTTTTTTATGGGCGGTGGCGATGGCGATCATGGAAAGTACCGTTACCTGGGCGGTAAAGGCTTTGGTGCTGGCCACGCCGATCTCCGGTCCGGCATGGGTATAAACCCCGGCGTCGGTAACCCGGGATATGGAAGAACCCACTACGTTGCAGACGCCGAGGATAATAGCTCCTTTGGATTTGGCCAGCTCGAGGGCGGCCAGGGTATCGGCCGTTTCTCCCGACTGGGAAATGGCGATCACGATATCGCCCTCTTTGATGATCGGGTTCCGGTAGCGGAATTCAGAAGCATATTCCACTTCCACGTTAATACGGGCCAGTTCTTCAAACAGGTATTCCCCTACCAGCCCGGCATGCCAGGAGGTGCCGCAGGCCACAAATACAATGCGTTTGGCTTTGGCCAGCTTACCGAGATAATCGCGCAGTCCGCCGAGCTGGATCAGCGCCTCATCGGCATTGACACGCCCGCGGAGGCAGTCGGCAACAGACCGGGGCTGTTCAAATATTTCCTTAAGCATAAAGTGATCATATCCGCCTTTTTCAATGGCTTCCAGCTCCAGGTCGAGGGTTTGGATCAGAGGATCGGACGATTCATTCTGAAGGTTCCGGATTTCCAGCCCGTCTTCAGAAACGACGGCGATCTCCAGATCATCCAGGTAAACCACATTTTTGGTATATTCAATGATGGGTGTGGCGTCAGAAGCAAAGAAATACTCCTCTTTCCCTATACCAATAACCAGGGGACTTCCTTTGCGGGCTCCGATAAGCCGGTTCGGATTTTCGCGGTCCATGATCACAATGGCATAAGCACCGATAACGTCTTTCAGGGCCAGGCGCACGGCTTCTTCCAGAGGGTAATCTCCTGAACGTTGAATTTCTTCAATGAAATTGACCAGCACTTCCGTATCGGTCTGGCTGCTGAAGGTATAGCCTTTATTGATCAGAACCTGTTTCAGGGAGTTGTAGTTTTCAATGATCCCGTTATGCACCAGGCTTAAGCGGCCGGAATTGGAAAGATGGGGGTGGGCATTGACATCATTCGGTTCACCGTGGGTGGCCCAACGGGTATGACCAATGGCAATATGAGAAGTGAAAGTTTCGTTTTTGAGTACATTTTCCAGGTCGGCTACCTTCCCTTTCTTCTTATAGACCTTCATGCCCTGGTAAGGGTCAAGGATGGCCACGCCCGAGCTGTCATATCCCCTGTATTCCAGTCTTTTCAATCCTTTCACAACTACGGGAGCTGACTCTCTTCCTCCCAGGTAGGCTACAATTCCGCACATATTTTTGGTAGTTTATTTGTGTTTGTGAAGACAAAAATAGGGATCACAGCCTGTCAGCTCAAGGCTTCGTATTTAATAAAAAAAATTATTAAACAGTTAAGAGTCAATGAATTATGATAGTGCAAAAAAATCTTGGGAAGAGAATATTTTGCCATTCGAACAACAGACACTCATTCGCCCTTCGACAGGCTCAGGGTAACATGAAGCAGGTTTAGCTCAGGGTGACAGGGCAAATGCGCGGGGTCACCGTACGGCTTCCCCCGTAACTACCGCTTCCTGCTGCGCTGCCGCTTTCCCGGAATAACTTTCCGTCCTGATCCCTCCTTCTTCTTAAATGTCCGGCCTTCCATGGACAGCAGTTCCAGCTCTATGCTGCGGCGTTCAATATCGGTGGCTTTCACCTTTACTTTCACGGCCTGGCCGAAACCGATGACCCGGCCGCTTTTGCGCCCCACCACGCGGTAGTTATCCGCATCGTACTCATAGTAGTCATCATTCAGGTCGGCAAGACGCACCATCCCTTCGGCGCCCATCCCGTCGAGCTCCACAAAAAGCCCGAAGTCGGTTACACCCGAAATCAGTCCGGCAAAGACCTCATTACGGGATTGGAAACTCATGTATTCCACCTGCTTGTATTTGATGGAGGCTCTTTCTGCTTCGGCAGCCAGCTTTTCCTGCGCAGAGCTGTGCTCGCATTTCTTTTCAAAGTCCTCGGCCGGAAGGGATTTCCCGCCGTTGAGATAATGCTGAAGCATACGGTGGGCCATGATATCAGGATACCGGCGGATAGGCGAGGTAAAATGACTGTAATGGTCAAAGGCCAGCCCGAAGTGCCCCAGGTTTTGCGTAGAATACCTGGCTTTGGACATGGTGCGCACCGCCAGTGATTCCAGAACGTTCTGGATAGGCTTTCCTTCGATTTCCAGCATGAGCTGGTTCAGCGAACGGGAAAGCTGCTGGGTGGTTCCCGTTTTGACGGTAAAGCCCATTTTAGACGCAAACTTAGCAAAAGTCTCCAGTTTGGAAGGGTTAGGCGGCTCATGCACCCGGTACACCATGGTGTAGGGTTCCTGTCCCTTAGGAGCCTTTTTATATACCCAGGTAGCTACCTGGCGGTTGGCCAGAAGCATAAATTCTTCAATAAGCTTATGCGCATCTTTCCGCACTTTTCGGTAAACGCCAAGGGGCTTGCCGGTCTCGTCAAGATGAAACTTCACCTCATCGGTCTCAAAGTTGAAGGCGCCTTTCCTGAACCGTTCATCCCGCAGGATATGCGCCAGACTATTCAGCTTCTGCAGCACAGGGTGGTACACCTCATCCGGCTTTCCTTCCAGTATTTCCTGGGCCTCTTCGTAAGAGAACCGCCGGTCAGAATGCATGATGCAGCGTCCGAACCATTCGGTAAGCACTTCTGCGCGGTCATTCATCTCAAAAATAGCTGAGAAAACCAGCTTGTCTTCGTTAGGCCGGAGAGAACAGAGGTTATTCGACAGCTTCTCCGGGAGCATAGGGATGGTCCGGTCTACGAGATAGACTGAAGTGGCCCGCCGGAAAGCTTCTTCTTCCAGCCGGGTACCCGGGGTCACGTAATGCGACACGTCGGCAATATGAATGCCGATCTCATAGTTTCCGTTTTCGAGGATACGGAAGCTGATAGCATCATCAAAGTCTTTGGCGTCCTGTGGGTCAATGGTAAAAGTAAGGATATTACGTACATCGCGGCGTTTCCTGATCTCGGCGGCCGGGATGCTGTCTTTTATTTTACGGGCTTCCTCCAGCACCGCTTTCGGAAACTCTACGGGCAGCCCGAATTCAGCCATGATAGCATTCATTTCGGCGTTGTTATCGCCTGATTTTCCTAATACAGCTGTCACCACTCCCGAAGCCTGGATGCCGGGAGCAGGGAAAGTAGTGATATCAGCGATCACCAGGTCATCGGAAACGGCACCTGAAAGCTTCTCTTTCGGAATGAAAATGTTTTCATGGAACCCTTTTACATCCGGGCTTAAGAGGGCATAATTTTTAAAGACCCTGATCTTACCCACCACATTATTACGGGCACGGGTAACGACCTCCGTCACACGGCCTTCAGGGTTTTTATCTCCCCGTCCCTGCGCTTTGGTGATGTGCACGGTTACCGTGTCGCCGTCCAGCGCCCCGTTCATGTCATCGCGGGAAACATAAATATCTGCCTGGTTGTCGTCATAACGTACAAACCCGAAATTCGGGTTAACAAAATCTACCTTACCCGTTATGCCCTGGCT
>JBEBRR010000116.1:0-6974 GCA_040394735.1 Leadbetterella byssophila
AAGTTTCCCCGATAGCAGCGGTTTTTCAAGACGAGATTTATATGCTGTCAGGCAATGGTATTTGTTTTATAGTACCGTTTCTGAATTTGTGCCACAAGCTGTGGCACAAATTCCGTGGGGACATAACCGGCTGATTATTGCCAAAGTAAAGAACATTACAGAGGCATTATTCTATTGTAGTGTCGCAGTTGAAAACGCTTGGAGCAGGGTACAGCTCGAAATTTTATTCCCCAAAGCTTTTCCAGTGATACATATCAAGATTGGTATGTCTAATAGATAATTTGGAAATAAGTTCGCAATTTGCGAACTTTACTTGCTATTAATCCATTTCTATTATGAGAGTATTCTCACTCGGTACATTAAAAAAGTTTTATACGAAGCATGCCCAGGTTGAAACAAACTTAAAGGTGTGGTATAAAAAAATTAGTGAGAATGAGTACAGATCGTTATTAGAAGTGGTAAAAGATTTTGCGAAATCGGATGCTGTCGGAAATGACAGAGTGGTATTCAATATAAAGGGAAATGACTACAGATTAATTGCAACATTTAATTTTGACTACCAATATTGCTTTATTAAGTTTATTGGTACTCACGCAGAATACGACAAAGTGGATGCAAAAACAGTAGATTTTAGTTCCTAATTATGCAAGATATGGAAATGATCAGGCCAATTAAAAATGAGCAGGAATACGAACTTGCGTTAAAGCAAATGGAAAAAGTATTTCATGCCAAACCCAATACCGCTGAAGGAGATACCCTGGAACTTCTTTCATTGATTATTGGTGATTATGAGGATAAACATTATAAAATTGAGGCTCCTGATCCTATAGAAGCTATCAAAACAGAGATGGAAGAGCAGGGGCTATCCCAGGCCGCTCTTGCAAAGCGTTTTGGAATGAGTAAAAGTACTCTATCGGAAGTGCTCAATGGCAAAAAGCAAATGAGTTTAAGATTATTAAAGTCTTTCCATAAAGACCTGGGTATTCCTGCCAATGTGCTTCTTTCCGGGGTTAAATAAGGGGTTTCTTAAACTTCTTTTACCCGGCCGCCTTCCATCTTCAAAGCACCATCTCTCATCAGCAAGTCAAGGGCATAACGAAGTGAAGTGTCTATTTACCTGCCTGCCCTGGCAAAATCAAATACCTTTTCAATATTCAGAGATCTGTGTAGAACGGTTTCGACCTGTACGGGATGGAGATCTGTATATTAGCTAAGTAAACAAACTTTGGAGTTGTGATCTATATTTTGGCAAATTTTATATTTATTGCCGTTTTATAGTTTTTCAAGCAGGCAGGATACCGAAATGGGTTCTACTAAATGAGTTGTGAATTAGGGAATGGGTAATTAGAAGAATAAATGAATAGCGGGGAGGACTAATCATTCATTGAATCAAGTAGTTACAGTTACTCCATCCGGCTCGTTTTTTATCATTTCCGCCCAATACCAAATGAAAATACAGACTTTCTCATGCAAAAACTCATCTCGAATCTCCTGAAAATCGAACACGGATTCAAACATATTATCGAAGCCGGTGATAGCATTCTGGCCGATAAAACACAGAAGCACTTTGACCTGGCCGGGCAGTTTCTCGCAGAGCCTGCTTACCAGATTAGAATGCTGGCTACTTATCTGCTGGGGCAGCTTTCCACGGAAGATCCGCGGGCGCTCCGATTGCTGGAAACCACGGTGGCAGAAGACCCGAACTGGCGGGTGCAGGAGATGCTTGCCAAAGCGTTGGATCATTATTGCGGCATAACGGGCTATGAAAAGAGCCTGCCGACTATCCGTAAATGGCTGGCAAACGAAAACCCGAATGTGAAACGGGCGGTTATTGAAGGGCTTAGGATCTGGACCAGCCGGCCCTATTTTAAAGATCACCCTGGTGTGGCCATAGAACTCATCAGCCGGCATAAGGCTGATGACAGCGGGTACCTGCGGAAATCAGTGGGCAATGCCCTGCGGGATATCGGTAAAAAATATCCTGATCGGGTGCTTGCCGAAATTTTAACCTGGGATCTTACCTGTAAAAAGACAGCATTTACCTTTAAATTAGCGAAAGGAAAATAAAATCCGGGATTTGTCAGACACAATCAGAGCCTGACGGGTTAAAGAGGGATTACCGGATGGAAATAAAACAAGCGTATAAATAAATACAATCTTATGGATAAAGTTAGTTTAGCTGAGAAGTTTCCCCTGTTTTCGGAGTATTGGTCGCCTAAAATAGCAGGTGAACTCAATGGCCAGTATGTAAAGCTTGCTAAATTCAAAGGGGAATTTGTCTGGCATAAACACGAACGTGAAGACGAAATGTTTTTCGTGGTAGAGGGATCACTGAAAATAGAATTCCGCGATAAAATCGTCACCCTGAACAAAGACGAATTCCTGATTGTGCCGAAAGGTGTGGAGCATAAGCCGGTGGCCGATAGCGAAGTACTGGTGATGCTTTTTGAGCCGGCCACCACGCTTAACACCGGCGATACCGAAAATGAACGGACGAAGCATCAGTTGAGCCGGATATAGGAATTGTAGTTTTATCCCTGTTTAAAATTCAGAGGCACGTTTATTTGATGGAACAATACGAATATTTAAATCTCTTTCACGATATAGACAGGGCTGACTATGACCTGCTGACCGGCAAACTTAGAACCAAAACCTTTAAGAAAGGGCACCTTATTACCGTTCCCGGGCAGGTTCAGAAAGAGCTCTATTTTGTGAAAAGCGGTGTTCAGATGTCGTATTTTGATGCGGGTCACAAAACGCATGTTGTTGCCTTCACCTATGCTCCGAACGTTTGTGCCATTCCGGAGTCATTTTCACTTCAAACCCCTTCCGGCTACTTTCTGACCTGTCTCACGGATAGCGAAATGGAATATATCACCCATGAAGAGCTCCAAAAACTCTTTGATGAGTCGCGGGCCCTGGAAAGACTTTTCAGAAAAATGACTGAATTTGTTTTGGCCGGAATGATTAACCGGCACATTGAGCTGCATTCACTGAGCATGGAAGAGCGTTACAAAACGTTCTGCCGGAGAAGTCCGCACCTGCTTCGGTTGGTTCCACATAAATACATTGCTTCGTACCTGGGCATTGATCCTACTAATTTCAGCAAGCTTTTTAATACGGTGAAGTTTTGATGTTGGTGTATACCAAGATTTGTTTCCGGAATAACGGCCAACTTTGCCTCAAAAAAATGTATGGCAAAACAGTGGCTGGATACATCGGAATACCCGTTTACTTCCCATTACTTCGGGGTTAACGGGCATAAGCTTCATTATATCGACGAAGGGCAGGGAGAAACCATTCTGTTCGTTCACGGAACACCGTCCTGGAGTTTCGATTTCAGGAACATTATTAAAAAACTGAAGCCGGAATACCGGTGCGTAGCCTTTGACCACATCGGTTTCGGTCTTTCCGATAAACCCGAACATTACGATTACTCCACGCAAAATCACAGCAGGACACTGGAAGAGTTTGTGCTGGATAAAAACCTGGATCATCTTACCCTGGTAGTACATGACTTTGGCGGCCCCATCGGACTGAATTTTGCCATTCAACACCCCGAAAAAGTAAAGAAGCTGGTCATTTTTAATTCCTGGTTATGGAGCAGCAGGGATGATCCGGATTTCATCCGGCTAAGTAAACTGGTGAAAAGTCCGGTGTTGCCTTTTTTGTACCGCTATCTTAATTTCTCCCCGCGGTTTCTCCTGCCGCAATCGTTTGGAGAACACAAGATTTCAAAAAATTTGTTAAAACAATACACCCGGCCGTTTGCCGACAAGACGCAGCGAAACGGTGCATGGGCATTTGCTCAATCCTTACTGAACGACCAGGAGTGGTTTGAAGACCTTTGGGACAAAAAAGAGGCTATTTCCACAAAGCCGACCTTGTTTATCTGGGGAATGAAAGATCCCGTCATCCAACCCCGTTACCTGGATAAATTTGTTTCGGGATTTCCGAACTCAAAGACCCTCAGGATGGAAGCAAGCGGACATTTTCCGCAGGAAGAAGATCCGGAAAGCGTTGTAAAAGCTATTTTTAACTTTTTGAATAAATAAAGATTTAAACGGAAGTAAAATTCCAAACGATATTTCTGACTTTCTTATCTCTTCTCTATTTCCTCAAAATACTGCATTACCCGGTTTTCGGTTACCGTTTTCAGCTCTACGGTGGTATCAAAAAGGGAGGCCCTTAAGCGACGGTAGAGTTCTACGGAATTTTTTAAGCCGGTCAGCAACGATGCTTGATCGTAGGCCGGAATAGTAGATTGTAAAGCCTGGAAGTCTTCTATGGGTAATTCTGTTTCCACTTTTCGAACTCCTCTCGGCAGGTTACCGTTTTTTATATGGAGTAGCGGGCCGAAAACCACCATTCGCAGGAATCCTGAAAAGTCAAATGCTTCGAGGTACTCGCCCCGCCCGATTTTCAGCAAGGCGTAATGCACCCAGGTCCAGAACCGGTCTTCGATCCACTGGTAGTCAGGGTAGGGGAAAACAGCCGGGCTTTTGTCCATTACCGATTGAAGCTGTTGTTCCTTATCGAGCAGGATGACCGGGTCTTCCACCCGCTGTCCTAATTCTTCCGGTGTCAGGAATTTAATGTCTACGTGCAGGAGAGGGTTGTCGTAAAGGCAGATCAGCACCCGGGGTTCGCCTACATGCTCACCGGTAAAACCGGAAAGGAAATTTCCCAGTTGTTCGGCATAGCCCAGCATTTTGCTTTTATCACCGGATATTTTTTCTTTGGTCACCAGTATGAGATCAAGGTCGGAGAACTCGTCTATCTGGCCGGACAGCCAGGATCCGCCCACAGCCAGGCCGATCACGTTTTCGTCCGGCTCTAAAATTCTTTTGGCCCTATGGGCGAATTCAATTTGTAACATCTCTTTTTAGCAGTAATGTCTGGCGGTTAACGGCCGGCTTCCGGTTTCTCCGCTTTTTGTATAAGATGGTAAATACGATGGCCGTTAAGATCGTCAATCCCCTGAAAATATTGGCTTTCGTATCTCCCAGTGCAGAATCGTGTATATTAAACAGGCTCCAGGAAAGATTCATAAAGGTATGGGTAAGTATGGGAACCCACAGGTTATAGTTCCATTCCACGTATAACCAGGCGAAAAATACGGCGCCTGAAAAGGTGACCATGAAGATGCCGATGAGTTCACGGGTGTCCTGGCTCTGGTATAAATGCCCGGATGCGAAAATGACCGCCCCCAGCAGAATGGAAGTGATAAAACCCAGGCGGGTTTTCCGGAATAACTGACCGAAAAGGAAACCTCTGAAATACAGCTCTTCCATGAAGCCCGCCACCAGGGTGCCGGCCATTAAGTTCTGAACCTCTATCTGCCCGCTGAACCGGAAGAAAAGCAAACCTCCGATAAACATGGGGAGTGTGAATAGGAGGCTGTATACTGCGGCAGATAGAAGACCAGCAGAAAGCCCCAGGCTTTTAAGTATACCCTCCGGCCGGTTAATCAGCCATGTACCTGCAAAAATGGGTAACCCGATGATCAGGTAGGTGAGAATATAGCTCACCAGGCCCTGGTGCGTGATCTTGTCAAGCCCGAGCTTTACGGGCTTAAAATTCAGGAAAAGGAAATGATAAAGGCCAAAACAGACCAGGACGATCAGGACGGTTTTCAGGGTTTCTTTGGGTTTCATTCAACAGCATTTGTCATTCATAGTATTCTTTCATCAGGCTCTTACGTTCTCCGGTTTCAAGATCAATGAATTCAAATTTTTTGTATTGGCAAAATGATCCCATATCTTTATCGCCATTGATGAAAATTGCGCCCACCAGAATCACGTATTTGCAGTGGTAGGCCGAGTTTTCCACCAATACTTCTATGCGCTTGTCGATGGCCTCGTACATGACTTCCGTGGCTTCATAGATCTGGTTTTCTGCCTGCAGGATACGCTCCCGGTTCCTCCAGAATATCTGTTCGATGGTATTGAACTGGAAGTCCAGTGAACTGATGTTTCCCTCAATGATCTTACCGTTAACCAGGTTAGCCAGAGCTCCTTTTGCCGCGCCGCAGCAGGCCGAATTGTGGTTTTGGCCGATACGGCTGATCTCGCCGATGGTTCCTTCCCGGGTGATGCCGATATGCGGGGCGTAGAAAACAATGACGGCACCGTCTTCGGGAACGTGGTGTGCAAAAGCGTTCATCCCTGTAATTCCGGCAAACGGGTAGCCGTTTAACCCGCCCATTTTAAAGGGACCCAGCATCTCATACGCTCTTGGCGGGTATTGGATGGCGTTTACGTCATCGCAGCACATGCTGTCTGCATGCATGAGCTGGCTGGGTTTCAGGCCCAGGTGTTTTTCAATGGTATCCAGCAGCCGGTTGACGGTGTCTATGGAGGTGAGGGCGCGGGGGTACCAGTTTCGGGCAGCTTCGAGGGCTTTCATGTTAATTGTTAGGTTTTTGCCACAGATGCACAGATAATAAATTATTAGTGCATCTGTGGCATTTATTAAAGTATTAATCTTTTATAACTCAATTTTAATTCTCCGAAGTTGACAAGCAGAGCAATTCTGTTTTGTGATACTTTGAGATAATTAATGGCCTGCGCTATGTGCTCATCGGCAATCCCTTTTTGGCCTTTTATTTCTAAAATCACATTATCAAAAACTACAAAATCGGCGTAAAACCTATGAGGTAGAATTATGCCCTTATAATTGACAAGATATTCTTTTTCTCTTTCATAAGGGATACCGGCTTTTTTGAACTCCAATTCCAGAGCATCTTTATAAACTATTTCAAGAAACCCCGCACCTAAATGGTTATGCACCTCCATGCAGACTCCGATAATTCTATAGGTTTCTTCTTTTAAAGGGTAGTGTTCCATATTTTTTTATTGCCGCAGATGCCCAATGTTATTCTTATCTGTACATCTGTGGCATTTTATTTAAGTTCTGTGTATAATCATTTATTGCCACAGATGCACAAATAAGTGAAAAATCTGTGCATCTGT
>JBEBRR010000117.1:0-6839 GCA_040394735.1 Leadbetterella byssophila
GAACCAGGTGTTTCGGCACGCCGTCTACCGGGAAGATATACGGCAGGTTAATTTCTGCCTGGGTAGAACTCGAAAGTTCAATTTTTGCTCTTTCTGCAGCTTCTTTCAAACGCTGGAGGGCCATGGCATCGTGACGGAGGTCTACGCCTTCATCCTTCTTAAACTCTTCCGCCAGCCATTCGATGATCACCTGGTCAAAATCATCTCCACCGAGGTGTGTGTCACCATCCGTAGATTTCACTTCGAACACGCCGTCACCCAGATCAAGAATGGATACGTCAAACGTACCGCCACCGAGGTCAAATACGGCGATGGTGCTGTCTTTTCCCTGTTTGTCAAGACCGTAAGCCAGCGCAGCCGCAGTAGGCTCGTTGATGATCCGTTTTACATCCAGACCGGCAATGATCCCGGCTTCTTTGGTAGCCTGACGCTCGGCATCGTTAAAGTAAGCCGGTACGGTAATGACCGCTTCGGTTACGGTTTGACCGAGGTAATCTTCTGCAGTAGACTTCATTTTCTGAAGTATGAAGGCAGAGATTTCCTGTGGGGTGTAAAGACGGTCGCCGATTTTTACCCGCGGAGTATCGTTCGGCCCTTTTTCCACATCATAGGCCACGGTTTTCATTTCACTTCCTACTTCCGAATATTTTTTACCCATGAAGCGTTTGATGGAAGAGATCGTGTTTTTCGGATTGGTAATAGCTTGTCTTTTCGCAGGAGCGCCTACTTTCTTCTCTCCATTATCTAAAAAAGCAACAATGGAGGGGGTGGTTCTGGCCCCTTCGCTGTTCGCGATTACCACGGGCTCATTACCTTCCATTACGGAAACGCACGAGTTGGTTGTTCCTAAGTCAATTCCTATTATTTTTCCCATAATTATATTTTAAGATTTTTAATTCAATGTCTTGTCTCATTATGAACAATTCGGATGCCACGCGTTTTTTTGGCACTTTTTTATGACAAATTGACAGGCGGGGGCATTTCTTTCTGCCGCATTTACCACGTGGGGGGATGTGGAGTGCCAAAGAAAGACAATGTGACCAGCTGTTGGTGAAACGCAGATATCGCTCTCACAGATATCCCGGATTTACACAGATTTTTCAGAGGGGTAATATATCGCAAAATTTATCTCGCGTACTTAGGCCTTGATCTCTTTTTTATCTACGTGATCCGTGTGATCTGTGAGGCCCTAAAAACAAAAATTCCCCCGGAGATTCCGGAGGAGTTTTGTACCCAGGACTGGACTCGAACCAGCACACCATGCGGCACTGCCACCTGAAGACAGCGTGTCTACCAATTTCACCACCTGGGCCTGAAGACGGGTGCAAAATTAGACACACTCTTTATATTTTCACTATGATTTCACAAAAATTTTTCAGAAAATTTATAAATAGCTGAACGTGTTGGAGTTAGTATTTATGGTAATTAGCCGGATACGAATGCCCGTTTTAATCCAGCAGTTTTGTGATCATCTCCTTCCACACTTTCGCCTCTGAAGGCCTCGGCGCATTCGTAGTCACCAGCTTTCCCTGTTTATCTATGAGCAGATAAGACGGGTAGCCGGTTAGGCGGTAGGCGCCCATGAATAATTTGGTGGCGTCATCGGTAAAGAAGTAGTTCTCCCCTCCTATTTGGCGATGCTTCACCAGGTTTAGCCAGTTAGATACGGCCGACTGCAGGCAGAGATTTACGAAAACCACACCTTTGTCCTTCACTGCCTCGTGCAGTGCCGGGGTATAGCGCATTTCTTCGAGGCAGGGGGCGCACCAGGTGGCGTAAACGTCGATATAAATCACTTTGCCGGGGTGGCGCTTGCTGAGGTAACGAAAGACGTCGGTTTCCGGAACGGGCCGGGTTTCGCCATCGCCAGTGAGATAAGTAATGCCATTGATCACGGTTTCCGGGAAAACGGGTGGGGTAATGCTTTCGGCCGTCTTTTGGAGGGCTGTCCAGTACGCTTCTTTGGTAAATAAGGTGGCGAGGTTCGGAACGGAATCCAGCAGGTCGGGGTGTTTTTTAATATAACTTAGAGTCGCGGTGTACAGCATATAGTCGCGAACCTCTCCGGCCGGCTCTGCGGATAGCAGGGCGATGGTTTTCTGCAGGGCTTCGGCGGATTTTGTAGTGTCCGTAATCGTACTGTCTGACCGTGTCAGGGCAAAAACATAGTTTCCAATATGTGATGAAAACATCATAGAGCGGAAGTTTTCCGGGTTATGCGTGTCAAAAAACGGGTCGCTGGTCAGTTTTGCCCGTGCGCGCCGCCCGGCCCATGTGCCGGTTTTTTGCATACCGTAATCGGCAACGCCGTTGGAAAGCAGGAGGCGGAGGTCGCGTTTGGCCCATTCTGTCACAAACGGCAGCAGGTTATTGTCCTGGGCATATTTTTCCAGTTGCTCCAGGTAATATTGATAATCTTGTTTAACGGCGGCCAGCATATCGGGCGGGGCCAGGTTAAGGTTATTGGAGCGCATGGGAAGCCGGTAGAGGTAATTTACCACCCGGTTCAGCTGGGTGCTGATGGCGGCACCGTCTCCCGTAATGGTCAGCCACGCGAAATCGGGTTCGCTCAGGCGGGAGGCGTCAATGGTGAGGTGAAGGGAGTCGCCCGGCTGAACATAGAGATTAATGAAATATCCGAGCACTTGCACCGTCATATTTTGCGCGTACATCATCTCCTGGCTTGCCCGGAATTCGCCTTTCTGACCAAGCTGCGCGCTTTGGGCTCCACGAATCAGGGGATGGCAGAAATTGAATTTGAGTACTTTGGGAGTGGTTTCAGTACTATGGATCACCTGGCCGGCGATGATTACTTCATTTCGTTCGGCGGCGCTGGCAAAAGGCATGGCGATGCCAGACATCAGCAGGAATGCTAATTTTTTCATATAGATGTTTTTAGATTGATTAAATTTCTTAGCTCAGTTAAGGATAAAAAAGATATTTGGCTCTACGCTAAAGCCCGTTATGTACAACTATGTTTATATGGTTAATCTACTTATAAATAGAACTTCAAATAACTCAATACGTATTTCTTTCTACTTTTTTGAAAAAGTAGAACAAAAACATCGGTTTTAGAATGACCTCTTTCGCCGACTTCGTCAGGCTCAAACGGTCTCTAAAACCTGAGTAAGGAAGATTTAGTATTTATTTCACACAAACACTGATGTATCAGTGTTTGTAAGTGACTACCTATCCCATTCCCATCAGTACCCGCTTCACCTTCTCCGCATTCTGCCGCGATACCGGTATCCGCGTCCCATCATCCAGTATCAAAACGCCCCCGTCTTCCTTCAAAAGACTGCGCACAAACATAAAATTCACCAGGTGCGACTGGTGCACCCGCTGAAAGCCGTGCGGCGCCAGCAGTTCCTCAAACTCCTTCAGGGTCTTGGAAACCAGCACCGGCGGGTGATCCAGGATAAAGAACGTAGTATAATTATTCGATGCCTCACAACGGATAATGCGGTTGATGGCCACAAAATGCGTTTCCTGAGCCGTAGGCAGGGCTATCTTCGGGATGTCGGCCTGTGTCTTCCGGATATACGCCAGCAGGTTGCTGATGTTTTGGTTCTGGTCCCTGGTGGCCAGCTTTGTCCGTGCCTTTGCCGTGGCTTCCTGCAGCTGGAAGACGTCTACCGGTTTCAGCAGGTAATCGAGCGCAGAAAACTTAATGGCCTGGATACCGTACTGATCATAGGCTGTAACAAAGATCACCTCGAAGTTGATCCCCGAAAAGGCCCGCAGCACATCAAAACCTGAGCCGTCGGGCATCTGGATATCGAGAAAGACCAGATCGGGTTTCAGGCGGCGGATCACCTCTATCCCCTCTGCAGCACCCGTGGCAGTTCCGGCCACCTGGATGCCCGCACACCACTTTTCAAGCATGGTTTGCAGGTTCTCCACATTGGGCAGTTCGTCATCAATAATAACTGCTTTTATTTCCATAAGCTTTGAGCTGTCAGCTGTGAGCTATGCGCCGGATGTTGTTAAATCCACACTCATAGCTCATGGCTCATCCATTGATTAAAGGTAAGCAATACTTTGGTACGGCCCGGTTCGGAAGTGATGGTTAACCGGATAGTTTCATTCTTATACACCTGGTTCAGCACAGCTATCCGCTCTTCGCTGAGCCGGATACCTATCGATCCGGTTTTCCGGCCGGCGTCCGCATCAAAGCCCGGGCCGTTATCTGTCACCGAAAGCAGGAGCGTATCTCCTTCCCGCTCCACATCTACCCGCACCAGTCCCTGTTCACGCATGCCGGCCACTCCGTGTTTCACCGCATTTTCCAGGAAAGGCTGTACCAGCATGGCCGGCACATCGGTGGTGCTGAGGGAGATTTCATCACTTACCTTCAGCGCATAATGAAACCCGAAGCGCAGCTGCTCCATGAGCAGGTAATCTTCGGTGATGGCCAGTTCTTCCTGCAGGCTGATCATTTCCTGCTCGGTGGCGTTCAATACGGCCCGGGTGAGGCCGGCAAACCGGGAGAGGTAGCGGTTGGCGTCCAACAGTTCGTTCTTGTTCATCAGGTTCTGCACCGAGCTGAGGGCATTAAACATAAAGTGCGGATTAAGCCGTGACCGGAGCGACTTCAGCCGCAGCTCCAGCGCTTTTTTCTCCTGCTGCTCGGCCCTGAGTTTGCGCCGGGAATACTCCCTATAGCCGCCAAAAAGCAGGAGCAGTATTCCTGCATAAGGCAAAAGTTTCTTCCAGGTGATGGCAGACACCGCAGGCGGCAGTACATCAAAGGCCAGGCGGAGCATTTGTGCATCATCCCACCGGGGTATTTTCTCCTGCTTTTTGATGATGAGTTCATACCGACCCGGTTGCCGAAAATACGAATTACTCAGGCGAAAGGAGCCGTATTGATCCACAAACCCCAGTTTTGAAGTATCTGTACGGCTGTTTTGTTGCCGGATAAGATACACGGCATGCACCAGCGTTTCCGGTTTTTTAAAATGGAGGGTGATACTCAGCACACTGTCTGAAGGAAACTTAAAGCCAAGCGGCATACCGTCATGACCAAACCGTGTGGCATATCCCCTGTTCAGCGCACCTGAACGAAGGTTATAATAGTTACCGGGCCCGCTGATAATGATCTGTTCCAGAATAGGCTTAAAGTTCTTTCGCCAGTCGAGAATCACCCCTTCCCGGATACTGTAATTCTTCTTATGGCTTACTTCTACCAACAGCCTGCGGCCGGGCGCCCGGAAACTCCCCAGGAAGCCGAACGGTTGTCTGGCACCATAGCGCTTCTCTAACGACGGTATGGGCGACCAGGGCACTATTTCCAGGCTGTCGTTTTCCACCACCCGGTAGCGGTATTCTTCCGCATTGGCCGGGTTTATACCCAGGGCCATGAGTTCTGCGGCGGAGCTGTCGCCGATGGTGAAAGTCTGGTAGTACCGGGAAACCGACTGCACGAGGCCGCCGTAATACTGCACCAACGCCGGGTTTAGCTTTATGCCCAGCATCACGGGGCTTTTCGGGGTGTAACGTTCATCCGGTGTCTCCTGCAACCGGTCAAAGATGCGGTAAACGGCCGTGTCGCTGACCGGTACATACACCGCCTCGGTGATCTGGCGGTATTTATCGGCCAGCATCATATCAAAGAGGATGTTATTGCCGAAACGCATATCCTGGCCGATGGCCGGCACTGCTGCGCTCCATCCGATAACTGCCAGTAATACTAACTTCCTTTTGATCATTTCCAATGTTAATAAACCCGATACAAACCTGGGGAAAATAGTTGGGCTATGCAACGCAGAATGAGGATTGAGCGGGGATGGGTTAGAATTTGGGGAACGAATACTATCTTTGAGTACAAAACGATTTTGATGAAAAGCATACCAAATCACACTTTTTATAACAATGAGATGAAATACTTCTTCAAGCAGCAAAAGCAGCATCTTCAAAGGCGATTCGTATCTCGCAAGCCCTCGGCCTTACCATACAGATAATAGAAGAATAATCGCTATTGCGCCGGATAACACGCGAACCGTTGTAGAAACTATCGACAGACCGAAAAGAGATTTACCCGATCTAGAGAAGGGAACTATATGGGTAAGGCGCAAAGTCTGACCATTGCTAAATTTTCTTACCTACAGATAATTAATTATCAATTTCTTAGCCCTTCCCATGTGAAATACCTGTTTTTTACTTATTTTTATCAAAGCAATTCCCTGCACAAAGCCTTATTTTTGAGTGGAGATAAGGCCCGAAAAATGAAGCAGGCTTTGCCGGAGAAGCACTTTAGATTTTACAACCCAAAAACACGATCTGATACCATGACACATACCGCCAAAAATCCAAAGATACACGAAGGGCGAAACGTAAAACGCTTCCGGGAGATGTTAGGCATTAAGCAAGATGCACTCGCCTTTGAACTGGGCGATGACTGGAACCAGCAAAGAATTTCATTACTCGAACAAAAGGAAACCATTGATATCAACCTGTTAAAGCAAATTTCCGAAGCCCTGAAAATTCCGGTGGAAGCGTTTCAGAATTTTGATGAGGAGCAAGCGGTGAATGTGATATCCAATACTTTTACGAGTAATGACACTTCTACTTTAAATGCCATAAATCCAAATTGCACGTTCAATCCTATTGATAAGATTGTTCAGCTTTATGATGAGAAAATTGCTCTTTATGAAAGGATGCTGAAGGAGAAGGATGAGATGATAGGTAGGCTTCAAGAGTTGGTTAGTGTGAATAAAGTATAGTATAAATTACTTTATATGCAGCATCAATTGGCACCGTCGAATAAAGTTTGTTAGTTAGAAAAGACACTATCCTGAATTTTGTGTAAGTAGAAAAATATCGAGGGCAGCTTATTT
>JBEBRR010000118.1:0-6821 GCA_040394735.1 Leadbetterella byssophila
ACACCGAAAGGGGTGGCCGAAATATACGCCGGCAGGCCTTTGGCCATACGGCCTACATTGATGGGGTGGAAACCGTCTACGTCTTTCTTCGGGTCTATGGCTTCAATGACCTTGTCTACATTGATATGATCCGGAAGCGGAAGTTGAACAATGAATCCGTCAATATCGGCATCCCGGTTAAGGGCATCAATGATGGCCAGCACCTCCTCTTCCGTAGTGGATGCATCTCTTCTGACCAGGGTGGATTTGAAGCCTATTTCCTCGCAGGACCGGATCTTACTGGCTACATAAGTCTCTGAAGCACCGTTGTCGCCAATGAGAATGGCTGCCAGATGAGGGGTTTTTCCGCCTGCAGCGCGGATGGCGTCTACTTCCTGCTTTAGTTCGGCCTTTACCTGGCCAGAGATTAATTTTCCGTCTATGATAGTCATTCTTATACAGTAGAAACTGAATGTTTTCGGTTATAGATCACTAAATAAATAAGGGCTACGCTCACCACTGCCGTTGTAAAAATAAACGATGCCGGAAGATTTTCCACCTTGTTCCGGTAGATAAAAGTGGGGAGCAGGGCTCCCAGTCCGATGCCGGCTTCCAGGGCAATGTACATGGTGGCCACGGCCTTACCCCGGTTCTCTTCTGCACAAAGGTCGATGGTCCAGGCCTGCGTAATGGGGGAAACAATGCCGTTGCCTATCCCGAACAGCACGGCTGAAATGGTAAGCAGCCCAACATGGCGGGTAAAAACGAGGCATACCAGTGACAGGATCATGAACAGGCAGCCTATGATCAGTACATTGGGGCGGCCTTTCCGGTCTGACCAGCGGCCGGCAATAAAACGGATGCCGATAGAGGCCAGGGTATAAATAAGGAAATAAAAGCCCTTGTTTTTCAATCCTATACTTTTGCTGAGATCGGGGATAAGCGTGATTACGGCTCCGTAAGAGAAAAGACAAAAGAAGACCACCACCACTACAGGAATGACGCTTCCGTCAAAAATCTCGTGCCGGCTGATCTTCAGCAAGCCCCACCGGAAGGCCTCTTTCCGCTGTGCAGGCAGGGTTTCCTTCATATTGACCAGGATGGCAATGGAAAGAAAAGACAAAACCGACGAAGTGTAGAACAGGATATTAAAGTCAAAGTGCTGGACGATCCAGCCGCCAAGAAAAGGTCCGAAAGCCATGCCCAGGCTTCCGATCAGTCCGTGGATGCCCATTGATTCGCCTCTCCGGTTGAAAGGTACGATATCCGCAATGTAGGCAGCTGTTCCGGTAGGTTTAAAGCCGGTAGAAAAGCCGTGAACGAGGCGGAGCAGCAGAAATGGCATCACTGTGGTGGTGACGGGATAAAGAAACCCGCACACAAAACACACCAGCGAGCCGAAGGCCATGACAGGTACCCGGCCTACGGTGTCGGAAAGCTTTCCGCTGAACGGCCGGGATATTCCTGCCGTAAGGGTAAACAGCGCAATGATCAGTCCTTTAAACTCACCGCCGCCCATCCCTGAAAGGTAATCGGGCAGCTCGGGGATGAGCATATTAAAACTTGAAAAAAACAAGAATGAACTGGTGCAAAGCAGCCAAAACTGGAGAGTATATACGCGGTTCAATGAATAAAACGTTCTTCTAAAGTAACTTTCGACCGGTACACCACACCTCCTACCGGCGGATTATATTTTGAAACCTGCAGGGTGATCCGGGCCATGCCGGTAAATTCTTCCTTTAAACGGTGGATGATCCGGTAACCCAGGTGCTCCAGCAGGCGGCTTCTGGTCTGCATTTCTTCTGCAATAATGGCATAAACCCTTCCGTAGTTCAGGGTATCGGAAAGATCATCTGAAAGACAGGCTGCCCGCAGGTCAGTGTCAATCTCAATATCCACGCTGTAACGGTTGCCGGTTTTCTGCTCCTCATCCGATACCCCGTGATGAGCAAAGAATTCCATGCCTTCAAGTGCGATTTGTCCCATCAGATGCTGTCGAAGAACGAGCCGCTCTTCGGATTTTCCCCCGTATCCGGCTGTTCTGTTTTTTCTACCATGGCCTTGCGGATGGCGGCCTTCACCTTATTGACCTTGTCCAGCATTTCTTCGGTATTGGATCCGTCTGTGGCTGCAGGGGTCTGCGGGCGTCCGGCCATCAGCCGGGCTTTCAGCTCTTCCAGCTTGTCCCACTGCCCGTTTTCAGCCAGGAGGGCCTGCTCGTTCCAGGTGGCCGGATCGTGCGTGGCAAAATGGGGGCCTGCTGCTGTAAGGATATCCTTCAGCCGGTATTCCGGTGTAGTGGCCAGTGTCCGGAAATCCATGATCCCGGCATTGTTAAGTACTTCTTTGATCTTGGGGCCTATCCCTTCTATGATCTCCAGGTTGGTTTTATCCTCTTCTTCTTCCCGGCCTGTTTCCAGGCTGATAGCGTTTACTGCTGAAGGAATGCTGACCCCGCTGGAATAATCATCCTCTATTTTTTCACTGGTTTCGCGGAAAAAATCAACTGTTTCTTCTTTTTCCCGGGGGATTTCAGCAGGCGCTTTTTCTTCTGCTGCCGGAACCGGTAATTCTTCGGTATCCGAATCTTTCAGCAGGGCGGTCAGTTCACTGTGGTACTGCTTTAGCCTGAGCATCAGATCGTTCTTTTTCTTTTCCAGGAAATTATACCGGGAGTCCAGCTCCGCAATTTCCAGCTCAGAGGCCTTCTGAATATCTTTTGCCTTGCCTTCTGCTTCGTTGATCAGTTGTCTGCCTGTATTTTCTGCTTCCTGTATGATCTGATCGGCTTTCCGGGTGGCCTCTTCCAACTGCCGGGTAGCATCCTGGTTGGCTTTTTGTACGGTCTGGGAGGCTTCCAGACGGGCTGCTTCTACCTTTTTGGTGGCTTCTGCATGAGCGGTTTCGGCAATTCGTGAGCTGGTATCTTCTGCCGTTCTCAACGTTTTGATGAGTGTCATTTCCACATCCCTGAGTTTGGATGCTTCCTTCTCCGCGATATCCAGCTGCATCTTTAACATCTTTATTTCATTAAACATCCTGTCCCATTCCTGGGCAATATCCGACAGGAAGTTATGGACCTCCTCCACATTATACCCCCGGAAGGATCTCTCAAATTCGTGCTGCTTAATTTCTAAAGAAGTGATTCTCATTTCTGCTAATTTTAAAAGAACGGTGATGTTAAGACGGAAATTTAATTAGGAAGTGACATTTCCTGCACTTAATAACGAGACAAGTACTGTTCTAAGCACAAAATAACGAAAAAATAGTAGGAAAGTAAAATAAGTTATTTGTTTGCTTTGCAAATTTGATGAACCACATAAGGCATATAAGTATATATCGGCTTTACGAATTAAAAAAACTCATATGTACTTATATGCCTTATGTGGTTTAAAAAAAGGCGGGGCCAGTAAAAGTTAAAACAGTTCCCATTCGGAAATAGTCCGGTCGTCACTGGCTGAAAACAATCTCCGGGTATTTTCATTCCACCAGAGGCGGTTGACCGAAGTGCCGTGCGAGGCAAACTTTCCTTTGTCAATTACTTTCAGCAGCCTCATGCTGTCAATATCCCATATCTTGATCGACTTGTCCATGCTGCACGAGGCCAGGAGGGGGGTGCCTTTTAAAGGCAGGATATGATTAACGGCATAATTATGGGCCGGAACAGATGCTACCGGCAGCCAGGCCAGTGAGCTGTCCCAGATATTGATGTGAGCATCCCTGCCGCTCGAAATCAGGTAGCGATCGTGCCAGGCCAGCGTAAATACGGAGTTGGTATGGGCTTTGATGGTTTTTTTCAGTTGGAGGCTGTCGAAATCATATATATGAATACAATGGTCTGACGAGCCCACCGCAAATTCTCCGGATAATTCATTGATGGCAACGGCACGGATACTTTTAGACGATATCTGCAGGTGTTTTATAAATGTATTTTTCTGATTGTCAATAATATGAATATAACCCAGGCTGTTGCCTGCCAGGGTTTTGTTCCCGGCTGAAACAATGGAGAACACCGATACCTTGCCCAGTTTCAGAAAGGCTTCCGCTTTTTTTCTGCCGGTGTCAATCAGGTGAATGCCTTCCGAATTTTCGCCCAGCCAGATCTGTTGCTGAGGCTTCCGGTGTTCAAAGGCATAAACAGGATGGTTTACCCGGGCTACAGGGGTGCCCTCCTCCGGTGAGATCCACTCCACCAGGTAGCCATCTCCCGAGGCTGAAAGGAATCTTCCCTCCGTAATCCCTTCTGCGAGATCGTAAACACTGTCTTTATGCCCTTTATAGGTAGCTGCCTTATTAATTTCAAATTTCATTTGTACACTTCGTGATATGTGGTTTAATTGCCGATATTTTGAACAAAAATAGCTTGAATGTCTCTTTTTAGCAATATAAGATTGGAGAACGATTTGCAGATCGTGGTATGGAACCTCACGGAAACGCTGGAGGAGCTGATGCAGCTGACTTCACTGACACCGGATGAAAAGGAATTCTGGGACGCCATTTCCGTACCCTCCAAAAAAAGGGAGTTTCTTGCCGGGAAATATGTGCTGGAAAGAGCCTGTACACTGTTAAACATTGCCTATGGGGGAATGGAGAAGGATGAGCACGGAAAACCCCATCTGGCCGGAAGGGAATATGAGATTTCACTTACCCACACCGAAGATTTTATTGCGGTGGCCTTTTCGCCTCATTCTGCTGTAGGAATAGACCTGGAAAGACCCCGCGAGCAGATATTCCGGATTCTTCCCCGGCTCTACTCTCCCCGGGAAGTAGCCGCAGTAAACGGTGACCTGGATACCGCCACTGTCTACTGGTCAGCCAAGGAAGCCCTTTATAAATTGTACGGTAAGCGGTCGGTAGATTTCAGGCAGCACCTGAAGCTTTCCGGCAGCCCGGAACGGCTGGAAGGGCTGATTCATATTAACGGAACCCGTATTCATTGTAATTTTTTTATCACCCGTATTCTCGAATATTACCTGGTAGCCGCTTATCCCGAGGCTCCGTCAACCGTCAACCGTCAATCGTAAATCGTCAACTCTTCACCTTCTCAAGAATCTCTCCGAGATCAATACTGTAATGCGACTCATGATAAATGGCTTCCCCGTTTTTCAGCAGGATGAACTGGGGTGACTCATGCTGTACGCCATACTTTTCAGCAATCGCATTGGAAATGTCGCGATGGGCGATCAGATCCAGGTAATACATTTTTACGGCTTCCGTGCCCTGCGCTTTAGACCAGTTTCGCTCCAGACGGTCAAGGGCGGTAGCGCTGATGGAACAGCGGGTACTGTGTTTGAATATTCCTACGGCCAGGTTACGGGACTCTTCGGTCAGTTGTTCCAGTTGAGTGATGTCGGTCAGTTTCTGCCAGATCATTGCTTAGAAGTCATATAGTATACAACAACTGTTGGTGCTGAAATGTTTCACAAAATAAGATTGTCAATCAGTCTTACGCCGCCGAGGTGAGCTGCCACAACGATAGCTGTTTTCACTGAAGGGTCGTACTCCGTGATCCGTTCCAGGCTATGGAAGTCCACAATCTCGTAATATTCGAGATCAAAATCAGGGTGTTCCCGGTACATTCCGGCCATCTGCTGCTCTGCCAGGGCAGGTGAGACCCCGTCCAGAAGCAGTTCTTTCCCTTGGAGCAGCGACCGGTAAATGAAAGGCGCCACCTGCCGTTTTTCCGGGTTCAGCCGTACATTCCGTGATGACATAGCCAGGCCGTCGGCTTCGCGTACAGTTTCGCAGAAGACCAGCTCAATACCAAAGCTGAGATCATTCACCAGGCGATTTATCACGGCGCATTGCTGAATATCTTTCTGCCCGAAATAGGCCCGCTGCGGCCGTACAATGTGAAACAGCTTGCTGACCACCAGTCCCACGCCGTTGAAATGCCCGGGGCGGAAGGCCCCCTCCAGTATCTGCTCCAGCCTTCCGAAATCCATTTTCAGTACAGCCGGTTCCGGGTACATCTCCTGAACGGAAGGTACAAAGACCACGTCGCATCCGGCCTTTTCCAGCTGATCGAGGTCGGCTTCCGGGGTTCGTGGGTATCGGATCAGGTCGTCGGGATTATTAAATTGAGTGGGGTTGACAAAAATACTGGCCACGGTTAGTTCGTTTTCCTTTTTAGCCCGGCAAATCAGGGAAATATGGCCTTCGTGCAGGGCACCCATGGTAGGAACGAAACCTGCCGGATGACTTTTTATGTAATTTTGCGTCTCAATAATGCTTTCAAATACTTTCATACCCATGTTTTTGAGAATTTTGACAGTTTTAGTATGCAGTGTCCATGTGCTGAGCGCCCAATATAGCTATAAAACTCATGTGGATGATTACTGGGAAAAAGAACTTTCGCCGATGACGGATTTGGGAGAGATGGTCAGCTATATCCATAATGACCCTTTCCGGAGCCTGTTCATTCACCACATCCCCGCCGGTAATCCGCTGGAAAGGCAAATAGAGGTAAATTCTTTTTACGGCGCACGCAAGCACCCCATTCATAAGGTTCTTAAATTTCACCGGGGCATAGACCTGGAAGGTAAGACGGGCGAATACGTGATTTCCAGCGGCAGCGGAGTAGTGACGGAAACCGGTTTCCAGGACGACCTCGGCTATTTTGTCAAGGTCCGGCATAAGTACGGATTTGAATCTATTTACGGCCATTTAAGCAGGATCATCGTTAAAAAAGGCCAGGAAATTCAGAAGAATACCCGCATCGGCAGGGTAGGGGCATCCGGAAAAGTAACCGGCCCGCATCTCCATTATACGCTCAAAAAGAACGGGGAATACCTGGATCCCTTTGATTTTCTCTTTATGAAATTTGAAGAGGAGATACAGCC
>JBEBRR010000119.1:0-6727 GCA_040394735.1 Leadbetterella byssophila
GTTTTGGTAAACAGTGAATACTTATCAGTTAAAAGTTACGGTACATTCTTTTAAGTAAAAAAATAATGTGCGAAACCACAACACCAGCCGCTTTTAGCCGCTCACCTGGGGCTTTAGCTGATATGTCTTATATGACTAATGTGGTTCGATACCTGGAAGACCATCACTATCCCCCATTTTCTCTCTCATACCTCGGGGGTCGTGCGCGAGTCACCTGGCTTTGACGGCTATCTGATCCAGCTGACAAACCTGAATGAAGCAATTCCGGCAAAAATTGCAGAAAGGATAGCGGAATTATACCTGTTACCCTGACTCCAAAGGCAGTTCCTCTGAAGGAAGAAGGTCTGTTTTTGATACTGTAGCGGTTATCGAGAACTTCGTTCGCAAACTTCGCACTCCCGTTGCTCGTCTATGCCCGGACTGACCGTAGGGAACAACTTTTGTGAATTCCGGTTAAAGCCCTTTTCCTTCGTTCAGGAATGTCACTTGTCGTTCAGGCAGAGGTGAGGGTGAAAGCCTGAAACCTGTGAGCGAAGCTCTGAAGAACCGCATACTCCCACCCAGCTTTTTTTGTCCCCTTACTCCAGAACATAGGTGACTACAGATCTCGGCTCCTGGTTAAAAGTGACTTGCGCATTTCCCCGGACTATATTGACCCGTTGGAAATTGCCGGCATCATTAAGTACCACCACGGCCACGGAACCGTCCGGATTTTTAAAGGCCAC
Organism: Leadbetterella byssophila; assembly: GCA_040394735.1. GTDB lineage: Bacteria > Bacteroidota > Bacteroidia > Cytophagales > Spirosomataceae > Leadbetterella > Leadbetterella byssophila_A. The sequence continues at coordinate 726 of JBEBRR010000119.1, forward strand.
ATGCTCCACGGCCGTCACGGCATTGGTTTTGATCCTTTTGGCTCCGTCTGCCACAAATTTACTCAGGTGCGCTAACGCATAATATTCTACGTTACGCTGAATAAAACCGCCTTCCGAAATGGTGATTACCCCCCTGCACTCTCCGCAACCGTTATTCTTGGGGCCATGGTTTTCATCCAGGGCGAGGTTCCACAGCAAGGCGTTTTTAGACCAGTTTTTGGGCGCGCCGATAAAGATGTTTTTCATGTTCCAGCCCATATTATCTGCGAAATTGGTAGCCCACTGCCCCCCGGAGATTTCTGTAAAGTACAACCCCTTGTCTTTAAAAGCTTCATGCACGGTGGTCATGGCAGTCACGTCTCCGGCATAGGCATGAAACGCTGAACCGCTGACGTACTTCCGGGCATCAGGGTCGGCCAGTATGGTCATGGGATAATCGGGTCTGTCCCAGTTATGATCATAAGCCAGGATCTTCGTTTTTAAGTTTTCCTTCTCCAGCAAAGGTCCCAGGTGGTTTTTGATAAAATCGAGCTGCTCAGCAGCCTCCATGCGCATGGAGGGGTAGGCAGCCTCATGCAAAGGTTCATTTTGTACAGAAATGGCATCAATTTCTATCCCTTCATTCTTATAAGCTCTCAGGTACTTCACGAAATACCGGGCAAATGCCGGGTAATATTCGGTCTTCAGCTTACCTCCGGCCAGCTTTCCATTGGTTTTCATCCAGGCAGGGGCACTCCAGGGAGTCGCCATGATCCGGATACGGGGTGAAACTTCCAGGATCTCTTTCAGCACCGGAATGAGGTGCCGCTGGTCCCTGGCTATAGAGAAATGCTCCAGTGCGGTGTCGGTTTCACCCGCAGGCAGGTCATTATACGTAAAATCTTCCAGCGAAAAATCAGAAGCTCCCATAGTTACCCGCAGGTAGCTCACACCTATTCCCGTATCACGTGTAAAAAGCTCACGGAGCAGTTCCTTCCGCTGTGCGGCATTCAGCTTTGTATGCATGAGGTATGCGGATGATTCGGTCAAAGCTGCGCCGAAACCTTCCATTTCCTGCAGGGGTTCTTCTTCTTCCGGTGTAATGGTAATTCCCGGGTTATTATGCTGCTTCGGAACCAGGCTTACGGTAGTATCCTCTACCAGTAATTTCGTCTGATTACCGGTGGTGACCCACAGGGTTACTTTTCCCTCCACATTCCCCGGCTCATTCCGGTCGCTTCCGTTGTCTTTGCAGCAAAACAAGGCCGGGAGAAGCATAATTGTCAAAAGTATTCTACGCATATTTTAACTGTCTGATATTTAACTAAACCTTCTTGTACTTCGTACCTTTCACCTTGTGCAAGATATTTTCACAAAGTGCACAAAATGAAAGGTACAAAGACCCAAAACCTGTGGAATGAAGGTATCTGAAAAGCTTCCGCACCAGGACCTGTGCGGTCCTGTTCTATTCTGCAGTGCTTGTCAGCGACAGCGCATTTTCAGACACCCCGGATTCTATTCTTTGCTGTTAAATAGCGCCGTGATCTCTGCATCAGTAAGCACCTTGCTGTACATTCTGAACTGGTCTAGCCCCCCCTGAAATGTGGTCATCCAGTCGTCAGGTGTAGTGCCCAGGGCGGAGTGCGGCGGCCCCCCGATGACAAATTTGGTAGATTTTGACAGGTCGGCCTTACCATAAGGTTTCCCGTCTTTTTCCACCAGTTTGGTTAAAGCCAGCTTCTTTCCATCCAGGAACACAGTCATTAGAGAGGTGCTCTCGTTATAGGTCAGCACCCAATGATGCCACTGGTTATCCATCACCCCCGGAATGCGGTTATCTCCTACGAACTCCAGCCAGGCACCATGAACCACAAACTTGGTAGCGATCAGGCCGTTATTGGATTGCCCGCCGTCTTCGATCAGTTGGAAAGTATTGGCTCCCGGCCATTCACCGCTTGTGGTTGGATTAGACCACACAAACTGGGCCCCGGACTTGGAAGGCGGGTTCATTTTCAGCCAGTATGAAACCGTGAAGCTGGTGGCGCTCTTGAAGTCATTGGTGGTTCGCATGCTTACAATACTGGTGGCTGCGCCGTCCAGTTCCACTGCTTCTCCTTTTACTCCTGTCACAAAAGAAGTACCTGCTCCCTTTCCTACAGATTTTTTCATATCTTCCACAAAATCCCCGTCAAACGGAGCAAAAAACTTCAGGTCGCCCGCAATGGGCTCGTCGGTCTGGTATTCTCCCAGGGCCGGCCTTTCCATATCCTGGCATCCGGTCATCAGGAGGGCCGCCATTGTAAAATTCAATATATTCTTTTTCATTGCTTAATAAAATTTAGCTGTAAGCTATGAGCGCTGAATTCTTGTTTACCGGTATTTTACGGCCGTCAGCTGCTCATAGCCATTTGATTTTAATTCTTACCACTCAGGGTTTTGCACCAGAACTCCGTTTGATTTATCGATTTCCGGTTGCGGAATAGGCATATACCGGTGCCGGTTAGTATAGCCCTGGGGGCCCAGCGCGCTCACGGCATCGCCCCATCTTACCAGGTCATAAAAACGAACGCCCTCCATGGCCAGCTCTACTCTTCTTTCATGCTTGATGGCCGCACGCATCTGGGCCTGGTCTTTGAACACTACCTTCGGAAGGATCGCCGCATTTCCGTGACGGGCACGGCTCCGCACCTGCTCCAGGTATTGTTCGGCCTTGGCCCCGTTCCCGGTTTCGTTAGCGCCTTCTGCCGCCATCAGCAGCACATCGGCGTATCTGAGCATTCTTTTATTCACCCAGTTGGCCTGCCAGGTATTAAAGCCGTTCGCCTTTTTATAGGCTTCGTCTACATACACCTTTTTATTCCAGTATTTTCTTTCCAGCGGTCCGGCCGGTGTGGTCTGTCTTGAACCGGGCAACGTTCTGCCGAATCCGCCCCAGGCGGGGTCATCCGACTGACCGGAGAACAGGATGGTGCAGTTCTTGCGCGGGTCGCCCGTTTCATATGCAGCCACCAGTTTGTCTGTAGGTACGTTCCAGCCCCATCCCAGGTTCCATTCCGGAATACCGGGGTCACGGATCCCCTGCGAGGTGGCCCAGTCGCTGCCGTAAGTGGTTTGTCCGGCGGTGAAGAAGTCAAACTGTAGCTCCCAGATAGACTCAATGCCGTTCTCGCCTTCGTTCTGGAAGATCTGGAAGTATTTATCCATCAGCTTGTATTGTCCGGAGCTGATCACCTGCTCCGAAAGCGTCAGTGCTTTGGCGTAATCTTTATTCCACAAGGCCACTCTTGCCCGGAGTGTATTGGCCGCTCCTTTGGTAAGCCGGCCCACATAGGCCGCCCCCCAGCTTTCAGGTAACAGACCGGCTGCTTCTTCCAGGTCCTTATCTACCAGCGCCAGTATTGACGCCACCGGTGACTTGGGAATATTCGCTTCTGCCGCGCTCTTGATCGGGAAGTCGATCAAAGGCACGTCACCATAGCACCGGGCCAGGTTAAAATAGGCATAGGCTCTGAAAAACTTGGCCTCTCCCACGTTCTGCATGGTGTTTTCATCCGTAAACCCCTCATCCTCCACTATTTTCAGGGCATTATTCACCTGGTTGATCATTTCGTAATGCTTAGACCAGTAGCTGTTGGTAAACCAGTGGTCTTTGGTGTAGTTAAATTCATCCGCCACCACTTCGTAATCCCGGCCGTCAGCCAGGCTGCTGCCTTTCATGGAGTCATCATCTCTGAAATACTCCATGGTCATGGAAGGAAGGATACTCATTTCATTGCTTCTTAACATACCGTATATGCCAAACACCTGCCCTACGATGCCTCCCTGCTCTATGTCATCCAGTGTCACCTTCAAAGGCTTTCTGTCCAGGAAGTCCTGTTCACACGAAACCGATACCAGGAATAACGGTGTGAAGACTGCTATTTTCAAAAGATTTTTCATATCTGTTAACTCTGACTTAATTAAAATGTAACGTTGATACCAAATGTTGTAATAACCGGAATTGCTCCGCCGCCATTATCATTCCCCATATAGATGGAGGCATTTCTATCGCCCGGGTTCGGGGTTCCTGCACCGAATTCAGGCGTATAACCGTAGTTATGGGCCCATGTTTTCAGATTCTGCACATTGGCAAAGGCCCGCAGGTTCTGCAGTTTCAGCTTCTGGGTAAGGGTTCCGGGGAAATTATAGCCCAGCTGGATATTCCTGATCCGGAAGTAGGAACCGTCTTCCACCGCCAGCATGGAGTACTGGTAGTTGATCCGGTGGTCGGCCCCCAGGATCGGGATCCAGTTGGAGGTACCGGCTCCGTGCCATCTGTCGAGCTGGAATTTGGCATAGTTCACCCGCTGGAATTCAGATTCCGTGCTGTTCCAGCGCCGGTAGATCTCGTTCCCGTATACCCCCTGGAAGTCAAGACCGAGATCAAACCCCTTATAAGCGAGGTTCACATTGGCCCCGTAAATAAAATCAGGAGTAGGATTTCCGATCATCGTTCTGTCATTGACATCAATGACGCCGTCACCGTTAACATCCCTGAACTTCACATCACCGGGGCGCACTGAGCCCAGGCCGATCACCTCGTGGTAGGAATTGATATCGGCTTCCGACTGGAAGATGCCGTCTACCACGAAGCCGTAGAAATAGCCGATGGGGAAGCCTTCCTGCACCCGGTTTATGCCGTTGATAATGGCCATATCTTTCGAGGCCAGCTCCAGCACCTTGTTACGGATGGTGGTGATGTTTCCGCTGAGGGTCAGCCGCAGGCCATTGCCCAGGTCCTGTGCCCATGAGGCCGAAACCTCCACACCCCGGCTGCGGATACTTCCTATATTGGTAAGGCCATCCTGGGCACCCTGTACTCCCGGGATGATGGTGAGCAGATCTTTGGAGGTTCGGTTGTAATAAGCCGCTTCCAGCGAAAGCCGGTTATTGAAGGCTGCCAGCTCAACCCCTGCCTCCGTGGTCAGGATAGATTCCCATTTCAGGTTAGGGTCAGGCAGGTACGCCTGTGAATAAGCAGGGTAAAGCGTTCCGCCGAAAACCCCGGAATTACCCGTGGAAAGCTCCGGATAGGCCGGGTAATCAAACCCGTATGTGTTCTGGTTTCCTAACTGCCCGTAAGAGGCTTTCAGCTTTAAGTAGTCAATCCCTTTCACCTTGAAGAAGTCTTCGTTAGTGATATCCCATGCCGCACCTATGGCGTAAAAATCCTGCCACCGGTTAGCTCCCAGGAAAGCCGAGGAGCCGTCTCTCCGGTATGAAGCGGATAAGAAATAAGTATGGTCAAAGTTATACATTCCGCGCACCAGGTAGGAAAGCGTGGCCCGTTCGATCTGCCAGGTGCTTCCCGGTAAAACCCTTAGCGAGTTAGGATCCGCAAAACCGCTGTTAAGATACCAGAAACGCGGATCATTCGGGATTTCAAGCGAGCTGCCACTGGAGCCCTGGGCGGCCGATCCCCCTACGGAAGAGGCCTTTAACAGGTAAGAGGTAGCCCCTGCCGTGCCCGTGAAGTTATGCTTCTCATTAAATGTTTTGATATAATTCAGGATATAATCCTGCTGAAACTTGGTGGTTTTGGAATTCACCTGTTCTACACGCGTCAGACCCAGCTCATACCCCGCCACCTGTCCGGTAACCGGAAAATATACATACCTTCTCGGAAAGTACGTTCTTTGTTCTGACCCTTCCCTGTCACCGTACCAGGTAGCCCTGAAAGTAAAGTCTTTCAGAAAGGTGATCTCCGCAAAGAAGCTGCCCACTCCTCTCAGCGTACTGTTCCTGAATGAATTGGCGTTATTCTCAATGTCGATCAGCGGGTTGTAAATTCCTGAGCTTTGAAGCGGCGGCAACATGGCCGGATGGATCCCGTCAGGACCGTAAGCCGGCCCGATCGGAATAGCCCTTCTGGCCTGCTCCAGGGCGCCGTTTGCCCCTCCCCACGGATCAGACTGCTGCATTCCTGAAAGATTCAGGCCCATTTTCAGCCAATTCGTCAGCTTTACCTCATCATTAAAATTGAG
>JBEBRR010000120.1:0-6686 GCA_040394735.1 Leadbetterella byssophila
GGTAGAGCACTTCCTTGGTAAGGAAGAGGTCGGCAGTTCAATCCTGCTCAAAGGCTCTTTGGTTTTTCCGGGATAACAGGAATTTGCAGAACTCTGAAGGTTTTTAGGGTTCATTTTTTGTTGATACCTGTGTATTTTTAATTTTTAGTAAATAGTTTGAACAATATAAAAATTCATTAAATAAAATGGCAAAAGAAAATTTTGACCGTAGTAAACCTCACGTTAATATCGGTACTATCGGTCACGTTGACCACGGTAAAACTACTTTGACTGCTGCTATCTCTTCTGTTCTTGCTAACAAAGGTCTTGCAGCGAAAAGAGATTTCTCGTCAATTGACAATGCTCCTGAAGAAAAAGAGCGTGGTATCACTATTAACACTTCACACGTTGAGTACCAGACAGAAAACCGTCACTATGCGCACGTTGACTGTCCTGGTCACGCTGACTATGTGAAGAACATGGTTACAGGTGCTGCTCAGATGGACGGTGCGATCATCGTTGTGGCTGCTACTGACGGTCCTATGCCACAAACCCGTGAGCACATCCTTCTTGCCCGTCAGGTAGGCGTACCTCAGCTGGTTGTATTTATGAACAAAGTTGACCTTGTAGATGATCCCGAGCTTCTTGAGCTGGTGGAAATGGAAATCAGAGAACTGCTTTCATTCTACAAATTCGACGGAGACAATATTCCTGTAATTCAGGGTTCTGCTCTGGGTGGCCTTAACGGAGAGCCTCAGTGGGTTGCTAAGATCGAAGAACTGATGGATGCTGTGGATAACTGGATTCCACTTCCTGAAAGAGCGACTGACAAGCCGTTCCTGATGCCTGTAGAAGACGTGTTCTCTATCACAGGTCGTGGTACTGTAGCTACAGGTCGTATCGAAACAGGTGTGATCAACTCCGGTGATCCTGTAGATATCCTGGGTATGGGTGCTGAAGGTCTGAAGTCTACCGTAACAGGTGTGGAAATGTTCCGTAAGATCCTTGACAGAGGTGAGGCTGGTGATAACGTAGGTCTGCTGCTGAGAGGTATCGATAAAGATCAGATCCGTCGTGGTATGGTAATCTGTAAGCCGGGTTCTGTTAAGCCTCACACTAAATTCAAAGCAGAGGTTTACGTTCTGTCGAAAGAAGAAGGAGGTCGTCATACTCCGTTCTTCAATAAATACCGTCCTCAGTTCTACTTCAGAACCACAGACGTTACCGGTGAGATCTTCCTTCCTGAGAACGTGGAGATGGTAATGCCTGGTGATAACATCACTATTGAAGTACACCTGATCAACGCTATCGCGATGGACAAAGGTCTTCGTTTCGCGATCCGTGAAGGTGGACGTACAGTAGGTGCCGGACAGGTAACTGAAATCATCGAGTAATCACGAGACTGATTATATAGGGAAAGCACGCCGGAAGGCGTGCTTTTTTTGTGTACAGCTTCTCCGCTTTTCTTTTAACCATATAAGGCATATTAGTCATACAAGTTTTACATATAAGTTTTCTTCTTTTATGTTTTTTCTTGTATGACTAATATGCCTTATATGGTTCGGGAAAAGGCGAAGCCGTAAGTAGCAATTATTTTGTACTTTTAAGGCAAAAATGACCTGATATATGAAAAGAACCGTTCTGACCCTGTGTGTGCTGGTTATGGTTTTTCCCCTTCGGGCACAGTTAAGTTCTGCCGAAATCGATGCTTTGGTGAACCGGACCCTTACAACATTTGATGTGCCGGGCATTGCCGTTTGTGTGATCAAAGACAAGAAGATCGTTCATGCGAAGGGTTATGGCGTACGATCACTGAATACGAAGCAGCCGGTAGATGAAAATACGCTGTTTGGTATTGCATCTAACTCCAAGGCATTTACGGCAGCAGCTTTGGGTATACTGAAGGAAGAAGGAAAGCTGAGCTGGGACTCAAAGGTGACCGACTTCATCCCTGAGTTTAAGATGTATGACCCCTACGTAACGGCGGAGTTTACCATCAGAGACCTGCTGACACACCGCAGCGGGCTGGGCCTGGGGGCCGGTGACCTGATGTTCTGGCCGGATTAAAACAATTTTACCAAAGCGGATATTATTCATAACCTGCGCTATCTGAAGCCGGTAAGTTCGTTCCGGAGTAAGTATGATTACGATAACCTGCTGTATATTGTGGCGGGAGAAGTGGTGGCCCGGGCCAGCGGGATGAGCTGGGAAGATTTCATACAGAAACGTTTTTTTGATCCGCTCGGGATCCGTACGGCGGCCCCTTCTTTTTCTCTGCTGAAAGATAAATCAAATGTCATTGATCCGCATTTTTATGTAGAGGATAAGCTGCAGGTGATTCGTCGCGACTGGAGTGAAAATGCCAATGCGGCCGGAGGGATCTACGCTTCGGTAACCGATATGTCAAAATGGATGCTGGCGTTGCTGAACGGGGGAAAATATGGAGAGAAACAGTTGTTCTCCCCTGCTACGCTGAGGGAACTGTGGAGTCCGCAGACCCTGCTGCCGCTTGGCTCTCCCGGGCCGTACAACACACAGTTTGCGGCGTACGGACTGGGCTGGGTGCTGAACGATGTCAAAGGACATAAGCAGGTGAGCCATACGGGCGGACTGGCCGGGATAGTAACCCAGACAGTGATTATCCCTGATCTGGATCTGGCTATACTGGTGTACACCAACCAGCAATCGGGCGCGGCCTTTAATTCTATTTCCAATACGATTAAGGATGCCTACCTGAAGGGAAAAGCCAATGAGAACTGGGTAGATTTTTATCACAAGAGGGTAACAGCTGCCAGGAAAGAAGCCGATGAAATTCTGGCGAAAACAGAGGAGGAAATCAGGAAGAATACCACCGGGCTGAAAGTTGCGGCACCTTCATTTGAGGTGAAAGGCATATATACCGACTCCTGGTTCGGTGAAGTGGGGATCAGTGAAAAGGAAGGGCAGCTGTGGTTTGCCTCAAAGCGTTCTCCCCGGTTGTCGGGCCCTATGCATTACTACAAAGGGAATACGTATGTGGTACGCTGGACAGACCGCTCAATGGATGCAGATGCCTATCTGGTGTTCAGCCTGGATACCGAAGGCAGGGCAAGCGGGATAAAAGCAAGTGCCATTTCCCCCCTGACTGATTTCAGCTTTGACTTCCAGGATCTCGATCTGAAGCGAAAGAATTGAACAAATAATTGGATGGGAGCCGTAAAACAGTTTACTTTGTCTATAGAAAAAGTATACTTTAATAGTTAACCCCATTTATATGAAATTTGAAACGCTGCAATTGCATGCCGGCCAGGTTCCGGACCCTGTGACAAACTCCCGGGCGGTACCCGTTTATCAGACCACCTCTTATGTGTTCAACAGCGCAGAACATGGTGCAAACCTCTTTGCCCTGAAGGAGTTTGGAAATATCTACAGCCGGATCATGAATCCGACCAATGATGTTTTTGAGAAACGGATGGCGGCTTTACACGGAGGAGTAGGAGCCCTGGCCGTAAGTTCAGGCCATGCGGCGCAGTTTCTGGCCATTAATAACATTACCACCGTAGGGGATAATTTTGTCACCTCTCCTTATTTATACGGAGGATCGTTCAACCAGTTCAAAAATTCATTCCGTAACATAGGGGTGGAGGCACGTTTTGCCGCTGACGACCGTTGGGAAAGCTTTGAAAAGCTGATTGATGAGAAGACCCGGTTGATTTACCTGGAAACTATCGGGAATCCGGGTTACAGTGTGCCTGATTTTGAAGCTTTTGCCGCTCTGGCGAAGAAATATGATCTGCCTTTGATAGTAGATAATACATTCGGTGCAGGGGGAGCTTTGTTTAAGCCGCTGAAGCATGGAGCCCATGTGGTGGTGGAATCTGCGACAAAATGGATAGGCGGCCACGGAACCTCGATTGGCGGAGTGATCATAGACGGGGGAAATTACAACTGGGGTAACGGGAAATACGCTCAGTTCAGTAACCCCTCTCCCAGTTACCACGGACTGGTATTCAAAGATGTATTTGGGGTAGACGGTCCGTTCGGAAATATCCAGTTCATCATCCGGGCAAGAGTGGAAGGCTTAAGAGACTGGGGCCCTGCGGCCAGTCCGTTTAACTCTTTCCTTCTGCTACAGGGGCTGGAAACACTCTCTTTGCGTATAGAGCGAACCAGTGAAAATGCCCTGAAGCTGGCCCACTGGCTGAAAGCCCATCCTGAAGTCAAAAGTGTAAATTACCTGGGACTGGAAGAGAATCCCTATCACGCGCTGGCTACCCGGTACCTCGAAAGAGGGTACGGCGGGATGCTTTCTTTTGAGCTGAAGGGAGATAAGGCAACGGCAGAGAAGTTTGTAAACAGCCTGAAGCTTATCAGCCACCTGGCTAATGTGGGCGATTCCAAGACCCTGATTATTCACCCGGCTTCTACCACGCATTCCCAGCTTAGTGAGGCCGAGCAGGCATCTGCCGGTGTAACTCCTGCAGGCTTACGTGTTTCTGTAGGGATTGAGCATATTGACGATATCATTGCGGATATAGAACAAGCCCTGCAGGCCTGATTTAACCATATAAGGCACATAAATACATATAAGCTGCTGCGGTTTTCATAATAAAACTAATATGTACTTATGTGCCTTATGGGGTTCAAAAAAGAGTTCACCCGTGAATAAAGCCGAGTGTATCGTCTTTGTATTCTTCTTTGTCGAGCTCCAGGAACTCTTCCCAGAAGGCGTTCTCCGGGACGGGAGCTTTGCATAGGAGGGGCTCCTTTTTTACCGGGTGAATAAAGTACACCCTGCGGGCATGGAGGAAGATAGAGCCGTCATTATTTCCTTTCGCTGCACCGTATTTAACATCACCTTTGATAGGCGTGCCCATGGAGGCAAGCTGCACCCTGATCTGGTGCGGTCTACCGGTAATGGGATTGACTTCTATCAGGTGATGCTTGTTGATTGTTCCCAGGTAACGGTATTCGAGGTCGGCCCGCTGCGATCCGGCTACTTCCTGGTCAAATGCTTCCGTTTTATTGGCTACCGGGTCTTTTCTCAGCCAGTGCGTCAGGTGCCCTGATTTCTTCTCGGGCTTGCGCTGGGTAACGGCCCAGTAAGTTTTCCGGATCTGTCTTTTTTTGAAGAGCTCATTCGTCCGGGTCAAAGCCTTGGAAGTACGGGCAAAGATAACCAGGCCGCTCACAGGCCGGTCGAGACGGTGCACCGTACCCAGGAATACGTCGCCGGGTTTATCGTATTTCTCCTTGATATATTCCTTTACAAAATCTTCAAGGGTTTTATCACCGGTACTGTCACCGTGCACCAGGATACCGGCTGCTTTATTGACAATGATGAGGTGATTGTCTTCGTATATAACGTGAAATGGTTTCATGATACTTTTTCCAGGGCTATCCTTCTTGTTTCGTGATCGGTTTCTATATAAGTTTCGAGGTCCGGTTTTTCCACCAGCGACACTTTTCCCAGGCAGTATTCTATGAGATCTGACATCTCCGGGAAGCTGATCCGGTCTTTCAGGAACGCATCTACCGCGATTTCATTGGCGGCATTTAGTATGCAGGGCATATTTCCCCCTTTTTGCAGGGAGCTGAACGCCATAGCGAGGTTCCGGAAAGTGCTCAGGTCGGGCTTTTCAAACGTAAGGCTGGGGTATTGAAGAAAGTCAAAACGTTCATAATTGTTTTTCAGTCTTTGCGGGAAACCCAGAGCATACTGAATAGGTAGCTTCATATCGGGCAGACCCATTTGCGCTTTGATGCTTCCGTCTTCAAACTGCACCAGCGAATGGACAATGCTCTGGGGATGAACCACTACATCAATCTGTTCCGGCTTCAGGTCAAAAAGCCATTTGGCTTCAATAACTTCCAGGCCTTTGTTCATAAGGCTGGCCGAGTCAATGGTGATCTTGGCGCCCATGTCCCAGTTCGGGTGCTTCAGTGCCTGGGCTTTACTTACGGTCCTGAGAAATTCGGCATCTTTGCCTCTGAATGGCCCGCCGGAAGCTGTCAGGATGATTTTTTCAATAGGATTGTAGTATTCGCCGGTCAGGCACTGAAAAATAGCAGAGTGTTCAGAGTCTACGGGAAGGATATCTACCTTATGCTTTACAGCCAGTGCTGTAATGATATCGCCCGCCACTACCAGGGTTTCCTTATTGGCCAGCGCTATGGTTTTCCCGGCCTCAATGGCATGGATGGTAGGCAGGAGTCCGCAATAACCTACCAGGGCCGTCAGTACCACGTTAATGCTCTCACTTTGTACTACGGAGTTCAAGGCGTTCTGACCGCAGTATACTTTTATATCCAGAGAATCCAGGGCAGCGTTTACTTTATCGTAAAGGCTTTCCTCTCCGATAACCACCACGTTGGGGCGGAACCGTACGGCCTGTTCAATAAGGAGATCGGCATTTCTCTGGGCGGTCAGCACTTCTGCTTCAAACCGGTCAGGGTGGGCCGCAATGACCTCCAGGGCCTGGGTGCCGATAGATCCTGTGGAGCCGAGCAGAGCAATTTTTTTCTTCATCAGAACTGAAACAATCTGCAAAAATAGGGCTTTTTGGAGGAAAACTGACGGATATTCTTCAGAAGTTATAAGGATGGGGACACCACCGATATTTAACTCCTAATGGGGTAGAGGGACATAGGTACGCTCTTTGCGTCTGCGCAGAGTCTCTCGCAAGAGGACTCTGGGGATGAGTAGGAGGGCAGAGTCCTCTTGCGAG
>JBEBRR010000121.1:0-6661 GCA_040394735.1 Leadbetterella byssophila
TACTTTCTGTGATAATATATGCTTCCTACGGCCAGGCTACGAACCAGCGGGGCGCGTACTACGCTGAAGGGGTGGAAAACATAGAAATGGGCTGGACAGAAGTACTTAAATTTACCGAGCCCGCCAAACCTTACCTGAAAAACGGATGGAACTACCCCGCCAACCAGATTGCATTCCGGGAAACCCTGATCTCCTGGTGGCAGGCCAGCTATACCCCCAAAGGCGTAATGGGCGAAATGATCAAATCGGTGCTGGCCCCGCCCCGGTCTGAGTGGCCGAAAGGACAATTCCGCCAGCAGGAAGATGACAACCGTTTTGCGCTGCCCAATACCTACGGGGCATTTGCCCGTATCCATTTTAATATTTCAAAAACAGAAACCAAGAAATTCTGGCCTTCCAGCGGCAATCTGAGCATGATCCACTGGAATATTATGGCCAATAACGTGGCGCTGATTTCGAACCAGGTGGTGGGGCTGTCTTCTCCGGAGGAATACTATTTTACCATGCCGGTGTATAAAGTGAGGGAGAACGAAGAAGCCGGGGCTTTTACCGGGGATCATTACGTGAAGTATGCTCAATATTGTAATTTTTCAGAGGCCGCTAACCTTAAAAAATACCGGCATTACCTTCGCCCCGATACCCGCACCTACGTGGTTATTCTCACGAAAGACCATAAGCCACTGCCCTTTGAACAGGTAACCGTGGGGGAGTTTTTTAACCGGATAGAAAAACAGTTTTCGTCCCTGCAAGGCTTAAACGCAGATGCCAAAGTGCCGGGCTTACCGGAGGCTGCTAAGAGAGGGCTTCAGGTGCTGAAGGAGCAATACAAAAACCGGCTGAATGAGTATGTGTATTTTAGTGATGCCAGCAAACAGAAAATTGATTTGTTTGATTTTCAGTACATCGAAGAGAAGGTACAGCCGCTGAATTTTTTCTATACCGAAGCCCTTACGAAAGACAATACCGGCGGAACGGTAAGCCAGCGCACCAATTATCCGCTGCTGCGCCTGGGCAAAGGCGTAAAAGAGCTTTGCGCCACCGGCGGGCCCCAGTGGATCGTTTTCAGCCTGGGTGTGCCGGTAGACCTGAACTATGGAGGCAGTAAACATACCGTAAATCATTTTGTACACCACTTTAATTACGAGTATGTGTATCGGTATTTTTTCGGAACAAAACCCTCTGAGGGTTATTCTGCGGTGCCGTAGAGGGCCCACCCGGCAGAAGAATAAACAAACCTGACATGGAACCAATCACCTGGGACGATTTCGCCAAAATAGACATCCGCACCGGCACCATCATAGCGGCCGAAGTTTTCGCTGAAGCCCGCAAGCCGGCCTATAAAATCAGCGTGGATTTCGGGGAGGCAGGGGTAAAAACTACTTCTGCACAGGTAACCCGCCTGTATAAACCGGAAGAGCTTATCGGTAAGCAGGTAGTGGGGGTACTGAATTTTCCGCCCAAGCGGATAGCCGGCCTGAAAAGCGGATTTCTGCTGCTGGGGGCCGTAAATGAAGAGGAGGTGACGCTGCTCACGGCCGATAAGCCGGTGAAAAACGGGTTGAAGATCGGGTAGCGGTCTAAATTCTCAGCTCCTTATCGGTTTAAATCACACCTACGCGTAACGGATATTATTTTACCCACATTGTGTAAAAAGTTATACATTTTTAAAAACTCACTGGTATGGAGAGCTATTAACGGGAAACTCCGGCGCTTTTTTGATCATAGCTGTAAACGGCATGATAACAAGTGACTTAATTATAAGAAATAAGGAGCAGGCCTGTTCAGAAATCTCTGACCGCCACCCACTGGTATAATTATGGCTCATATTATTCCCATAACATAACATAAACACCATGAGAAACTACATTTTGCCATTTGCTCTCGGTATGTCTGTGAGCATGGCGGTATTAACACGGAATTTACAGGGGCGGGAGCCGCACAGCTCTTTTCAGACAGAAGATACGGAGTTTGTTAAAAATGCTATGGAAGGCGGTATTGCCGAGGTGATGTTCGGTAACCTGGCGCTGGAGCAGAGTGCCACTGAACCGGTGCGGAAGTTCGCTGAAATGCTGGTATCCGAACACCAGAAAGCCAATAACCAGCTGGAGAAGCTGGTGAAGCGGGGGAACTACGGCGATCTGCCCGGCGGCCCGTCAGCAAGCGCCAAAGAGAATCACAAGCGGATCGGCAACCTGAGCGGGGCTGAATTTGACAAGGCGTTTGCCAGCTATATGGTGGAAGAGCACGAGAAAACCATCAACGTTTTTCTCCGCCAGATAGAAAACGGGAAAGACAAGCAGCTGAAAACCTGGGCCGGCAGAACATTGCCCATCCTGCAGAAGCATCTGGAGCATGCCAGGAACCTGGTGGAAATTTTAAATGCTTAAGCGTATCTCATTTTAAAAAGTGCGGCGTTTTTCATGAAAACAATACCCATGGAATACCGCATACCCGGCCTGCCGGAGGCCGAACTCGCATTTGTGGGGGAGATCGTTCTCCGTACTACCGGCATGTTTCTGCTCATTATTGTGCTGCTCCGGCTCACCGGCCGGCGGGGCGTACGCCAGCTCACTTTGTTTGAGGTGGCCATGATCCTGGCGCTGGGTTCTGCGGCCGGTGACCCGATGTTTCAGAAGGAGGTGCCGGTGCTGTACTCCATCGTGGTATTTGCCATTGTGCTGGCATGGTACAAGATCATTACCTGGCTGGCGTCACGGTCGAAGCTCCTTACCCGCCTGCTGGAGGGCCGGGAAATGGTGATCGTAAAAAACGGCATGTTCAATATTGAGGAGAACAAGCGGACGGATTTCTCGCAAAACGAGTTTTTTGCCGAGCTCCGGAACCAGTCGGTGGAGCACCTGGGGCAGGTAAAGATAGCATTGCTGGAAGTAGACGGCACTATGAGCATCATCCGGTACCCGAAACAGGAAGTACGCTATGGCCTTCCTCTTTTTCCGGTGAGTCCACCCGGTAACGGCCCGCGGGTCTGCACTTTCTGTGGAAAGGTGGAAGAAGAAAAGGCGGTTACACGGTGCACCCGCTGCCACAAAAAGGAGTGGACCCGGGCCATCAATACAGCCGGGTGAAAGTTTAAATAAATAGCTAACTTCTGACAGCTGCTCACAGCTTAAAGCTACTACTAAAACGATACATCCATGAAAAATTACTCAAAAAAGAGCAAGCTTAAAGAGCAGCCGGCTGAAACCCGGGAGATGGAAGAAAAGCCGGTGACCCATTCTGCGTTTGGTAATTATGCAGGGGCCAACCTGAAAGACAAGGTGGCCATCATCACAGGAGGCGACAGCGGTATAGGCCAGGCCGTGGCGCTTCTGTTTGCCGGTTACGGCATCAAAAGTGTCATTGTTCATTATAACGAACCCGTGGATGCCCGATTTACCGTAGACCAGGTAGGGCTGGAGGGCTCGCAGGCCATTGCCCTGGAAGGCGATGTCCGTGACCGCGCTTTCTGTAAAAGGGTGGTGCAGGAGACGATAGATACCTTCGGCCGGATCGATATCCTGATTAACAATGCCAGCGTTCAATACCCGCAGGAAGATATCACGGATATAACGGAAGACCAGCTGCAGCAGACCTTTGCCGTGAACGTATTCGGCATGTTTTATTTAACGCAGGAGGCTTTGAAGCATATGAAAAAGGGCGGCAGCATTATCAATACCACCTCTGTTACCGCTTTCCGGGGCAGCGAGCACCTGGTAGACTATGCGGCCACTAAAGCGGCCATAGTAGGATTTACGCGGTCGCTGGCCCTTCAGCTGGCCAAAAAGGAGATCCGGGTAAATGCCGTGGCGCCCGGACCGGTGCTCACTCCGCTTATCCCGGCTTCTTTTGATGAAAAGAACCTGGCTTCTTTCGGAAAAGATACCCTGATGGGGCGTAAAGGCCAGCCGTATGAGATAGCGCCTTCTTACCTGTTCCTGGTGATGGAAGAAAACAGCTATATGACAGGGCAGGTGCTTCATCCCAACGGCGGCGATATAATGGCCTGATTTCAGTCTCATTTAACCTAAACACAAAATAATATGGCACTTAATCCTGATTATAAGCTTCTACCCACCACCATGAACACGCTGACAGAGGTCATGGAAATGCTGGCGGAAAAAGGATATGATATTGAATTTACTTTTTCCGACCAGGGATATATGGAAGGAACAGGCAGGGCCTATGCCCCGGAAGACCTGACCCTCATCCGGACCTACCGTTTTGAAGGCCTCTCGGATCCTGCTGATAATACGGCGCTGTACCTGCTCGCAGATCAGGACGGCCAGGTGGGTTACATCATGGATGTTTACGGATATGACTCCAATTACGGAACCGCATTCAATGAATTTTTGAAAAAGATCCCCGTAAAAGACGATATCGCCTGATACCGTCAGCGGAGTGGGACCGGACCTTTTTATCATCTAACTAAATAGTATAGCTATGAGAAATATATTGTGGTTAATCGCAGTCATTTGTATAATTGTATGGATTTTAGGAATGCTCGGAGTAGGCGCAGGAATGGCCCTCGGGAATTTACTACATATCCTGTTGGTCATTGCCTTAATAGTGGTACTTTATAATATTATTTCGGGGCGCAGACCGGGTAACGGACTGTGAAAACAGAAATACCATGCAGGAAACCGTCAGGTTATTAAGCCGTCTGCTTATTGAAAGACAGCTTACTCTGGCCGTAGCAGAAAGTGTTACGGCCGGATACATTCAATATCTGTGCAGCGGGGCGCCGGACGCCGCATCCTTCTTCCAGGGCGGTATTACAGTGTATAACTGTGCTCAGAAATCCAGACACCTTGCCGTGGAGCCCATCTATGCCCTTAAAAAACAGGGGGTATCTCCCGGTATTTCCCAAACACTTGCCCGGAATTGCTGCGGGCTGTTTAACAGTGAGATAGGCTTAGGTATAACCGGTTTTGCCAATATACAGTCTTCTCCTGAAAAAGAAGTGTATGCTTTTTTGTCTGTATGGATGAAAGAGGAAGAGATAGTTGCTGAAAAATTATACTCCGTTTTTTCCTCTTTTCCTGAAGTACAGGCTGATTTTTCGCGGCAGGCACTGGAAATCCTTACCCGCACCCTCTTATTTCAGAAATAAAATATCCCTTTCCACCCGGGAAATAATGGATCGTTCCGGTTTTTACGCTCAGCTCTTTAGGGAGAAATAAAAATAAAAAACCGGCGTTCATATTATAGCCGTCTTTTTACTTTTGAAAATGATGCATCTGCTCATTTTTGATCAGCCTTGAAAAGTATAAGGTATTTCTTATTCAGATTACCAGTTATATAACCACAGATATGAATAGAATATTGTTCCTCAGCCATGACCCTCTTTTGAACGAAATGTTTGCCTCCGGTGCGCAGGAGCTTTCCTGTACCATCATTATTGAGCCCAGCCTCCTGAAAGGAATAGAAATTATCCGCAGCGGCGGGTGTGAGGCCGTTCTTGCCTGTGTTCCTTTGATGCAGGAGCGTTGTCCGAAGCAGATTTTGAAGAATATCCAGGAAGCCAGCCCTTATATCCCGGTATTCTTTATTATGAATGACCTGGATTTTGCCCTGGCCATCTCTCTTACCAAGCTGGGGGCGGAGTATTGTTATACCCGTCCTTTTGCCGTTGAAATGGTGCTTGAAAATATCCGGAAGGCCTTATCGGTACGCTACCATCCGCTGGTAATGCAGGATGAGGCGCCGCGATACTTTTATGCCGCCAGTGAAGCTGCCGCCCAGCTCTACGCCCAGATCGATACGGTGGCCGATACCAACTTTAAAGTGATTATCTATGGCGAAACCGGCACAGGGAAAGAATCTGTGGCCCGGCGGCTGTGTAAAGGGGTCTACAAAGACCGGTCTTTTGTGGCGGTAGACTGCGGCTGTCTGAGCAAAGAGCTGGCAGCCAGTGAACTATTCGGCCACAAAAAGGGAAGCTTCAGCGGTGCATTTGAAGAGAAGACCGGTGCATTTGAAGCCGCCGATAACGGCACCATTTTTTTAGACGAGATAGCTAACCTCGACTACCCCGTTCAGATATTGCTCCTGCGCGCCATAGAAGAGAAAAAGATCAAAAAAATAGGAAGCAATACGGAAATCGATATTAACGTACGGATTATCGTGGCTTCCAATGAGCGCCTGTCTGAGGCCGTGGAAAGCGGCAGATTCAGGGAAGACCTCTATTACCGTCTCAATGAATTTGAGATCAATATCCCGCCGCTGAGAGAGCGCATGGAAGACCTGGAGCCTTTTATTCATTTTTTCATACAGGAAACTAACCAGAATTTAAACAAAGAGATCAGCGGGGTAAGCCCTGCGCTTTTGAAAAAATTCATGGCCTATTCCTGGCCGGGTAACCTTCGTGAGCTGAAGAACGTGATCCGCAGGGGCTGCCTGATGGCCAGCCGGGAAATAACCCCCGACTGCATGGCCGAAGAGTTCATGGAAAAGCTAAATTCGGAATACAAAGGCAGGGAGTTCCATGATAAATACCCGGAGGGCTACGTATCTTCAGAAGGCGGGCTCAAATACAAGAGCGCGGTAGCTGAATACGAAGAGATCCTGAAGGTGCTGGAAGAGGAGAAGTACAACAAAAGCAAGACAGCCCAAAGACTGAATATTAACCGGAAAACGCTCTACAATAAAATCAGCACTTATA
>JBEBRR010000122.1:0-5730 GCA_040394735.1 Leadbetterella byssophila
CCCTCTTTTCCCCTCTAAAACCCCTCTCTCATCGTTTGGGAGTGCAAAGGTAGAAAGAAATTCTTACATGGCAAGACTTCGCCCAAAAATTTCCGTCTTTTTTTTTCATCTTTTTTTTCTCTTTTTTCCTATCTGTTTAACAGTCAGCGAGATGATCTGAAAAGAGGCCGGAGCCTAATCCATTAAACAGGTATTAGTTCCGAAGAGAGGGTTCCGGGTGATGAACAGTGAGGATGAGTTGCGAGTAGTGAATTGCGGGAAATTACCCACTGTCAATTACCCGACAGCGCCAATTTTGCGCAAACGTTTGCACCTCCCTACATATTCCGTATTCCCACCAAAATCAGGCCTTTAAACCCCTCCCGTTTATATTCCAAATAATTCACGTTAAACTTATGTTAATTTTGTATCACCTTAAATCAAAAGAAACAGGTACCTTCCCTTTTCAATTATCTAATCTTTTATTTTTATGATTAAACCTATCCTTATTTCTCCTACGAAAAAAGCGGGGCTGCTTTTACTGGCCGTCATCTGCCTTTTCGGAAGTTCGTTGTTTGCTCAGGACAGGACGGTTTCAGGAACCGTAACCGATCTGGCAAACGGACAGACCCTGCCGGGAGTGACTGTTAAAGTCAAAAACACCAATACGGCCACCTATACCGATGCCGATGGTAAATACACGCTGGCCGTTTCTTCAGCAGACGCCGTTCTTGTATTCTCTTATTTAGGGTATAAAACCCTGGAAGAGCCTGCAGGCACCCGTACCAGTGTGAATGCAGGCCTCAGCGCCGACGACCGCCTGCTGGATGAGGTGGTGGTTACTGCCCTGGGGGTAAAAAGAGAAGAGCGCGCCCTGGGCTATGCCACGCAGAAGCTGGGCGGCGAAACGCTGAACACGGTAAAGGGAACAAACGTAGCCACTTCCATGACCGGTAAAGTGGCCGGTCTCTGGGTACGGAACAGTACTGAGTTTAACGAAGCCCCTACTATGTTATTGAGAGGGGAGACTCCGCTACTGGTGATTGACGGTGTGCCGTATGGTAATATGAACCTTGGAAATATCCCCCAGGACGACATTGAGAGCATTGACGTATTGAAAGGCCCAACGGCGGCGGCCCTTTACGGCTCGCGAGGTGGCGGTGGCGCGGTGATAGTAACCACTAAAAAAGGAGCCAAAGGCAAAGGCCTGCAGGTGACCTTTAACTCCAATAATATGATGAACGCCGGTTTTCTTATGCTCCCCGAAGTACAAACCAGTTATAGTGCCGGTCTTGGAGGCGTGTACAGCCCTACTGACTACGTTTGGGGAGCAAAACTCGATGCCGGCGTAATGGCTAACCAGTGGAATCCCGTCACCAAACAAATGGAGGTACGCGAACTTACTTCGGCCGGAAAGAATAATTTCCGTGACTTTTTACAGACCGGGCTGGTGTCTAACAATAACCTGAGCATTGCCCAAAGCGGTGAAAACGGGAGCTTCCGGATTTCCTTGAACCATATCCTCGACAAAGGTCAGTATCCTAACCTGAAAGCCAACGCGATCAACTTTAACGTCAGTGGTGAGATGAAGCTGTCTGATAAGCTGAATATCACCAGCTCTATGGGGATAAACCGGAAACAAGCGCCGCAGACATTTGGCGGAGGATATAATGACCAGGGGTATATTTACAACATCCTGGTATGGATGGGACCTGAATACGACCTGAGCCTGTACAAAGATAACTACTGGGTGATACCTAATGAGCAGCAAAACTGGCATTATACAGCCTGGTACGATAACCCTTACATCATGGCATACGAGAAATTGAGAGGAATAGAGCAAACTAAAATGAATTCTAATTTCTCTATCAACTACAAACTGTTTCCGGGAGCAAAACTGTTGATTCGTCCGGGGTTTGATTTATACCAGAATGCAGACGAAAGAAGAAACCCGCCCAATATCCTGTCGAACAGGGGTTGGGATGCCGCCGGTATGTACTCTTTAGCGAAAGCTACAGGCTGGAGTTTTAATGGAGATGCTATTTTAATGTATGAAAAAACACTCGGTGATTTCGGTCTTGACCTGTTAGGTGGTGGCACCATATATACTTATGTGGACGACAACCTGAGCAGTTCTACCCGGGGTGGTATCACGATTCCCGGATGGTACTCGTTGAATAACTCCGTTGAAAGAGCGAATGTAAGCACCAGCATAAGCCGCAAACAGGTAAATAGTCTTTTTGGAAAGGCTTCGTTCTCTTATCTTAATGCTGTTTTCTTGGATGTGACCGGCCGTAATGACTGGTCTTCTACCATGCCCAAGTATTCCCGTTCGTACTTCTATCCATCAGTAGGGGGTAGCTTGGTACTAAGCGAGTTTATAGATATGCCAAAAGCGGTGGATTTCCTGAAGTTAAGAGGTTCATGGACAGTGGCTAAGTCAGATTTGAGCGTATATGCCACTAACCAGGCGTACAGCACCACGCTGGCCGACTGGCTTCCGTATAATTCTGCGGCCTATCCCACCACCATTCGTGATGGTGTGGTGAATGCGCAAACCCGGCGCACCTGGGAGGCGGGGTTCTCCGCCTATTTTCTGAAGAAGCGGTTTAAGTTTGATGCGGCTTACTTCAACCGATACTTATACAATATACAGTCAAGCGCCACTATCTCCAGCGCATCCGGATTTACAAGCACCCTGATCAATATCCAGGAAACTACCGTACGAAAAGGATTAGAACTTACGCTGGAAGCGGCCGCTGTGAAAAAAGAGAATTTCAATTGGGATATTGTAGCCAACTGGTCGAACTATCAAACGTATCTGAAAGACCTTGACCCGGTGTATTCTGCCGATAATGCATGGACAAAATCGGGTAATAGAACGGATGTTTATACCAACAGGCCATGGCTCACTGATAACAACGGAAACCTGATACACGGCACCAACGGACTGCCCGTACGGAGTAATTACAGTTATCTGATAGGTTATCAAAACCCTAAGTTTGTCTGGGGCCTGGCCAATAATTTCAAGTACAAGAACTTTACGGCAGCGCTAAGCTTTGACGGTCGTGTAGGAGGGCTGATGTACAACTACACCTCGTATAAAATGTATGACACCGGCTCACATCCGGATACCGATAACCAGTACCGTTATGATGAGGTAGTGAATAAAAACCGCTCTTATGTGGGGCAGGGCGTAAAGATTACAGGTGGCACAGTTACGTATGATAACTACGGAAAAATCACATCTGATACACGTGAATACGCTCCGAATGACACTAAGGTATCCTATCAGTCATATGCCAGAAGTTACGGCGACGGCACACTGGGCTGGGCAGATGCTACGTTCCTGAAACTCCGGGAGGTAGCCATTGGTTATCGTTTGCCTGCTTCAGCAGCCAAATATGTAGGGGCTAAGTCGGCATCCGTGTCGCTTACCGGACAAAACGTGTGGCTGTGGACGAAGGAGTTCAGGTTTTCAGACCCGGATAAAGCCGATGATACCGACCTGACCTCGCCTTCTATGCGATATGTGGGACTTAACTTACAATTGACATTCTAAACCAACTGATTTCATGAAAATGAGAATAAAAATATTGATCCTGGCAGTATTTAGCCTCCTGACACTCAATAGCTGCTCAGATTTTGAAGAACTGAACTCCAACCCGAACGCAGCTACCAAAGTGACGGCACAAATGCTGGCCTCGCGTCTGATCCTGAACATCACAGAATCAGACATTTCCAATACCAAGGGATTCCTTCAGCCTTTTCTTCTGGGAAAGACCATTGTATATACGGAATTTGACGAAAACTACCAGTATAATTTACTGGGAAGGGGCTCGCTTGACGGCCTGGTTATCCTTACCAACGTGGAAAAAATGATCGCCGCCTCACCGGAAGGGACTATCAAGAATTCCTATACGGCACTGGGGAAATTTATGCGGGCGTATAAATTTTACAATACGACCATCCGCCTGGGCGACATCCCTTATACCGAAGCGCTGCAGGGACAGCAAAACATTATTGCGCCTAAATACGATGCCCAGAAAACGGTGATCCAGGGCATACTGAATGAGCTGGAAGAAGCAGATAAGCTGTTTGCCCAGGGGTCCAAATTTGACGGTGACCCGATCTACAACGGCGACGTCACCCAATGGCGCAAAATGGTAAACTCCTTTGAGCTGCAGGTGCTGATGTCACTCTCCAGAAAAGTGGGTGAAGCCGACCTGCGGATCAAAGAGCGTTTCAATGAAATTGTTACCTCCCGGCCCATATTCACTTCCAATTCCGACAATTTCCAGCTGGTTTATTCTGACGTGGCCGGACAGCGGTATCCGTGGTACAAGCTCGGCAACTCTTTTATCATCTATCCGGTGAGCTCTTCCGTGCTTACCGATGAGCTAAAGACCCTGAACGACCGCCGGCTGTTCTATTATGCTAACCCGTCTCCCGTTCAGGTGGCTGCCGGCAAATCACAAAGCAGCATGGATGCCTATATCGGCCTTGATCCGGCGATGGTCTATTCCGACATTACCCGCATTTTCGCTACCGGTGATTATTCTCCGATCAACAGCCGCTATTCCGAGCTGCCCAATGCAGAACCCGTATTTTTGCTGAGCTACCCTATGGTGAAATTCATCCTTGCAGAAGCAGCAGTAAGGGGCTGGATAACAGAAACCGCCGCTGAAGGGCATTATACCGACGGAGTTAAAGCGGCCATGCAGTTTACTGCCGGTAATACCCCGGATAACACCATGTTCCACCACGGCATGCGTATGACGGAGGATTATATCAGTGACTACGCCGCTTCAGACAAAGTGAAACTGACCGGTACTGCCGAAAACAGGATAAAAAAGATCATTACCCAGCGCTTTATCAGTACATTCCTCCAGGCGCCGTTTGATGCTTTCTTCGAAAACCGGAGAACAGGTTATCCGCACTTCAGGATCAACCCCGCTTCCAATGCCAATGTGCCGTCTGACAGGCTGCCTGTACGGTGGATGTACCCGAATAACGAACTGAACTACAATACGGAAAACGTATCGGCCGCCATCAGCAGCCAGTTCGGGGGCAATGATGATAATAACCAGCTCATGTGGATGCTTAAATAAGCCCCCGAAGAGCAGATGTGGATTGCTGTAATTTTGTTTTTTCGTTTCTTTGTTTAGTACTACTGAACAGGATTACGGGAAACAAAATTACAGCTTCACAAAAAGCGCTGCCTCCCTCTCCCGGCAAGGCCGCCTTCCTGAAAAACCGATCGCAAAAAAGAATCCGGGTTCTTCACCTCTCCTTATAACCCTGCCATTTGCTTAAGTGCCCCTGCTGCCGGCCCCGGCCGGCCATGCCATTATTTCCCGGAAAAATCCAATCTTCGGGCAACAGCATGAATCTCCCCGGATAAATACTATTTCTCCCCCTCTTCTTAAAATGGAACTTTCAAAAGAGAAGGAAAATAACTTATTGATTATAAAATACTTATATTCTATTTAAAATAGTTCTAAATTTTTTCAAGTCCCGAAAATTCACAATGCATATTTTGTTCCCAACTATTCCTCCATTAGTTTTGCAGTCTGGATGAAATAGCAATATTCTGTTAAATATGTTACATACCATTTCGAGGAAATTCTTACTTCTGATCACCTTTGTATTTTTGTCAGGCCAGGGTGTTTTTGCACAGGAAGCTGCTGCTGAACCTGCTGCTGACGCTGCCTCAGCCGGAGGAGCAGGTGACCCGGTAGCCGGAGAAAC
>JBEBRR010000123.1:0-5627 GCA_040394735.1 Leadbetterella byssophila
CAAGTATCTTCTTAATGGTTGGAATGGTAGCCTTGATCCGAGTATCGTCTGTAATTTCAAAACGCTCATTTAGAGGAACGTTGAAATCAACTCTTACCAAAGCTCTTTTGCCCGCGAAATCAAAGCTATCTACTGTTTTCATAGACTTTTGCAAAACTTCTTTTTGGTTTTAAGGCCTCAAAATTAAAATTTATACACTAAGCGGCTTCATGTTTTAACGAGAATTTTGGCAAACGGGTTTTCAACACCGATATTGTACAAAAAAATACAAAATAAGTCATATCAAATTTTACCCTACTGCTCCCTTCCGGCAGCTGAAAAGAAAAATACTCACACAGTTCTTTGATTTTCAATCATAAACCTCTATTTTTGCAGTCCGATTTTCGGAAAAAATTATTTTTTTAATTTATTTTATTAGTCAAATGTTTCAAAACCAGTACGAAACAGTGTTCATTTTAACTCCCGTTTTATCTGATGCCCAGATGAAGGACGCTGTTGACAAATTCAAGTCAGTTTTAACTGATAACGGTGCTGAGATCCTTAATGAGGAGGCATGGGGGCTTAAAAAGCTGGCCTATCCTATTCAGCACAAAACCACGGGCTACTATCAGTTAGTTGAGTTTAAGGCAGATCCCAAGCTGATCGCCACATTGGAAACTGAATATAAGCGTGATGAGCGTGTTCTCCGTTTCTTAACTACCAAGTTAGACAAGCATGCGATTGAGTATTCTGAGCGTAGAAAAAAAGGCGGTTTCAAAAAAGCCGAAGCACCTGTAACAGAGTAAAATCATTAAACATTTATCGTTATGTCATTAGTAAACGAACCGGTAGAAAGAAAAGAGCAGAACCGTAAAAAATACTGTAGATTTAAGAAATTAGGCATCAAGTATGTAGATTACAAAGATCCTAATTTCCTTTTGAAGTTTTTGAATGAGCAGGGTAAGATTCTTCCAAGAAGACTTACAGGTAACAGCCTGAAGTTCCAGAGAAGAGTGGCGATTGCCATTAAGCGTGCCCGTCACCTGGCGCTACTGCCTTACGTGGCTGACGGTCTTAAGTAATCAATCAAAACATTAATTTACAAATGGAAATAATATTAAAAACAGATATTGCCGGACTGGGTTATAAAAACGACATCATCAGCGTTAAGCCAGGTTACGGACGTAATTACCTGATTCCTCAGGGATATGCGGTTTTGGCATCTGAATCCAATAAGAAGATCCTGGCTGAAAACCTTAAGCAAGCGGCTCATAAAGCCGAGAAAATCAAAGCGGATGCGGAAGCCATTGCTGCACAGATCGGTGACACTGTGGTAACCATCGCTACAAAAACAGGAGAAAGCGGAAAAATTTTCGGCCGTGTAACCAACACCCAGATTGCTGATGCACTGGCAGAGAAAGGTATCACTGTTGACCGCAAGAAAATCACTGTAGGTGACATCAAGTTTGTTGGTGACTACACTGCCGTCATCGATCTTCATAAAGAAGTGAAGCACGAGCTGGCTGTTAAAGTGGTCGCTGAGGCAAACGAAGAATAATCTTCCTGAGATCTGTTATTACAGAGGCCACCCTGACGGGTGGCCTTTTTTTGTTTATGCCGGGAGGGTAGCGCAGACTTCATAATTCCGGCACCTGCAGGTCACTTAAGAAGAGAACCGCACCCGCAATACCCGGGCATTCACCCCCAGCTCCCGGAAGGTTTTTAGCCAGAACAACTGCTGATTGCTCAGCGTATCATTCGGTGACTTAATCTCGAGGAGTTCATAATGGGTTTCATTCCAGATCAGCAGATCGGGCATGCCACGGGAGTTTTCAACCAGGTTTTCTGCCATGGTCTGCACTATTTTCCGGAGGGCGGCCAGGTCGATCCGGGTAGCCAGTACCTTGACCATCCCCCATATTTCAGGATCCCATACCACAAAAGGGTTGGCCGTACCGAAATTCTTTTCAAAGGTCTGCCAGAGGGAGACTACCAGCTCATCCGGCTCCCGGAACTCTTCCAGGCGCTGCTGCACCTGTATTTTTCGCTTCTCATAGAAATCAGGCAGATACAGGTCTGAAGGCCTGCGCTGGAACGGGTGATGAAAGGCTACCAGTGAAGGGTCAAAGATGATGTCCCACAACAGCAGCCCGAACAGGGCGCGCCACGAAAAATTTTCAGAAAAAGCACCTGAATAGCCCTGTTCCAGAAAGTGCCCGAGGCTTCCCAGCTCCACACTATGCCGGTAATCGGCCGGAATGGTAATCTCATCTGCCTCTTTCAGCCAGTCAGTAGTCTGCTTCCGGTTTTTCCTGCCCGACAGGCTGGTAAGAAAATATTCGGCGAAGTATTGCTCGTCTACATTAAAGGGCGACAGGATCATCTCTTCACACACGGCCCGCGCCTCTTCATAGAATTTTATCCTGGCCAGGCTGCGGGCCTTCCGTTCGCGTGCCGGGGGAACTTTTGCATCTTCATAGAGTTCAATGGCCAGGTCATACGCCTTACAACGCTCCATGTGCCGGCCAATGTTCAATTGAAGCTTTTGAAAAGCAGGAACGGCCACCGGGCTTAATTCGCGGTGGGCATCTCTGAAGCTGCAATACCAGTCAAAAAGCTGGCCGGGCTCATAGCTTTCCCTGATTTCCGAAAAAACGAGGAACTGCTCTGATACCAGCCACTTATCTTCTGCTTCTTTCCGGGTGGTGAACCGTGCCACAAGGTCATCATCGCTTTGCCTGTAGTATTGCACCAGGCCCAGGTCACGCAAAACAAACTCGGTCATGTCCATACTCCGGTTCCCGAAAAAGAGGAATTTCAGGAAAGAGACCTCTTCTTCAAAGTTGACTTTGACTAAGCTGAATGCATGGCTGATCACCCGTATGATCTCTTCTGCCCCGAGAGAAGATCTGAGGTATTCGGTGATCTCTTCCTTCCGGGCGGCTTTGAGCTCGCGCACCCCGAAAGCGCTGCACAACTCACTCCGGGTAAGCAGGTTCAGCAGCTCATTGATCCAGAGCTTATGATCTTCAAAGTTCAGGGAAGTAACCAGTCCGCGCGCTTTCAGTATTTCAAGACTTCCGGGAATATCCTCTATCTCTCCGTATTTCAGGGTATTTACCTTAAAAAACAGGCCTTTCCGGTTGGCAAAACGGATAAACAGGCATTGGGCATCTTCCGGCAGGGTATAATATTTCCGCAGGAACCGCCATTCTGATTCTACCAGGAGATCCGCGTATTTGTCTTTTACAAAACTTAGCAGATACTCAAAATTATCATGGTAATATTTAGGCGGTAACTCTACAGTACTCATAAGCTGCTCAAACGCTGGTCCGGCTGAATTTCTGCTGATGATAAAACGTATAAAACAGGGCAATAAATACAAGTGTGGAGGCTGCTACCCAGGGCAGGGGAATGGAATCCATTTTTTCCAGCTCCGGTGATACCACACCTTTATGAATGAGGTGAAAGAGAATAACCGCCAATGTATTATTGAAGATGTGGGCGGCAATGGGTATCCGGATGTTCCCCGTCCATACATAGAGATAGCCAAAGAGGGCTCCCAGCATCATGCGCGGAAGAAAACCGTAAAACTGGAAGTGGATGGCGCTGAAAATAATGGCAGAAAGCCAGACCGCCACGTGCTCATTGTTCAGTCCTTTGAGCAGCTTCCGCAATACAATACCGCGAAAAATCAGTTCTTCCCCGATACCGGCAATTACTCCAATTACGAGAATGTTCATCAGCAGCTGCGGAAGGGTATCGGATTTGGCCAGGAATTCCGTGATCTCTGCCGCAGAACGCTCCATTTCCTTCAATATGCTTTCCAGGCCGCTTAATCCGGCCGGCAGATGTATATTCTCATTGATACTTGCGAGGTAAGAATTGAAGGGCAGAAAGGCCATTTGCAGGACAAACACAAACAAAAAAACAGCAGGTGCGGGCGCCGGCCGGGAATTAAAATCACCTGCATTTTTTCTTTCTACCCAGTACCAGTAGGCCAACGCCGTCATAATAAACAGAATTACGGATGACAGGCCCTGCATAATAACCAGGGTCCACCAGTCGGACCGCGAATCCATCAGGCTGCTCATTCCGCGGGTAAGCTCTTCCATATCGAGGTTCCCTCCTGAATCTTTCATCAGAGCCGTCATCAGCAGACCGGCCTGAACTACGGAAGCCAGAACAAAGCCTATGCAGATGAACCCGAACAGGATCAGGAGAGAAGACAAGGGCTCTCTTTCCTGAGAGTTTTTAACAAAACGCGCAAAATCCATACTGTAATATTTTCAGCAAATATCGTCAATTTCTGAAAGCATTTTAACCTCTTACTCATTTGCGATTGATTTTTTCTTAGTTATTTATGTACTTTTGCAAGCAACACCTAACCAACTATTGTGAATGGCAAACTTTAAACGTGAAATCAATCTCTACGATGCGGTAATGCTTGTATCCGGCACCATGATCGGTTCCGGTATTTTTTTAGTTTCTTCTGATGTGGCCCGGCAAACGGGCGATGCCGGCTGGCTGCTGCTTTCCTGGCTGATTGCCGGGGGACTGACCATGATGGCTGCCCTTTCTTACGGCGAGCTGGCCTCCATGTTTCCCCAGGCAGGCGGTCAGTACGTATTTCTTCAGAAAGCCTATAACCGGCTGGTGGGCTTTCTCTACGGCTGGTCTTTTTTTACAGTGATCCAGACCGGAACCATTGCTGCGGTAGCCGTGGCCTTTGCCAAATACACCGGGGTGCTTGCACCTTCAATAATTAACGATGACCCCATCTTTACCCTGACCGGCTCTTTCCAGATTACTTCGCAAAGATTACTGGCCATTGCCAGTGTTATTTTCCTGACGTATTCCAATACCCGGGGTGTGAAACTGGGAAAGATCATCCAGAATATTTTCGGCAGCACCAAGCTGATCGCCCTGGCGTTTCTTATCCTGATCGGTTTTATTTATGCCAATTCAGAAGTGATCAACGCCAATTTTTCAAATATATTCCGGGCTAATCCCACCGCTATGATCAATCTGGACGGCCAGTGGACCGCCACGGTAATCGGCGGCATGGGGATTATCCTCGCGCTGGGGGTCACTCAGGTGGGTACACTTTTCTCCAGTGATGCCTGGCACGGACTGGCCACTGCAGGAGATGAAGTAATCAACCCGGAGAGGAATATCCCTCGCGGGCTGGCCATAGGTACTCTTCTGGTTACTGTTCTGTACCTGTTGACCAACCTGGTTTATCTTTTTATCCTTCCACTGGAAGGAAACCCTGAAGCCACGGATGTGATCGGAAGGGGTATCCAGTTCGCCTCCCAGGACCGGGTGGCTGCTGCCACCACCGAAGCCATCGGCGGCCCGTCTATGGCAGTATTTATGGCCGTATTAATCATGATCTCTACTTTTGGCTGTAATAACGGGTTGATCCTCACCGGTGCCCGTATGACCTATACCATGGCAAAAGACAAGCTGTTTTTCAAAAGCTTCGGCAAGCTGAACAAAGCGGCTGTTCCGAGTACCGCCTTATGGTGGCAATGCGTATGGGCGGGAGTTTTATGCCTGAGCGGTAAGTATGGTGACCTCCTGGATTACCTGATGACCGTGGTGATCCTCTTTTATGTGCTGACCATTATCGGCATCTTTATTCT
>JBEBRR010000124.1:0-5562 GCA_040394735.1 Leadbetterella byssophila
CGGTCAAATTGCCTCTCGCTAGGGCTTTCGACTACTGCAAAGCTTATCGGAAATAGCCTGAGATGAAGAAAGTGAACGTCAGATTCTATTCTGACTAGATAGATCAGGCTCTTATTAAAGATCAACAGGAAATGCCTGCTTACCGGATCAGCGTTACGTATCCTTTGTATTCTTTGGTGCTACCCGCCGGATCAAGTCGCTCAAAATTAACGGTAATAACATAGTAATACGTTCCGGAAGAAAGCTCCCTGCCATTGTCATCTTTTCCATCCCATTCCATATTCACTGAAGTGATTGATCTGACGCGCTGTCCGTGTGCGGCATAAATCTCTGTTTTGGCTTCTTTAATGAATGCCGGGCAGTTCATGGGCGTAAAGGTATCGTTCTTCCCGTCGCCATTCGGTGAGAATACATTAGGGAATGATAATTTATCGCAATTATCAAAGCATACTTTATTACTGAGCCCGCTTTCGAGTCCCAGGGAATTGACTGCCTGGACATAGTAGCAGCCGGCAAATCCTTCCGTCCTGTTTTTCCGGTGGGTAAAAGAGTTTAACCCCGAAGCCTGAATGTTGGCCAGCAGGGCAGGCTCCGCCAGTTCATACCGCGAAAAATAGATATTATAGCTTACGATATCGTTCCGGCAGGGGGCGTCTCCCTGGTTAGCCGGATTGCTCCACGTAATGGTATTGATAAAAGTATTCTCATCGCAGAAATCACTGCTTTGAAGCTGTTCGCAGGTAATGGTTCCGGAAATGCTGATCTCCGGGGTACACGGTGGCGACTGGTCCAACGGAGTGGCGCATTTTACCTGTGAAAAGTTAGGAAGAATACCCAATTGGGTAAGCGCTTCGTATTCCCCCTGTGTTAAAACCCGGTAGCAATAGGTTTCCCCGTTCAGGAGCTCGGTACTGATATCGCCGTCTGCCTTTTCCATATCTGCACCGCTATCGGTATAGGTGAAAGAATTTACATCGGTCATATCCAGCTTACGGATCAGGTTGAACCGGTCATCAGGTCCCTGGCGATAAATGTAATGCGTCTGGTTTTCGTTGCTCCAGGGAGTGTTAGCCTCCCAGGTTAGCGGAACAGACCGGTTGGCCGTACGGGAAGACAGGAATACCGAAGAGGCCGGGTGGGAAGTACCTCTGAGTCGGGTCCCTTCAGTATAAATCTCCACTTTATAACGGTATACTTTTTCTTCCGTGTTCAGGTTCTGATCCAGAAACCAGGTGTCTGTCGTATCTGTGAAGGCTGTAGTTTTGGTATGGACCAGCGAGAAATTTTCTCCACCGATTCCTTCGGCCCGGTAAAGCTTATACACCCGTTCTGCCGCGAAGGTGCTCAGGTCGGTATTAACAGGAAGAGACCACTTAACCTCTATTTTCCCGGTAGTACGTGAGGTTTCCGTTACAGAAACACGGGTGATCACACTGGTGCCCGGCTTCACATCCGAACCGATGCAGAACTCCACGGAAGGAGCGCTCCGGATAGAGATAAAGCTGTTTTCTGCTATTTCGGTCACCAGCCGGTAACTGTATATTTCTCCTTCGTTAGCACCGGAGTCCAGGAAAGTACTGTCTTTGGTAGTTACTTCGCCAATCAGCTGATACCCCCAGCCGGAGGGCATGCCGGAGGTACAGGCGCCGGGATTCAGCCCGCTGCAACCGCTTTTCCGGTAGACCAGGATTTTCCCGCTTTCCCTGCAGGCCGTTAACGGTGTCCAGGAAAGACGGTTTCCGTTGTCAGCAACTTCCGCCACGAGGGCTTTGGGCCGCGGAGGCAGAACCCGGATGTTCAGCGATTTCAGATCCACCAATGACGTATTGAACCTTCCGGGATTATCTTCTACCTTAAATACCACATTGTAGGGCTGTTCACGGGCATGAAGACAATTGGTCTGCCATTCAAACCGGCCCGTCACTTTTCCTACCGAAGGGGTGCTGGTAAATTTTGCAGGCTGAGGCGGAATATACTGAAAGGGCTTCCCGGAAGGGTCAATATTGTACACTCCACCGGAGCTGGTGAGCTTCAGCTGCTGGCTGATGTTGCTGTCTTCTCCGATGACCTCAAACTCCACTTTTTCTCCGGCCTCTATACAGATATCGGCGGGCAGGGTCAGTACGGGCGCCACATTTTCGGTTTCCACCACAATGATTTGCATGTCGCGCACAATCTCCCCTATCTTCACGTAGCCCCCGTCGTATCCTTTGCGCCATTCTTCTATCACAAAGGCTACATTGTACTGGCCCGCTTCGCGGGGAACATCCCAGATCAGGTCACCGGTTCTGGGATTAATGGCAAAAGTGGCCGGGCCGGTACCCGCCTGGTTCAGAACGGGAGGCGGGCCTACCGTATTCGGTTCAAGATATTCAGGAATAAAAACCCCGAAGCCTGTGGCCGCACCCGTACCCGGGGCTACCTGGTCTTTTCTCGGTATGGTCAGCTTATAGGAAAGCGAATCGCCGTCAATATCAAATGCCCCGGGATTATGAATGAACTTCTGGCCCACAGCAGCAGAATCAATAGGAATATTCAGCAAAAGCGGGGTACTGTTATAACCTACATTGGCATTGATCAGGATAGAGGTCTGAACATAGAAGCTGATGCTTTGTGAACCGCCGGGAGCTGGCAGGTTAACGGTGTTATCGTTCCGGTTAACAATACTTACGCCAATGGTGTAGTAACCGGCGGCCGGAAAGGTGTAGGTAGTGTCATAAACGTTCCGTGCGGTGGCCTGGTTGATCATGATACGCTCTTTACGATGTACCGTAAGCTTCTCCACCCGGGTAGTAGAAAATCCGAAGTTAAAATCTACGGTTTCCTGTTGGTCATTAGCCGTTCTTCCGCCTATTTCATCCGTATAGGTGACCAGGGTTATCCGGTAAGTCAACTGGGTGCCGGAGATCCTTGTCGCCGTTATTTCACCGGCTCTGATATGGGTAGCCCGGGCAAGCAGGGGGCTCAGGAGCAGGAGAAAGAAAAGGATGTAGTTTTTCTTCATGAATTACCAACGCTTATGCTTTAAAGATAAAACTTTAACGCTAATAGATTCCAATTATTCTTAATGAAATCCCGAATAAAGCTAAAAAACTACCTGGGAGCCATGCGTATGGCTCCGTCCAGGCGGATCACCTCTCCGTTCAGCATGGGGTTCTCCAGGATATGCTTCACCAGCCCGGCATATTCTGCAGGTTTGCCGAGGCGGGACGGAAACGGCACCTGCGCCCCGAGGGAATCCCTGACCTCCTGTGTATAAGCCGCAAGGAGCGGTGTTTCAAAAATACCGGGAGCAACGGCCATCACCCGGATGCCCGTACGGGCCAGTTCACGGGCAACGGGGAGGGTCATGGCCACGATACCGCCCTTAGACGCAGCGTACGCTGCCTGACCTACCTGTCCCTCAAAAGCAGCCACAGAAGCCGTATTGATGATCACGCCTCTCTCTCCTTCTTTATTGGGAGCATTATGCTGCATTCTGTCTGCGGCTAGCCGAAGGGTATTAAAGCTGCCGGTCAGGTTTACCTGGATTATTTTCTGAAAGAAAGCCAGGTCATGTATGCCGTTCTTTCCCAGGATCCGCTGTGCCGGACCCAGGCCGGCGCAATTGACCAGGCCACGGATCGCGCCGAACCGGGCCGCTCCGAGGTCAAGTGCACGAATAACCTCTTCTTCATTCGTGATGTCGGTTTTAACGAACAGAACAGAGCCTCCCAGCGCATCTTCCAGGGCTTTCCCGGCGCCGGTATTAATGTCTGAGATTACAGCGTTTCCGCCATTTTCAGCGATCATCCTGACCGTAGCTTCCCCGAGACCGGAGGCTCCGCCGGAGACAAAGAAGGTGTTGTTTTTTATCTGCATTTTTATTCGGTTAGCGTACCCCGGAACGCTGTTTCAACTTACCGTTGCCCCGCTCCACACCGTTTTATCCGGTTGAATCAGCGATAGGCTTCCGTCTTTATCTTCGGCCATCAGGATCATCCCCTGTGATTCTACGCCCATCATCGCCCTGGGGGCCAGGTTAGCGATAAAGGTAACCTGTTTTCCTACCATTTCTTCCGGCGAAAAGTATTCGGCAATTCCACTGAGGATGGTTCTTTTTTCAAAACCGTCATCCACCAAAAACTTCAGAAGCTTCTTACTTTTTTTCACAGGTTCAGCCTCCAGGATGGTACCGATGCGGATGTCCATCCGGGCAAAATCATCAAACTGGATCACCGGCTTCAGCGCCGGCACGGTTTTTCCTTCGAGCTCGTTCAATTTTTTAGAATTTAATAGTTTTTGTACCTGCGCTTCAATGGCGGCATCTTCAATCTTTTCAAACAGGAGGTCACTTTGCAGCACCGAAGTTCCGGCAGGAACCAGGCCGGCCTTTCCGGCATCGGCCCATACCGGCACCTCACCGGAAATCAGCCAGTGGTTGCTGCTGAGCTGTCTATGGAGCTTTTTAGCAGTAAACGGGAGAAAAGGTTCCGAAACTATGGCTAACGTAGCTGTTATTTGTGTTGCAATATTCAATATCGTGGCCACTCTTTCCGGGCTTTCCTTCCAGGCCTTCCAGGGTTCGGTATCGGCCAGGTATTTGTTGCCCAGTCGGGCCACCTCCATCATACCGGCCAGGGCTTCCCTGAATTTGTAATGTTGAAGAGATTCGGCTATCTGTGCGGGAAGCTCCTCCAGAATCTTCAAAGCTTCCGCATCTACGGCTTCCAGTGGTCCTCTTTCAGGCACTTTTCCTTCAAAATACTTCTGGGTGAGCACTACGGTCCGGTTGACAAAGTTTCCATAAATACCTACCAGCTCCGAGTTGTTTTTGGTCTGGAAGTCTTTCCAGGTAAAATCATTGTCTTTGGTCTCCGGGGCATTGGCCGTCAGCACGTACCGCAGCACATCCTGCTTGCCGGGAAATTCCTCCAGGTATTCGTGCAGCCATACCGCCCAGTTCCGGGAAGTGGAGATCTTGTCGTTCTCCAGGTTCATAAATTCATTGGCAGGCACGTTGTCGGCTAAAATATAACTTCCCTCGGCCATACACATGGCCGGGAAAATGATACAGTGAAAAACAATATTATCCTTCCCGATAAAATTAATGAGCTTCGTATCGGGGCTCTTCCAGTAATCCTCCCAGTTTTTGCCGGTTTGTTCCGCCCATTCCCGGGTCATGGAAATGTAGCCTATGGGCGCGTCAAACCATACGTAAAGCACTTTGCCTTCGGCACCTTCCACGGGTACTTTTACACCCCAGTCAAGGTCACGCGTCATGGCCCGCGGCTGCAGCCCCTGCTTCAGCCATGACTGGCACTGGCCAAAGACGTTGGTCTTCCATTCCGTATGTGAATTCACATATTTTTCAATTTCCGGCTGCATTTTATCCAGTGGCAGGTACCAGTTTTTGGTTTCCTTCATCACCGGCTTGGAACCGGAAATGGTAGACCGCGGGTTTATCAGCTCGGTGGGAGAAAGAGAGGATCCGCACTTTTCGCACTGGTCACCGTAAGCACCTTCATTATGACAGACCGGGCATTCGCCCACAATATAGCGGTCGGCCAGGAACTGGTTGGC
>JBEBRR010000125.1:0-5404 GCA_040394735.1 Leadbetterella byssophila
TGGTATGGAGTGACAGCATATTTGTGATGTTATTGACACACGAAAAATTTTCAGGTTTTACCGCCAAGCCCATTGCTGACACTAAAACGAACATTGCAGGGCTTTTCTCGTTGTCTGTAAATAGCGTGGATGAAATGAATAACATTATGGCAGGCGGACTGAATGCCGGAGGCATAGAGCCCAATGAGCTACGGGATTATGGATTTATGCAGCAAAGAACCATTGAAGATTTTGACGGGCATACCTGGGAGATTTTTTACATGGATATGCCAACGGAATAATTACAACAAAATATAATTACCCAGTCTTTTCAGGCATACATAGACAACATCAAAGCCAAAACAGGAAAGACCTCACAGCGTGTAATGAGGATAAAACAGCAAGTGGAAATACAGACACAAAACCAACAGATCGTTTGAATTCAGAAAATCAATAAACATCAGGTACCATGAAAAAATTACAATACACCATCAGCATCAAGGCCAGCGCCGAAAAAGTTTACAATACCATGCTGGGTATCGGCAATATTAAAAATTACGAACAATGGACTGCCCCGTTCAATCCTACTTCTACTTACGAAGGGACCTGGAAAAAGGGCAGTAAAATGCTTTTTGTGGGTACCGGCGAAGACGGCGAACGCGGTGGTATGGTTTCGGAAATTGAAGAAAACATACCTGATAAATTTGTTTCCATTCGTCATTACGGCCTGCTCCAGGGAGGCGAAGAAATTACCACAGGCCCCGAAGTTGAAAAATGGGCGGGCGGGCATGAAAATTATACGTACGAAGAAAATAACGGCCTTACAAGGGTAACCATTGAGGTGGATGTAACCGAAGATTTTATAGATTACTACAACACCACCTGCCCTATGGCCTTGGAAACACTGAAAGAAATTTGCGAATCTTAATACAGAAGAGCTCCATTTTTTAAAAATATAATTATGAAAAATTTATTTCTGATTCTGTTAACTTTTTCAAGCTATACGGTATCTGCCCAGGCTACAGAACGTTCTGAAAAAAAGCCGGTTTCTCATGACAAAGAATTTTTACTGGATTATTACCGGCAGACAATGGACAATCTGATCAAAAACATTTCCGGATTAAGTGAAGCACAATTGCAGTTTAGTGCTTCTGAAGAAAAATGGTCTGTCAGCCAATGCGTGGAGCATATCATTCTTACCGAAAATATGATTTTCGGGATGCTCAAAACGTATATGGAACAACCTGCAAATCCTGAACGAAAAAAGGACATCATACATTCGGACGACCAGATCATTGCAACAATAATCAATCGTACCGAAAAGTATAAAGCTCCGGAAATACTTCAGACGAAAGGAAAATACACCGATCCTGAAACTGCATTAAAAGATTTGGAAAATCAAAGAAAAGAAATCCTGGACTTCATCAGGAATACAGACATAGAAGAACTGAGAAACCACATCAATGACTCTCCTGCGGGTGCCACAGATGCCTACCAGTCTCTTCTGTTTATTGCGGGGCATACAGCACGTCACACATTACAGATTGAAGAAATAAAAGCGGAGAATAATTTTCCCGGAAAATAATTTCTTAATTCTACAAACAAGTCTGCTGTCTTTAACAAGACAAGCCTCTTCTTTCTATATGATAAGGAAGTTGCTTCAAGAGATTAGGCTCACCCCTGAAAAATGTCAGAAACTACATCTGGCATTTCCCTTTAAGTGTTCAAAAAAATCCCCATCCTCAGCACCTAAGGAGACACTGTAGTTGTCTCTTTTTATCTGAAGAGGCCTCTGGCCTTTCAGATAATATTAAATCAAATTATTTTTACGGCAAAGCCATCCCCCTTTTCGGGGATTTTTCTTCCCGGAAATTTCCACTTTTCCGGGGATTGCCGCAAAGAGCGATAGTTCTCAATTTTGTCAGGAAATAAGCTCACGGATAAAGTATTGAAATTTACCCCGCCACTTAACTATTCCGGTGAGTTCTACCTAAAACTGGTCAACAATGAGAAAGCTATTTTTTCTTTTCAGGCTAATGACTGCCGTGCTGGCGGTAACCTGCGTCACCTTTCCTGTTTCGTGCGATAGAGACAGCCCTAACCGGGACCCCGTTACTTCGGAGCCTCTTACCACTGCTGTGGGTGTACCCGATGGGGTCCCGGTATCTCAGACGATAGGCACATCAGGCGGTACCTTAATTTCATCTGACGGGAAGTTAGCGGTAGAAATCCCGCCGGGGTCCCTTTCCGGTAGCACCCTCATTTCCATACAGCCCATCAGCAATGAAGGCCCCCTGGCGCTGGGAGCCGCCTATAGGCTTGGACCTGAAAATGTAGAATTCAACCAACCGGTAAAGCTTATTTTTCACTACGAAGACCAGCTGCTTAGCGGGGGGCCGGAAGATTTCCTGTGGGTCATCACCCAGCAGGAGGATCAAAGCTGGAGTGCCTTGCTCAAAAGTACTGTTGATAAAAACGCAAAGACCGTTACCGTATCCGCCACTCATTTCAGCGACTGGGCACTGGGAAAATTTATCAGTCTTTCTCTCACGCCATCCTCAAAAACACTCAAACGGGGTGATTCCGTAAAACTGCTATTGGCCGGCTTTGCACGGGATACCCAGGCCGGAGATACCGACCTGGCCCCCCTCGTTCCTTTAAATGCTGCCGACGGCGGTGTTCTGACCGCCCTTACCCCTATCACTGCCGCTGAAGCCCGGTGGATGGATTTCCGTGTAAAAGGGTGGTCATTAAACGGGGCATCCGCTCCGGTTTCCGGCAGTAGCGGCTCACTCAAGGCCTCCGCCCTGTCCGCCACCTATAAAGCCCCGAACACCAGGCCCACTGTTAACCCGGTGGCGGTATCGGTTTCGCTGGAAGCAGCCGATAAGGACGGTAAAAAAGGCTCCTACCTGCTTAATTCCAAAATTTCCGTGGTCCATTCTGATCTTTACCTCCTGCTTACCATAGACGGCACCGCCTATGAATACTACCAGTACGGTTTCAATGGAGCCACTCCCCCTGATCCTACTAACGTATCCATTGCCAATTGCGGCCTTACCGACAACGTACTTTCCCTGGCCGGCGCACACATTGAAAACGGTTCGAACCTGGTCAGCTCCTTTGTTCTCGCCCTGAATAACCCGGCGAAGGGCAGCCGGAAGCTGAAGTGCCTCTTTGAAAACAGTCCGGACGATGCCTCATTTACCCGGGGTGCCGGACAGATTCAATACGATATGTTCCGATACATTCGAACCCCTAGAGGAGGCGAAAACTGTGATGTTCAGGACCTGTGCGCTGACCTGACCGTAACCCTTACAGAATATGAAAACGAGCTCATGGGCCGGGTGGCCGGATACTTTTCCGGTGTGCTGTATGAAGACCGGCCCGGATTTTCAGACCAATGCAAAAATCCGATACCCCATACTATTGAGGGCGAATTCTGGCTGACACGGGCCAATTGATGCAGTTCTGAAGATACCGGGAGGTAGCGGACTATACCCCTCATCCGGATCCTCACCCTGCTGGCCCTTATCCTGTTCTGGAAAAAAATTCTTCCGTAAGGCTTCTTCTCGGAATGGCACTGGTTTCTTACATCGCAGCAGACGTCTTTACATTCACCTATTTCCATCCCCGAAACGATATCCTGATTCTCTCCGAACAGCTGCCCGGCGACATAACCTTACATTCTATTTCGGTACCCCTTCACCCGATTTCGTAGGCGCCATTCCGTACCTTCGTTTGTAGGCGGTGGAAAAATGCGACAGGCTTTTGAAGCCCAGCGTGAGGTAGATATCCGATACGCTTTTTGCTCCGTACTTCAGTTGCTGACGGGCGGCCTCCAGGCGTTTGTCTATGATCCATTTCGAGGGCGGCAGCTGACTCACCTTGCTGAAATCCCGTTTGAAAGCGGCCAGGCTCCTGCCCGTGTATTGAGCGATTTCCTCCAGGCTGAGGTCGTACATGAAATTCTCATTCAGAAATTCCAGCACATCGATTTTCCAGGGCGCAATGAAATCAAACAGGGCCACGGCGGTGCGGCTGTCGGCCTTCAGCAGAATATACATGCCTTCCATGAGTTTCAGTTCCATGGTTTTTTCCGGCGGAACAACGCCCGCATCCATAAACGGCACGATCGAGTAAAAAAGACTTTTGATTTCCGGACCGGCGGGTATCTCCAGGAAACGTTCATCGAATCCGGCGCACTGGTGATTAATGCCCTCTGCGGTACGGTAAAACCGGATCAGGAAGTCGCGGTTAAAGATCAGGAAGGCAATTTTCACGGCCCCGTCACTTCCTCCCCGGATGGAGAGCCTCACCCGGTGGTTCTTCCGGATAAAGACACTGCTGCCCGCCCCGAAAGCGGTTTCCTGCTCGCCATCATGGATACTCAGCTCGCCGGAATACACATAGGCCAGCATGTGATCTTTCTGCACATGATGAATGCACGATTCGGCCGTGGAATTCACGATATGGATCGTCTTTCCGAAGGCCTCCCCTACGCTTACCTCTTTGTTATTAACAGGCTGTATCATTCCACAAATATACGATGCCGATGCTCATGCGCCCACTGTGCAAACCTTTTCAAAGGCACGCCGTACTGCGCGGTTTCCTGTATATCGAACCCATACCCCGTTTCCGCTATCCATTCCATGGCCTTCAGGGTACCTTCCAGCATGCCCGCTGCCACGGCTTCCTCCCGGCTTACCTGCTCATAAGTCACTTTCTTCCCGGTCACTTCACTGAGTATGGCCGCCACCTCCGCCCAGGATAGCTCATCAGAGGCCACATTCAGCTCCCACCCACTGAATTTTTCAGGATCTTCGAAAGCCAGGGCCGCCAGGCGGGCGGTATCCTCCCCGGAGTTCATTTTCATCCGGGCATCGGGGGGCACGGTTCCGTACAGCTTTCCTGCCTTCAGCTGTGGCGCCATTATAGCGGCCAGCGGCGGTGTATAATTCTCCATAAACCAGCACGGATGCAGCACGGTCCAATACCGGAAGCCGCCGTTACGGAAAAGTTCTTCCACGGCATATTTATGATCGAGGTACCAGGAAATGTCCGCAAACCGCTCCCACTTGGGAAACACATTAGTTCCTGCCGCGGAAGTATGCACCACCTGCGTAACGCCCGCATCACGCGCGGCACGGGCCAGGTTACGGGCATTCGTCATTTCCAGCGACGGGTCAGCCGGGTCGGCATACGATACCGAAAACACCGCCGTAACGTTTTCCAAAGCAGGCCGCAGCGTTTCCGGCCGGGCCATATCGCCCTGTACTACCTCGGCACCCAGCGCTGCCATTTTACGGGCCGGTTCTGCTGCCGGGTTACGGGTGAGTATCCTCACCTTTCCGCCCCGGCTTAATAATTCGTATCCGCCCTACGAACTACATGTTTGATTTTTCGAGAGCTTGTTTATAGTTCT
>JBEBRR010000126.1:0-5331 GCA_040394735.1 Leadbetterella byssophila
TGATCACATTGTACTGCGCATCTGCTGTGGGTACCTGGTAGGCTACTGCTATCACAGTATCTCCATCAAGGATAGTAGGGCGGAAAAAGGTTGCACCTCTTGGGATAGGGGTTACACCGAAATACTCTCTCGGTAGCTGGGGGTTTACCACTTCTACTTCACGGACAGGCCGAAGAATATTGCCTTCATACAACTTGCTGGGTTGGTAATCCACACAATCCTCATGTATTACTCTTGCTGAAAAGAAATAACGATCGTCTATCCCTGAAATCAGGCTCGGGCTCATTGCATTTACACTATCCGCCTTCCATTTTTTCCATTCGGTTTCTCCGCTTGACAGGTTTATACAGTAGGTACGGGGGCCAATATGAAAAACCATCCTGTCATGGAATGCATACCTGTCCGTGAGAAATAAGCTTTCTCTGTCATACATGTAGTCATCCCACTTCCACCGGATACTGCCGGTCTCAACATCCAGCATCAGCAGCCCGGGTCTGGCCATTCCACTCCCCTTCACAGGCTCAAAACCGGTAGCGCTCGCCATGACCGCCCCGCCTTCATATACGGTGGGGGGAATATTAACTCCGTGTGCCGGAAAAGAGTTAACAGATACCGCCGTTTTCCAGACAGGTTCTTTACTCAATAATACACCATCCGGATAGAACTCGTCTTCCAGTTTGTCCTTACAGGAAAAGCATCCCAATACCCATACAAAACCAACCATTAATCTTACCATGCCGGTGTTTGAAAAAAATCCACCCTGTTAAAACAGTTATTCAGCTGAACTGCCATATTCGTATGCCCCCGCATTTCCATATGATTCACATTTACTGCTTCATAAATCCGGTCGGAAGATACAGACCAGGGAGTACCTTCTGCCAGCTGGGAATAAACGGCCACAAGACCATCGCTACCGGTTTGCGTAGGAATCCAGACAGGGAGAGTAACCGGTACCACGGTACAATCTTCACAATCTACCGTTACGGGATCCTCCCCGTTACCGAAGCATTCTTCAAACTGGGGCATGTCACACTGATCTTCATACGTATCTATCGTACCCGCATAGTACGTAGTACCATGAGCACCGATCAGCCCGGCCCAGTACGACTCCGACATATCCAGCCAGTCTCTTCCCTTCCGCCATTGGGAAGCCATATAGGTATGCGCAGCGCCCACTCCCAGATTGAGCGTGGAATAAGCAAATATAGCTGCCCCGATATTTATCGTGTTCTGCGTATGATAAACTGATCTGAAATTGGATGCGAGGTTCACAAAGTATTCATCGTCGCCGGAAGTCCACAAAATCCCGTCACTGCTTTTAAGCGTGGAAGATGCCAGACGCCAGTGAATCGGGCTGCTTTCATTGCCGTAAATCAGCAGCCGGTCTTTATAAGGGCCTGAAAAAGTATTTATGTCCGTCATGTAAGCGCTGTTTTCCTTTAAATCGCTGAAGGTTTGTACCCCGTAAGCATTGCCCGCGTTGGTATCGTTCAGCGGAAAATCAAAGCTGCCCATAAAAAAACGGAGAATTCCTTTCCGGATGCTTTTTACCAGGAGCACAGAGGAGATAACGGGCTCTCCTGCAACAAAAAAATTGTATAAGCCCAGCGCAGTGGCAGGCCCTCTTACAATTTCATCCACTCCGTTAATAATAAAGTTCTCCGCCGAACCGTTGGAAATACTATTGAGTATTTTAGCGCCGGCCAGGGGAGCACCGGCTGCAATAAAGCCTCCGAAGGTAGTAGTCGAGTTCGCGGCGTCGTAGCGGGCAATATCCCGGACCGTCACACCGCCCATACTGTGCCCTATAGCAATGGCATTTCCGTGGGGAACGATGGCGGAGCGGACCGTATTCGAATAAGACAGCACTCCGAAATCCGTTGCCTGGGTTGAATTGTAGGAAGCGGGCCCGTCAATGCGGCGCGCAGATTCAAAATTGGATTTATGGAAGTTCCAGGTTGTGCTGCTTCCCTTTAAACCATGTACCCAGTGTACGGGACGCGTGGACTGAGCCGCTGCTGTAGAAATAACAGCCAGGCTTCCCCAAAAAATCAGGATGTATTTTTTCATATCCGGTGAATTTTAGTTGTCTGAGATCATTACCTGAAGATAGTCAAAATAAGTATCTGTAATATTCTTGACTTTTATCCGGTTTCTGTCCGTAATGGTGGAGACGCTGTGAATATGCTGTAGCTCCCGGCCGCCCTCCCGGTATTTTAAACGCGTTTCTTCAAGGATATCGCCCGATGCATCATAAAGACCGGTGGCCACAATTATATTAC
The DNA here is from genome assembly GCA_040394735.1 of Leadbetterella byssophila. Taxonomy (GTDB): domain Bacteria; phylum Bacteroidota; class Bacteroidia; order Cytophagales; family Spirosomataceae; genus Leadbetterella; species Leadbetterella byssophila_A. Next base: position 2,283 of record JBEBRR010000126.1, read on the forward strand.
GCTTCGTATCCACCAGCTCCCGTACTTCCACTTTTTCGGAGGGCACTTCCGGAGCCGGTGCAGCGTCTTCCCGCCTGTAGAAGCCGGAAAGCGTCTTCCATGTCCGTATCGTAAGATGACCATTAGGGTGCTCCTGTACGATACTCCCGTTTTGCCGGGCAGATTCTATTCTCTGCTGAAAGTCTGCATTTCCGTTCCCTGCATACTTCAAAAATCCGTTGACCCGGGTGAGATCCGGCATATCGATCCGGCCACTTCTTAGCAACTTCCCCCCCGCATCATAGAAATCTGCCTGTTGGTTACGGATAACCGTCTTTTTTACCCTCGGCGAAAGGTCCGGCGGGATATTATGCTTTCCGTCGGGTAATTTCCGAACCGGCTCCAGATCTTCAATGACCCAGTGTGCCTGTCCGCCCTTGTCAATACTTACCCGGACCCGGCTACGGCTGACCGCCGGTATTAAGCGGAGTGCGTATTGTTCCTTCAGCGCTTCAGGCACATCGCCGTCATAACGGGTAACGCTTACCGTTTCCGCCTCGTACGAGACCCTCGCCTTTTCATCTGCCTGAAGAGCATAAGAACGGGGTGGCAGATCATGAAGTGTATTCTCACTGCTTATAATATTACACGACAGGAGAAAAGCCGCACACAGAACATACAGAACTGATACAATGAAAGAGAAATAACAGAATTGTGTTTTCATAAGTTTATGCGAATTGATTGTGATTCGAAATTAGAATAAAAAAGAATCTTCGCAAAAAAACGCTGATTTTTTTACCTGCAGTTCATTCAATTAATTATCTATAGTTCATTTCCGCCTGCTTTTCTGCTTTTACCCTGTCACAAATTTTCACTTTTCCAAGTATCTCTTATATTTTCCTACTAAATCTATAGACTATATTAGTATGGTAGATTTTTATTTTTACTTTTGCCTTCTTAAGACATGAAGTTGGGTCAGTTTACTATCGAATACAAAGGACATGCAGAGTTTCCGTACCGAATTAGAAAATCCCGTAGTGGAGCGGGAAATCATAGAACTGGAAAAAAAGATCCGGGAATTCCGGCAGGGAAAGATGCCCGAAGAAAAGTTCCGTTCCCTGCGTCTGGCGCGCGGCGTATACGGACAGCGTCAGCCCGGTGTTCAGATGGTACGTATCAAGCTGCCCTTTGGCCGGGTTACCTTTGACCAGATTCTGAAAATAGCCGACGTTTCTGATGAGTATGCCAGCAAAAACCTGCACCTGACCACCCGTCAGGACATCCAGATCCACTTTGTCAGCCTGGATAAGACACCGGAGCTCTGGGCCAGGCTGGCAGAAAATGACATGACCCTCCGGGAAGCCTGCGGAAACACCGTAAGAAACGTTACGGCCTCGCCTACTGCCGGCATTGACCCGGATGAGCCTTTTGATGTCTCATCCTACGCACAAAGCACTTTTGAATATTTTGTAAGGAATCCGGTCTGTGCCGAAATGGGAAGAAAATTCAAGATCGCCTTTTCTTCCAGCGTGAAAGACACGGCTTTTTCCTATGGAAACGACTTCGGCTTCATTCCCAAGATAAAAATTATAAACGGGGAAGAGAAACGCGGCTTCAAGGTGATGATGGGCGGCGGACTGGGTGCCCAGCCCATGCTCGCCTATAAGGTTTTTGACTTCCTGGCAGAAGAAGAGATAATTCCGTACATGGAGGCCACCATACGGGTATTTGACCGTTACGGCGAAAGAACCAACCGGAACAAGGCCCGTTTCAAATACCTGATTCAGAGCAAAGGCCTTGAAGAGGTTCTTCGCCTTGTTGAAGAAGAAAAAACCGCTGTAAGAAATAAAACATTTGTCTTTGACCCCGAAAAAATAACCCAGCCGGCCCCTCCGGCAGAACCGGTGGAAGCAGTAGCTCCGGCAGACCCGGCAGCGTACGCCCTGTGGCGAAAAACCAATGTTTTTGAGCAAAAGCAGAAAGGCTGGTTTGGCGTCTACGTAAAAGTGCCGACCGGAGATATCGCTACTGAAAAAGCCCGTAAACTGGTAGCCGGAGTACGCCGGCACATCGCTGATGATATCCGGATCACCCAGGATCAGAACCTGTTGTTCAAATATGCGCGGGAAGAGTCTCTCCCCCATCTTTTCAACCTGCTCTCCGAACTGGGCTTTGCCCGGTCCGGCCATAACAGCACCGCTGACGTAACCACCTGCCCGGGTACAGACACCTGTAATCTCGGGATTTCCAATTCTACGGAGATGGCACGGGTTCTGGAGCAGTACATCTATGAATTCCATGCGGATTTTGTTACGGAAACCGAACTGAAGATCAAAATCTCCGGCTGTATGAACTCATGCGGTCAGCACGGACTGGCGCACATCGGCTTCCACGGTGCTTCCAGTAAGGTAGGCGGAAGGGTGATTCCCGCCGCTCAGGTGATGCTGGGAGGCGGTACTGTAGGCGACGGCGAGGGCCGGGTAGCCGACCGTATCACCAAAGTTCCCACCAAACGGGTGCTCCAGGTGGTCGATTATATTCTGCAGGATTATAAGATGAACAGGGTTCCCGGGGAGAGTTTTCACACCTATTATGACCGCCAGACCAAGGATTATTTTTACCAGTTGCTGAAACCCCTGGCTGATACCTCCAACCTGACAGAAGACGAGTATGTGGACTGGGGACATGAGGGAACTTTTGCTACGGCCATCGGGGTGGGTGAATGTGCCGGTGTGGTCATTGACCTGGTAGCTACCCTTCTGATTGAGGCCGAGGAAAAACTGGACTGGGCACGGGAAGCACTGAACGTACAGCAATATGCCGATTCCATCTATCATTCCTATAATACCTTCCTCTGGACAGCCAAAGCTTTACTGCTGGACAAAGGGATCAACGCCCGTACCCAGGCACTGGTGATCGAAGAATTTGACAAACATTTTGTGGAAGACGGCACATTTTCATTCCCTGCCACTTTCAGTGACCGGGTTTTACAGATCAATAAATATGAGCCTTCAAAAGAGTTTGCTGAAACCTTCCTGCTGCAGGCCACCGCATTTCACCTGGAAGCAGC
>JBEBRR010000127.1:0-5298 GCA_040394735.1 Leadbetterella byssophila
ATAGTTCACTGGGGGCAAAACCACTTTGTGGTAGTGTATGAGATAACCTCAGCGAATTTTTTGCCGAGACGCCGTATCTCTAAATACTTCGACAAGCTCGGTACAAACTTATCTCAGGGTGACAAAGAGGTAGCCCGGGATAACAAAGGCGGTTGGGTTCATATAGCTGACCCCGCCCGTGGCCTACTGAAATACTCCTTCGCTGAATTTGAATCTCAATGGGCTACTACTCTAACTGACGGGGTGCCCACCGGCATAGCCCTCCTGCTCGAACCCACACCGGCTTTTAAAGATGAAGAAGATGGTTTTTCGCAGATAAAGAGCGGTAAAACTCTTACCAGCCTGTTCTCGTATTTTTTCCGGTATAAAGGTCTGGTATTTCAGCTTTTCCTGGGGCTGCTGACGGGGTCTCTAATCCAGCTGATACTGCCCTTTCTCACCCAGTCGGTAGTCGACACGGGTATTCAGACCCGGAACCTGAATTTTATCTATTTGGTGCTGGGCGGTCAGCTCATGCTTTTCATTGGCCGCATGAGCGTAGATTTTATCCGGAGCTGGATACTGCTGCACATCAGCACTCGTATTAACCTTTCTATCCTCTCTGATTTCCTGGGGAAACTGCTCCGGCTGCCGGTCAGTTATTTTGAGAGTAAACAAACCGGCGATATCATGCAGCGGGTGGGAGACCATTCCCGCATAGAGTCATTTCTTACCGGCACCTCGCTTAGCGTATTGTTCTCCCTCTTTAACCTTGTCCTATTTTCAGCGGTGCTGGCCTTCTATCATCTGCCTATCTTCGGAGTTTTTTTGCTGGCCTCCGTGGTATATGCAATATGGGTCACTTTGTTCCTGAAATACCGTAAGACCCTGGATCATAAACGTTTTGCCCTGAACTCCAAAAACCAGAGTACGTTGATTCAGTTGGTACAGTCTGTGCCGGAGTTAAAATTAAATAACGCTGCCCTGCGCAAACGCTGGGACTGGGAAAACCTGCAGGTAGCCGAATTTAAACTCAATATTAAATCTCTGGCCCTGCAGCAATATCAACAATCCGGTGCCCTCTTTATCAATGAAGGGAAAAATATCTTTATCACTTTCCTCGCTGCCACGGCTGTAGTTCAGGGCCAGATGACCCTGGGCGCCATGCTGGCCGTACAGTATATCCTCGGACAGCTCAACAGCCCTGTGGAGCAGCTCGTGGGGTTTATCCAGCGCCTGCAGGATGCCCGTCTCAGCCTCGAGCGCCTGAATGAGGTACATGGCATGGACGATGAGGAACCCACCGGTAAACATTTCGTGCACCGGCTCCCGGAAGACAAAAGCATGACAATAGAAAACCTGACTTATACCTATCCCGGAGCCGGAAATGAACCGGTGCTGACCGATATCAGTTTGCATATTCCGCAAGGGAAAGTAACGGCTATTGTAGGCAGCAGCGGCAGCGGGAAAACCACCCTGATCAAGTTATTGCTAAAATTCATTGAACCTCAGAAAGGAGATATCAAAATCGGCAACCTGCATTTCAGTAATATCGGTTATGATTACTGGCGCAGCCTTTGCGGTACGGTAATGCAGGAAGGCTTTATCTTCTCAGACAGCATTGCCCATAATATTGCCATCTGTGACGAACGACCGGATATTGACAAACTGATCCATGCCGTACGGGTGGCCAACATCCGGGGTTTTATCGAATCATTGCCCTTAAGCTATAATACCAAGATCGGTTCTGAAGGCAATGGCATATCGCAAGGTCAAAAGCAAAGGCTGCTGATAGCCAGGTCAGTATACAAAGACCCGGAATACCTCTTCTTTGATGAAGCCACTAACGCTCTCGACGCCGAGAATGAACGTATCATCATGGAAAATCTTTCGGAGTTCTTTGCCGGGAAAACCGTGGTAGTGGTAGCGCACCGGCTCAGTACGGTGAAAAATGCCGACCAGATCATCGTGCTGGAAAAAGGCAGGGTGGTAGAAACGGGAACCCATGAACAGCTCAGCCGGATGAACGGCCGATATTTTGAGCTGGTCAAAAACCAGCTGGAGCTGAGTGTATAAACATATGATCTGCTGTCCATGTATAATTAAATGAAAACAAACAGTTTAATTTTCAGCAATGAATGAAAAGAATACTGAAAACCTGCTACCTTCTGATGTCATGCAGGTGACGGATGTTAAAGGGGTTCCTCCGGGAGGGGCCGCCTCACACGCCGCACCGGATAATAACAACAGCAAGAGACCGGAGCTGGTCAATCCCACAGTAGATGAAGTACTGAACCGTCCGCCCGGCTGGTTACTGCGGTGGGGAACTACCCTGTTTTTCGGGGTAATCGGCCTGATTTTGGCTGTATCATGGTTTGTTCAATACCCCGACCTGGTTTCAGCCCCTTTGAGGGTACTGCCCGCCCAATTACCTAAAAGCATTTTGGCACGTACGGAAGGTCGCCTCGAAAAACTGTGGGTAACAGACGGCGAGACGGCAGAGGCCGGTGATATTCTGGCTTATATAGAAAGTACAGCCGACCACGATGATGTATTGAAACTGGAAAAGGTTATTGATGAGCTGATGCGAAAGAAAGACGATATAGAGGCCGTGTATCAAACCGAAATACCCCTCTATTTTAATTTAGGAGATCTGCAAAAAAGTTATCAGGCTTTCCAGGAAGCCTATACCCGTTCAAAGTCAGCTCTACGCTCCGGAATCTTTACCCGAAAAAAGGGGGCCATTTCAGGAGAGATCGGCAGCCTCAAAAATCTCAGAAACAGCACCTACGAACAACTTCAGCTTCAGGAAAAAGACCTGAAGCTGGCTCTGGAAGAAGCAGAAAGCCAACAACGGCTGGCCGATAAAGGGTTTGTCCCGCTCCTGGAAGCCAAAAATGCCATGAGTCGCTATCTCAGCAAGAAACAGGCTTATGAGCAGGCCAGAACTTCTTTGGAAAATAATACGATCAATCAGAATCAAAAGCGTCAGGAGCTGCTGGAAATGGATAAAACTATCGAAGAACATAACACCACCCTCATTCAAACCATCTACTCTTTGAAAAGTGATATTCAGGCCTGGAAGCAACGATATATAGCCATTGCACCGGTATCCGGCACCATACATTTTACTACCCTCCTGCAGGAAAATCAGCAGGTAGATGCCGGGGAGGAAATCATGCTCATCCTGCCGGAGTATGAAGCATATTTTGGTGAAATCTGGGTAGGGTCATATAATTTCGGGAAAATCAGGAGAGGACAGGAGGTAATCGTCAAATTTGACGGATATCCCTTCCAGGAATTCGGAACAGTCACAGCAAAAATACAACAGATCAGCAGTATGCCCAGAGATTCGGCCACCCTTATCAAGGCAAGCTTCCCACAGGGGCTGCTTACCAATTCCGGGAAAGAGCTGCCTTTTCGCTACGGAATGAAGGCTACCGGAGATATTGTCACAGAAGATCTGAGACTGATAGAACGTTTTTTCCATGATATCCGAAAAACGTTGAAAAGGTGAAAATGCTGATCTTTTTTCTCTTGGTTTATGCAAGCGCTTCCGCGCAGAAGAGCTATAGCCTGGCCGAGTGCATCACCCGGGCGCAGCAGCATAATCCGGATATTCTGCTGCAGAATCTGAATATTTCAAGGGCGGAAAACACGCTCAGCCAATCGCTGAAAAGCCGGCTCCCTATGGTGTCCGGCTCGGTTTCCAGCGGGCTTAATGGTGGAAGAAGCATTGACCCTTTCTCCAACAGCTTTGTTCAGCGCACTATTTCATATAACTCCTTCAGTGTTTCTACTAACTTGCTGCTCTTTAATGGTTTCTCTCTTCGGAACCAGATTGAAAAAAACCGGGCCAATAAAGAGGCCGAGCAAGTTCAATTGGAAGTAGTGAGAAAAGAAATCAGGCTGGCGGTAATAGAAGCCTACGAAAATGGGGTGATCAGCCGGGAAATGATCCGTTTGCAACGTGAAAGCCTGCTGGATTTAGAGGAGCAGGCCGAATCGGTGAAAGAACGTATCAAAGAAGGACTAATGGCTTCTTACAGCCTCATGGAAGCCGAAGCCCAGATAGCCAGCGCCCGTTTTGAGTTGACCATAGCAGAAAACAATTATCTCCTGGCCAAAAAGGGGCTTGCCCAGCTGATGATGACAGAAGATGATTTTGAGCTTATGGTTCCACAGCTATTATCGCCACTTATACTTCCGGAAAACCGGGTGCAGCATCCCGCCCTGCGGGTCTGGGACAGCCGGATGCGTTCAGCCCGGTACAGTGTGGATATCGCCCGTGCAGAAAAGTATCCTCGGTTATCCTTAAATGTAGGCTTGGGTACCTCCTACTCCAGCGGCGCCGTTAATGAATTCAACTATTTTCAGCAATTGGGCCATAACTTTAACCAGTTTACCGGTCTGGGCCTCTCTATTCCTATCTTTTCCAATGGGCTGGCTGCCTCCCGTATAGAAGCCGCCCGAATAGAGGAGAATATGATTGGTATACAAAAGAATAAAGCGGAGATTCAACTTAATAGCCAGATAGAAACCCTGAAACTGGAACTGACTACCCTGAAGGAAAAACTTAACAGCGCAGAGATTAACCTGAAAGCCCAGACCCGGCTCTATGAAGCAACAAAAGAAAAATTTAAAGAAGGACTCGTCAGCCAGATGGAATTAAATACTTACCGGCTGAACCGTGAAAAGGCACAGGTGCAATCTATTCAAACCCGCTATGAATTATACTTCAAAAATAAGATATTAGAAACCTTTTATGAGTAATCACACCTTATAGCTCCTGTGCGCATCCAGCTTCAGGAAGATAAACAGGAGTATGGTAAACGAAAGAAGTGAGGAACCTCCGTAGCTCATAAACGGCAATGGGATACCGATGATGGGAATGAGGCCGATGGTCATGCCGATATTGATCAGCAGGTGAAAAAACAAAACGCTGGCCACGCCATACCCATAGACCCGGGCAAACTTGAATTTTTGCTTCTCAGCCAGGTTATAAATGCGGGTTATCAGGATAAAATAGAGGGCTATTACCACAAAAACCCCTGCAAAGCCCCACTCTTCCCCTACCGTACAGAAGATGAAGTCAGTAGACTGCTCCGGAACGAAATCAAACTTGGTTTGCGTGCCCTGCAGGTAACCTTTGCCCAGTAAGCCGCCGGAGCCGATGGCCAGCTTTGACTGGCTGATGTTCCAGCCTGCGCCCAGCGGATCTACATCCGGGTTCACCAATACCCTGATCCGGTTTTGCTGATGGGGAGCAAACACATGGTTGAATGCAAAATCTACCGCGAGGACAAAAGCGCTGAAAAG
>JBEBRR010000128.1:0-5088 GCA_040394735.1 Leadbetterella byssophila
TCTTCTATTTTCGAAAAATTAAAATCACTGACAAACGGGTTCCGTTTTTCATTTTCCAGCTGCCTCAGGCATTTGTTGGTGGCGATCCTGTAGATCCATCCGGATACATTCTCTTTATTTTCCAGCGAATCCCAGTGCTCAAAAACCGTAATGAAGGTTTCCTGCGTGATGTCTTTCGCCTTGTCTGTATCATTAAAGTATCCAAGGCAGACCCTGAATATCTTTGAAGCATACAGTTTATATAAATCGGTGAAGTTCATCTGTTATATAAATACACGGAGCGGAAAAATGTTACAGAAAACCGGGGAAAATAATTATCTCATTTGCGTATAATACTATATCTTGGCAAAAAATTAAGGATGTTCGGCAGGCTCATTTTCATTTTACTGTTGGGGGTTTCCCGGCTGGCGGCACAGGAGTGGGCCGCCGGGCCGCTGATTTCATGCCCCGGGCATTTTTTGCCGGCCGGAGCTGAAACAGACCTCCCCTTCCGGCAGCTCCGGGTCAGTGAACGCCCTTCTTCCAAATTTATTCCCCGGTATTTCCAGGTACCTGATTCTGTACAAAAGGTGGTAGAAGCCGCCTATGAGGTGTGGAATAAGATCCTGATCAGCCCCGTGCCCATTCATATCGATGTGCACTGGGAACCCATGAGCATCGGCACCCTGGCTACCGCAGGCTCAGACCGTGTCTACAAAAATTTCAGGAATGCGCCCTTCCGCGATGTCTGGTACCCCTCTGCACTTGCCGATGCCCTTTCAGGCAGCAGCATCAATGACAATAACCCTGACATTGTACTGAAGATCAACAGCAAAGCCGAATGGAACCTGGACTACCAGGGCCCCCAGAATTTCCGCTATTACGATATGCTTTCGGTAATGATCCATGAGATAGCCCACGGCATAGGGTTTATGAGCTCTTTTGAACCCAGCGGCACCACCCGTGTAAAGTGGGGCATTCAGAACCTGCCGTTTATTTACGACCGCTACATTATTGATCAGAGCGGAAACGCGCTGGTGAATAACCGTTTCTATACCAATGATTCGGAAGATCTGCTGAAGGAAGTTACGGAGAAGAACGTTTTTTTCCAGGTGGATTCAGGAACTTACAGCCAGCGAAAACCCCGGCTTCATACTGAAAACCCTTTCTCTGCCGGAGCCAGCCTCTCCCATATTGCTAACAGCCAGACTTCGCAGACCGACAACCGCGACAGGCTGATGCTTCCCACCCTTAGCCTGGGAGCCCGCTATCACTATCCCGGAAACGGCATACTGGCTATCCTGTTCCAGATGGGCTGGGCCCTGAATTTCTATGAATTTGACCGGGAATACGGTTATGTCACCGGCTCATTTTCCCTGTTTCCCAATCCCGGCACTGACCGCGTTTACCTGAAGGTCCATAATTTCAGCGCCGGCACAGAAATGCATTACCACCTGCTGGATGCCACGGGCCGCCTGCTGAACAGCCGGCAGATCGATACCGAAGAAACGGAGATCTCTTTAAAGGAACTGCCCCCGGGGCGGTATTTTCTCCGGATAGGAGACCGCTCACTGCCTGTGCTGAAAATGTGAAAGGCGGGATTTCGTCTTTTGTAAACCAAACGGATTTCCAAAAGCTACCCTTACGGAATATACGAACTGATATCGGCCCCGTACTTATGCAGCTCGCGTACAATGGTGGAGCTGATGGGCGCAAACTGCGGTGAGGTAATGAGGAAAACCGTCTCCAGGCCGTCACAAATCTGGCGGTTTACCTGTGAAATGGTGTTCTCGTATTCAAAATCGGTGGTATTGCGCAGCCCGCGGATGATAAACTGCGCGCCGTATTGCTGAGCCACGAGGGCCGTCAGGTCATCATAATGCACTACTTTTACCCGCTCATTTCCCTGGAAAGCACGCTGTATGGCTTCTTCTATCTGGGGGATATCGAAATACCGCTGCTTCACCGAATTGGTACCTATACCAATGATGATCTCATCAAAGAGTTTCAGGCCCCGGTGAACCACATCAGCGTGGCCTCTGGTGAAAGGATCGAAAGACCCCGGGAAGAAAGCTTTTCTCATAGGTGTATATAAGTTCTGAGTAATGAGTTCCGGGTAATGAGTGGCGGAGGGCCGGCAGGGCCGGCGGGTGAGTACTGGCGGTTATTTGAGATCAGTAGCCAGCACCATTCTTACCTTCAGCCGTGCGCCAATGGCCATCACATCCACGAGGTCCTGGATGGTCAGCGACTCCGCCGCCCGCAGCACCACGGTAGGCTCTTCCATACCGGCAGTGGCTTCCATAACAGCCGTTTCCAGCTCAGGGAAGTTGATCTGCTTCCGGTCTATGAAGTACTCTTTATTTTCGGTGATTGACAGCGTGATGGGCTGCTTGCTCACCTCGTTGGTTGACTCACTGGTCTTGGGCAGCATCAGGCGGATCACGTTCGGGCTTCCGAGGGTGGAAACAATCAGGAAGAACAACAGCAGGAAAAACATGATGTCATTCAGTGATGCGGTCTGCACCTCGGCGTGAAATCTTCTTTGTCTTTTGAGTTTCATCAGCGGGTAGGTTCATTTAACGTATCAAAGAAGTCCATAACGGTACTTTGCAGGTGGATGGAGAACTTATCGATCATCATGTTAATACCGTGGTATAGCGCATACGCGATCAGCCCTACGATCAGACCCGTAAATGAAGCAATCATTTTCTCATACAGACCGTTGGAGATGGTTTCAATGGTAAAATTACCCGTGGTGGAAATCTCATAAAAAATACGGATGATACCGGAAATAGTTCCCACAAAACCCAGGGTAGGCGCCACCCCGGCAATCAGCCCCAGGTAACCCATGTTCTTTTCCATCTTGGACACTTCCAGGTTCGACTGGATCTCCATGGCGCTTTCAATGTCTTTTACCGGCTTGCCCACCCGGTTAATTCCTTTTTCCAGGATACGGGAAATGGGCTTGTTGGTGCCGCGGGCCAGCGAAGCCGCTGCGCGCACATCTCCCCGTACCAGGTTATCTTTCAGCGAACGGAGGAAACCCGGATCCATCTGGGAAGCGCTTTTTATGAAAAAATATCTTTCAAAACCCAGGTATATGGTGATCAGGAGCAGGAACAGGATAGGGTAAACCACAAAGCCTCCTTTTAATAGCAGCGAAAAATAGTTGATTTCCACAGGAGCAGCAATGGCCGTAGTGTCGGTTGCAGTAACTTGCAGTAAAAGGTTCAGGAGCATAATTTTTCAGGTAAGTATTTTACTTGGGTAAATAACAGTATTCAAGCACGAATTATTTTACAAAGGAAAGTATTTTTCAGCTTTAAATAAAGTTTCTGAAGCGAATTATTGAGGCCTGCAGGCCATGAGGCGGCGAAGTGCATGTAGCAATGAAAGAGCCTGCTGCAGGAATTCGGAAATTTTCTCCCTCCCTAATCTGCATAGTTTGTATATTGCGCTCCTGAATCTAAAAACCTTAAACATGAGATACCTTCTTTTACTGAGTTTCGCTCTTTTGGCCTGGAAAGCAAAAGACCCTGTTAAAGTGGTCTTTTTCGGAGACTCTATCACCCAGGCCGGCGTTCAGCCCAAAGGCTATATTACGGAGATACAGCAGTATGTCGCCCAAAACCATCCGGGGCAGTATGAGGCCATCGGCGCGGGCATCAGCGGCAACAAGGTCTATGATCTTTACTTCCGCTTCGAGGAAATGCTGGAATTAAAGCCGGATGTGGTGGTGTTCTACATCGGCATCAACGATGTCTGGCATAAGCAGGGAGCCGGAACCGGCACAGATGCCGATAAATTTACCCGTTTTTATGAAAGGATGATCGAAAGGTTAAAAGTTAAAAACATTAAAGTGGTGCTGGCTACCCCCTCGGTGATCGGCGAGCGGACCGACGCCTCCAATCCCCAGGACGGTGACCTGAATTACTACGCGGGCATTATCCGGGGCCTGGCACTGAAGCACGGCCTTGACCTGGTAGACCTGCGGAAGGCCTTCCTGGAATACAACAGCCGGAATAACTCTGAAAATGCCGACAGGGGTATTCTTACCACTGACCGGGTGCACCTGAATGAAAAAGGAAATGCCTTCGTGGCCGAACAGATGATCAAAGTGCTGTTTAAGTAATATTTACGATTGATGATTTACAATTGACGGTAGCGGGTTCGTCGTCAATCGCCAATCGTCAATCCGGTTATTGTCAATCCCAGATTCGCATGAAAAACCTCGCCCTCATCCTGTTGCTGCTGGGTCTGCAAACCGCCCGTGCCCAGAAATACGTGGCCATCACGGTAGATGACCTGCCTTTTGTAGGTACCTATCCCCCTGAAAAAATACGGGCGGCTACCCACAGGCTTTTGCAGACCTTCCGCGATTACGAGATTACGGCCGTGGGTTTTGTCAATGAGGGGTATTCGCGTGACAAAGCCTATGCCGCCATGAAAACAGCGCTGCTGGAAGACTGGCTGAAAGCAGGGCATGAGCTCGGTAACCACACCTGGTCTCATGCTTCTCTCACCAGGGTGTCACTGGAGGAATACCGGCAGGAGATTCTTAAGGGCGAGAAGATCAGCCGGGCGCTGAACGGCAAATACGGCAAGCCCTACCGTTACTTCCGGCACCCCTACCTGCATACCGGCAATGACAGCCTGAAGAAATACGGGCTTGAAAAATTCCTGGAAGAAAAAGGCTATACGCCCGTACCGGTCACCATGGACGGCAGCGACTGGTATTTTAACCAGGCGTATGTCAATGCCGGGAAAACCGGAGATACCGCCCTGCAGAATTACATCGGGAAAGCCTACGTGGAGTTTGCCCTTGCTTCAATGAAATACGATGAAGACCTGGCGCAGGAAGTAGCCGGCGGGCCCATCCGCCAGGTGCTCCTGATTCATGCCAATGAACTGAACTCGCTATATCTTCCGGCTATTCTTTCGGAAATGAAAGCGCAGGGTTACCGCTTTATTACCGTGGAGGAAGCCCTGAAAGACCCGGTGTACCAAATGCCTGACAGGGTGATTGTACCCGGCGGGTTTTCGTGGCTGCACCGCTGGCGCATAACCGCCGGCCTGAAAACCAGCCTGAAAGAGCCGGAGATTCCG
>JBEBRR010000129.1:0-4921 GCA_040394735.1 Leadbetterella byssophila
AAATGCCAAAAAATCCAAGTATCAAGTCTGTTTTAATCATTGGTTCAGGCCCCATCGTGATCGGCCAGGCCTGTGAATTCGATTATTCCGGCTCTCAGGCCGCCCGTTCTATCCGTCAGGAAGGAATTGAAGTTTCGCTTATTAATTCCAATCCGGCTACCATTATGACGGACCCGATGAACGCCGATTTTGTGTACCTGAAGCCCTTGGAGAAAAAGTCAATCGCTGAAATTCTCAAAAAGCATGAGGAAATGGGAAAACCCATTACCCATGTTCTACCTACCATGGGAGGCCAGACCGCTCTGAACCTGGCCATCGACTGTGACAAAGCCGGTATCTGGAAAAAGCATAATGTGGAGATCATTGGCGTAGACATTAAGGCCATTGAAACCACGGAAGACCGCGAGCTTTTTCGCAAGAAAATGCTCGAACTGGGCATCGGTGTCTGTAAGGGGCGTACGGCCAAGTCTTTCCTGGAAGGGAAAGAGATTGCACAGGAGACCGGGTTTCCCCTGGTGATCCGTCCTTCCTATACCCTCGGTGGTACCGGCGGCGGATTTGTGAACACCCCGGAAGAATTTGACGCCGCCCTGAATCACGGCCTTCACGCCTCTCCCGTTCACGAAGTGCTGGTCGAACAGTCTATCATGGGCTGGAAAGAATATGAGCTGGAGCTGCTCCGCGACAATAAAGGAAACATTGTCATCATCTGTACCATAGAGAATTTTGACCCTATGGGGGTGCACACCGGTGATTCCATCACTGTGGCCCCGGCCATGACCCTGCCGGATACCATCTACCAGAAAATGCGGGATATGGCCATCCGGATGATGAACGGAATCGGGCAGTTTGCCGGAGGATGTAACGTACAGTTCTCCCTGAACCCCGAAAACGATGAGATCATCGCCATTGAGATCAACCCGCGGGTAAGCCGCTCTTCTGCCCTGGCTTCGAAAGCTACCGGGTATCCAATTGCCAAAATCGCTGCCAAAATGGCGATAGGCTATAACCTCGACGAACTGATCAACCCCATTACCGGCTCTACTTCAGCCTTCTTCGAACCCGCCATTGACTATGTGATCGTTAAGGTTCCGCGGTGGAACTTCGATAAGTTCCCCGGCAGTGACAGAAGACTGGGATTACAGATGAAATCTGTAGGCGAAACCATGGGCATAGGCCGTAACTTCCAGGAAGCGCTGCAAAAAGCTTGTCAGTCGCTCGAAATCAAGCGAAACGGACTGGGTGCCGACGGCCGCGAAGAAAGAGACCAGGAAAAGCTGAAGCACAGCCTGGCCAATCCTTCCTGGGACCGTTTGTTCCACGTTTATGACGCCTTTAAAGCCGGCCTTTCCTTTAATACCATTCAGAACCTCACCAAAATTGACAAATGGTTCCTTCGCCAGATCGAAGAAATGGTATTGCTGGAAGGACAAATTCAAAAATATCACCTCGAAAACGTGCCGAAAGAGCTGCTTCTGGCCGCTAAAAAAATGGGGTACGCCGACCGCCAGCTCGCCCACCTTCTCCGGTGCCTGGAAAGCGAGGTGACCGCCAAACGCAAAGCACTGGGCATAAAACGTGCCTTCAAATGCGTGGATACCTGTTCGGCCGAATTTGAAGCCAAAACGCCTTACTACTATTCTACCTTTAATCTGTCGGAAGACAATCCCGATAACGAATCGACCGTTTCCGACAGGAAAAAAATCATCGTGCTGGGTTCCGGCCCGAACCGGATCGGTCAGGGGATAGAATTTGATTATTCCTGTGTTCACGGTGTACTGGCAGCGAAAGAGTCAGGATACGAAACCATCATGATCAACTGTAATCCTGAAACGGTATCTACAGACCCGGACATCTCCGACAAGCTGTACTTTGAACCGGTATTCTGGGAAAACGTATATGATATCATTGAACACGAAAAGCCCGAAGGCGTGATCGTTCAGCTCGGCGGGCAGACCGCCCTTAAAATGGCTGAAAAGCTAACCAAGTACGGGGTTAAGATCATAGGAACTTCTTACGAAGCCCTTGACCTGGCAGAAGACCGGGGAAGATTCTCCGAGAAGCTGAAAGAGCTGGATATTCCCTATCCTAAATTTGATACGGTAAGAACAGCCGACAAAGCCTCCCAGGTAGCGAAAGAGCTGGGATTCCCGCTCCTGGTTCGCCCGAGCTATGTACTCGGTGGGCAAAGTATGAAGATCGTGATTAATGAGGAAGAGCTGGAGCAGCACGTAGTAAAGATCCTGAACGAAATTCCGGACAATAACATCCTGCTGGATCACTTCCTTGAAAATGCCATTGAAGCCGAAGCCGACGCCATCTGCGACGGTGAAAACGCTTACATCATCGGGATCATGGAGCATATTGAGCCTGCAGGTATTCACTCCGGCGACTCCTACGCGGTTCTCCCACCGTTTGACCTGAATGAAAATGTGCTGCGGCAGATTGAAGAATATACGAAAAAGATAGCAATTGCCCTGGACACCCACGGCCTGATCAATATTCAGTTTGCCATTAAAGACGAGATCGTTTATGTGATCGAAGCGAACCCCAGGGCTTCCCGCACAGTACCGTTCATCTGTAAAGCATACCAGGAGCCGTATGTCAACTACGCCACCAAGGTGATGCTGGGAGTCAATAAAGTAACTGACTTTAACTTCAGGCCCGTAAAACACGGTTATGCCATAAAAATTCCGGTATTCTCTTTCAATAAGTTCCCGAATGTCAACAAGCAGCTGGGACCTGAAATGAAATCTACCGGTGAAGGGATTTACTTTATTGACGATCTGACAGATGATTTCTTCCTGAAAGTGTATGGGGAACGGAATCTGTATTTGTCGCGGTAAGCGGAACAGCTGATTTTATAGCATAGTAATTTAAAAATTCAGCCGGGTCAGGGTTAACTGATCCGGCTGTTTTGTTTACTGAGCAAGCCGTTTAAAGACAGGTGTTTATTCAGTTGAACCTGATGCAGACTGACAAACTCAACAGCATATGCAGACAGATGAAGAAATCCTGCAAGATGGAAGAGCGTAAATAAAGATCATTACTATCTATGTGACATCTCAGCTACGCTCGGCAGAAATAACCGTTGCTGCTTTGCACATCAGGCACAGGCAGGTTCGAAAATACGAAATTTACAAGCGAGACTCCTGAGAACCACACACCCACATTCCAAAAGCACATATCCCGAGTCCGAGCGACTCCCGTCCCAGCTCCACGTTGATCGTTTTCATGCTGAGGTTTTCCATCATCAGGCCTTCCCATTGAGGCGGGAACTGGTTTACGGCCCAAAGCAGGTATACCAGGCCGATAGCCAGATACAAAACCCGGTCACCTTTTCCCAGTGACCGGTAATAACAGAGTCCGGCCGGAACCAGGTATGACAGGATCCACACCAGCGGATCCGGATCATTGTATTGAACGGCTGCTGACAACACATAGATCACCATAAGGATATAGAGCAGGTATTTCATATGTTCTTTTTTTGCAAAAGTACACATTTAGACACCCGGTTTCACCAAAAAACTATTAATTTGACGCTCTAAACAGGACGGAATGAAACGTGTAATTTTGATTGTACTGGACTCGGTAGGGATCGGAGAGCTACCGGATGCTCATTTATATGGTGATACCGGGGCAGATACCCTGGGGCACATCGCCTTAAACTACCCCGGGCTGCACCTGCCTAATCTCACGGCACTGGGTCTGGGAAATATTGTACCCGGAAACGCCTTACAAAAAACCGTTTCTCCGAAAGCTGCCTATGGTAAGGCCGCAGAACGATCAGCCGGGAAAGATACCACCACCGGTCACTGGGAGATCTCCGGGGTAATTCTCGACAAACCCTTCCCCACTTTTACCGAAACGGGATTTCCCGCAGAATTTATGGAAGCTTTCGAAAAAGCGATCGGTCTGAAAACTATCGGGAATGTGTCGGCATCGGGTACGGCCATCATCAATGAGCTGGGGAATGAACATGTAAGAACGGGCTACCCTATTGTATACACTTCGGCAGACAGTGTTTTCCAGGTGGCCATGCATGAAGAAGTAATTCCCCTGGCGAAGCAGTATGAGATATGCCATACGGCCCGGCAGATGCTTAGGGGGGAACTGGAAGTGGGAAGGGTGATTGCCCGGCCCTTCCTGGGATCTTCAGGAGCATATTACCGTACCAAAAACCGGAAAGATTACGCCACCCTCCCGCCTGAAACCCTGCTGGATGTGGTCAGGGCAAGCGGAAAGGGCGTTTATTCTATTGGCAAGATCATCGACATCTTTGCAGAAAAGGGGATCACCCGGTACAAAAAGACCAAAAACAACAAAGAAGGTATTCTTGATACCATTGAAGCGTTGAAAACAGCGCCGGAAGCCCTGGTCTTTACCAACCTGGTAGACTTCGATATGGAATACGGGCACCGCAGGGATGTGGTGGGGTATGCCAAAGCCCTGGAGGAATTCGACTCCTGGCTGCCGGAAATCCTGGAAAACCTGAAGGAAGAAGACCTGCTGATCATTACCGCTGACCATGGTAATGATCCCACCGCGCCGGGAACCGATCACACAAGAGAATATATTCCGATATTACATACAGGTAAGAATATCCGGGAAGGAGCGGATATTGGGGTGAGGGAGAGCTTTGCGGACATTGCAGCTACAATAGCTGACTACCTGGAGGTGCAATATGCCACGCCGGGCATCAGTTACCTGGGGCTCATTACTAATAAATAACGCGGGTTCTATACGAAATCATATAAAACCCGCGTCAGCAGTGGTTCTTTCAGGAAGATCAGAATTTAAACGTAACTCCGGCTTTCAACGGCGAAGCATTGTGACCCACTTCTGCAAATACACCTAAAGTAGGTTTGAAGTAATATCTTGCTCCGGCAAATACCCCGAAGAAAACACCGCTTCCGTAGCT
>JBEBRR010000130.1:0-4614 GCA_040394735.1 Leadbetterella byssophila
TGTAGCAGGGACGGCGCAGGGGGAGATTAGTGATTAGATGTTAGAAATTAGATAATAGAATTAAATGTTAAAGCCGGCGGGCTGCCTAAGCGGATAGCTAACAGCTAGCAGCTAAAAATCTTATGAAAAAACAACACTACCTCATTCTTCTGAACCTCCTGCTGCCGGCCGGAGCACACGGTCAGCAGCCGTTGGCAGATCCCCCTAAACTGCTCTGGGACGTGGAAGCGCTGGCGGCGGCTCCCCAGGTACAATGGCTGGATACCACACAGGGCGTACATTCCCTTTTGTATGCCAGCGTGCCGTACCAGGGAAAAGACACGGAAGTTTTTGCCTGTTACTCCAATCCTGACCTCATCCGCGGCCGGAAAAGCAGCGGAACCTATCCCGGGGTGGTACTGGTACACGGCGGAGGCGGAAAAGCATATCAGCAGTGGGTGGAAAAATGGGCCCGGGCGGGTTATGCCGCCATCGCTATGGACCTGGCGGGCAAAGACGGGCAGGGCAATCGCCTCGCCCGTGGAGGTCCCGACCAGACCGATAAAAATAAAATAGGTTACATAGAAACAGGAGCCCTGCGGGATGTCTGGACCTGCCACGCGGTAGGAAGCATCCTGCTGGCTCACTCCTTCCTGTTAAACAGACCTGAAGTGAACAGGGAGAAAACCGCAATTACCGGTATCAGCTGGGGCGGCTACCTCACCTGCATAGCGGCCAGTGCAGATCCCCGCTTCAAAGCCGCCGCTCCCGTCTACGGATGCGGCTATTACGATGAATCGGAAGTCTTTGGCCCGCTGCTCGACAAGCTCAGGCCGGAGAAGAAAAAAGAATGGATGACTTACTTCGATCCTTCCTCCTACCTGCCGCTCTCCCGCGCGAAATTCCTGTTCCTGAACGGCAACAAAGACCGCCACTATAACGTGGTGCCCTATGCCAGAACTTACGGCCTCGTACCTTTCAGCTCCCGGGTCATCAGCATTAAGCCCGACATGAAACACAGCCATGAACACGGCTGGGAGCCCGGTGAAATACTGGCCTTTTTTGAGTCGGTGCTGAACGGGGGAACTCCCCTCCCCTCCTGCGGGAAAGTGCGTATCGGTCATAAGGAAATCGAAATGGATTTTAAGTCGGAAGCTCCCCTGAAGAAAGCGGTCTTCTATTACACCCGCGATGCCTCTTTACCCAGTACCCAACGCCAATGGTTCAGTAAAGAGGTGGCGGTAAACAGTACAGGGCAGCAGCTGCAATGCTCCATTTCGTTAAGCGATTTCAGCTATGGATTTTTCCTCCTGGAAGACGAACGGGGCCTGAGCGTCAGCAGTGAATTTATAGCCGGGGAAGGCGTAACATTGAATTAGCCTGTAGTTAAAGAGTAAGAATTTATACCCATGAAATCTCCATGAATAAGATTTGCACACGAAACGAACAATACTCGGAACCAGGTACCCGGAACTATTTCATACCCATGAAGCCTGCATCAAAAAAATACCTCCTCCTGTTTTCTCTCTGCCTGCTGTTGCTTAGGCCGGCATCCGGCCAGTCTGCGGCTAATGATTTCAGCCCTAACGCAAAATGGATCACCAGCATGCACTCCCAAAGCGCCACTAACACCTGGCTGGCCTTCCGGAAGGTCGTTGAAGTGGATGAGGTTCCACAGACGGCCGTAACGCAGATTGCGGTGGACAGCAAATACTGGCTTTGGATAAACGGCAGGCAGGTCATCTTTGAAGGCGGACTGAAACGGGGCCCCACTCCTTTAGACACCTATTATGACGAGATCGACATCGCTCCCTACCTGCAGAAAGGAAAAAACACCCTGGCCATACAGGTCTGGTATTTCGGCAAACACGGGTTTTCGCACAACAGCAGCGGGAAGGCAGGCCTCCTGTTCTCGGCACGTATAGGTTCGCAGGAGCTTATCAGCGATGCCTCCTGGAAAAATATGGTGCTGAAAGCCTTCCGTACGGCGGAGGGAAGCACGCCCAATTTCCGGCTGCCGGAATCCAGCCTGCTGTTTGATGCCCGGCAGGATCCCGGCAAATGGTGGGAGCCGGATTTTGAAGACCGGAAAATGGCGGCCTCCATGGAGGTCGGTGCAGCCGGAGCCTATCCCTGGAACAGGCTGGTCAAAAGACCCATCCCCCTGTGGAAAGATTACGGGCTGAAAGAGTACAGCAGCAAACCGTCTTTCCCCTTTGTGAGTACAGGCGATACCGTGACCTGCGATCTCCCCTACAATGCGCAGATTACTCCTTACCTCGAAGTAGAAGCCGCCGGCGGGGAAAAGATCGAAATGTTTACCGATAACTACCGGCTGTATAACGGCGGGGATACCGGTATCCGGGCCGAATACATCACCCGGGCCGGCGTACAGGCCTACGAAAACCCGGGATGGATGAACGGCCACAAAATGTACTACATCATACCCCGGGGTATCAAAGTTCTGGGACTTAAATTCCGGGAAACAGGATACGACACCGGGTTTACCGGGCAGTTTCACAGTGCTGACTCTTTCCTGAATCTCTTATGGAAGAAAGCGGTACGCTCGGTATATATCAATATGCGGGACACCTACATGGACTGTCCGGAACGCGAACGGGCCCAATGGTCGGGCGACCAGGTGCATGAGGCGGCCCAGGCCTTTTATATGTTTGACGCCAAGGCGCACCCGCTGGCCAGAAAATACCTCTACGAAACCATCGGCTGGCAAAAGGCGAACGGAAGCCTGTTCGGGCCCGTGCCCGCCGGAAACTGGGACAAGGAACTGCCTGAGCATATTCTGTCGAGTATCGGTTATTACGGCATCTGGAATTATTATATGCATACCGGTGATGTGCAAACACTGAAAGATACTTATGGCGGGATAAAGAAATACCTTGCCCTGTGGGAACCGGATGGCCGGGGCACCATGAAACTACGGCCGGGCGACTGGACCTGGGGCGACTGGGGCAAAGAAAAAGATATACTCCTGATCTATAACCTCTGGTACTACCTGGCCGTAAAGAGCATGCACCACACGGCCGAGCTTATCGGAGAGCAGCAGGATGCGGCAGCTTTTCAGGCCTTCCTCAGCACATTTGAATCCTCGTTCAATGAACAGTTCTGGACGGGTTCCGGCTACCGGAGTCCGGGCTATACCGGGAAAACCGATGACCGCGTGCAGGCGCTGGCCGTGGTGGCAGGAATAGCCTCAAAGGAAAAGTACCCGTCCATCGGAAAAGTGCTGGAAACCGAACGACATTGCAGCCCTTTCATGGAAAAATTTGTGCTGGAAGCCATGTTCAGGATGGGTTACGGCGACAAAGGCCTGGAGCGTTTCAAAAGCAGGTTTGACTTCATGGTAAATCATCCCTATTTCACCACCCTGTTTGAAGGCTGGGGGATCGGCCCCGAAGGCTATGGAGGCGGCTCGGTAAATCATGGCTGGGGAGGCGCCGGCACGATAGTTCTTATCGAGGAGCTATTGGGAATAAAGCCCCTTACCGCCCAATACAAGACCTTCGAGGTATCCCCAGCCTCCAGCCGGGTCACTAATGTAAGGGCCGTCATACCCACGCTGCAGGGGAATATCGAAGCAGAAGTGCTACAGGATTCCGGTAGCTTCCAGCTGCGTTTCACCGTGCCGGAGGGAACCTCGGCCATTGCAGGGGTGCCGGCAGGCAAATACGGGAAGATATTTTTGAATAAGCAATTGATCTGGAGCAAAAATAAAGCGGTAGACAGCACGCAGGCTATTTATATTCCCGGTAAAGATACAGGCCCTGTCCGGTTCCGGATTCAGGGCAGCGGCACGTTTGAACTGACCGCGGACAAATGATCCGGGTCTGAATGCAGACCCCAACCCCACTTTACGGATTTCTATGCCACTGTTGCTCTTTTTCAGTGGCTTTTTTCTTAATTTGGTCGTGGCGAAATCATAGTGTAATCACAATGACTCAGTTCCGTGTGACACTAAACGTTCCGCCTGCCTTTGCATGTACTTTCTCCGGGTGCTTTCCCGGTAGCCGTACACGTAATGAACATCAAACAGGCGAGATCTATGAATGAAAGAAATGAAGTAATCACTATCCGCTATTTTGAGCTGCTCGACAGCCACCTGGACGACCTCCTGCATGGCCGGGAAGACGTCATGTTCGAACTTAGTGACATTGCCGGGATTCTCTGCGTATCTCAGAAGCACCTGATAAAAATCATACAGTCTACAAGAGGCAGCCACCCCTGTCACTTTTATGTGATGAAAATTTTAGAACGATCGAAACAACTGCTCGCTGATACCGATCACACCATTGCCGACATAGCCCACCGCCTGACTTACGACCCTTCAAACTTTACCAAATTTTTCAAAAAGTATGAGGGAATCACGCCTTCCCAATACCGGACAGCCTGTAAAAAAGCGAAAAGTTCACCATAAAAGAACCGCCCGTTTTACAGACTTTTGTTAAATCTTTAATAAAACTTCAGCCCTTATGATCCTCAAAATTATCAATTCCCTGCTTATCCTCTTTGCCGTATTCATGGGCGCCAGGCACGGTTGGAATATGCTGACCGCCAAACCTGAGATGCTCGAAATGTTCGGCAAATGGAACTTCAGCAGGAATGCGGTCATGCTGAACG
>JBEBRR010000131.1:0-4312 GCA_040394735.1 Leadbetterella byssophila
CTGCTGCTGACGCTGCCTCAGCCGGAGGAGCAGGTGACCCGGTAGCCGGAGAAACCCTTTTCAAAAACAACTGTAAGCAGTGTCACTCTGCCGAAGACAAAATAGTAGTAGGCCCCGGCTTAAAGGGAATAGAGGACAGAAGAGATTTTGCCTGGCTCAAGGCATGGGTCCAAAACCCTGACAAAGTCATTAAAAGCGGGGACAAGTATGCAGTTGACCTCTTCAACAAGTTCAATAAGCTGCAAATGACCGCCTTCCCGGCTTATGGTGACAAAGAAATTCACGATATCCTGGCCTATGTCAAGAAAGCCAACGAAGCTCCTGCCGTAGTGCCCGGAGCAGCAGCCGGCACGGCCGGTGGCGGACAGGAAGCCGGAGGGGGGAAATTCTTTAACATAATCCTGGTTTCCCTGCTGGCCATCATGGTGCTGGTGCTGGTAGCTCTTCTGGCCGTGATCCGGCTGCTGAGCACCCTCTCCAAATCCGACGAAAGCCTTACCCAGGAGCTGACAGAGCCGAAAACTTCCTTCGGGGACAATCTTAAAGCTCTTTTCAGCAATTCAACGGTACGCTCGGCAGTGATCTGGCTGTTTATCATCCTCGGAACCAAGGCTACCCTTGACGGACTCTTCAGCATTGGTGTACACCAGGGCTATGCTCCTGCCCAACCGATCAACTTCTCGCATAAGCTGCATGCCGGTGATATGGAGATTGATTGCGGCTATTGTCATACGGGTGTTTACAAAGGTAAGCAGGCCGGAATTCCTTCGTCCAGCATCTGTATGAACTGTCACAATACCATCAAACGGGAATCTCCTGAAATTCAGAAGATTTACCGGGCTATTGAGACCAATACACCGGTAGAATGGGTGCGGGTACATAACCTGCCTGACCTGGCCTACTTCAATCACTCGCAGCATACCGCCGTGGGTGGGCTGGATTGTGAAAACTGTCACGGAGATATTAAAAACATGGAAGTGGTGCAGCAAAGACATACACTGACCATGGGATGGTGTATTGACTGTCACCGTCAGACCGATGTTAACTCAAAAGGTAACGCGTATTACGACAAACTGTTGTCGGCGCATGAGCAGGTATCTTCCAAGCCTATGAAGGTGGAAGATATCGGCGGATTGGAATGTGCCAAGTGTCACTATTAATTACCTTTAACTAAAACTGGAATTTTACTTACATTATACTCATGGAGGATACTAACAAAAGGTATTGGAAAGGTATTGAAGAGTTAAAAAATGATATCAACGTCGTAAAAAACGCCGATAGAGAATTTAACTTTGATGAAATAGAAGGGGGAACCTACAGAAGGGACTTCCTTAAAGTTCTCGGCTTTGGAATGGCGGCCGTTTCACTGGCAGCCTGCGACGCACCCGTTAGACATACGATCCCTTATCTGAATAAGCCGGCAGACATCGAGCCGGGTATACCTAACTACTATGCTTCCACATATGTACAGGGTGGCGATTACGCCAGTATCCTGGTGAAGACCGTAGAAGGACGTCCGATTAAAATCGAGGGAAACAGTCTTTCTTCCATCTCCAGAGGATGCCTGAGTGCCCAGGTACACGGCTCGCTCCTGTCACTGTATGATAATGACCGCCTCAGAACTCCTGTTAAAAAAGGAAAGGAGATCAGCTGGGCTAATCTGGACAAAGAAGTAATGGCCGGCCTGGCCGCCGCTTCCGGCATCCGTATCGTATCGAACACTATTCTTTCACCCACCTTCAAAAAGGTGATCGGTGATTTTGCCGCTAAATATCCTTCTGCCAGGCTCGTTCAATACGATGCCAGCTCAGCGTATCCGTTGGTACAGGCCAACGAAAGAAGCTTTGGAAAAGCGGTAATTCCGGACTATAAATTTGAAAATGCCGATGTGATCGTGGGCATCAATGCCGACTTCCTCGGCGCCTGGATCAGCCCGCTCGAATACAACGCCGGATGGGTGGCCAACCGGAAGGTAAGCAGCGCCAAAGACGGTAAAAAAACCATGTCTCGGCACTACCACTACGAGCCTACCATGACGCTTACCGGCGCCAACGCTGATTACCGCGGCCGCTATAAGCCTTCCCAGGAAGGACTTCTGGTAGCGAACCTCTATAACAGGGTTTCCGAAAAGCTGGGACAGGGTTCTCCGCTGGCCGTTCAGAAAGCCGACTTCGAGTTCCTGGACAAGTGTGCTGCCGACCTGGTGAAATCAGGAGCCAGAAGCCTGATCGTCAGCGGCTCGGGAGACGTTTCCACGCTGGTGCTGGTAAACGCCCTGAATGCCCTGCTGGGTACCGTTGGCACAACCATCGACTTCGGCAACCCCGTGAACTACCGTCAGGGAAATGACGCCGAAATGGCTCAGTTCATTGCTGACCTCAACAGCGGTGCCGTTGATGCGGTGATCTTTGTGGATGCCAACCCGGTATACGATCACCTCGCCGGTGCGGAAATCGAAAAAGGACTTAAAAAAGCGAAGCTCTCCGTAGCGATCAGTGACCGGGCTGATGAAACGGCCTCCAACTGTACCTACATTGCTTTAAATACCCATTTCCTGGAAAACTGGGGAGACGCACAGCCGAAAGCCGGCTACTACTCTCTCATCCAGCCTACCATTTCCAATATCTTCCAGTCACGTCAGCCCGAAGCCAGTATCCTGAAATGGTCAGGCTCGGATGCGTCTTACCACAAATACCTGAAAGAGAACTGGGAATCGAACGTTCTCAGCGGAAAATCCTGGACACAGGCGCTGCATGACGGAGTGTACGAAACGGGAGCAGCCCCTGCAGCAGGAGCGGCCTTTACAGGAAATATCCAGGAAGCTGCCGCTCAGGCAACGGCCCCTAAAGGCAACGGCCTGGAGCTTCATGTTTTTGAAAATACAACCATAGGTACCGGTAAAAATGCCAATAACCCCTGGTTACAGGAAACTCCGGATCCGATATCCAAGGTAACCTGGGAAAACACGGCGGCATTCTCCCTGAAAACCGCTACTGAGCTGGGTATTGCCCAGGGCGACTGGGTGAAAGTTTCTGCCGGAAGCGCTTCTGTAGAGCTCCCTGTGCTTATCCAGCCGGGGCAACCCGACGGAACCGTGGCTATAGCCAGAGGCTACGGACGTACCAAAGCCGGAAAAGCCGGCAATGTAGGGGTAGATGTTCTCCCTCTTCTGAAAGGTGCCAAAGGAGCCGGAAACTTCTGGACGGACAGCATCCAGGTAGAAAAAACCAAATCAGGTTATACCCTGGCCCAGACCCAGACCCATGAAACCTATATGGGCCGTAAGGCGGTGGTACAGGAAACCATCCTGAGCGAATATATCAAAGATGTAAAGGCCGGAAGGTACGAACCGAAAATTGCCACATCCGAAGGGCCTAAAAGGCCGAATACCATTTCCATGTGGAACGGTCACGAGAAAAAGAACCACAGCTGGGGGATGGTCATTGACCTGAACACCTGTACCGGATGTGCCGCCTGTGTGGTCAGCTGCCAGGCAGAAAATAACATCCCTGTGGTAGGTAAAGCCGAAGTGGCCCGCGCCAGGGAAATGCACTGGGTGCGTATTGACCGTTACTACAGCTCGGATGCCCCGCGGGAAACCGGTTATAACCCGAACGGTTACAAAGCAATGGAGATCGCTTCCGATAACCCGGAAGTGGTGTTCCAGCCTATGATGTGTCAGCACTGTTCTAACGCCCCGTGTGAGACCGTGTGCCCGGTACTGGCTACTACCCACTCTTCGGAGGGTCTTAACCAGATGACCTATAACCGTTGTGTGGGAACCCGTTACTGTGCGAACAACTGTCCGTATAAAGTAAGACGTTTCAACTGGTTCAAATACTTTGAAAACGATGACTTTGACTTTGCCTTCAACAACGAACTGGGCCGGATGGTGATCAACCCTGAGGTAACCGTACGTTCAAGAGGGGTGATCGAGAAGTGTTCTATGTGTGTTCAGCGGATCCAGGCCGGTAAGCTGGTAGCCAAGAAAGAGAAGAGAGCCCTCAAAGACGGCGATATCAAGCTGGCCTGCGGGTCTTCCTGCCCTACCGGCTGTATCACTTTCGGCGATATGAACGATCCCGAATCGGAAATCTCCAAACTGCTGGCCAACGAGAAAGAAGGCCGTGCGTTCCACATGCTGGAAGAGATCAATGTACAGCCTCAGCTGAGTTACCTGGTGAAGGTTCGGAACAAAGACAGAGAAGATTCGAAAGTATTGTCATAAAAGAAATTAGTTTTTAATCAATAAAGAAAGCCTAACTTATTTAGGGAACAATTATGTCATCAGTAGTTTCACCCATAAGAGAGC
>JBEBRR010000132.1:0-4260 GCA_040394735.1 Leadbetterella byssophila
GCAAAAATCGCATTGGTGATCTCCACAAACTGGGTATAATCGAGCTGCTCGGCGCGCTTGTTCCCGTACGGAAACTCTGCCTGGCCGGAAACAGGCTTCAGGGCATTGGAAAGCATCTTCCGCCTTTGATTAAATGCCGTTTTTACTATAAGCTTAAATTTTTTAAAGTCGCAGTTCAGCACCTTATCGTCATTTCTCACCAGGCGGATCACCCCCGAGTCTACCTTCGGAGGCGGATCAAATGCGCCGGGCGGAACCGTAAAAGCGTATTCGATATCGTAATAAGCCTGAAGTAAAACACTCAGGATGCCGTAATCTTTATTCCCCGGCGGTGAGGCAATGCGCTGTCCTACTTCTTTCTGAACCATTCCCACCACTTCCCGAACCTGGTCTTTGTAATCCAGCACCCTGAAAAAAATCTGAGAAGAAATATTATAGGGAAAATTACCGATGATCCCAAATCTATCTTCCGGTGTCAGGCCCAGAATTTTATTCAGGTCTGCCCGGAGAAAATCAGCATCAAAAAGGTTTTTATCAGTAAAGCCATGGTGCTTCTGAAGATACTCCACTGATTCCTTATCGATCTCCACCAGGTAAAGGTCCAGCTCTTCCCGCTCGGTCAGGTACTGCGTTAAAACACCCATTCCCGGCCCGATCTCCAGTACGGGGCCTGCGCTCCGGTACAGCGCGGTAATTCGCCTGGCGGCCGACAGGTCTTTCAAAAAATGCTGTCCGAGGTGCTTCTTTGCTTTTACTTTTTCCAATTTACGGGTGTTTGATCTGCAAAATTAGGTATAATTCGGGCAAACCAAGGCGTGGGAGTCAAAATGTCTTTCTTCAGGTAATCAAATTCCGTCAATATTTCTTAGCTTTAATCCTGCATGAAAAGCGCTGACATCTATGGCTAATTTCAAGACGGTATCCTACCCCTCTGAATATATCAGTTTCCTGGAAGATTTTGTGGAGAATACTTCCGAGATCAACTTTATCCTTAACAGCAAAGGGGAGTTTATCTTTGTTAATAATTCATTTGTCAAAACCCTGGGTTATGAAAAGGAGGAGGTGAAGAACAAACGGATCACCGACTACCTGCACCCTCAATTCAAAGATGATACCGTCAGGGAGATCCTGGGCCTTAAACCCGGCCAGCATTTGCATGATTATACCCTGGTTTTCAGGAATCACCTGAAAAAACGGGTCTATATGCTGGGCGATATTCATTTTTCGCAGCTCGGCAATGAAATGAAGGTTTACCGTTTTATCCTCCGTGATATTACCCAGCGCCGCCGGGCGGAAGCCGCCCAGAATCTTTATTTTGCCATAGCGCAGAGTAACCTGAATACCCGCAGCCTGGAAGACTTTCTTGCCCAGGTGCACCTGAATCTCAAGAAAAATATTTATGCCAATAACTTCTTTGTAGCTGTTTTTGACAACAGCGACAGCAGCATTAACTTTCCCTACCACGTAGATGAGTTTTTTGACACCGGCCAGAACTACATGAAACGCCATCTCGGAAACGGCCTGATCGAATATTCCCTCCTGCAGAAAAAACCGCTGGTGCTGAACAAGGAAGAGCTGGAAGAGCTCATTGAAAGGGAAAAGCTCTTTATCTATGAGTCAATCCTGCCCGCTGTGCAGATCCTGGTTCCCCTCAAGGTCAACGAAGAGGTGATCGGGGTGATCGGGATCAAGTCCTATTCCGATGAAAACAAATTCAGCAGCAATGACCTCGAACTGCTGCAGTTTGTTTCGGGGCAGATTGCCATGACCATGGAACGCAAACGGGCCGAAGCCGACCTGGAATTGCAGACAGCGCGTCTGAAAGCCCTTTTTGACAGCAGTTCCCACTTGCTCTGGACCGTCAACACGCGTCGTCAGCTCAGCTCCATGAACCGGAACTACTATAACATTGTCTACAGCCAGCTGGGTGAGGAGCCCAGGATCAACAGCAGTATTGAACGCTATGGCTGGAAGCTCTTCCACCCGGACGATAAGCCCATGATGCGGGAAAAATATAACCTGGCCTTTTCCGGCACCCCCCAGTATTTTGAATTGCACTGGGGACAGAAAAACGGCGGGCCGGACTGGTATGAATTTCACCTGAACCCCATTATTTCGGGTGAAAACGGAGAAGTGGAAGAAGTATCCGGGATTGCGCGGAACATCACGGAAAACAAAAAGGCGCTGCTTGACCTCCAGAAGAGCGAGAATAAATTCCGGAACATCATCGAATCCTTCATTGATATCTATTACCGGTCTGACCTGGCCGGTAACATCACTATGATTTCGCCTTCTGTCTATAAGCACACGGGGTACCGTGAGGAGGAAGTTATTCACCAGAAAGTGGACCAGTTTTTTGAAGATGTGGTAGATTCTTCAAAAAATATCAAAACCCTGCTGAAGGCCGGCAACATCACCAATTACGAGGTACGGGTAAAACGCAAGGACGGCAGCATACGGCAGTTCATGCTGAACATCCGGATGATCAAAAACGAAAAAGGTACTCCCATTGAAGTGGAAGGGGTGGCAAGAGATGTAACCGAGCTGCTGAGAAGCGCCGATGAGCTAAAGGTGGCCAAGGAGGAGGCAGAACACCTGTTAAGGGTTAAAGAGCAGTTCCTGGCCAATATGAGCCATGAAATACGTACGCCCATGAACGGGATCATCGGGATGATCGATGTGCTGAACGAGACTGAGCTTGGCAAAACCCAGAAAGATTATGTCAACACCATCCGGAACTCTTCAGAAACCCTGCTGACCATCCTGAATGACATCCTTGATCTTTCAAAGCTGGAAGCCGGGAAAATGAACATTGAAAAGAAGCCTTTTGACCTGAAGGAGATGCTGAAAAACCTGGTGGCTCTTTTCAAGCAAAAGGCAGCAGAAACCAATAACCTGCTGAAGTTTGACTGGGACAGTCGCGTTAACCCATTCATCATCGGCGACCAGATCCGGTTGCTGCAGATTCTCTCCAACCTCACTTCCAACGCCATCAAGTTTACACAGAACGGAGACGTTACCATCCGGATCACACTGACCGGCCGGCAGAAAAACCGGCAGCTCCTGAAATTTGAGGTGATCGACAGCGGTATCGGGATTTCAGAAGAAAACCAGGGCAAGTTGTTCAATTCCTTTCAGCAGCTCGATATTTCCACTAAAAAAGCTTTTGGGGGTACCGGCCTGGGCCTGGTTATTTCCAAGCAGCTGGTAGAGAATATGGGCGGGGAAATCGGCCTGACCTCCGTAGTAGGTGAAGGCAGCAATTTCTGGTTTACATTGCCTGCTGAAGAAGCGCAGGCTTCGCAGGTCAGCGAAAGAGTGAGCACGGCTAACGAGATCTCCATCGAAGGCTATTTCGGTAACTTTTCGCCCAAAATCCTGCTGGTGGATGACAACGCTATTAACCGGAAGGTGGCTATTGAAATCCTGCGAAAGGCCAACTGTAACGTGATAGGCGCCGATTCAGGCAGAAAAGCCATTGAGACCTTTCAGAACAATCCTGACTTTGACCTGATCCTGATGGACATCCAGATGCCGGAAATGGACGGCGTGGAGACTACCCGGGTATTGCGGGAGAAATTCGGGAATAAGCTTCCGCCTGTGGTGGCCATGACCGCTTATTCCATGGAAAATGACCGGGAAAAATTCCTGGCCAGCGGAATGGATAATTATCTTTCCAAGCCTATCCGGGCCAACCTTCTCATACAAAAGGTAGAAGAATGCCTCCTGCCCCGGAAAAAAGAGCTGAAAAAGAGCAGCAAAGAAAGCCTGAAAAAATTTGAGAAGATTGATACGGCAGTGCCCGCCTTTGACACGGATGTGATCAACGGGCTGAAAGAAATGGTTGGAGGAGACATGCTCCTGTCAGTCTTTGAAGACTTCAAAACCGAAGCGCAAGCCCAGATTGAAAATGTGTTTAATGCCTATGGCCGAAAGGATGTGGTAACCATTCAGAAAGAGCTGCACACGCTGAAGGGTAATTCCGGTACCATAGGCCTGATGCGGATCCATGAGATCACCAGGGAGATAGAAGTACCTGCCAAAGACGGTATTCTGGATGGGTTTGAGGAAAAGTTCGGGGTACTGCAGCACGAGTTCAGGTACTTTACAGAAAACTACGCGAAAATGTGCCGCTGACTTATGAAGCTCCGCCTTATAACAATTCTGTCTTGAAGTGTTTAAAGCCCCGGTTAAAAATAGGCAACTGAATTTCCGGCTGCTGCCCGGAGTGCACCGAAAAAAAAAGCGGGGTCTTTGCAG
>JBEBRR010000133.1:0-4227 GCA_040394735.1 Leadbetterella byssophila
CCACTCCCGGGGAGCTTTCCCGAAGAACTCTTCCAGCAGCCTGAGATGCTGTATCATTTTTTCATGATCCTTCTTAAAGCCGTAAAAGCGCAGGCTGCTTAAGCGGTACAGGGCTTCTGCATGAACGTCGGAGAGATCATTACAGGGAGGTTTGCCGGCAAGGAACTTATCCATGTAGCCGGCATAGCTGCGATGCACTTCTGTAGCCCGCTTTTCATCGCCGTAATCAATAATATAGAACAGGAGATTATTGTGGGAGGTGCTGATCATGGAGAAATCTTCGGGATAATTCCGAATAAACAGCTTCAGTGCTTTATCGCCGTATTCAATTGTTTTATTCCTGAAGCCGGCTGCATCGTAAGCATAGGCCAGGTCAGAGAGGGTGAGCCCGGCCATATAATGATGCATATATCCTGAAGTTTCAAAGGCAGTAAGAGCCTGCTCAAAATGCCGGATGGCCGACAGCTGGTCGTCAAGAATGGCATAATTCTGGCCCAGGGCCAGCTCTGTCAGAGCTGCTTCCACGGTTTTATCGCTTACCGGGGTGCTTTTTAAGAGGGCAATGGCCTCTTCCGTTTCTCCTTCTTCCTGCAGTAAAAGAGCGTGGCATTTATTTTTCCAGAAGCGTTGCTGTGCGGTAACGGCATTCAGGCCGGCAAGAAGATGGCCTGCCTTGGCAAATTCTTTTTTCCGGATAAATACGTGAATCCGGCTCAGATCCGGCTCAAATCCTTTTTCCTGCAGTTTTTGCCTTACCAGGAGCTCTTTTTCAAATTTTCCCAAAAGACGCAGGCTGTCGGCTTCCGGAGATGACCGGGCAAAAACGCCGTTGGTCAGCAGCAAACCTGAAAGGAATAAGATACGCAGCATACAATTATGAGAGGTTTCCGGGTAAGAACTTATAAAAATAATAAATTTGTGTGATTTTAGCCGGTGCAGAATAATAAAAAGGGAAAGAAATGCCGGCATAATCGTTTAAAGTATTAATTTGGAGGAACTTTACGCTTATTTAAGATATAAACCATGCTGGGATTAAAAATTTTGCTGATCGAAGATGAAGTAAAAACACTCAATCTTATTAAGGAAGGGCTGGAAGAGAACAAAGCAGAGGTGGATATTGCGTATGACGGGCAAATGGGCCTGACCCTGGCAGAGAGAAATGAATACTCCCTGATCATCAGCGATATTATTCTGCCGGAAATGAACGGCCTTACCCTGTGCAAGACCCTTCGGGAAAACGGGAACAATACGCCCATTCTTCTGTTGACGGCGCTGGGAACCACCCAGGATATTATAACCGGGCTGGATGCGGGAGCCGACGATTACCTCAGTAAGCCTTTTGAATTCAGTGAGCTTAAAGCCAGGATACGTGCGCTTACCCGGAGAGGCAATGCCGTTATCCAGAAAGCTCATGTACTCCGGGTTGCCGACCTCGAACTTAACGTGGATACCAAAGCGGTGCGAAGGGGTGACAAGGAAATTACGCTCACCGCCAAGGAATTCAGCCTCCTGGAGTTCTTCATGAACAACGTGGGACGCGTGATCTCCAAAGTAGAGCTGGCAGAGAAGATATGGGACATCACCTTTGATACCGGTACCAACGTGATCGAAGTATACGTAAATTTCCTCCGGAAAAAAATAGATAAAGATTTCGATGTGAAATTAATTCATACGCAGATCGGAATGGGGTACGTAATGAAAGTGTAGATCCATGTTACGCCGCTTTTTTACACAGCTAAATATCCGGCAGCGACTGACCCTTCAGTTTCTGCTTCTGGTAAGTGTAATTTTTTTGTTGTTTTCCGTCAGCATTTACCTTTTCAGCCGTTTATATCTGAATAGCCGCTTTTACAACGGACTCCAGGAAAGGGCCATTATTACAGCCTCCCTGAAAATTGCACTCAGCGCTGACCAGAAGGCTATCCAGGACCTGGTGCGTAACAGTGATGAGCGTATGCTGACCGAAGAGATGGTGTCTATCTACGACCCTCAGCGGAATATGTTTGTTTTTACCACGGATATCCTGAAAGAAAGTTTTCACCGGAGTTTCCTGAATGCCGCCGATACCAGCAAAAGCGTCAATAATATTTCCCGGAATAAATACAAGATCTGTGTTCTGAAGATCAAAGACTACTGGGTCATTATCAGTGCAAAGGATGTGTATGAGCGGGAAGCGCTCAGCAACCTCCGGGATATCCTGGTGATTTTAAGTGTGGTGGCTCTCCTGTTTATTGCCTATATCAGCTGGTTTATGGCAGACAGGGCCCTGTCTCCCATCTCCAAGATCGCGCGGCAGCTGGATCAGATCTTTCCTAAAAATCTTTCGCGGCGTATAGAATACCCGTATACCGAAGATGAGATCGGGTTTATTACCCGCACCATTAACAAACTCCTTCAGCGGGTGGAAACCTCGGTAAATACCCAGCGGATGTTCGTGGCCAATATTTCACATGAGCTGAAGAATCCCCTTACCAAAATATTTACACAGATAGAAATTCTGGAAATGAAGTATAAGGATCACCCGGAATATTATAACCAGATCATGTCATTGCGGTCAGATACCCTTATGCTGAATCACCTTACCCAGGCCCTGCTGGAACTGGCCAGTATCAGCTCTAATGACAGGGAACTGCCTAAAAAGAACCTCCGCATTGATGAGATACTGATGTCAGCGGTTTCTGAGTTTAAACGCTGGAATCCCGACTGTGAAATTCTGCTGAACCTGGAAGAGTTTCCGGAAAATGAAGAAGTGCTGATTTACCCGGTCAATGAAGAGGCATTGAAAATTGTATTCAAGAACCTGCTGGACAACGCCTGCAAATTTTCGGTAGACCAGCAGGCAGAAGTAAAGATCTACTCACATGACGGGCAACTGCAGATTACTGTCTATAATGAAGGAAAGCCCATTCCCCGGGAGGAGATCTCCAAAATACTGCAGCCTTTCTTCCGTTCGGATTCAACCGCCAAGGGCAAAAAAGGCCATGGGGTAGGCCTGGCCATCGTAAAGCAGATCCTGAACCTCCATAATATCCGGCTGACCATTGTGCCGTCAGATTCAGGCAACGCTTTTGTGCTTACTTTTTCACGCAATAAAATTTAAGCCAAATTTAATTCGAGATTAATTCCGGTTTAAGGTGAGTGTTTCAACTTTGTAACATCAAAACAAAGCAAAATAAACATCTTAAAATATGGAAACGACTTCACAGAACAACTCAGGGGCATTAAGAATTGGTTTAATCGTTTTGCTGGCAGCTTTAGCGCTTGTAGGTTATCTGTACTTTAACGCACAGTCCAAAAACAAAGACCTGCAGGGCTTGCTGGATACCAAAGTAGGGGAGTTGTCTGATACCAAAGTAAAACTGGATTCCATTTCAAGATCACTCGATGCCAAAATTCTGGAAGTAGAGTCACTGGGTGGAAGCGTTGAAGAACTGGAAAAGATCAAAGCAGAGCTGGAAAAAGATATAGCAAGCCTGAAATCTTCTTCCAATTTCTCCAGCAAAAAGTACAACGATAAAATTGCGGAGTACGAGAAGTTCCTGGTAGCAAAAGATGAGGAAATCATGAAGCTCAAGGAAGAAAATGGCTTACTGGCCTCTGAAAACCTGACACTGAAGACAGAAAAAGAGGAAGTACTGAATCAGAACGTTGTCCTGTCTCAAAGCCGTGACTCCCTCACTAATGTGGTGGATGAGGTTTCTACTAAAAACAAAGACCTGCAGGACAAAGTAAATGTGGCCGCAGCTCTGAAAGCGGTGAACGTGGAAGTGGTGGGCCTTACTTCAAAAGGAAAGGAAAAAGACGGCAAGATCAAGAGTAAGAAAGTGGATCAGCTGAAGGTTACTTATAACCTCCCTTCCAATCCGCTGACAGAAAGGACCAACAAGGATGTTTACCTGAGAATCCTGGATCCTAATGGCGCTGTACTGAACGATATGGGAAGAGGCGGTGTAGTGGATTTCGGAGGGAAAGAGATCGGGTATACGCTTCGTCAGGCGATTCCTTACACCAACAACGACCAGCAGGTGGCCATGTACTACCAGAAAGGTCAGGAGTTTAATTCAGGGGTTTACTCGGTAGAGCTATACTCTGAAGGATTTAAGATCGGAACAGGAAACTTCCAGATAAGATAAGAATATCAGGAGGTTACGAAAGATAACATATCATAATGGTTTATAGGGTTCTATCAGATTCCTGCATTGAATTTCGATGCAGGAATTTTTCTTT
>JBEBRR010000134.1:0-4220 GCA_040394735.1 Leadbetterella byssophila
CAGGTAAATCCCCGGTTATGCTGAGAATCCTGGTTTTCATTCTGCTTTCTTCGCCGTTAATGGGCCGTACTGACAGCTTGCGCTACGACAAGTGGATCGGGTGGGTAAACCCTGCCAGCATGTTTCATTTTTATCATCCGGCCGTGGAGCTCGGAGCCGAATACCGCCCGGTAAAGAATGTAGCTTATATGGTGAATTACGGCTGGGACATCGCCCTCAAGGAGTATATCCCCTACCACGGGCAGCAGCATCAATACCTGAGAGTTGGAGTAAAAAAATACAGCCGGAAGAAGGCGGGCAGAGGTTACCTGATGGGAGATCTCGGCTTATTTCACCTGTTGCATTACGGTAGCCAGGTTAGCTGGAAAGGGCACAATGCTATCGAAGATTCTTACCTCTACACCCGGTTTCATGAGTTTCTTTTCAAGCCAAGGATCAATGTGGGCGCCACACTGCGGACCGGCAGAGTCCGGTGGGATGTATACACCGGGCTGGGGCTCCGTTTCGGCATGAGAAAGCATCGGGTGATTGATGCCTCGGATTACCCCTCCGGACCCCGAAGCCACATCTTCGGAATGATCAGCCCGGCTGAAAACATTATTATTGACAGTCCTTCAGGCTGGGGGCCGGTTCTGACCGTACCTTTTCTAAGCTTAGGTATACGAATGGGAATGGGATTCAGACCCGTGACAGTTGTGGCAGATAACTCCCTGCCTGATTAGATTTTAAGGATTTCACAGGCCCGCCTTGACGCGTCCTGTTCGGCTTTCTTTTTGTTCCAGCCATTCCCGTGACTGATAATTTCCGAATCTATGAGCACCTGCGCCACAAACTCGCGGCTGTGGTTTTTTCCTTTTTCTTCCACAATCACGAATTCCACTTTTTTGCCCTCCGATTGCGCCCAGCTCAGGATGGCCGACTTGTAGTTGGTGTTGTTGGAGATGACCTCGTCCAGGTTAAAGTGATTGGACAGGAGCTTTGACACCACGAACTTCTGGGTGAATTTATACCCCTTGTCCAGGTAAATGGCCCCGATCAGTGCTTCCATGGCATCCCCCAGCAGGGATGTACGGTGGTAATTCTTGGTCCCGTCAGATTCGATCAGGTTCTCGAGACCAAGTTTCCGGCCGACATTATTGAGTGATTCCCGGTTTACAATCCTTGAACGGATCTCGGTAAGAAAGCCTTCATTCTTGAAAGGATATTTTTTAAAGAGATATTCCCCCACGATCAGGCCCAGAACGGCATCGCCCAGAAATTCCAGACGTTCATTGGACTCCCTGAAACCTTTGAAGGAACTCTCTTTGGAAGCGGAGGTATGTCGAAAGGCCAGCTGGTAAATAAGGGGGTTAGACGGCTTTGAACCCACAATTAACTCAATAGCCCTGTTAAAGTCTTTGAATTTATCATCCCGTCCAAAAAACCTCCCTATATTCATCCAATACCTCTTCTTACAACTTCCTGAAAATCAATGTAGCATTATGACCACCAAAACCAAAACAGTTACTCAGCGCCACATCCACCCTGCGGCTTTTTGCCACATTAGGAGTAAGATCGATCCGCGAATCGATAGCTTCATCAATGTTAAATAAATTTATAGTAGGCGGCACCATCTGATGCTGAATAGCCAGCACCGAAGCCACTGACTCTACCGCGCCCGCGCCCCCCAGGAGGTGCCCGGTCATGGATTTCGTGGAACTGACAGACAGCTTATAGGTGTCTTCACCAAACAATTGCTCAATAGCTTTGATCTCCTGCGGATCTCCCAGCGGCGTTGATGTACCGTGGGTATTGATATAATCTACTTCAGATGTGGTAATCCCGGCATCATCCAGGGCATCTTTCATGGAAAGATAAGCGCCGTAACCGTCCGGGTGGGGCGCGGTAATATGATAGGCGTCTGACGAAAACCCGCCCCCTATCAGCTCACAGTAGATTTTTGCACCGCGGGCCTTGGCGTGCTCATATTCCTCCAGGATCAGCGCTGCCCCCCCCTCTCCCAGTACAAAGCCGTCACGGTCGCGGTCATAGGGCCGGGAAGCAGTTTTAGGATCATCGTTCCGCTCGGAAAGCGCCTTGAGACCATTGAAACCGCCTATTCCTGACTGGGTATTGGAAGCTTCCGACCCTCCGGTAACACAGGCGGTAATTCTGCCCAGCCGGATATAGTTAAATGCGTCAATGATGGCATTATTGGCCGAAGAACAGGCCGAAACGGTCACATAGTTAGGCCCTCTGAATCCATGGCGGATAGAAATCTGGCCCGATACGCCGTCAGCAATCATCTTCGGGATAAAGAAAGGATTGAACCGGGGAACACCATTCCCCTGAATATAGCTGGTCATTTCCTCTTCAAAGGTTTTTAAACCGCCAATTCCCGATCCCCATATTACCCCTACCTTATTATGGTCAATATTTTCTTCGGTAAGTCCGGAGTCTGCTATGGCCTGATCGGCCACCACCACCCCGAATTGGGTGAATAAGTCCATTTTCCGAGCATCCTGCCGCGGAATAAAATCGTTAACCTCAAAATTTTTAACCTCGCAGGCGAAACGGGTTTTAAAATTAGTGGCATCAAAACGCGTGATGTAATCACATCCGCTTACTCCGTTGGAAAGTCCGTTCCAAAACTCCTCAACCGTATTTCCTATTGGCGTTAACGCTCCTAATCCGGTAACAACTACTCTTTTAAATGACATATTCTAAAAAATTAAAAGTTCAATACCCCAATCTCAAATGCCTAAACATTTTCCAATAGAATATTGAACTTTGTCTGAGCGAAATAATTATTTCGAATGTTCTTCTAAATAACTAATAGCCTGCCCGACTGTTTGGATATTTTCAGCTTGATCGTCAGGAATAGAAACGTTAAATTCTTTTTCGAACTCCATAATCAATTCTACTGTGTCCAGGGAATCTGCTCCCAAATCGTTTGTGAAAGAAGCTTCTGTAGTAACTTCAGCCTCATCTACTCCTAATTTCTCAACGATAATTTTCTTAACTTTTGATGCAACGTCAGACATTTGAAAATGTATTTTGGTTAAAAACGGTACAAAGAAAAATAATTAACTTGAACCAACAAAATGATTAAGTGTTTTTCCAGCTTAAAGATAGAGTGCATATTTGTATTTTCAAAACAGAAACAAAAAGAAATAATGCAATTATTCCTAGATAAGTTACAAAAATATGATTCGGGCAATTTTTTTCTGATGGCGGGTCCCTGTGCCATTGAAGGCCGTGAAATCGCCCTGAGTATTGCTGATAAAATTGATAAAATCTGCCGGACACTTGAAATTCCTTACATATTCAAAGGCAGTTACCGCAAAGCCAACCGCACCAAGGCCGATAGCTTTACGGGCATTGGTGATGAAAAGGCGCTCCGCATTCTGAAAGAAGTAAGCGATACTTTCGGGGTGCCGGTGGTGACGGACATTCATGAATCAACCGAAGCACAAATGGCCGCCGAATATGTGGATATACTTCAGATTCCTGCTTTCCTGTGCCGGCAAACTGAGCTGCTGGAAGCGGCAGCCCGTACCGGCCGCGCCGTAAATATCAAGAAAGGCCAGTTTCTTTCAGGCGCTTCCATGGGCTTTGCCGTAGAGAAAATCCGCTCGGTAAACCCGGATGCTCCCGCCTTGCTGACCGACCGCGGCAACAGTTTCGGCTATTCCGACCTGGTCGTCGATTACCGCAACCTGGTGGAAATGGCAAAATTCGGTGTGCCGGTGATCATGGACTGTACCCATTCTCTCCAGAAGCCGAACCAGACCTCCGGTGTAACGGGCGGGGACCCTGCGATGATCGCCACCATCGCCAAAGCCGCCATCGCAGTGGGAGCACAGGGTCTTTTCATCGAAACCCACCCTGACCCTGCCAACGCAAAATCAGACGGTGCCAATATGCTCCACCTGGATAACCTGGAAACATTGCTGAAGGAACTGGTGAGGATACGGCAGGCGGTAATCTAGTCCCTGTGCTGCCCTCTAAATCCAAACAGGCACGATAGTGTGTGGCAGGAGGACCCGCCGGAAACCGGGCTCCTCCCTGCATCCGGCTCAGAATAACGCATATTCTGAATAATTACTTATCTGTGTAATGCCCCAAAAAGATAAGATCAGCACTATAACCCTTTGTTCATGTATTTGGTGTCCGGGCAGAGTCTCTCGCAAGAGGACTCTGCCCTCCTACTCATCCCCAGAGTCCTCTTGCGAGAGACT
>JBEBRR010000135.1:0-4205 GCA_040394735.1 Leadbetterella byssophila
ATAGATTAAGGATTAATTCGGAAAAAAGCCATTCCTTTTACGGGGAATGGCTTTTTTGTTGCCGGTACCAGGCCCCGGTATTTTCCTGCTAGAAAAATTACTTCT
Source organism: Leadbetterella byssophila (assembly GCA_040394735.1). Taxonomy (GTDB): domain Bacteria; phylum Bacteroidota; class Bacteroidia; order Cytophagales; family Spirosomataceae; genus Leadbetterella; species Leadbetterella byssophila_A. Next base: position 106 of record JBEBRR010000135.1, read on the forward strand.
TAAAATAACTGTTTAACAGTGAAGTGAACTGCTGGTCCAGGTTCTTATATTTGAGCGGCTCCAGCTCAGCGGTCTTTTTCCTGTAGAAGGCTATTTCCTTATTTTGCGCATCGATGATACAGGTTATGGAGGTGGAATTGGCTTTCATGGGAACAGGGACCACCATGCCCAGGGTTAAGATCCCTATTGCGGCCCCTTTGGCTAGCTGGCCTCCGTAGTTCCCTTTTTCCCTTGAGAATCCCGAATTAAACGTGATCAGGGCATAATTCACATTCTCCTTCTCTAAAAAATTGAGAATACTGTCATTAGGGATGACGCCTTTTATTTTTCGCTTTCTTTCCACTTCATTCAGCAGGCTCCAGAAATGGTTATGGATAGATTTATCGTAGTCCGTACGGGTGATCATAGCGGGAGCTAATTCCATGTCCTCAAAAACTTTTTTCCGGATGGCTAACGAGGAATCCGAATAAAAGTAATTCGACTCCTGTTTATTTCCTTTGGATATCGTAAATATCAGGCTCGGTAAATGATAAGCATACAGGCTGTCTATCGCATGGGGAGAGAGGCCGGATTTAAGACGGGCTGTGGTTCCGCAACCCCAGAGGCACCCCATTAAAACGGGGAACATCAACAGTAATTTTCTCATTTATATTCTAATCTATGTGACCAGGATTTTCAGAGACGAGACACGATAAATTATCTATTTAACTATTTCACAAGAGTTATATTGTACGCTTACAGGTATATAAATTATGCGCTGATAAGTTATATCTTTGTGAAAAAGGTTTCCATTGAACTCCCTGTTTACCCGGTATAAAGCCATCGCCATAGTCAGTTTGTTAGTACTGTTTTTTACACAGTGCTACATGACCTATCATACGTATGCCTGGAAAGACCACGATTATTACGCCCTGGTGAAACCCCTGCTTGGTAACAAGTACCTGAGCGACCTGGAAGGAGATATCCTGTATCCCGGGGGGGACAAGATACTGGGAGAATTTATGGAAAGGAACTATGCTACGCTGCAAAACCTCTACAGAAGCGATAGTGCAGCATTCAATGGCTATGCACAGCGGGCTGTGGATACCCTTTTCCGGGAATTGAGGCAAAAAAGCAACCTTGACAGCTTCATGCAGCAGATCTTTAAGGAACATAACCTGGAGCCGGCCTCCATTTACCGGGTGGCAGTTCAGGATGTGGGTTTAAAATTTGCAGATAGGGATGTGCCTCTTTTCAGCAAAGACATACCGGCTCCTTTAATATCGGAAGAAATACTTTTCAGATGGGGAGCGGTTATCGACGGCTCGCTGGAAAACTGTACCCAGGCCAACCGATTTACTACTATCCTGGTGGATAGCCAGGAGAAATGCAATTGTTATATCCGGTTCTCGCTGTGGGTAGACTCGCCGCATCGTACCCGGGAGATCCTGCGCTCGCTGCTGCCCGTCCTGCTGCTTTCTCTGGCTTCCATAACCATTATGGTTCTCCTTTTCTTTTTAACGTTCCGTAACTGGGCAAGGCAAAAAAAGCTGGCTGACCTGAAACAGGATTTTGTCAATAACATTACCCACGAGCTGAACACACCTCTCACTACCATAATTGTGGCCAACCGGAATCTGCAGAACGAGGAGGTGGGCAGGAGCCGGGAACAGATTCTTTCACTGGCCCATATCATTGAGCGTAATGCCTTGTGGCTGAAAAGCCTGTTCAGCCGGGTATTGCAGAGCGAAGCCATCAGCAGTACCTCTCTGAACAAAGAAGCGGTCAGGTTATCGGGGTTCCTGGAAGAATTGGTACAAGATTATACACTGATGCTGGGCAGGAATGATAAAATAAATATATCTTTGTCTAAATTTGGAGACGAAAAAGAGGTATTGCTCGACAAATTCTGGTTTACCTCCATGATAAACAACCTTGTTGAAAATGGAATTAAATACAACGGGAGCGAACTCATACAACTCGATATTTCGGTGTTTTTTGAAGAGTCCGGGGTAAGACTGGAAGTGAAAGATAACGGGATAGGAATGACCCGATCTACGCAGCAACGCATATTTGACAAATTCTACAGAAAAAAAGACAGCAAGATGGACGGTCTGGGTCTGGGTCTTTATTATGTCAGGCAGTGCGCTGATGCACACGGTTGGGAGGTAAGGGTAAAAAGCGAACCGGGCCGTGGTTCCTGTTTTGTGATCGGCATTCCTGCGGAGTAAACGCCTGAAAGGAGGAGAGTAGCCTTCCGGAGATGTTATTTCAGATATTTATACAACTAGAAGAAGACCATGAAACCTAAAATACTCTTTCTGGAGGATTCGGATGATCTGGGTATGGTGGTAAAACAGCTGTTAGAGATTAACGGTTTTGAAGTAGAGAGATGTACCCGGGCAGACGCGGCGTATGAGTTGCTCGTGCAATCCCAGTCGTGTTTTGATCTCCTGATTATTGATGTGGGGCTCCCCGGAACAGACGGCTTTGAGTTTACTGAGCGCATCAGGCATCTGGGTACAGATATTCCCTTTCTTTTTCTTACTGCAAGGGCAGAAAAGGACGATCGTATACGCGGTTTGCAATACGGTGCCAGCGATTATATCACCAAACCGTTTGATATTGAGGAGCTTTTGCTGAGGATCAGGAATATTATCCGCTGGCAGCGGGCCCGGGTCGGAAACTCTGAGGAAAGTGAGCCTCCGTTTATTGTCATCGGTGACCTGACATATTACAAAAATGACCTGGCCATTTCTGTCAAAGGGAAAGATAAGGAAATGCTGACCCGGAGAGAAGCAGAAGTGCTGGAATATCTTATGCGCTTTGCTAACCGTATTGTGAAAAAAGATGACCTGCTGCAGGAGTTTTGGGGCGGAGTAGATTACTTTAAGGGCAGAAGCCTCGATACGTATATCGGACGGCTGAAGAAGATGCTTCTGGCATCGGAGCAGATATGCATAGAAAACCGTTACGGGGTAGGTTGGTCGTTCAACGTCCGGCAAAAAGAAAACGCCGGTCCCGTCATGTAAAATTCCGGGACCGGCGCATCCTGCTGGAGAGGTTCAGAGGCGGTTTAAAATCTGTTACTCATACCCCGGATTCTGCTTCAGATTAGGGTTCGCAGCGATTTGGGTGTGCGGTATGGCAAATATTTCCTTATTCGGATCATTGGTAGGCTGATGATCCCACCAGGAGCCTTTGGTAAACCGGCCGAACCGTATAATGTCGGTTCTTCTTTTGCCTTCAAAAATAAATTCCCGCCCTTTTTCAGCTAAAAGTTCATCCAGAGTCAATGTGGTGGTCGTATATTTCTCCTTCTCCCAGTCGGCCACGCTAAACGCTCTCTTGCGGGAAGCATTGATCAGATCTACTGCCTCCTGGGTGGCGACTCCATTGTTTTTACGCATCAGTGCCTCTGCCTTAAAGAAGTAGATCTCGGTTAACCGGTAGAGGATATAGTGGTTCTCCTGATAGTTTGGATCACTGAGGATACCAGACTTGTATTTATGGAACCTTGCTCCGCTGTTTTCTTCGCCCTTGCTCATGTCGCCGGCGCTGCTGAGATCACCTTCACTTTCCCTCCGGATGGAGTTGACATAAACCAGCGGCTTACCGCTCCATTCTTCGGTTCCCAGCACAGGGGTGTTGGTACCGTATTTATATTGCGGGCCAAAGAGGAACCATTCTTTTTTGCGGAGGTCATTTGCCTTATATGAGTCAAAAGCTGAAGGAATAACAACCAAGGCGTTCCATCCGCCGTAATCCACATTCAGCACTTCTTTGATGTTATCATAGCCCATGAAAAAACCACCCCATCCGAAGGTAAAACCGCCTTTCCTGCTGAACGCGAACTGGAAGAGAGCCTCATCTGCATTCTGGTTGGTGTTGCTGAATGTAGCCGTCAGGTTTTCGGCTAATTTCGGAGTTCCGTTCAGACCTCCCGCCTGCCCGGAAATGATTTTGTCACAGGCAGCGATGGCCAGATCCCACATAGGAGTGCCGGTAAAATACTCCGCATTAATGTAAAGCTCGGCCAGCATGGCATAGCCGGCGGCGGCAGAAACCCGGCCGATCAGCTGTTTGGAGTAGGGCAGCAACTGCGGTACATAGGTTTCCAG
>JBEBRR010000136.1:0-4058 GCA_040394735.1 Leadbetterella byssophila
AACGGGAAAACAGGTTTATAATCTACCACATCACCAATAATCATTTTGAGGGTAAATACTTTCGGTAAGCACGAACTAGAAGCAACCGCGGGGGGCTAAAAAGCTCCCGCACCCAGCCTATCCGACACCGTTCTGTCATGCTGAGCTTGTCGAAGTATAGACACACTCGCCCTTCGACAGCTCGGGGACGCTCAGCCAGGGTGACAGGGGTAGCGTTTTTTAGACACCCTCTGCCTGAAACCAAAACAGCCATGCAACCTTTACACGCCACATCGCATCTGATCTGAAAAGGACTTTATGAAAAAACTTTTCTGCCTGATTTTTGCGGGCCTCCTGCTTACCCATACCGGTTTCGCCCAAAATGAGCATCATCTGTCGCCACAGCAGTTTGCAGAAGATTTAGCCTATTTAAAAAATGAACTACCCAAGAGGCATAAAAACCTGTTTGCCAAGATTTCTGAAAAGGAATTCAATAACAAAATCGCTGTTATTGAGCTAAAAAGCACCGGTTTAACCAACGAAAGCTTTGAGATAGAGCTGTATAAGCTCATCCGGGAGATCGGCGATGAACATACCCGCCTTGAGCCCCGCTACAGAGAGGTCTTTCCGCTGAAATTTGATTTTTTCAGGGAAGGTATTTTTGTAACTCATGCTGACGCTGCGTATTCAGGCCTTCTGGGTAAAAGATTAGACGGAATTGAAAACACCCCGACAAAAGCATTGATCGGGCAGTTTGAAAAGATTATCAATACCGAAAATCCGGCCTATTTTGATATGTACTTCCAGTTTCTGGTGACCCAGCCGCGGGTGCTGAAAGGCCTTGGGATTATGAAAGCTGATACGGTGGTGAATTTCCTGCTGGACGGCTCTCCTTATGCTGTCTCTGCCGTGAAAAAAGAAAGTTTCTCAGCGGATGCGTCTGTTCCAATACTGAAAAACAGCAAAACCGATAACTACTGGTACCAGTTAACCGATAACGATGAAGTTTTGTATTTTAATTATCAGCGATGTGCGGAACAGGACGACAAACCCTTTGAAACGTTTAACAATGACCTCTGGCAGCTGATAGAGCGCGAAAAGCCCAAGAAGATCATCGTGGACCTGCGAAACAACAGCGGCGGCAATTCGGCTATCCTGAACCCGTTTCTGAGCCGGTTAAGTGAGAGTTACCTAAATCAACAGGGCAGGCTGTATGTGCTTATCGGTAAAAACACATTCTCTTCTGCCCTAATGAATGCCGTTAATCTGAAAAGAAATTTCCAGTCGGTTCTCGTAGGGCAATCTACCAGTGGCAATGTAAATCACTATGGAGAGACCCGTGGGTTTCAACTGCCCAATTCCGGCATCATAGTAGGCTACTCTACCCGGTATTGGGAAACCTGGAAAGGTTATGAAGGCGCATTGAAACCGGACGTGAAAACAGAATATTCCATCAAGAATTTCACCAACGGGGTTGATGAGGCGATTGAATATGTGAAAAGTCAAAAATAAAACAGTGTACAATCCCACGTATAGGCCTATGGTGGAGCTTTACGCTATCCTGTTTCCCCTACATTTAAGAAAGAGCACACGGACATACAAAAGAACTATTCACGTTTATCCCCCTTCCTACCCCCCTTGAAATCTCCCTGCACCTGTTCTACCTCTCCTCGTTCGGGATCAAAATAAAGAAGGATATCTTCATATTCAAAGGTATTACCGGCTTTACAGCTAAACGGCACATACATCTGGCCGGCGCGGGAGTCCTGGAAGATCATCGATTTACCGTCGGAAGAAATGGCACAACTTGTACCCCGGTTAAAATGCACATTTTTATCCCCAATATTCTCCAACCACAAAAAATATAAACTATCTTTAAATCATCAATCAACACGGCGCTTTCCTCCGGATGCAAACCTGCTTTTAACTGTAATTCAACCAATAACAATTTATGGCTACATTTTTAAAAACTATCCGTAACACCGTGAAGTACTGGTATATTCCGGCGGTCATTGGTATAGCATTCATTCTGGTAGGGATTGGTATCTTCGGCGTACTGGATATAACCTACCTCGCGCTGGCTTCCTTATTCAGCTACTCCTTCCTCTTTTCCGGTGTGCTGGAAATCTGGTTTTCGGTAGAGAACAGGAAAGAGCTGGAAGGCTGGGGCTGGTACCTGGCCAGCGGTATTTTCAGCCTGCTCATCGGTATTCTGCTGGTTATACACCCTGCCATGGCCGCTGCCACCTTACCGCTTTTTGTAGGCTTTAGCCTGCTGTTCCGCTCTTTCCAGGGCCTCGGCTTTGCCTTTGAGCTCAAAAACTATGGGGTATTGAAATGGGGGAACCTGGCCCTGGTAAGCGTTCTGGGCATCGTTTTTTCTCTCCTGCTCATAGCCAATCCTATCGTAACGGGCGTTTCCCTGGTAGTGCTGACCGCGCTTTCTTTCATCTTTGTGGGAGTGAACGCCATTGTGCTGGCCTTCCAGCTCAGGAAATTGAAAACCCTTCCCGGAAGGCTGCAAAAAGACCTGAAAGACAAAATTGAAGATCTGAAAGAGGAGTATTACAAAAACCTTAACAATAACGACTGAAAAGCCAAACTTCTCTAAAAACAGTCTGCTTCCTGGTAAGCCCGACAACACCAGGTCAGGGTGGCAATGATAATGTTTCGGGTGAATAAATTTATCATTGGCAATAAACCTGATACTTGATAATCAAGGTTCAGGGCGACATTGCTCTGCCCCACAGGCTTACTCCTGTCGCCCTGACCTGACATCCTGGTCCTGCGCGGCCCGGCACTTTATGAACTCCTTCATATCTCCCGCGTAACGCCAGTATGCAAAACCCGGTAATACTTATTTCCTTCTATCAGCAGGCCTTCTGATCTCTTATTGGGACAGTTCTTATTGTAGTCTTTGGGGTGCTTTACATCTATACCGATCACTTTCCCGTTAAACCGTCTTTTAATTTTGGATTGAAGCGTATGGCCCACGATCACGGCCTGTGCCTTGTACAGGTTCAGCGGTTTTTCCACATCTTCCTGGCTTAAATCATCTTTGAAGTATCCGCGATACCAGCAGGGCCCCGTCTTTGACGACACCAGTAGCTCTCTTTCCTCTTTTCCCGGTTTGGGGTAGGGAGCCGTGTAGTATTGAGATCGCAAAAAGTCATTGATCTCCTCTAATGACATATCGAGCTTTACGATATCCGGATGAAGTCCGCCGTGAACAAAAAGACGACCGTTAATCTTCTCCACCGCATTCCTGGAAGCCAGCCAATTGCCCAGAAATGAGGCGGAGTCATACAATGCAGCCTGGGTTTTCCCCATAATGGAAGCCATATAAGTGTATTTCAGGCCGGAGGCTTCGTAATCGCCGTACAGGTTTTTCAACTCATGATTTCCGAGGATAAAGTGAACGCGCCCACCGTGTTTTGCGGCATCCTGCTCCAGCTTGTAAATGAACCACAGCACCTGTGTGGCAGAAAAGCCCCTGTCGACAAAATCGCCGAGTAAAACCAGGTGACCGCTTCCGAAAATCCAGTTCAGATCCGGATCGATCACCCTGCTGCTGATCAGGAAATCACGGAAGGTTTTGTAACCGCTTTCGATATCAGAAATGGCCAGCACCGGGCTGCTGTCTGCATATACCGCCGGCGGAACCGGGAAACGGGCCTGAAGGGTAAACCCGAACGTGCTGGAGTCCAACGGGAAGAAAACCTCTGCCGGAATAGCCGCCGTGGCCGGGTAATCCTTCTGATCCAGGTAGAAACCGTCGTCTTTATTCCCTTTAATATAGTTGACGGTCAGGGTACTGTCGTTTTTATAGAACACATAAGGGCCCTCGCCGTCAAACGACAGGCTCAGCGGGTTGTGGGCATACGACAGGCTGGCTCCGTGATAAAGCCCAAACGGGATCAGTACAGCGGCCAGCACCGCAACGGTAAAAAATAAATGCTTTAAATAACGGACAATTCTCTTTTTCATAGTAAACAGTTTTTATTGGATGTAATGCCGTACGCCGCCGGAGACCCGGAGAGCATCCCCTCCCGGACGAACCGAAAGCGCACAGCCTTTAA
>JBEBRR010000137.1:0-4031 GCA_040394735.1 Leadbetterella byssophila
TGCGCAACCAAAAGATTCTTGAGCAGAATGAAGCTATATCCGGGCAAACCGAGCGCCTCCGGGAATCCAACCAGATCAAAGACAAGCTCTTTTCTCTTCTGAGCCACGAGCTGCGGAGCCCGGTGGCCGAACTGATCACTATACTGGATGTGAACGAATGGAAAAACAGGGATAATTCGCTCAACCCTTATTTTAAGAGTGTAAACCTGAAAGCCAAAGCCATTTACAACACGCTTGACAACATTCTTACCTGGTCTGCTTCCCAGCTAAAGCTCAGAAAAACAGAGGTAAAGCCGATTAACATACGGGAAGTGGTCAACAAGGCGCTTGACCTGAACCTGCCTTATACCGAGCAAAAAAACATCCGGATCATCAATGAAGTAAACGACTCGCTGGTGGATGCCAATGAGAGCTACCTGATGATCATTTTCCGCAATGTGCTGAACAATGCCACCAAATTCACCCTTACCCACGGGGAGATCCGGCTGTACAGCGTGGAAGAAGAAAACTACAGCGGAATAGTAGTGCAGGATTCAGGAACGGGTATTGAGCCTGAAAAGCTGAAATCGCTTTTTGTAAATGCCCAAACCAGCGCAGAAGGAACTGACGGTGAAAAAGGCTCGGGCGTAGGGCTTATCCTCTGTAAAGATCTGATGGACAAGCTGCAGGGGAAAGTGGAGGTGACCAGCGTGGTCAGCCGGGGAACTTCCGTCAGGCTTCTCTTTAAGAAAGCAGGTCATTTTTTGCCGTGTACCTGAGTTATTCTTCTAACCACGCCCGGAAACCTGCCGTATTGCCCTGGCTGGCCACCAGGTACTCCGCATGCCCCTTCAGCTTTACGGATAAAGCATTTTTAGAATAACGTTCTATTCTTTCGATGTACTTCCGGTGCACCACTTCGCCGCGACTGATCCTGAAAAAATCAGCAGGGTCTGTCCCCTCCTCCACTTCTTTCAGGGTAGCACAGGTGAGCAGGTGCCGGTTCCCCTTATTATCGATGGCAAAAACCACTCCTTCTTCCGCCAGGAAATAAAGAATATCTTCTGTTTCCACAAAATACATACCGGGATGGGAATGTGCGCTGAAGCGCTTTTTGGTATTTCTGCGACCCGTGGTGCCCCGTATAAGCTGCTCGATATTCTTCAAAACTGCTGTGTCGTTTCCTCTGAGCAGGAGAAACTTATCCCATGCCTTGCAAAAACGTTCTGAAGAGAAGGGCTTCAGGAGATACTCTATGCCGTTGGTCTCAAAGGCATTCATCCAGTAGCGGTCGTACGCTGTGGTAAAGATGACCGGGCAGCTGACCTTCACCTGCTCAAAAATTCCGAAGGCGTTACCGTCCAGCAATTCAATATCCGAAAGAATGAGGTCGATGGTAAGCCCTGATCTCAGCAGGTCGGCAGATTCCTGCACGCTTCCGCTTTCTGCGATTACCTTCACCGGCTCACTCATCTCTGCCAGGAACCGGTGCAGCTTCTTCCGAGCCGGCAGCTCATCTTCTATCAGCATCACGTGTATCATGCAATCCGGGGTAGAATAACAGTAAACAGGTCTTCTGCTTCCTTAATTTCAGGCTCTTGCCCGGCCAGCAGGCGGTACTGCTCGTGAAGGTTGGCCAGCGCCCTGCCTGAGACCATCCCATGCGCTCTTTTCCTGGCCCGCGTATTGCTCACAACAATATCCGCCCCCAGCCTTATATGTATCTCCACGGGCCTGTCCTCCGTTCCGAAATTATGCCGGAAAACATTCTCCAGCAATAGCTGTAAAGCAAGCGGCACCATTCTGCCTGAACCATTCTCTTCGCCGGAGACGGTCAGACGGTAGGCGTTTCCGTATTTATGCTCCATAAGATTAAAATATTTACGGGCAAAAGAAAGCTCTTCGCCCAGCGCCGCGAGGCGGATGTCTGAAGCCTGAAGAACATACCGGTAAATATCGGCAAATTCATTCAGAAAGTCGGAAGCCCGGCGCTTGTCTTCTTCAATTAGCTGATCCAGCACATTCAGATTATTAAACAGAAAATGCGGGTTCAGCTGGTTTTTCAGATGGCTGATCCTGCTTTCTGCCAGGGCATTATGGTAGCCCTCTATCTCCTTCCGGTGCTTCCGGTTTTTGCGGTGGTAATCGTAGGCCAGGAAAAAGCTGCCGTAGATAAGGGCATCCATAACCAGGATAAACGAGTGGTTAAAAAAGGTGCTTCTGTTGAAATTCCTTTCTACCGTATCAAAAGCCAGCGCTATCACCAGGCCGAAAGCCTGCATGGCCAGGAAATACAGCAGAACCGACAGTCCGAAAACTACCAGGGCTTCACGAAAGCTGAAAACGGAGGAACTCCGGCGCCACTGCATCATCTTCCGGATGATCAGGAACAGCACACACGCGCTTATCCATGAAGCCACCGCTGCTTCCGGGGTAAATGTATAGAGGTTTATTTTCCCCCGCGCCAGTGAGCGGAACTGGATGGAGTGCGCGTAGGCAAAGAAGAAAATAAACCACAGAAAGTAGCGGTGCTCTCCGAGCTTCTGCTGCAATTCTTTCACTTTTCTAAGATTTAGGGGCAAGGTAGTTATTTTTCCGGAGTAGTTACCAGATGGGTAGGGATCCTCTGGGGTGCACCCGGGTTTATCGGTCACGGTTGGTTCCAGACTACGCTTGGTTCTCATAGCCGGGAACCGGGCCTGGTCCCAAAAACGAACCTGAAGCCGATCCAACTGCTCTCCGTCTTACCGGTTTTTCCCGGGAAAAGACGCAATTACCTCCCCTTTGTCATCAAAGAAATCGAGGCTGGCCTTATTGTCTTTATCCACATAAAACATGGCTTTCGGCATACCTTTATCATCAAAGAGGAAAAGCCCGTTATTCTGACTCCCTGACTTGCCGAGCATCACGCGCGGGGCGCCGCCTACCAGTCCCTGCGCTTCATATTCCCTGTATTTTTCCTGCATGGCCCGGGGATCTTTCTTCCGCAAAGCTTCCAGCTCCCGGGATATCTCCATGGTTTTCAGCTGCTTCTCCCCTGCCGGCCGGTCATTAAACACCAGGCTGCTGGTTATCATGCGTTTATCGCCCTGCTGGTAATCCCGGGTCAGGAGCTGCATCACCTGGTCGCCGTCGTACTGGTCATAAGTAAGCGAAAGCCCCGAGCTGTGGCCATTGGCCTTTTTCTCTCCGTCATAGATAAAGCCGCCACACTCTATGCCTTCTTCATTAAAAAACAGCATACCGGCTCGCTTTTTCCGGGTTTCATTGGTAGGCCGGCCATTCAGGCTGTCGTTTCCGTTCGGAAAACGCCCCACATTGGTAATGATCATTTTTACGGTGCCGTCTTTCTCCACAATATTGATCCGCTCCACATCAATTTCGGTGAAGCGCTGGTTCCCGCTTTTCCGGAAGGCCATACCGCCTAAAGCAAATACCGCTATGACCGTTCCTAAAGCAAAAGTTCTTAAAAAAATCAGTTCCCTGTTCATTGTTTTATCCGGTTTCATTAATGGCTCAAAACTATATGCTTCGCCATAACTCCGCCAGCAGAAAACCATGAGTAAAGGAAAAATCCGGATGTACCGGGGAATCCTGAGAACGGATCAGAATGCTTAACCTATTTTCAGGCCGTTTTTCACCGGTTTGTCTGTAGTGAGCAGGGTAACCTCATCGGCCTCCACTGCACCCAGGAGGAGGAACTCGCTTTTCAGACCTGCAATCCGCTTGGGCGGGAAATTCAACACCCCTGCCACCTGCTTGCCGATAATTTCCTCCGGGCGGTACAGGCGGGTAACCTGTGCAGAGGTGGTGCGCACTCCTGCTTCGCCAAAGTCTGCTTTAATTTTATAGGCCGGTTTGCGGGCTTCAGTGAAAACCTCGGCCTCCACTATCGTGCCTATGCGTATGTCTATTTTTGTGAAATCATCCCAGCTGATCGGTTCCATAGGTTTTAAAAAAAGGGGTTCAAATTAACGGTGGGTCTGCACCAGCCTGTTATAAGTGCTGATTTTATTGTAGAGCGTTTTCCGGTTAATATTCAGTCTTTGGGC
>JBEBRR010000138.1:0-4020 GCA_040394735.1 Leadbetterella byssophila
AACGGGAAAACAGGTTTATAATCTACCACATCACCAATAATCATTTTGAGGGTAAGTATTTCCGGTAGGCACAAACTAAAAGCAACCGCGGGGCCTAAAAAACTCCCGCACCTAGCCTACGCGACACGGTTCTGTCATGCTAAGCTTGTCGAAGTATAGACTCACTCGCCCTTCGACAGCTCGGGGGCGCCCAGCCAGGGCCTATACCTGATACCCTAAACAGCCATGCAACCTTTATACGCTACATCGCATCTGATCTGAAAAGGACTTTATGAAAAAACTTTTCTGCCTGATTTTTGCGGGCCTCCTGCTTACCCATACCGGTTTCGCCCAAAATGAGCATCATCTGTCGCCACAGCAGTTTGCAGAAGATTTAGCCTATTTAAAAAATGAACTACCCAAGAGGCATAAAAACCTGTTTGCCAAGATTTCTGAAAAGGAATTCAATAACAAAATCGCTGTTATTGAGCTAAAAAGCACCGGTTTAACCAACGAAAGCTTTGAGATAGAGCTGTATAAGCTCATCCGGGAGATCGGCGATGAACATACCCGCCTTGAGCCCCGCTACAGAGAGGTCTTTCCGCTGAAATTTGATTTTTTCAGGGAAGGCATTTTTGTAACCCATGCCGGTTCTGCCTATGCAGGGCTGTTGGGTAAACGGCTCGACGGCATTGAAAATACCCCTATGAAGGCACTGATCGGGCAGTTCGAAAAAATGATTAATACCGAAAATCCTGCCTATTTTGACACTTATTTCCAGCATCTTGTGACACAGCCGCGGGTGTTGAAAGGACTCGGGGTTATCCCGTCCGGTGCGTCTGCTCATTTCCTGCTGGACGACACGCTCTGCACCGTGTCTGCCGTGGTGAAGGAAAATCGGTTACTCGATGCCTCCGCTCCGCTACTGAAAAACAGTCAACCCCATAACTACTGGTACCATTTAACCGATAACGGTGAAGTTTTATATTTTAATTATCAGCGATGTGCGGAGCAAGCTGGTAAACCCTTTGAAACGTTTAACAATGAACTCTGGCAGCTGATAGAGCGCAAAAAGCCGAAGAAGATCATCGTGGACCTGCGAAACAACAGCGGCGGCAATTCGGCCATTCTGAACCCGTTTCTGAGCCGGTTAAGTGAGAGTTATCTGAATCAGCAGAGCAGGCTGTATGTGCTTATCGGTAAAAACACATTCTCTTCTGCCCTAATGAATGCCGTTAATCTGAAAAGAAATTTCCAGTCGGTTCTCGTAGGGCAATCTACCAGTGGCAATGTAAATCACTATGGAGAGACCCGTGGGTTTCAACTGCCCAATTCCGGCATCATAGTAGGCTACTCTACCCGGTATTGGGAAACCTGGAAAGGTTATGAAGGCGCATTGAAACCGGACGTGAAAACAGAATATTCCATCAAAAATTTCACCAACGGGGTTGATGAGGCGATTGAATATGTGAAAAGTCAAAAGTAAAACGGCGTACAATCCCACGTATAGGCCTACGATGGAGCTTCACGCTATCCTGTTTCCCCTACATTTAAGAAAGAGCGTACAGACATACAAAAGAACTATTCACGTTTATCCCCCTTCCTAAACACCTCCCTGAAATCTCCCTGCACCTGCACTACCTCTCCTCGTTCAGGATCAAAATGAAGAAGGATATCTTCATATTCAAAGGTATTACCGGCTAAACGGCACATACATCTGTCCGGCGCGGGAGTCCTGGAAGATCATGGATTTACCGTCGGAAGAAATGGTACAACTTGTACCCCGGTTAAAATGCATATTTTTATCCCCAATATTCTCCAATCACAAAAAATATAAACTATCTTTAAATCATCAATCAACACGGCGCTTTCCTCCGGATGCAAACCTGCTTTTAACTGTAATTCAACCAATAACAATTTATGGCTACATTTTTAAAAACTATCCGTAACACCGTGAAGTACTGGTATATTCCGGCGGTCATTGGTATAGCATTCATTCTGGTAGGGATTGGTATCTTCGGCGTACTGGATATAACCTACCTCGCGCTGGCTTCCTTATTCAGCTACTCCTTCCTCTTTTCCGGTGTGCTGGAAATCTGGTTTTCGGTAGAGAACAGGAAAGAGCTGGAAGGCTGGGGCTGGTACCTGGCCAGCGGTATTTTCAGCCTGCTCATCGGTATTCTGCTGGTTATACACCCTGCCATGGCCGCTGCCACCTTACCGCTTTTTGTAGGCTTTAGCCTGCTGTTCCGCTCTTTTCAGGGCCTGGGCTTTGCCTTTGAGCTCAAAAACTATGGGGTATTGAAATGGGGAAACCTGGCCCTGGTAAGCGTTTTGGGCATTATTTTTTCTCTTCTGCTTATTGCTAACCCTATTGTAACAGGCTTGTCATTGGTGGTACTGACGTCCTTTGCGTTCATCTTTGTGGGTATAAACGCCGTTGTGCTGGCCTTCCAGCTCAGAAAGCTGAAAACCCTTCCCGGAAGGCTGCAAAAAGACCTGAAAGACAAAATTGAAAGTCTGAAAGAGGAGTATTACAAAAACATCAATAACAACGACTGAAAAGCCGAACCGCTCTAAAAAGTAGTCTGCCTCCTGGTAAGCCCGATAACACCAGGTCAAGGCGACAGTGGTCATGTTTCGGGTGAATAAATTTGTCATTGGCAATAAACCTGATAATCAAGGTCAGAGCGACATTGATCTGCCCCACAGGCTTACTCCTGTCGCCCTGACCTGATATCCCGAACCTGCGCGGCCCGGCACATTATGAACTCCTTTATATCTCCCGCTTAACGCCAGTATACAAAACCCGGTAGTACTTATCTCCTTCTATCAAAAGGCCTTCTGATTTCTTATTGGGCCAGTTCTTATGGTAGTCTTTGGGGTGCTTCACGTCTATTCCTATCACTTTTCCGTTAAACCGTCTTTTAATTTTGGACTGAAGCGTGTGGCCTACTATCACGGCCTCTGCCTGGTAGAGATTCAGCGGCTTCTCTACGTCTTCCTGGCTTAAATCATCTTTGAAATACCCACGATACCAGCAGGGCCCCGTCTTTGAGGACACCAGCAGCTCTTTTTCCTCTTTCCCCGGTTTGGGGTAGGGGGCCATGTAGTACTGAGATCGCAAAAAGTCATTGATCTCCTCTAATGACATATTGAGCTTTACGATATCCGGATGAAGCCCGCCGTGAACAAAAATACGGCCGTTAATCTTCTCCACCGCATTCCTGGAAGCCAGCCAATGGCCCAGAAATGAGGCGGAGTCATACAAGGCCGCCTGGGTTTTTCCCATGATGGAAGCCATGTAAGTGTATTTCAGACCGGAGGCTTCGTAATCGCCGTACAGGTTTTTCAGTTCATGATTTCCGAGGATAAAGTGAACGCGCCCACCGTGTTTTGCGGCATCCTGCTCCAGCTTGTAAATGAACCACAGCACCTGTGTGGCAGAAAAGCCCCTGTCGACAAAATCGCCGAGTAAAACCAGGTGACCGCTTCCGAAAATCCAGTTCAGATCCGGATCGATCACCCTGCTGCTGATCAGGAAATCACGGAAGGTTTTGTAACCGCTTTCGATATCAGAAATGGCCAGCACCGGGCTGCTGTCAGTATATACCGAAGGTGGAACCGGGAAACGGGCCTGAAGGGTAAACCGGAACGTGCTGGAGTCCAACGGAAAGAAAACCTCTGCCGGAATAGCCGCCGTGGCCGGGTAATTCTTATGATCCAGGTAGAAACCGTCGTCTTTATTCCCTTTAATGTAGTTGACGGTCAGGGTACTGTCGTTTTTATAGAATACATAAGGCCCCTCGCCGTCAAAAGACAGGCTCAGCGGGTTGTGGGCGTACGACAGGCTCGCTCCGTGATAAAGCCCAAACGGGATCAGTACAGCGGCCAACACCGCAACGGTAAAAAATAAATGCTTGAAATAACGGGCAATTCTCCTTTTCATAGTAAACAGTTTTTATTGGATGTAATGCCGTACGCCACCGGAGACCCGGAGAGCATCCCCTCCCGGACGAACCGAAAGCGCACAGCCTTTAA
>JBEBRR010000139.1:0-3989 GCA_040394735.1 Leadbetterella byssophila
GCCCAGTAGTTTCCGGTAATGGGTGCAGATACTTCTACCGGAAAATCGAAGGGTTTGTCACTGACCGTTAAACGGATATTCTTCTCCGGCGGGTTGGAGTTTTCATTCTTTAAAAACATATAATAGCGGCCGCCCTTTTCCAGTATGGCGCAGTCGATCACCGAAAAGCCCGGTTCAAAATACAGGCGGGTGTCGCTGAAATTTTTGAAGTCTCTGGTGGTTACGTAGTACATGCGGTGATTGAGGCCTTTTTCATTTTCGGAGGTAGGTACTTCGGGGAATACCCCGGGAACGGTTGAAGCCCAGAAGATGTAAAATGTCTTATCCTTTTTATCGTAAAAGAGCTCGGGCGCCCAGGCGTTTTTAGTGCCTTCAAATTTCTCCATTACGGGGATATTCTGTTGTACAGACCAGTTTTTCAGGTCACGCGATGAGGCATAGCCTATGCCCTGGTCCCACCAGCCGGTGGTCCAGACCATATGGAAGACCCCTTCTTCATCCTGTACAATGCTGGGGTCACGCATGAGCTTATCTTTGCCTATTACCGGTTTCAGATACACCGAATCGTTACCCAGTGCCCGCCACTCTTTTCCGTCTTCGCTACAGGCCAGGTGCAGGCCGTCACCATTACCGTTAAAGTAGGAAAAAAGGTAAACGGGTTTTTCCGGCGCGGAGCAGGAGGTAGCTAAAACAAATGCAATTACAACTGACAGCAGCTTCATCTTATTTTTCGGTTTTTCCGGGTAAAACTAATCATATTTGTATTATACAGACTTGATCAAGCCTCTTTCTTTCGTAGAAACGTAATCAAGTAGAGGAATTTCAAGGAACTGTCACAGGTTCCTTTTTTGTAGGTTGGTCCCTAGCCCCTTATCCCTTTATCTTTTCGCCGCAAAGCTTTTTAAGTGTTCTCTTCACTTCATTCAGCTTCGATTTATATTCCTGTTCGGTTTTTTCATGCCCTTCAAGTGGCTCAATAATAAACAGCTTTTCACGAGTGGTAATGTTAACTGTGTCACCTACTTTAAAGCCCAGCTCTTCCAACCATACACCACTTACGTTTAACCATGGCACTATTCTATGACAACGTGAAGCATCCCTATACCGCGGCTGAAGTTTAATTTGTTTGCTCTTTTTCATTGTGATAAATTCGTTTTGATAGAAATATAGAACAAATGTAATTTTATTTTCAAATAAATGACAAAAAATACAATTTTTTGAAATATATTTTTGTCATTTAATCGCCAATTAAATTAAAAAAGACAACTATAGCGTTCATTTTTGTTGTTTTACTCATTTAGGTTATCAAATCGAATAAAGGATCTATATATTTATCACGAACTCAAATAATACTCATTTCATTTGATGTATCTTTTTTTCTATTTTTGTATGTTGACAATCAACAATGACAACTTTTAAAAGATATGGTTAACATTGGAGAGCGCTTAATGCGTCTTAGAAAGGCTAAGAATTGGTCGCAGGACAAGTTGGCTAAAGAGATAGATTCCTCCCGCGTGATGATTGGCAACTACGAAAGAGGGGATAACTCACCCTCTGTGGAAGTTATCATAAAATTGGCCAGAATATTTAACGTTTCAGTGGATTACCTCTTAGGGGAAGGAAAGTTGGCCACGCTCGATAAGGATCTACTAAGACGTATTGAAGACATTGAAAAGCTGGATGATGCCACTAAACAGCATCTCTTTTTCCTTATTGATAATGTTATCCAGAACTATAAGACCAAAAAGGCATTTAATCAATAACCATGTATCCTCGCTCTTGCTTGTCTCTGACGCGAGGGAGAGTGTATTCCTGTCTTTGGGTCGCCTGGTCAAAATCGGGAATCATCGTACCAGCGTCGGAAGGCAGAACACCAGGTACAGACAACAAATATGTGCCTCTCTACCACACCTGCTTTTACTTCGGATCCTTCCTCTCCATCTCCCGGATCACCACCGGCCCCAGCAACCCGGAAGGCATGATTTCCCATTCATCAAATTTTGTGTTTTTGTAGGTGATACTCACAAAGTTGATCTCGTGAAATATGCGCCAGTTCACACCACGCCTGTCATAATCCCGGATGCGGTTCGCGGGGAGGTTAGTGACCTCCACTTCCAGGGTGTTTTCTCCGTTCTTCAGGAATTGGCCGATGTTCATTTCAAAGGGTACGGCGAACAGGGTTCCGGCATCGCGCCCGTTTATCCGCACGCGTGCGCTCTCCCGAACATCGCCGAGGTTTAGCTGGTATTCCCTCCCCTCTTTTTTCTGAAGATTAAACCTGATGGTGTATTTTCCGGTGCCTGTATTGATTTTCAGCTCTTCGTGGTTCAGGTCCGTCCAGGAGCCCGGGGTGTTGGGTTTGAAATGCTCCTTTACCTCCGGGGTACTTTCCGGGAAGCTGAGCTCCCAGCCGTTTTTCAGTTCGGTTTTATTGCCGGAAGCGGTATAATACGGCCAGTTATCTGCCTTGACTTTGGCGTCAGAAAAGGTTTTGAGGATCAGTGACTGCCCCGGTTTTAATTGAAGGTACACTTCGGTTTGTCCATTGTTTTTTCGTATTGCTGCCCGGCCGGTTTTTCCTGTCGTGGGATCAAAGATCAACACGGAAGCAGCCGTTACACTCAGGGGCACCCAGCCGTCTACGGTTACGTTTTGCAGCATCGTCATAAAATAAAGGTGCCCTTCATTATGCTTTTTACGGATGAGCTGTCCGCCAAGATCCGTTCTGAACGGTTCTTTCCCTTCTGAAAACTCCTTCAGGAAGTCCTGAGACCCGGTGATGATCTTCCCTTTTCCGAAAGAATGGGTTTCCACGGTAGTGAACGAAGTGTCATGAGGAAGCCGGCTCAAAAGCGCTTTCAGAGCGGCCTGTCTTTCTGCCTGGTCTTTGAGCCCCGGCACATCATGCGGGTAGTGATCTGTAAAGATGACCGTAGCCCCTTCTTCCGCCAGCTTCAGCAGGTGATTCAATGTTTCTAAAGGAATGATCTTTGCCGCCGGTACAATGATGGCCTTGTAGCTACTGCCTCCCTGCGTCTGCAGGTGCCCGTTATTCTGAACGGTGGTGGTTCTGATGTAGGTATCCGAGATATAGTCGGGGTCAAAACCGCTTTGCATGATCTTTTCGGCCAGGTCACAGAATTCCGGCAGGCGTTCCCGCATACCGTGAATGGCGAAAGTGGTGAAGAAGCTCCCGCGTTGCCCCGCCCAGATGTCATAAACCGGGAAGTAGAGCAGGAAATCATTGTCGGGTTTTGTGTTTTGCAGAAAAGCCTGCACCCGGCTGATATAGGTAAAGAACGCCGGCGCATCTTTCCAGATACTGTTAGTAGGTGACATATCCACCGATGCGTAAAATTTCCATCCCGGCCAGGCAGCTTCCCGGGGAGAGTAGGTATTCCCGTGAAAGTACACATGATTTACTCCGGCAGTGAACATCTGATCGATCTCCGGTTTGCACTGGCTCAATGAAGTACGAAAATGCTCGGTAAGCCAGGTGAAGGTTTCGGCCGAAGTAAGGGGTTTGCCGGTGATATTCGCTGCGGAGGAGGCGTATTTCAGAATAGTGGGATCGCCGTCATTTTTCTTCCGGATGGAGTCTTTCCGCAGTCCGGGGATATCGAAATCAGAAATCCCGAAGGTCTCACATTCCGGGATATCCACGGCAGCGTACAGATCGATAAGGTTGGCAGGAGAGCCGTGGGCCTGGTTTTTGGTGGATGCACCGTGCCCGTGCGCCCATCCCGTCCAGACAGCGGTAAAGTTATCTTTGAGGATCTCCCCCAGGGTTTCGCGGTAGTCGGAGATCACCCGTACGGAGGTTTCGGTGCGCCCGTTATCCAGGAGCTCCGGAAAATGCTCTTCCAGCCGGTAACCTCTTCGTTGATAAAACTCCTGAAGGAGGTCCGGGGTCCAGTCGGCCCCGTATACTTCGTAAGAATCGTTAAAGAAGTTCTTCGGGTAGGGAGCATCGGCGGCCTGAAACGCTG
>JBEBRR010000140.1:0-3874 GCA_040394735.1 Leadbetterella byssophila
GTGTTGAATGCCCGGTAACCGGGAATCCGGTTTTCTTCCGCCGCTTCTTTGCACCGGGCCGCTTCTTCTCCTGATCGCTGGTCACTGTACATCATGGCCGGATGCAGCGGATTCCCGGCGGCATCGATCGGGATGATAGTGCCGGAGGTGGAGGTTACGGCAATGGCTTTTACCATGGTCAGATTTGCCGTTTCACGAGCTTCTTTCAAAACCACCTCCATGAGCTGACAGGTGATCTCCCACCATTCCTGTGGTGACTGCTCCTCCCTTGAATTTTCGGTAAGGGCAAAGGCCTGATCATGTGCGGAAACCAACAGACCGGTTTCTTCAAGAAGCGCTACCCGCGCTCCCTGGGTTCCTATATCGATTCCTATGAAATATGCTTTGTTCATAGCCTTACCTCCTCCTGCTTCCTGAAAAGTGTGCGCACACCCAACCACTTCGCATACAATTCCGCATAATACGCCTGCTTATCCGTCTGCGGTTTTGCGCTCAGGTATTCCGTAGAAATAGCCGCCGAAGCCAGCCCCAGCGCATCATTGCAGTGCAGTGCCGAACCGATCACCGTGGCCTGTTCAAAGCCCGAACGTACCCGCACCTCCTTCCCCGTCATATCGGCGATCAATTGGCGTAGGGTCGCGCTTTGGAGTCCGCCGCCACAAGCCCACAGGTAGCTTTCCCGGTGGCCGGAACATTCCGCCAGCACTCTATAATTTTCTACAATCGAAAATGCAATATCCACCAGGCTGGCCCAGACAAAACTGCTTCGTTTCAGCTCATGGGTCACCGGCACATGAAAAATGAACCCGCCGGTGGTGATCGACGACTTCTCCGTAGCAATCAACGAGCCGAGACTCCCGAAACAATTCTCGTTCAGGTTCTCCCCCAGCTCTTTTTCAATCACCTCATACGACTCATTCGGGTAAAAAACTTCTTTCAGCCGCTGGTAATTCAGCCCCGTCACGCCGGCATTGGCCTCAAACACGAACCGATCGGGGGCGATATCCCGGCTGGTCCAGGTGCGCTGCTCGGTATCAGTCAGGAAACTGCCTTCCAGCTTCACCACCGGCGTGGTGGTTCCGGATACCAGGATCACATCACCCGTATGCGGCCGGGTGCTTTTGATGGCCATCTGGGTATCTCCGCCGCCTACTACCGCTTTTACATTTTCTCCCAGGCCCCAGGCAGCCGCTACGGTATCTTTCACCGCGCCAACTATTTCCCCTGACTGCCGAATTGGCGACAAAAGCCCTTCCAATATCCCATACAGCCCGCACAATTCCGGGCTCCATTTCCCTTCCGCCACATCGTAAAGCAGGGTTTCGGAGGCCTGAGAGTGTTCATATACTGCCTCGCCCGAAAGCTCCCAAAGAGCCCAGTCGCTGATGCTCAGGAAGGTCTGCGCCTCCTGCCATAGCTCCGGCCGTTTCTGCCGGATACCGATCAGCTTGAAAGCCGAAAACAACGAGGTAGGATACCGGCCACTCAGGGCATATACCCGGCTTTTATCGCCGAAGTCATTTTCCCATTCGCGCCCGCGATGGTCAATATTCGGCATCCCGATCAGGGCTTTTCCAGCTTTGCTGATCAGCACGATACCTTCGCGCTGGCTGGTAGACGTCACCGCCAGAAACTTCACTTCTCCGGCAGCCGAAACCGCCTTTTGGGTCAGTTCCCGGAGAGTTTCCAGCAATTCCTCCGGCTTAAAAAAGATAGAATCCGGGTAAAAGGTATCCCGGTGATAAGCAATATCTGCCCGCTCCACACTCAGGATCTCACCTGCCGGAGTCACCACGGCCGAACGCACATTTCCTGTGCCTATATCGAGTACTAAATAAGCTTGTTTCATAGGTCTAAAATTAGTTCCGAGTTCCGGGTAGTGAGTTCCGAGTTTGTTTATCGCGGACAGACCGTTGACATACTGATTTTTCAAGGCTCACTACCTGTGGCTACTTCATATTTTCGCCAGTATCTGGCGGTTCGCAATTCGTTTCGGGTTTACCTCCCCTTTCTCAAACCACTCGGTCAGCGCCTCATTCATGATCCGCACGTGGTGATCTTCCACTTCATGCGTGGCGCCGGCAATATGCGGCGTGGCCAGCACATTTCCGGAACGGATGATCTTGTAATCCAGCTCATCGGGCGGCTCGTGATCAAACACATCCAGGATAGCCCCGCGGATCTTCTTTTGCGCCAATGCTTCGTACAGGGCATTACGGTCTACCACCACGGCCCGCGCCGTATTGACAAAAATAGCATCGGGTTTCATTAAACGAAACAGCCGGGCATCGATCAGCCCCCTGGTTTCCTCCGTTACCGGCAAATGAACCGACACAATGTCGTTTTCCGCAAACACTTCCTCCAGGCTCATGTTCGTGTAAGAAGGAAAGACGGAAGGATCTACATAGGGATCATAGTAAGAAATAGCACAGGGAAAATCTTCTATGCGCGCAGCGATCAACTGGCCGATGGCGCCGAAGCCCACAAAACCTACTTTTTTGCCCGCCAGCTCATTTCCCTTAAAGATCAGGTAGGAAGTATGGGCGCCTTCGTCCCATTTCCCCGATTTCAGCCATTCGGTGGCAAAGATCGTATCTCTCAGGAAAGTGATCACGTTAGCGATGAACAGCTCGGCCACCGCCTGCGCATTCCGCGCCGGCGTATAAAAAACCGGGATATGGTGCAGGCTGGCCGTTTCCAGCGACACATTGGAAGGCGTACCCCGGCATACCCCGATAAATTTCAGGTGCGGGAAAGCATTAATCACCTTTTCGGTGACATGGTCATGCTCGGTAATGAGCGCCTCCGCGCCCGATTCCTCCAGAAGGGCCAGCAGCTCGTCTTCATTAAAAGCCCTGCCGTGAGGTTTCCATGGCTTGTATATGGTTTCTCCTAAAACGCGGTTTAATTCGTCTAATCCTCTTTCGTTATATGGCGAGGTTACTAGTACTTTCATAATCTATTGGTAAATAATGTTTATTTAGCTTTCAGCTTAAAAATTAGTTCCGGGTACTTAGTTCCGGGTGGATAGGTGTCAATTATCCATTGTCAATTTTCAATTCTTTGGCTCCCGGAATCGTAATAAAACGGGTTAGCACGGCGCTCAGGAAATAAAGTCCTGCCAGTATCCACACCACTCCCTCAGCTCCGGTACTTCCTATAAATATTCTTACAATGGCCGGGCCGGCAAAAACGGCCAGTCCCGCGCCCAGGTTCAAAACCGACATGGCCGCGCCCTTATCTTTCTGTACCAGGGAGGGCACCAGGGCCGACAGCGGCACGTAGCCCGCCAGGCAGGCCCCCCACAGGATACCCGCAGCCAATACCAGTGCGTAACTGCCTCCGCCTATCTGCGGCGAATAATACAGCAGCAGCGTGGTGAGCCCACACCCTACTCCACCGAACCAGATGATGGTCTTCTGCCAGCCCATCCTGTCGCCTACAAACCCGAAAATGAGGTTAAAGGCAATATTGCTGGTAAAAATCGTTCCCCAGATGTACAGCCACTGGGTGGTATTAAACCCGTGCGATTCCATATATACCGGAAGGAAGACCGGGAAGGCAAACTGCGCCGTGGTATTGATCACCCGCACGATTCCCCCCAAAGCCACCTTGGGCTCTTCTTTTATGATGGTAAGCCCTTTCAACAGTTCCTGCCATTTGCTGCCTGCCGAAGCCGTATTGGCCGGAAAACGAGCCTTGTTCAATACCAAAGCCAGCAGCGCGCCGATCAGCACCCACAGCACCGCACTCCAGAGCGCAGGGATATGCCCCAGCTTTTCAATGGCCCAGCTCGAATAAAAGGCGCCCAGCACGTTCAGACCGCCCGTAAATACAAACCAGAACCAGCCCACGGCCCGGCCGAGCGCCCCCT
>JBEBRR010000141.1:0-3484 GCA_040394735.1 Leadbetterella byssophila
CCGGTAGGGGCCAGCCATGCCTGCATATGGGTGAACGGCCGTAATGCCGCCTGCATAACCTCTACCTTGTTGTTATAGAAGTTATTCTTGTTCAGTTGATTGTAAAGGGTTTCTTCCAGGTCGGTACAGGCATTGGAAACCCCAAGCAACAACAGAAGTACGAAGTATTGTATTTTATGTTTAACTATTTTTCTCATGATTTTTGCACTTTAGAATCCAACATTTAGCCCGATAGTCAACGATTTTGTTCTCGGATAAAATCCCCGGCCGTCAACGCCTGTAGAGAATCCGGTATCTTCCAACTCCGGGTCAATCCCTGAATACCCGGTAAAGGTGAAGAGGTTCCGGCCTGTCAGGTAAACGCGCACATTCCGTACATACCGCTTGTCTTTGATCCGGGCGGTATAGCCCAGGGTCAGGTTATCCAGCTTTACAAAATCTCCTTTTTCGATGTAGTAATCTGAGTACTGCGGGTCATCGTTCAGCTGGTTATGGGTAGTGATAGCGCTTTTCAGCAGATTATTGGGCAACCATTTCTTATTTCCGAAATAGAGCTCCTTCGTATTCAGGATATCAAACCCGAACTTGCCGCGGAAAAAAATGCTCAGGTCGAAGTTTTTGTAGATGAAGGTGTTATTCAATGCCAGATGCATTTTAGGAACACCATTTCCGATGACTGTGAGATCATCATTGTTGATTTCGCTGGCCCGTACTTTTTCACCTTTTGCATTGTAAAACAGCCACTTGCCATCTTCGTTAAAGCCTGCAAAACGCTTGCCATAGAAATTACCTACCGCACCGCCTTCTTCGAGACGAATGGCATTGCCCAGGTTTCCGGGCGAAGGCAATCCGTAAAACTCAAGGAAGTTGGCCTTGAACACATCATTGGACAGCTGGGTGAGTTTATTATGCTGCGTATTGCCGGTGAAGTCGATATTCCATACAAAATCCCCCTTGCGTAGTGCCTGGGCAGAAAGCTGAAGTTCCACACCCCTGTTCCGGATAGAGCCCACATTGGTGAAGATACTGCCGGTCACAAACGGCGGTTGCTGGGCGTTGTAATTGTGAAGAAGGTCTTTGGTGGTACGGTTGTATACATCCAGTGAGCCGGTGATACGGTTTTCAAACAGCCCGAAGTCCAGCCCTACGTTGATTTCCTGCTTCTGCTCCCATTTGAGATCGGGGTTAGGATTACGGCCCGGGCCATAGGTCTGGTAAAACACGCCGTCCTGAGGATATACGCCTCCTGTTCCCAGCGTTACAATAGACTGGTAGTTGGGGATACCCTGGTTACCGGTTACCCCATAACCTATTCTAAGCTTAAGGTTACTGATGGCGGAGATATTTTTGATGAAATCCTCTTCACCCAGTTGCCAGCCCGCCGAGAAGGCCGGGAAATTTCCCCATTTGTGATTTGCACCGAAACGGGAAGAGCCTTCTCTCCGGAGAATGGCCTGAATGAAATACCGGTCGGCAAAGGAGTAATTAATTCTCCCGAAAAATGCGATCAGGGTATTATCTTCCTTCCCGCTTCCCATACCTGGGCGGGGCAAAGCTGTATTCTGGATGGCTCCTCCGGCCCCTAAATTCCAGTCGAGGAACCCGTCAGTGGTAAAGCCGTTATTATTCACGTTAAAGGTTTCAACGGTATAATACTGGTAGCTGTAGCCGAGCAGACCCGTAATGTTGTGTTTTTCGTTAATCGCTTTGGTATAATT
This sequence comes from Leadbetterella byssophila, assembly GCA_040394735.1. Lineage (GTDB taxonomy): Bacteria > Bacteroidota > Bacteroidia > Cytophagales > Spirosomataceae > Leadbetterella > Leadbetterella byssophila_A. Next base: position 1,719 of record JBEBRR010000141.1, read on the forward strand.
AAGGGTAGACTCCAGGGTTTTGGTGTAATCCATCCGGTTGCTTTTGGAAGCATAAGCCATACCCCTGTAACTGGAGTTCAGTCTCTGCTCCCAGTCTTTGGTGGAACGGTAGTAACGGTCATTGTAATTGTCCCGTACATAGGAAACAAATGTATTGATGTGCAACCCTTCCAGGATCATGTAATCCAGCTTGGCATCAGCGGAGATGGTTTGTTGATCCCGTTCGCTGATCCGGTGGGCCAGGCGTGAAAGCGGGTTGTAATTATTATAAGCCTGTGTTTCCACAAAAGTGCCGTCCGTGTTTACCAAGGGGGCTGTAGGGTTTCTCTGAACCGCCTGCTCGAAATCGCCCTCCTGGCCGCCTAGCAGGTTGGCTTTATTGAAGTTGGCTGCTAGGTTGGCGCTGAAGGTGAGCCGGTCCTGGAATCCCCGCTGGTTCACATTGATCCTGCCGCCGAACTGCTTTCTGCCGTTTTGCTTGGCTATACCGTTGGCATCGTTGAAATAAACGGCAGCCCTGTAATTGGATTTTGCAGTTCCGCCCGTAGCCGAAAGGTTATGGTACTGGCTGGTGTTGGTTTTATTGATCAGTTCGTCATACAGATCGGTAGAGCTGCCGAAATCTTCGGAAGAATTGATGATTCCCTGCGAAATAAGGCTTCTAAAATCAGATGCGGTCAGGTAGTCGGGCTTACGGTCCACATATTCGCGCTGTGCGTAGGTAGAATAGTCAAAGCGCGATTCGCCTTCTTTACCTTTCTTGGTGGTAATCAGGATTACGCCGGCGTTGGCACGGGTACCGTATATGGCAGCAGCCGAACCGTCCTTTAAGACGTCAAATGACTCGATGTCATCCTGCTGAAGCAGGTCGAGGCTTCCTCCGGGAATTCCGTCAATCACGATCAGCGGTGTCCGGGTACCATTGATGGAAGATACACCTCTCATCTGGACAGCCGCGGAGGAGTTGGGGTTATTGCCCTGGGTACGGGTAATGATCAGACCCGCTACTTTTCCCTGGATGAGGTCCAGGGGCGACCGGGTTCCGCCGGGATTAAAGTCTTTGGCTTTTACCGTAGATACGGCGGAAGTGACTTCCCGGCGCTTCATGGTGCCGTAGCCTACCACCACCACTTCATCAAGGGTGGCATCGCTGGCAGTGAGAGGCAGATTGATAACCGACTGGTTGCCTACCCGGATCTCCCGGCTTTCATAACCGACAAAGGAAAAAACCAGGACGTCGTTTTCACTTCCTATTGAGATGGAAAATCGCCCGTTCTCGTTGGTCTGGGTGGCGTTGGTTGTGTTCTTCACACTTACGGTGACGCCCGGAAGGGGAGAGCCGTCCTTTTCATCAGTGACCGTTCCGCTTACGGTCTTTGACTGCGCCTGCACGTCAAAGAATACGAAAGTGAATGCTACGATACTGATAATAAAATACTTAAAAGGAGATTTCATTGTCATAGCTGTTAATATGATTGGTTGATTCCACGAAGCTAAAGGAAGGGGATAAGACTAACCTACCCCTGGCGCCTCATTGTACTTATATTGTACTTTTTTTGTATTTTTTTTATAAATTGAAAACCGGGCCGTGGGGGCGGAATTTTCTTTCGGCAGAAAGGCATGGGTTTATGTTAGTCCGGAGTACCGGAAGATGCGGGCAGAACCTGTTAACAGGGATAGCGCAGAACAGGTGGATTTTGTGAATTCTATGCGAATTTAGATTGATTCTAAAACAATAATCCGCTAGCTTTGAGGCTCTATAAGTA
>JBEBRR010000142.1:0-3237 GCA_040394735.1 Leadbetterella byssophila
CTTAAATAAAAAAGAAATGAAATTAACAGTAGCCCAGGCGCTGATCCGCTTTCTGGATAACCAGTATACAGAAAGAGACGGTGTGGAACATAAGTTTTTTGCGGGCTGTTTCGGTATCTTCGGACACGGAAACGTAGGCGGTATCGGCCAGGCCCTGTTTGAATATCCGGCGTTCCGGTATTACCAGTCGCGCAATGAGCAGGCCATGGTGCATACGGCTGTAGCCTATGCCAAAATGAAGAACCGCCTTTCGGCATTTGCCTGCACCAGCTCCATCGGTCCGGGAGCCACCAACATGGTGACCGGGGCAGCGCTGGCCACCATTAACCGGATCCCCGTGCTGCTGCTGCCCGGCGATATTTTTGCTACCCGGCATGTAAACCCCGTTTTGCAGCAGCTGGAAGACTTCAGCAATGCCGATGCTTCGGTCAATGATGCCTTCAAACCCGTTTCACGCTTCTGGGACCGGATCAACCGCCCCGAGCAACTCATGCCCTCACTTATACAGGCCATGCGGGTACTTACCTCCCCGGCTGAGACCGGCGCAGTAACCCTCTGCATGCCCCAGGATGTACAGGCCGAAGCCTATGATTTCCCGGAGGAATTCTTTAGGAAAAGGGTATGGTTTGTGCCGCGCCCCCTGCCGGATGCTGAGCTGATCAGCCGGGCAGCCGACCGGATCAGAAACGCGAAAAAGCCGTTTATTGTAGCCGGCGGAGGCGTAATCTATAGCGAAGCAACGGATACCCTGCGGCAGCTTTCGGAAACCTTCGGCATTCCCGTGGCAGAGACTTTCGCGGGGAAAGGGAGCCTGCCCTACGATTTCCCGTATAACCTGGGGGCAGCCGGCGCTACCGGAACACAGGGCGCGAATGAAATGGCGGCAGAGGCTGACCTGGTGATCGGGGTCGGTACCCGGTACAGCGACTTCACCACGGCCTCCCAAACGGCTTTTCAAAACCCCGGGGTGCAATTCATAAACATCAATATCACCGCTTTTGACGCGCACAAACAGGGCTCCCTGCCCCTTACCGGCGATGCGCGGGAAACATTGAAAGCACTGGCTGAAAAGCTGGAAGGTTACCGCAGCGGTGAAGAGATCCGGGAAAGAGCCGCGGCGTATAACCGCGACTGGGACGCCCGGGTGGGAGAGGCTTACCGGGTGGTGAGTGAAGATTCGATGTCGCAGGCCGAGGTGATCGGCGCGGTCAACACCTTTGCCGATACGCGCGATGTAATGGTTTGTGCGGCCGGAAGCATGCCGGGCGACCTGCACAAGCTGTGGCGGTGTACAGACCCCAAGAACTTCCACCTGGAATACGGCTACTCCTGCATGGGTTATGAAATAGCCGGCGGACTGGGTGTGAAAATGGCCGATCCGGATAGGGACGTATACGTGATGGTGGGTGACGGCAGCTACCTGATGATGTGTTCGGAGATCGTTACCTCGGTGCAGGAGGGTCATAAGCTGACCATCGTGCTGATCAATAATCACGGTTATGCCAGCATCGGCGGACTGTCTAAATCACTGGGAAGCGAGGGCTTCGGTACACAATATCGCTACAGAACGCCGGAAAGCGGCCATCTCGACGGCACCACGCTGCCGGTAGACCTGGCGACCAATGCGGAAAGCCTGGGGGCGGTGGTATTGCGTACCCGTAATGAATCTGACTTCCTGGAGGCCTTAAAACAGGCCAAACAGAATAGCGGCACCACGGTGATCTATATTGAAACACCACCCGAAAGAAAAATGGCCGGCTATGGCCATGCCTGGTGGGAAGTGCCGGTGTCCCAGGTTTCGGTATCGGAAAGTATCCGGGAGGCACGCGAACGCCAGAAAGCTCAGAAAAAACATCAGCGACATCACCTCTAACCCTGTTACCCGTTTATGAATTCATCGTATGCCTTGACCGTACTGACATTTGTGGGCTTTACTCTCTTTACCGGTGCCTACGCCTTTGTGAAGACCCGGAAAGAAAAGCTTCACACCCAGGAGGGGTACTTCCTGGGCGGACGCAGCCTGACCGGGCTGGTGATCGCCGCTTCCATGATCATGACCAATATTTCGACCGAACACCTGGTAGGAATGAACGGTTCTGCTTATAAAAACGGCTTTATTATTGTAGCCTGGGAGGTCACTTCCGCCCTGGCGCTGATCGTGGCGGCGGTGTATTTTGTGCCCCGCTACCTGAGAATGGGCCTCACCACTATCCCCGAATACCTGGAGAAACGGTATGACACCACTACCCGCTCCATGATCTCTCTCTTTCTGCTGGTGTCTTTCGCTGTTACCCTGCTTCCTATTGTGCTCTATACCGGGGCCATTAATATTGAGAGTATTTTCAACGTTTCGGAAGTGCTGCAGGTCAGTAAATCTACCGGTCTCTGGATGACCATTGTGGTGGTCGGCGTAATCGGATCCCTGTATGCCATTTTCGGCGGGTTGAAGGCCGTGGCCTTTTCCGACGTGATCTACGGCTATGGGCTTTTATTCGGAGGCCTCATGATCCCGGTGCTGGCGCTCTGGCATATCGGTGATGGGAGTATGACTTCCGGGCTGGCAAAAGTTTTCGAGAACAGTCCCGAAAAATTCAATGTGATCGGTAGTGAGGATTCGGTGATGCCGTTCAGTACGCTTTTCACGGGACTGATCATTAACCAGCTTTATTTCTGGTGCATGAACCAGACCATCGTTCAGCGGGTGCTGGGGGCCAAAAACCTGGCAGAGGCCCAGAAGGGGCTGCTTTTTACCGGGATGGCCAAGATCCTGGTGCCGTTTATCATTGTGCTGCCGGGGGTGATTGCCTATTATTATTTCGGTGAGAAATATTATGACAGCCAGGACAGCGTTTACCCCGAGCTGGTCAAAAAAGTACTACCGGTAGGATTTCTCGGCCTGTTCGCCGCGGTAATCATGGGCGCGGTGCTCAGCACATTCAATGCGGTATTAAACAGCGCCTCTACCATTTTTAGCATTGATGTGTACAAGCGGATGATCGATAAAGAAGCGAGCGACAGGAAGCTGGTCTTTATGGGAAGAATGACAGCCACCATCCTTGCAGTAACCTCTATTTTGGCTGCTCCCTTTGTGGCCAATGCCCCCGAAGGTCTGTTCCAGTTGCTGCAGGAGCTGAACGGCATCTTTTTTATCCCGATAGCCTCCATTATCCTGGCCGGCTTCTTCTTTAAGGGAGTGTCAGCCACCGGGGCAAAAGTGAGCCTGCTGACCGGCTTCCT
>JBEBRR010000143.1:0-3019 GCA_040394735.1 Leadbetterella byssophila
TGTCTTCACTCCAAAATCTAAGCCCGAACTGAGCGGCGAAAGTAAACCCGCATTCATTCCCAAATCAAAACCGGAATTAAGCGGTGAAAGCAAACCCGCATTCGTTCCCAAATCAAAACCGGAGGTAAGTGGGGAAAGTAAACCCGCATTCGTTCCAAAGGCCAGGCCCGAACCGGCAGACGAGCAAAAAGCCGCCTCACCCAAATTTGTTCCCAAAAACAAACCCCAAATAAGTAATCCCGATGACTGAGCAGCTGATCACCGATCTTGTTTTCTGGCTTTTCTGCCTGATCACAGTAAGCGGAGCGGTTTATGTTCTGCTGAGTAATCATGTACTGTATGCCGCCTACGGCCTGCTGGTGACCTTTTTAGGGGTGGCGGGTATCTTTGTATTTGCCAGCGCTGAGTTTGTGTCTGCCGCCCAGATTATGATCTACATAGGCGGTATCCTTGTACTTTTGGTTTTCGGTATCATGCTGAGCTCCCGCAGGAAAGCAGGCATAGATCACCTGAAAGTGGAAAATGCCCCGCGCGGAACGGGCATATTGATTGCCGGACTTCTCGGCACGATGCTGATTCTGCTGGCCAGCCGGCTTTCTTTCAGCAGCGATGCCACCGGCCAATGGCTGGCGATAAAAAGCCTGGGTTTTTCCCTGATGACAACCTATGTGGTGATCCTGGAGGTGGTGGGAATGTTACTTTTAATGGCCCTGATCGGGGCCACATACCTGGCAAAAGATGATCAATAACATTTTACCCTACCTGGTCGTTTCCGGACTGCTGTTTGCCATTGGTTTTGCCGTGGTAGTCAGCAAAAAAAATCTCATTTTAATGCTGATGGGGGTGGAGCTGATGCTGAATGCGGTTAACGTCAACTTCGCCGCCTTCTCTAAATTTGATCCTGACCCCGTAAAAGGACAAATGTTTTCAATTTTTGTCATGATTATTGCCGCAGCGGAAATCGCTGTAGGCCTGGCCATTGTGCTCAAAATCCGCCGCCACTACCACGAAATCGACCCGGAAAAGTTAAATAATTTGCGGGATTAGATTTGAATTTTTAAAAGTTATTTCTACCTTTGCAGTCCAATCGGCTGCGTAGCTCAACTGAATAGAGCACCCCGATTACTATCGGGGAGGTTTCAGAAAGAAGCCAGCCGGAGAATAAAGAAAAGAAGCCCAAATAGCTAAAGATATGAGGCTGCGTAGCTCAACTGAATAGAGCATCTGACTACGGATCAGAAGGTTTCAGGTTTGAATCCTGACGCGGTCACAAAGCCCTCGAGAGAGGGCTTTTTTTATTTAAATTCCACAATTATGCATTATTTCTATATTCTTTACTCAAAGAACCTGGATCGTTATTATATTGGTAGTACCAGCCAGACCCCGGAAGAAAGACTACAAAAACATTTAGCCAACCATTCCGGCTTTACCGGAAAAGCTAAAGACTGGGAAATAGTTTATTCAGAAAGTTTTTCTTCGAAAGAAGAAGCCGGTAGGAGGGAACGACAGATTAAATTATGGAAAAGTAAAACAATGATTCAGAAACTTATTCATTTATTTCCGATTTTAGGTTAAACTATCGATATTGAGTTGTTTTTATTTCACCGTTTCTACCTGAATGAATAGCGAGCAGAAAAATTTTGATCTGGCAAAAAAGCGGCAGGAAAGAGGGCTGACTCAGCAGGAATTGGCTGAGCTATCCGGCTTAACCAGCAGAACTATTCAACGGATTGAAAAGGGAGAAGTGGCTCCTTATGGCGATACAATAAAGAAACTGGCTAACGGGCTTGGGCTCTCCATTGACGAATTGAAATCGTCCACCGGGGAGACTAACAACAATGTCCCGACCAAAATCCTGGCTTTTTATCATTTCTCCCCATTAGTAGGCATAATCTTCCCGTTTGCCAATGTATTGATTCCTTTATTTTTATGGATATCCTACCGCGATAAGCAGGCCCTGTATGATGTCCACGGCAAAATTTCCCTGAACTTCCAGATCACCATAACCCTGCTTGCACTGATCTCCATAGCGCTGCTGGTTTTTTACTTTCCGGTAGGGTTTCCCCTCCTTATTGGCATCGGACTCTATGCAGTTACCTGCTGTATTATCAATGGCATTAGAGCACTGAAAAACCAGCTTCCGAAATATTATCATTTCCTGCATTTTCTTAAGCCTTCAGCAAACGAATTTCAGATGTCGTGAAGATGTCGCCCCATTGTCGTTGACAAAAGGGTGTTGAATGTCAGATATTTGAAATAAAAAGAACATGAAGAAGGTCAATAGAGTTATACTTCTGTTTATTTCCCTTTTTATGGGCGTCCAGGCTACCGCACAAACCGGGTTAATTGAAAGGCTGGATGGAAGCAAGATTACAGAGCAGGAAATTGATAGTACCGTAAAAGACCTGATGAGGAGGGCGGAGATTCCCGGAATGGGCCTGGCTGTTCTTAATCATAAAAAGCAGGTATTGCTGAAAACCTATGGATTTAAAGATCAGTTAGCCGGGAGATTACTGGATACCACCTCTATTCTCTATGCCGCATCATTCAGCAAAGCCGTCTGCGGATTCCTGTGTATGAAATTAGTGGAAAATAATATACTGGACCTGGATAAACCCTTGTATCAATACCTGAAAAAGCCCATTACGGAATATGCAAATTTCGCCGAGCTCAAAAATGACGACCGGTGGAAAAAGATTACTGCCCGCATGTGTCTCAGCCATACGACCGGCTTTCCCAACCTCCGTTGGTTTGACCCAACAGGCGCTAATCCCGACTTCGATCCTGAAGGAGTGCTTAAAATCTACTTAGAGCCCGGATCAAAATATGCCTACTCCGGAGAAGGTTTCAAATTGCTTCAGATTGCTCTTGAAGACATCACCGGCAAATCTTTTGATGAGCTGGCTGTGGAGTATGTCTTTAAACCTGTGGGGATGAATAAATCGGGTTACATCTGGCATGACAATTTCGGTGATGACCGGGCCATTGGTCATAATGAAAAAGGACAGCAGGACATTAA